>NZ_JAHUTT010000007.1 GCF_019209865.1 Shewanella sp. NIFS-20-20 | reverse complement strand
AAACACTGCAAAAATTGGTATCCCCTAGGGGATTCGAACCCCTGTTACCGCCGTGAAAGGGCGGTGTCCTAGGCCTCTAGACGAAGGGGACCCTGGACTTAAGTGTTTTAACTCCACTTAAACGAGTGAGATCCAAATTAACATCGAACCTCGGTTACCGCCGACTCTTTATTAAATCAAGAGCGCGGTGTCCTAGTCTTTTCCCTCTAGACGAAGGGACCCGGACTTAAGTGTTTAGACTCCACTTAAACGAGTACAGGTTTTTAAAACACTGCAAAAATTGGTATCCCCTAGGGGATTCGAACCCCTGTTACCGCCGTGAAAGGGCGGTGTCCTAGGCCTCTAGACGAAGGGGACCCTGGACTTAAGTGTTTTAACTCCACTTAAACGAGTACAGCATTTACTAACACTGTGAAATTGGTGGAGCTACACGGGATCGAACCGTGGACCTCTTGCATGCCATGCAAGCGCTCTCCCAGCTGAGCTATAGCCCCGAATTCTTGTCACAAACAAAAACTCAGTAATTTTGGTATCCCCTAGGGGATTCGAACCCCTGTTACCGCCGTGAAAGGGCGGTGTCCTAGGCCTCTAGACGAAGGGGACCCTGGACTTAAGTGTTTAGACTCCACTTAAACGAGTGAGATCCAAATAACGTCGAACCCCGGTTACCGCCGACTCTTTATTAAATCAAGAGCGCGGTGTCCTAGTCTTTTCCCTCTAGACGAAGGGACCTGGACTTAAGTGTTTTAACTCGACTTAAACGAGTGCAGGTTTTTAAAACACTGCAAAAATTGGTATCCCCTAGGGGATTCGAACCCCTGTTACCGCCGTGAAAGGGCGGTGTCCTAGGCCTCTAGACGAAGGGGACCCGGACTTAAGTGTTTAGACTCTACTTAAACGAGTTCATCGATGTCAGAAATCTGAAAAAGATGGTGGAGCTACACGGGATCGAACCGTGGACCTCTTGCATGCCATGCAAGCGCTCTCCCAGCTGAGCTATAACCCCTTAAGTTTTCCTTACTTTTGAGTGCACTGCTGTTTTCCAACCTTGCCCTCAACTGCGAGCGCATTCTATGCAGCACACCCAAAAGTGTCAACGGGTTTTTTAGGAATTTACTCTGTTTGCTACAAATTCAACCGCCTTGGATAATCTCTGCGCACAACGAGCCTGTCCAATGAGTAACATGGTTAAATCTAACGCAGGTGACTGCCCTGCCCCTGTAACCGCTACTCGTAACGGCATACCGACTTTGCCCATACCGACGTCTAATTCAGTTGCGGTATCTTCAATGACTTGATGAATGGCTTCTTGAGACCACTCTGTCAGTGCAGCCAACTTAGTTTGAACTAAGGTTAATGGTTCTAAGGCTACGCCACGTAAATGCTTTTTAGCTGCTGCCTCATCGAACTGCTCAAAATCTTCGTAAAAATAACGGCTCGATTGCGCTAATTCCTTCAGCGTTTTAGCTCGCTCAGATAAAGCGCTGACAACAGCAGTCAGTTCTGGGCCTTGACTCATATCAATCTGCTGATCATTCATATGCCACAATAAATGTTGAGCAACATACTCAGGGTCAAGCGCCTTAATATAGTGTTGGTTTAACCAGATTAACTTTTCAGTATTAAACGCAGAGGCTGCCTTATTGATATCATCAAGTTTAAAGAACTCAATCATCTCATCAATTGAGAAAACTTCCTGATCGCCATGAGACCAACCTAAACGTACTAAATAATTCAGCAGTGCTTCAGGTAAGAAACCATCATCGCGGTACTGCATAACGCTAATCGCACCATGACGCTTAGACAACTTGGCACCATCATCGCCTAAAATCATTGCTACATGCGCATATTCAGGGATCGGAGCACCCAAGGCTTTTAAAATATTGATTTGTTTTGGGGTGTTGTTGATATGATCTTCACCACGTACAACACAGGTGATGCCCATATCCCAATCATCGACCACCACACAGAAGTTATAGGTAGGTACACCGTCAGTACGAGCAATGATCAAATCGTCTAATTCTTCGTTAGAGATTTCAATACGGCCACGAACATGGTCGTCAAAAATCACTGAGCCTGTTAACGGATTTCTAAATCGAACCACAAATGGCTCATCAGATCCACGAGGAGCAAGATCACGACAACAACCATCATAGCGCTGACGTTCGCCTTTTGCGGCTTGCTCTTCACGCATGACTTCTAAACGCTCTTTTGAGCAATAGCACTTATAGGCAGTACCATCAGCAAGCATCTTTGCAATAATTTCATTGTAGCGGTCAAAACGCTTAGTTTGATAAAATGGGCCTTCATCCCAAGTCAAACCTAACCATTCCATGCCTTCAAGAATAGCGTCACACGCTTCTTGAGTTGAACGTTCAATATCTGTGTCTTCAATACGCAATACAAACTCGCCATGATTAGCACGAGCGTGTAGCCAAGAATATAATGCCGTACGGGCACCGCCTACATGTAAAAATCCCGTTGGACTTGGAGCAAAACGCGTTTTAGTTGTCATCGGACACTGACCTTTATAGATTGAGATTTACAGCTAAAGAGTAAAAAGCTGTATCAGAACGATACTGTGGCTACATTCTAGCAGCCTAAGCTAACTCTAAAAAGGCTTGCTGCTGCGCCAAACGATAAATTTCAGATGAAATATGACAGCGATGGCGACTAAAACTCTATAAAAACCACCTCGCCCGAATACCGAGTGAAGGCAAATATAAATCGAATCGGTTTTTGCCCTCGGCCCCTTACTGTGCTTGACTAATGATCACCCGCAACTGTCAGGAGTCACAAACATGGCCCACGTCAGTCAATCAGCATCACTATCCAGCATTATCGCTTATCTCAAACAGGTTAACGATTACGATGACCAAAGTGCGCAAAATGAAGCCAAAGAAATCATGCACAACTTAGTGGACATGCGTCATAAGGGGTATATCACTGGCTGGTATTTTGATGAGCAAGGTCATTTATCCTTACTGCCAAGTGATGCCATCCTCAAGCGCATCACTCAAGTTAAATAGCTACTTAATGCGTGCTAAATGACGACTAACACCGAACAAAACCAGTAAGATTAAGCTTGATGTATAGACGACGCCATGCCACCCCAAGGCTAACCAACTTGGCATCAGTAATGGGCCGCCAATGGCGGCGCCCAGATAGTAACAACATAAATATAATGAGGTGGCTTTCGCCTTATGCTCACGTGCCGTGACAGCTACATAGCTGTTACACGCACTATGGATCAAGAAAAAACCCAGCGATGACAACAAAAAGCCGAGTATGATCATAGTGATAGGAGCAAACCAAGTTAAGCTCGTCCCTAACAACATCATTAAAGCGCCCATCGGCAATAAGCGTTTATGGCCAAAATGATTAATCGCTTTGACAGAATGAAATGAAACCCAAGTCCCGCTTAAGTAACATAAGAATATTAAGGTCACCTCTAATCTATTTAAGTTATAAGGCGACGCCATCAAATGTAACTGAATAAAACTGAATTGGTTGACCATCACTAAAAATGCTAATGCGCCAACAACATAGGTTAATCGGAGACTTGGATGCGACAAATGCAGCCAAAAACCGGTCAACATATCTCTTTTTTGGGCATGATGAGGAGGCGGGATAAAACCCGCGGTTGTTTCTCGCAGTAACCACAATGCTGGCGCCGCTAATACTAGGGTCACTAACATTAATCCCCACACACTTGCCGACCACGATAAATATTGTGAAAACAATCCGCCTAAGATACGCCCGCCAATCCCGCCAAGACTATTCATCGCAATATATACCGCACCAGCCACAAGTAACTGCTTAGTGTCGAGTTGCTCTTTAAACAACGCCATCGCAGTCGCAGGAAGTACTGCTAAGGTCACGCCTTGGAGTAACCGCACCCATAGCAATTGCTCGAAACTAGTCACAAAAAGAAACATGAGATCGACGACCAGCAGAGCGACCAGGCTCAGCATAATGGGAGTACGTCGGCCAAATTTGTCTGACAAGATAGCAACAAACAGCAATGAGACGGCCATACTCAAAGTACCAATCGACAACAATAGACTGGCATGACTGGGCAACACAGCAAACTGCTCTGCAATGGCAGGCAACATGCCTTGGAACACATAAAGATTTATATAAAGAGCCAGTGACGCTAGGCTTAGCGCAAGAATAAGCTTTAACCCGCGAAGACCATCGCGACTCTCAGCGCCATAAAAAACAGTAAACATCTGCCAATCCAATCAATTTATTCCCCATTAGACTAGCAAGCCATTAAAAATAAAAATAATATATATTTAACGCGATAAATATTGATTTGGCTTATATTATGGATTTTAGGCAGTTACAGCATTTTTGTAGTTTGATCCAACATGGCAGTTTTACCACTGCGGCAATGCATTTACAGATTGCTCAACCGGCCTTAAGCCAAAGTTTGAAAAAACTCGAAACTGAGTTCAATGTCAAACTGGTGAATCGAAGCGCCGGTAAATCTGATAAATCCATCAGTCTGACCGCTGAAGGTGAAGCTCTTTACCAACATGCCAAAATTATTCTTGGACAAATGGAACAGGCTGAGCACCATATTCGCAGCATGGCTTCATTGAGTATGGGAGAAGTTCGCATTGCTGTGCCGGGCATGCTCGGCTCTTTCTATTTACCACGGCGGCTAATGGCATTTAGGCATCTGCATGACAATATCAAACTGTCGTTATTTGAAGGGGGAACTCGGGATACATTGCGCATGCTAAATCAAGAAGAAGTTGATATCGCCATTATCACAGGTCACGATATGCAAGATCACTTCGATGGCCATTTTTTATTACAAGAGCAAATGGTCGCCGCCGTTGGTTGGGATCACCCGCTGGCAGAACACAGTAGCCTCAGTTTAAGCCAATTTTTACAGCATGATTTAGTGATGTTTAAAACCGGCTACTTCCATCGAGAATGGTTATTAGCGCAAGCGAAACTACTTGATATCACTCCGAAAATTGCGTTTGAAACCAATTTGATCAACCTAATTAAACAATTAGTTTCTCAAGGATTTGCCATTAGTAGTGTGCTAAATATGGCGGTGAATCAAGAAGATAAGATCCACCCTATCCCTTTTGACCCCCCCATTAGTTTAGATCTCTATATTGCTTGGAAAAAAGGAAAACCTCTCAGCAGTGCCGATACCGCCTTCGTCGAGTTCCTACTGAACAATGCCACCTAACTTAGTTAGCATCCGCCTGATTCTCAGGAATCGCCTGAATAAATGCGGCTAAGCTTAAGCAATGATCATTAACGCGGGATATATGAGGATAGCGACTCATATCAAGCCCAAATCGTTTAGCGTTATACACTTGCGGAATTAAACAAATATCAGCTAGGGTCGGAGTATCGCCAAAACAACAAGATGAAGGAGACTGACTCAGAAGCGTTTCTAACGCTTTAAAACTCTTATGTATCCATGCATGGTACCACTGCTTACGAGCGTCGCTATCCTGCCCCATCTCATGCTCTAGGTATTGGAGAACACGTAAGTTATTAAGGGGGTGAGTATCACATGCTACGAGCTGCGCCATGGCACGAACATGAGCCCTATCGACTGCATTGGCAGGCAACAATGGATTGGCAGGATAACACTCTTCTAAATATTCGATGATGGCGAGCGACTGAGTTAATACCACCGCGGGTTGATTTGCTTGCTTCACCATTAAGGTTGGCACCAACTGTTGCGGATTGAGAGCTTGGTAATCTGACTTATGTTGCTCACCACCATCTTTGACAAGATGCACAGAAATTTGCTCAGCCGCTAAAGACTTTAGCCCTAAGGCGATGCGGACTCGATAGGCCGCACTCGAGCGCCAGTACCCGTATAACGTTAACATCTTGCCTCCTTACATCAAAAATCGGGGCTGAGCCCCGATAATTAATCAATGAACAATTTATGGTTGGTACTGCACCACTTGCTGATCAATGGCACCAAAAATACTGACGCCAGCGTCATCAAGCATTTCAATCCGTACGGTATCACCAAATCCCATAAATGGTGTCACCGCTTGGCCTTCGGCAATCACTTCGAGCATACGCTTTTCGGCTAGGCAGCTTGAGCCAGCACTGCGATCATAATTAGAGATAGTACCAGAGCCTATAATGGCACCGGCCCCTAACGGACGTGTACGGGCAACATGCGCAATTAACTCAGCAAAGCTAAATGTCATATCCACCCCAGCATTGGGTTGGCCAAATAACTCATTATTTAAATGCGTGATCAGAGGTAAATGAACTTTCGATGCTTGCCACTTATCGCCCAATTCATCAGGAGTAATGGCAACAGGTGAAAAACTGCTAGATGGCTTAGATTGAAAAAATCCAAAGCCTTTAGCTAATTCACCCGGGATAAGATTACGTAAAGAGACATCATTAACTAACATCAGCAATTTAATATGCTCGCCCGCATCTTGTGCCGATACCCCCATAGGCACATCATCGGTAATGATGGCAATTTCGGATTCAAAATCAATGCCCCAAGCTTCATCCGCAAGTGGGATTGGATCCGTTGGTGCAATAAAGCTATCTGATCCGCCTTGATACACCAAGGGATCGGTCCAAAATGATTCCGGCATTTCGGCACCGCGTGCTTTTCTCACCAATTCCACGTGATTCACGTAGGCACTGCCATCGGCCCATTGATAAGCACGGGGTAATGGCGATAAACATAACCGCTGGTCAAAATCGATAGCATTATCAATTTGGCCGGCGTTTAAAGCATCGTATAATTCCTGCAACTGAGGAACTAATAAATCCCACTGATCAATCAGTTGTTGCATGGTATGGGCAATTGCAGGCACGGCCACAGCACGGGTTAGATCACGACTAACTAAGACTAACTGGCCGTCTTTGCGACCATTCCGATAACTCGCTAACTTCATATTTGCTCCTATCCTTTGTGCTCTGTCCAGTCAATGACTGGTTCAGTGATGGCATCTGCCTCTTGTCTGGCTACATATCTACCGTAACTGGTCACGGAAGAAAATGCCAAGCGCCAATTCAAGAGCAAATACACGCTTATCATATTTGTAAAGATTCGCTTACGTTGCTATGACTTGGGTTTACTTATCTGGTAATCGCGGAGCTTATTGGCAATGGCCGTATGCGAGACCCCGAGTTTTTTTGCTAATTGACGCGTACTAGGAAACGCTGGATAGAGGCGCCTGAGCAAACTAGACTCAAATTGTTTCATCGCTTCATCTAATGTACCTTCAAAGGCATTATCGAAATAGCCAAAACCTTCGGCATATGAGGGCAATTTAAGTTGCTCAACGGTGAGTTCGGTACTGCCGTCCCAAATCGACACGGCCCTAAACACCGCATTCTTTAATTGGCGAACATTGCCAGGCCAAGCATACGTCAATAGGTGATCACGGCAACTGGCCGAAATACGACGTAACGGGCTAGATAATTGCTGGCTATAATGCTCTAAGAACATCTCAGTTAAGGGAATAATATCAACACGTCGCTCACGCAGTGCGGGCATATGCAAACTTAAAACATGAATTCGATAATACAAATCTTCCCTAAAACTGCCTTGCTGACACAAATCGGCCAAGTTTTTCTGCGTCGAGCAGATAATTCGCACATCGACCCTAACCTCTTCATCACCACCAATGCGACGAAAGCAGCCATCTTGCAATAAACGCAATAACTTCACTTGAGCCGCCTTGGACATTTCGGCGATTTCATCCAGAAACACCGTCCCTCCTTGCGCTTCCTCAAAAAAGCCGCGTTTGACTACTTGCCCGTGGCTGACAAAGCCAAATAGCTCTTCTTCGGCGGCACTGTCTGGTAATGCAGCACAATTAATCGCAATAAAAGGATGATCTCGCCTTAAACTCGCATCATGACAGGCTCGCGCCATCAATTCTTTACCTGTACCCGTCTCGCCGGTAATCAACAATGGTGCATCTAATTGCGCCATTCGTCTTGCTTGCCCTACGACCAGTTTCATTTTATCGCTGACGGCTAATACGGTTTCAAAACCTTGAGATTGATTCTGTAATGCATTGAATTGTTTGCCAAGTCGAGCCAATGACTTGAGTGATACTACCGCACCAGCCAAGATATGTTTATCTTGATCATCAGGCAAATAAATAGGCAGCATTTCGGCAAGAAACTCGCGTTCACCAATCTGTACTTTCGCGGTTTGAGCTAAAACCTGAGGCTCACTTAACCACCGATTAAAATTGACCCCTTGCACCCAGTGGTTCAACGGTTCATCAATGACATCTAATTCTGACATCGCCAAGGTGACGAGCGCCGATTCATTAATAATACGAATTCGCCCTTTGGCATCGAGAGAAAACACACAGTCAGGGAGGGTTTTTAATAAGGTTTTCAGGGCGTAATGTTCTTGCTCGGAAGGCATAAACGACACAGTGCGCACATCGCTGACACTTTCTACTTTACGGATCTGCGGCATTAGCGCACTTAAGGTATCAAAGCTCACCTGCGCAAATTGTAAATATAAAAAGCCTTTGTTACTGGCATCAATGGCCATTAAATTAATGCCATATTGCTCTAGCACAACCAAAATGTCTTTAGCCAAACCTACCCTGTCATGGCAACTAACGACCAAGCGCATAGTTTACATCCTCATTAATACGAGTCCCTGTCGGCATCCCACCGTCAGTCGGAGTCCATTTTGTCATGGTGAGTATACGTTAGAGGGTTTCAGTGAGGGTGGCAAGTATTGTTTACAGGTAGGTGCGCTGCCTCAAGACAAGCAGCGTACCTAAAGGCAGAGTTAATCCAATAACAAATCGGTTTTGGCCGCCATAATAAAATCGTTTTTATGGAGGCCTTTAATTGAGTGTGACCACCAAGTGACCGTCACCTTGCCCCACTCAGTCAGAATGCCGGGATGATGAAATTCGGCTTCAGCTAACTCACCGATACGATTCGTAAAGGCCAGTGCAAGCTTAAAGTTCTTAAATTTGTAAACGCGCTCTAATTGCATAATGCCATCGCGCACTTCAACGTGCCAATCGGGGATCGAGCGAATGAGTTCCGCTAATTCGGTCTCGGAAACTTTCGGTGCATCAACTTGGCAAGCTTCGCAACTCATTGTCGCTAATTCAGACATAAATACTCCTTGTTAAACGGCTTGGGTCTTAGGTGAAAAACGCGGTGTAAACAGGCCTAACTCGCGCGCCTTGGTCACACTAGACATGATATCCATCTTGGCTATTTCACCTAAAAAATCAATGTTTTCAATTTCAAAATAGATGGGTTGAATGATATCAATTCGATAGGGAGTTCTCAGTACGTTAAGCAAGTCAAACGGCTCACATACCGCATCATCACTCAGCGCATACATGGTTTCAGCAGGCGAACTTAAAATTCCACCGCCGTAAATCCGACGCCCATCAACCGAATTGGCTTGTAATAAACCAAACTCCACCGTAAACCAATATAATCGGGCTAAATAAGCTCGCTCTTCTTTCGAGGCTGCCAAACCTAGCTTGCCATAATGTGCCGAAAAATCGGCAAAAGCTCGGTTAGTTAATAATGGGCAATGACCAAAAATCTCATGAAAAATATCCGGTTCTTGCAGATAATCCATCTCTTGTTGGCTGCGGATAAATGTCGCGACCGGGAAGCGACGATTGGCCAGCAGTTCAAAAAAACGCCCAAATGAAATCAATGCCGGAACTGCCGCCGTTTGCCAGCCACTGGACTCCATTAATACTGAATCGATTTCAGCTAGTTGCGGGATCCTGTCTGTCGGTAATGCCAACGCGTCAAGTCCATCCATATAGGCGTTGCAAGCGCGTTGCGGCAGGTTAACCGCTTGGCGGGCATACAATTGCTGCCACACTTGGTGCTCATGGTCGGGATAGTGAATAAAACCATCAGCATCAGCTTCTCTGGCAATATAACTGGTTGTCATCATTACCCTCTATAAAATTAACAGAAACATCACAACTTCATAGTGTGCTATTCCGGTTAGTTTGTTAATCATTGCCATCATAAATAATCGCTCACCGGCCCAATCCCTTTGTAAGCCAGAGTTTACAACGATAAATATAATTGAGTTAAATCATGCAATTAAAAAGTAAAACTTACATTCCACTCGCTTCCATTTGAGCGTGTTATCGCCCACAAACCCGTCTCGAAAACCAAGAGAAGTGGAGAAATTGGACCTACAACCTGTCTTTTTCAAGCGGCTGATTTACAATAGCAAAAGTGATTAAGTGATTGTGGACATTCAATGAAGTCTCAAAAAATTAAGAAAGCTGTCATTCCTGTGGCAGGGCTCGGCACACGCATGCTGCCGGCCACCAAAGCCATTCCCAAAGAAATGCTGCCCGTAGTGGATAAACCCCTAATTCAGCATGTCGTCAGTGAAGCCATCGCTGCCGGTATCAAAGAAATTGTACTGGTCACCCATGCCAGTAAAAACTCGATTGAAAATCATTTTGATACCAGTTTTGAACTTGAGGCTCAGCTAGAGCGCCGGGTAAAACGTCAATTGCTTAATGATGTGCAGTCGATTTGCCCCAAAGGGGTCACAGTGATCAGTGTGCGTCAATCCCAAGCCAAAGGCTTAGGACATGCTATTTTATGTGCGCGCTCTGTGGTTGGTAATGAACCCTTCGCAGTGTTATTGCCAGATGTCATCATTGACCAAACCAGTTGCGATCTCAATCAACATAATCTCGCCGAAATGGTGGCGCATTTTGATGAAGACAACTGCGGTCAGATCATGGTCGAGGGCGTTGAGCCGGCATTGGTTAATCAATATGGTATTGCTAATGTCAATGGCGTGCCCCTCCATCCCGGTGATTTTTGCCCGTTAGCTGAATTAGTGGAAAAACCCGATATTGATGAGGCCCCGTCCAACCTTGCAGTAGTTGGTCGTTACGTTTTGCCCGCCGATATCTGGCCATTATTAGCCAAGACCCCCATTGGTGCCGGTGATGAAATACAATTGACCGATGCCATCGCGATGCTCATGGAAAAGCAAACGGTCAATGCCTATTACATGCGTGGTAAAAGCCATGATTGCGGCAACAAGCTTGGCTATATGCAGGCCAATGTTGAATACGCATTGCATCACCCAGAAATTAGTGGTGCATTTAAAAACTATTTAAAGCAATTAGTTAAGGATATGGATTAATGACAATTTTAGTCACAGGTGGGGCTGGTTATATTGGTAGCCACACCTTGGTCGAGCTATTAACCGCCAATTATGATGTGGTCGTGCTGGATAATTTGTCCAATTCCAGCACCGAGTCTTTAGCTCGCGTTGAAAGTATTACTGGCAAAAAAGTAACTTTTTATCAAGGTGATATTCTTGATAAGCCCCTGCTTCAACAAATATTTAGCCAGCATCAATTTCAAGCAGTCATCCATTTTGCTGGACTAAAAGCCGTGGGAGAATCAGTGGCTCAGCCTCTGCGCTATTACCAAAACAATGTCACGGGTACATTAGTGTTATGTGAGGTCATGGCCGAGTATCAAGTCAAGGATCTGGTATTTAGTTCCTCAGCCACTGTCTATGGCGATCCTGCCAGCTTGCCGATCACTGAAGACTTCCCTACGGGCGCGACCAATCCTTATGGTCAGTCAAAATTGATGGTCGAGAACATCCTGGCAGATCTGCATCATGCCGATCCGAGCTGGAATATCGCGCGCTTACGCTATTTTAATCCCGTCGGGGCTCATAAAAGCGGCTTGATTGGTGAAGACCCTAACGATATTCCCAATAACCTCATGCCATTTATCGCTCAGGTAGCGGTGGGGAAACGTGATTGTTTGAGCGTATTTGGTGATGACTACGATACGGCCGATGGCACCGGGGTTCGCGACTATATTCATGTGGTTGATTTAGCATTGGGCCATATCAAAGCATTGGAAAAACTCGCCACAAACTGCGGATTAGTAACCTTTAACTTAGGCACAGGCATAGGGTATAGCGTATTGGAGATGGTCAAGGCGTTTGAACATGCCAGCGGTAAAACCATAAACTATGCGATTACGGCCAGACGTCCGGGCGACATTGCCGCTTGCTATGCCGATCCGACTAACGCGCGTCAGCAGCTAAATTGGCAAGCTAACCATAGTCTGCAAGATATGGCCACCAGCAGTTGGCATTGGCAATCGACCAACCCCAACGGCTACCAATAATCGTTAGAGCGAGGGGGCGCTATGCCCCCGCACACATGAGAAGCATATGGCTATAGATCAACAACGCCGACGGTTATTTAAACGGCATAGCCCCGCCACGATCCGTCCCCCCTTCAGCCGCCAAGATGTCGACTTTACCGATGTTTGCACCCGCTGTCATTTATGCGTAACCGCTTGTGATACTGGCATTATTAAGGTGGCTGATGGTGGCTTTGTCGCCCTGGATTTTAGTCGCGCTGAGTGTAGTTTTTGTGGCCAATGCCAGCGAGTATGTCAAGCGCCGGTGTTTGATAAATCTCAAGCGCAAGCCTGGTCACAAATCGCCGTGGTTGCTCCAGCTTGTCTAACGTTGGCCGGAGTGACCTGCCAAACGTGTCGAGATCATTGCGATGCCAGTGCGATTAAATTCAGCTATCGCGCTCAATCAACCCCAACACCAGAGATTGTAGCCGACTTATGCACCGGTTGCGGCGCTTGCGTGGCACCATGCCCAAGCCAAGCGATTCAAATTATGCCACAAACACGCTAGTTTAATGGTCAAATTGACCAGCAAAACGGCAAAGACGAAATCCTGACGCCAGCGCCAAATATTTGTGGTTTGAAACCGAATAAAGACAAGGTAACATCAAGTTACCTGTCGGCGATAACGATAATAAAACTATGTTTAAACGAAAAAATACGACTCTTGAGTTAACTTATATTGCTAAAGGCACTTGTATCAGCGGTGAAACTGAATTCGCTGGTGACGCCTTAATTGGTGGGGACGTCAAGGGCCAAGTCATTTCGCAAGGACAAATTACCATTGAGCATGAAGGCACCATCCAAGGACAGGTCCAGTGTCATGAAATGCGCATTGCGGGTCATTTTAGCGGCAAATTAAGCTGTGAAAAAGTCATCATCATGGGCACGGGTACGCTCGACGGTGAAGTGGCGAGTAATCAAATGGAAATTCTAGAAGGCGGCCAATTTATTGGGATGCGCATCAAAGAAAGCATCAACTTGCTAGAAAATACTTCATTATTTGATGATGAAAAATTAAAAAAACTACAAACATTATCAGAGGCATAATCATAATTTTGGCTTGGATATCCCTCATCAAAATCCAAGGTTAATACCGCTAGAGTTTCACCGCGCCATGAGATGGAGGTCACGGTGGCACTCTAAACGGTATAAGCCGTGATCAAGGCCAGCGCTGCGGACTGTTAACCTGAATATTGCTGATGATATTGCTTCAATAAGGTGATCGCGTCAGGCAAAGGCCTATCAAAACTGTCCGCAGGAAGATATAAATGATATCCCAAGACCTGTTGCAACTTAATCGAACGATGACCAAACATGGCGAGTACCCCACGATAACGCTCGCCATCCACCACTAATGGCGTAAATTCTAGGGCAACTTGTTGCTCATAATCACTGAGATCTTCATCTTGTGTCGCCGCCGTCATTAATAACGGCCGCTGCTCTGACAACAACCCTGTCGCTAATCTTAACGAGATATTGTCCAACACTGGGTTAATACGTTTCAGCTTGACGCCAAGATAAGGCAATTCGACGAGCGTCATTGCTTGAGATACCCGTAAACTGTCGAGTCGCTGCACATTGCTCCAAGCGACGAACACCTGCCCCCGACGGTGATAAAAGGTAAAGCCCTCGGCCGATAATGCCACACTCACCTCAGGCTCACGCACTTTACTCAAGCCAATCACTAACCCCAGCACCCCAAAAGTAAAACTTAATAATGCAGGGCCAAACCAATGAGGGGTCATAACAAACAAGCATAAACCCACCACCAATAATATGGCGCCAACAAGGCTTAAGGTGATGCCGTTACGCTTAGCCTGCGGGCGCATCGCCACATGGGTGTCCAACATTGAGTCAATTCCTTGGTTACTGTCTATTTACCAATGTGATTTTATCCACCACCAGCTTTGGCCAATATATTCATGAATCGCACGTTGCGAGCCGAGTAAATTATCGGCACTTAGCGCCCACCATACTCCTTGGCGCGCCATATAATCGGCCGGGGCGGCTTGCGGCTGCGTTCCTATTTGCTCAAAAATGGCCATGGCTCTAGGCATATGACTCGCCGAGGTGACTAACCTAAACGGAGTTTGATTAATCTCCCAGCGTAAATACTGCGCTTCTTCAATGGTGTCTTTCGCTAACGGCAAAGAAATGATCCGCTCGCGCGGGAAGCCTAACTCAGTGGCAGCATCAGCCATAACATCACTATGGGCGCGTTGGTTATTGCTACCGGCAAAGCCACTGGTGATCAACAGACAGTTTTGGCCAAAGCGAGTTT
This sequence comes from Shewanella sp. NIFS-20-20, assembly GCF_019209865.1. Lineage (GTDB taxonomy): Bacteria > Pseudomonadota > Gammaproteobacteria > Enterobacterales > Shewanellaceae > Shewanella. The sequence goes on along the minus strand of NZ_JAHUTT010000007.1, from coordinate 102,739 downwards.
GACGCAGCCCCTCTTGCAAGCGCATCATGGCCGTCGGCGATAATTGTTGCAGCGCGGAGACCGCCAAATGATCATCATGACCACTACCGAGCACCATCACCACACAGTCATTGACTATGGGCTGTTGCTGATAGGCATATTGTTGCTCGAGAGGCTCCAATAATAAACGACTGCCAAAATTACTGCTGACAAAAACTAACAGGCTCACGGCCAACAAGAGTGGCCAACGCCAATGGCCACGACGATGCCTGAGCATCCATGCCACCAGACAGAGCAATAATAGCGTGAGCGGAATAGGCATCATAAACTGGCTGATGATTTTTTTAAGTACGAACATCCATGGTTATCCTAGTAAAAATGAGCGTTATGGCCACAACCACGCAGCACCTCTGACGCCAGATGCGTTTCCATGCTGGTTTGGCACCACTTTAGTTTCACATTCTTTACCAAAGATATAAGCAGCTAAGTGACGATTAACGTAAGGATATATTTCAGCGATATCCGACATTCCGCCGCCTAGCACTATGATATCGGGGTCAACAAGATTGACGACATGAGCTAAAGCGCGACATAGCCTATCACAATATCGATGAAATGCGGCCTGTGCATCGCTATCTTGCTGCTGCATCAATGAAATAATCTCAGGGCCCGACAAGCGCTGTTGGGTCGCTTGATAAAAATCCTCACTCAATCCAGTGCCTGATATATAGGTTTCAATACAGTCGTGACGGCCACAATAGCAAGCACGAGATTGGAACTCATGGGAGTTCATCCAAGGTAATGGATTATGGCCCCACTCGCCTGCCACACCATTGATGCCAGAATGAACCTTGCCATTGATCACTAAGCCGGCCCCGCAACCCGTGCCTAAAATCACGCCGAACACCAGTTCAAACCCTTGACCCGCGCCATCGCAAGCTTCAGATAATGCAAAACAATTGGCATCATTGGCTAAGCGCACCGGCCTGCCTATCGCCGCGTGTAAATCTGCATCTAATGACTGACCGATTAACCATGTGGAATTGGCGTTTTTGATGGTGCCGTGTCGCCGAGACACAGTCCCAGGTATACCAATGCCAACCGTAAATGCCTGCGTAAAGTGGGCATCGACCTCATGAATGAGGCCAACCAAGGTTGCCAAGGTCGCGGCATAATGTTGACCACTGGCACAGCGTTTACGATACCTTACTTGCCCGGCGTCATCTAAGACGATGATGTCGGTTTTAGTGCCGCCTAGATCAATGCCGATACGCATTAGATTGACACCAACCACTGGCGGGCATAAGCGATAAAGTGCGGGTTACGAATGCTGTCTTTTTGGTTGTAACGCAAAGGCTTACCCGTGGTTTTGTCATGGACTTGCCCACCTGCGGCTTCGAGGACAGCTTGCGCCGCCGCGGTATCCCACTCACTGGTAGGGCCAAGACGAGGATAGATATCCGCACGGCCTTCTGCTAACAAACAGAATTTTAATGAACTGCCCACTGGGAGCACTTGATAATCACTAAACTGGCTTAAATAGCCGGCTAACTCTGGGCTTGGATGCGAGCGACTGCCGACGATCACTGGGCACGCTTGCGAATGCTGCCGTTCTTGCCCTAAGGGTTGCGCCATCATGCCATCGGCTTGAACCCAAGCTCCAAGCCCTAACGCCCCGAAATAACAGTGGCCTTTCGCTGGCGCATAAACAACGCCAGCTATCGCTTGGCCGTTGTCGATCACCGCGATATTAACGGTAAACTCACCATTGCCTTTAATGAACTCTTTGGTGCCATCCAGCGGGTCAATCAAGAAATACCGAGACCACCCTTTGCGCACACTCCAACTCGGCAAGTCAGACTCTTCCGATAAAATGGGCCAGTGGCAATTAATCGCCTGCAATCCAGCCACAATGCAATCATGACTGGCTAAATCAGCGGCCGTTAATGGCGAGGTGTCCGCTTTATCGGCAATCGCTAAGTTGGTACTTTGATAAAAAGGCATCATCCGCTCGCCAGCATTTTTTGCCAGAGCCACCAGTTGCAATATCAATGGTTTATCAATCGATTCAATCGCCATGAGCATCTCAGTCAGTGAGTGACCCATTATTATGCCAGTATCACGCTGATTTTTTTATAACAAATTAACATGAGCCTCGACTAAATATCCTGAGCCTTAGGCTCAGTTTCTGCGGTGGTATTGCGCTTGTGCTCCCCCATGATGGTCGTTAAAATGCGCGGTTAAACAAGGAGCTGTCATGAAAAAAACCGTATTTGCAAGCCTCATGCTGTTTGCTATGCCGAGCGAGGCTGCTTGGTGGATTGAACCTAACGATCTCGTTTTGCGAGCCGATATTCAATTACTGTCAGATCTAGGCATCATTACTCAACCCATCACCACTTACCCATTAATGTGGGCTGGGATCAAAAAAGAGTTAGATAAAACCGACATCAGCCAATTAACGCCAGCAGCCCAACAAGCCTATGCCCAAGTGCAGCGCGCATGGCAACACGATATGGCCGCGACCAGCCTCGAGACCCAAATCTCGCTAGCGAACCAACAGGCACGCTTTACCAGCTTTGGCGATACCGTGACCGATAAAGCGCAACTTAAGGTCGATGCCAGCATTACCGGCGAATACCTCAGTGGCCGCCTGAGCGTCAATTATCATGCTGACGCCCAAGCCGGCAATGATAGCCGCCTCGATGACAGCTTTGTGGCGGCGACACTAGCAAACTGGATCGTTAGTTATGGTGCGATCCCCGCTTACTGGGGGCCATCTTGGGAGTCGGGCTTAATTCAGTCCAATAACGCCAGACCATTGCAAGGCATCAGCTTTAGCCGTCATAACAGTCAAGCCTTTGAGAGCCCATGGATCCATTGGATAGGCCCTTGGACTTTCACTACTGCCTTTAAACAGTTTGAGTCGAATAGGTATGTACCCGAGGCCAAACATTGGGGCGCTCGCGCAACAATAAGACCCATTCCGCAATTAGAAATGGGCGCATCATGGACCATGATGTGGGGCGGTCAAGGTTATGGTAATACTCTATCAGATTGGTGGGATGGCTTATTCAATGGTGGCCAAGATGAGTCGGCGGTCGAAAATGGCCAAGAAAACATGCTAGCTGGCTATGATTTTCGCTGGTCCGATACTCTGTTAGGTGTGCCTTATGGCATTTATTATGAACGCACCCATGAAGATTATCATCGTGAGAAAAAACGCCTTATCAATGCGAGCAACCTTGGCGGCATTGATATGTATCTGAGCGCAATTCAATCTCGAGTCTATGTGGAATACAGTGATACCAAGGCCGCCTGCACACCAGATTCAAGCCTATATAACTGTATGTATGAGCATGGCTTTTATAAAGATGGCTACCGCTATTATGGCCAAAGTGTCGGATCGACCTTCGATAATGATGCCATGGTATTAACCTTAGGAGCCATCAGCCAACTGGGACAGCAGCAACAGTTGATCACCAAGCTGCGCTGGCTCAGGTTAAATGTCGATGGTAACGACGCGGCGCTACCTGGCGGTAATTCGGTTTCATTAGGTCAGTACGAGCGCGGTTATCAACTTTATAGCGAATACCAGCGCCCATTATGGCACGGAAAACTAGCCGTAGGGGCTGACATTAGTTTACGCCAGTGGCCACGCAGCTCACTGAACCATGACTGGGATTCTCGTGTGTTTGTCAGTTGGCAGCGCCAGTTTTAATTCGCTAACGCTTGCACCAAGGCCGCCATCAGGCGGCCTTAATTTTGTTTGTCTCGTTAATACATCACCAACCGAGGTTCATTATTCTCGCAATGAAGCAAAATCATCGATATGACGGTGGCCTCTGGCGATCAAAAAATCGAGCGTCGCGCTGACACTGCGGTTCAATAAACGCGCCTCGGGAAACTGAGCCAAATCCAATAAAGCGCGGCTACGCTCAAATCCACCAAGATCAAAGGCGATATGAGCATCAGATCCCATCACCAAGCTGGCACCGACATCGCGCGCCGTTTCGGCGATGGCTAAACAAGTTGGTTTACTGCCTGAGCGTGAGGTTAAAAACGAGGAGTTATTAATCTCTAAGGCAACATTATGGGCAGCCGCGGCCGTTACCACGGGAACTATCTCAATCGGATAGGCGGGATTACCAGGATGAGTGATCACATCCACTAAGCCACTTTCTATTGTCGCTATCATGGCTTTGGTGTGGGTTAAACAATCTGTTGGGGCAAAGACTGGCTCATGAAAGCCTGCCAAAACAATATCGAGCTCTTGCAAGTAATCGCCATAAAAATCAATCTCTCCGGCCATATTCTGAATGTTAGCTTCAATGCCTCTTAATAGGCCGACCCCATGATGGATCCTAGGTAAGACCCGTAAATTAACAAAATGCCAAAAATGGGGAGCATCAGCCATCGCGGGCCCATGATCCGTGGTGGCAAACAAGCTCAGCCCTTTTTGCTGAGCAACCGTTAAATATTCACTTATGGTCGAGTAGGCGTGAGTTGACGCTATGGTATGGCTATGTATATCGACGGGATACTGCATGATCAATCCTTGGACACCAAATCGTCTTCATATAATACGCTTATCCAATTGATTGACTAGAGAGTAAGCGGTTAAAAAATACTGGTATTTAGCGCAAGATCTCATCATGATAATTTAAGTTAACTAAGGGGGTCTGTTATGGAAAAGCGTCACCATCTCGGTGTGGTATCTGTTGCCGTGCTTTGCTGCGGCTTATTGTTGGGTGGCTGTCAACCTGCCAGTGACCCCGCCGATAATCCCGCGCCCACTGCCGATAAACCGACGGCGAGCCCACAGACAAATGCGACGGTTCACGTCAGCATAGGCGATAGCAGCAAGACCTCGCTCGATTGGCCAGGTGAGTATCGAGGTACCCTGCCTTGTGCGAGTTGCGAAGGCATACTGACAGTGATCACCCTACAATCTAATGACCGCTATCAAATTTCCTCGACCTATCAGGGCAGCGATCCTGTGGTATTTGACGAGCACGGCAAATTTAGCTGGAATGCGGCCGGTAACACCATCACACTTACCAATGGTAATCAATACTTAGTCGGGGAAAATCGTTTACTGATGCTGAATCAAGATGGCCAGCGGATCCAAGGTGATTTAGCCAGCGATTATGAGTTAGCTAAGCAGGAGTGAGTCATTTGTGCTGGCGCAAACTAGCCGATGCCAATGAATGACATCGGCTCAGCCATTAATTGAACAATGCTAACAAGTCATCTCGATTTCCTTGCCACAATCCCAACATATCATCACTGAGAATACTGTCAGCTAAGCCTTGTTTTTGATTTTGCATGGCTTGGATTTTTTCTTCCACCGTATCTTCGGCAATCAATTTATACACAAAAACAGGTTTATCTTGCCCCATGCGATGCGCCCTATCGGTGGCTTGACGTTCGGCGGCCGGATTCCACCAAGGATCAAAATGAATCACTGTATCCGCTGCGGTGAGGTTCAGTCCCGTACCCCCAGCTTTTAAACTGATCAAAAAGACGGCGGCACTTCCCTGCTGAAATTGATCAATTTGCTCTTGGCGAGCCTTGGTTTGGCCGGTTAATTTGCTATAAGGGATCGCCGCGTTATCAAGCCAGTCTTGAATATGGCTCAGCATGCTGGTGAATTGACTAAAGATCAGGATCTTCCGCCCCTCTTCCACCATTTCTGGTACATGGTCACTCAACCAGGCTAATTTGGCATTAGAACTCACGGTTTGCGCTTGTTGTAACTTCACCAGTCGCGGATCACAGCATGCCTGCCGCAATTTTAACAAAGCATCCAATACCTCGATATGACTCTTGGCCATGCCTTTATCCGCAAATAATTGCCTCACTCGCTTTTCCATCAACACCCGGATGCTTTCATACAAGTTACGTTGATCTTTTTCGAGCGGTAAGAAACAGGTGATTTCAGTTTTAGCAGGCAACTCATTGGCCACTTGCTGTTTAGTGCGGCGTAATAAAAAAGGCGCGACTCGCTGCCCTAACTCTTGGGCTTTGCGAGCATCCCCCTCTTTTTCAATGGCGTGTTTAAAGTAATGATTAAAGGTTTTTTGATTGCCCAAAAGCCCTGGCAGCACAAAATCCATTAAGGATTTTAATTCGCCTATATGATTTTCCATCGGCGTGCCAGAAAGACATAACTTCATGGTGGCAGGCATGGCCATTAAGGTTTGCGTGACCTTGGCCTTCGCATTTTTAATGTGTTGCGCCTCATCTAAGATCAGATGATCAAAGTGCTGGTTAAGATAGCGCTCACTATCACGCTGAATTAACGGGTAACTGGTGATCACCACATCGGCCATCGCCATGGCCTCAAATTGACGCTTACGCTGATGACCATGCAACACCAACACAGTTAAGTCCGGAGTAAAACGCTGAGCTTCCCGCTGCCAATTTCCCAGTAAACTCGTTGGGCAAACAATTAAAGTTTTATTGGCTGAGTTAAGCTGTTGCTCACGATAAATAAAGGCCAAGGCCTGTAAGGTTTTACCTAAGCCCATATCGTCAGCCAAAATACCGCCAAAGCCATATTGCTTTAAAAAACAAAGCCAATTTAAGCCTGTTTGCTGATAATCACGCAAAGTAGCTTGCAGACCTGCGGGCGCGTCAACCGTGGCGATGGCATCAAACGAGCGCAGCTTATCGATTAACGCCCCGACCCGCTCACTGTAATTGACTTGTACATTGTTCAACTGCAAATCGCGAACAAGATCCACTCGACTGATGGGCAGCTTCAATGGCGCATCGGCACGGTCGAGCAACTCGAGCATAATATTAATCAAGGGTTTAACTTGGCTAGCGGCCACTTGCAGTAACTCACCCTCTCGCGTTTCTAACAACAAGCTTTGATTATCTTGCGGCTCACCATGTTGACTGATCCAACGCTTGATTAAGGGCATTAAATCAAGTTCAGCACCATTGATCTCGGCACTTAATGCCAACGAAAACCAATCACTGGTTTCTTCATCGAGGGTAAGGTGTAACTCAGGCTTCAATAAATGTAGCGAGAACTCAGGCGCTGTGATCACCTCAAAACCCGCGGCGATTAATTCGGGAATATGCTGCTGGGTAAACGTTAACCAAGCCTCAACGGCTGCCGGTACTGAGCCAAGACTAAAATAAGCATGATGGCCAGCAGCATTTAATGTCGGGTGTAATCCCAACTGCAGCAGCTGCAAAATACATTGCTGCTCGGCGGCTAATTGTCGATGAATTTGGACATGACGCCGTCCATGCTTTTGTTGGCTGATGGCTTCAACCATAGCCGCTGAGGATACTTGATACTCGCCATAGATAAAATCCAGCATCACCAGCGGCTGCGGTTTCGGCGACAAATCAGGCGCATTGTTATTAAGCGGGCTTGGTTCTTGAGTCAAGATTAAGCGCGGCCGCATGGGGGAGTGGACTTCCACCAGCTTAATTGCCACGGGCAAATTAAGTGCGGCGACTGGCAGGTGCTTACTGAGGGCTAAGCCAACCTCAGTTAGCTTTTGCCGCGCAACCGCAGGCATCTGGCTTAATAGCAATAACATCTGCGCACTAATTGGCGTGTTAATGATGCCGAGTGTATTGCGATTTAAGTCGATAAAGCATGGCGGCTCAGTGGCAATCAGCTCCCATGTTTCGGTTTGCTCCAACGTTAACTTCAATTGGTATTGCAGCTCTTCCACTGCGTGCCATTGTGGCTTGAGTTGGCTGTCACTACCAAAAACCAAGGGTTCACGAGTATGCTCCCAAAACAAGCGTTGGGTTGCCGCTAGGCGCTGTAAGATAAACATCCCGAAATCATCTTCTATCGGTAACCGCCCCTTGGTTGTCACCGCAGCAAGCAACATTTGGATCAATTGCTTATCTTGTGTATCTAACCAATGTGGTAGGTAGTAGCTGAATTCGCTCAAACTCAACTTACTGCCTTTGCCGTAAAACCCTTTTTTGCCAAGCTTAGTGCGTCGCAGCTCAATATGCGCACCAAGGCTATCGCAGCTCAAGATAAAGATAAGCTCTTTACCTGACTCCTCATCCCCAACCTGAGTACTAGAAGGCAACTGTTTTAACCACACATCAAGCGGAGATAACTCCGTGGTTACTCCTGAATGAGCGCTATGAATAAGCCGAATAAGTATCGCCGCCACATGCTTACAATTGCGGCCAACGGGACACGAGCAATAACCGTTAATAATCGGCTTATTGGAAGAGTGATAGATAGAAATCTCTTGCTCATACACCGCGGCATGACTGCCAGCAACCACCCCAGTAATACTACTAAAATCGGCATTGGCCTCGCATTCTAACACCTTGCCCAGTCGGACATATTCATAGGCCCGCACCATGGACTGCGGCGTAAACGCGCCGGTGATTTTAGCGACTGTCAGCGGCAAATGAGCAGAGGAGTGAAACGCTGAGTGCAAGGTTTTGGACAAGAGACACCTGGATAACACACGAGAAAATAGGATTAATGCTACTGACTTCTGTTTTCAAATGCCAGTGATTACCACAGGTTTGATGGCGGGCGCTCAAAACAACAGCGAAGAGGGCCTAGCGGGGGTTAGCGCTGCATCAAAAACGCCACGCCGGCAACAAGATAAGCAAAATACATCGCCGCGAGATAGCAACATTCTGTGAAGAAAAACCACTAAAAGGGGCGCCAGCAGATGAGTGTGCTGATTATGTTAACAATAAGTCCGTTTAAACCAGCGAATAAAGTGCCCCACGCCAGTCTCAATATCGGTTGTCGGTTGATAACCGACCGCCGTAAATAAATCTTCCGTATCGGCCCAAGTTCGGTATACATCACCGTCTTGCATCGGTAGCATGATTTTTTCAGCGGTTTTGCCAAGGTGTTTTTCAATGGCAGCAATAAAGTCCATTAGAGCCACCGGGCTGCCATTGCCAATATTAAACACCTGATAAGGTGCACTGCTATTTGCCGGCGACGCTTGCTCTACCGACCATGTTGGGTTAGCTATTGGCGGTTTGTCTTGAATACGAATAACCCCCTCGACGATATCATCAATATAGGTAAAATCACGGCTCATATCGCCATGATTAAAGACCTTGATCGGCATGCCTTCAGTTATCGCATGAGCAAACAACATGGGCGCCATATCGGGGCGACCTTCAGGACCATACACAGTAAAAAAGCGCAAACCAGTGACCGGCAATTGATATAAATGCGCGTAACTATGCGCCATGAGCTCGTTGGCTTTTTTGCTGGCAGCATATAACGACACCGGATGGTCGACACTGTCTGACGTTGCAAAAGGCACTTTTTGATTCAAGCCATATACCGACGATGACGAGGCAAACACTAAATGCTCAACCTGATTGTGACGGCAGCCTTCGAGCACGGTTAAAAAACCAATCAAGTTGCTGTCGGCATAAGCCATTGGATTTTCAATAGAATAACGCACACCCGCTTGGGCAGCCAAATGGATCACTCGCTGAAATTGCTCTTTGGCAAATAACGTCGCCATCGCATCACGTTCAGCAATGTCTAACTGAATAAAACGAAATTGCGCCATCGTTTGCAATGGCGCTAAGCGCGACAATTTGAGATTGACATCATAATACTCGTTAAGATTATCTATCCCAACCACATCATGACCGAGAGCACATAAACGCTCAGCGACTTTTGAGCCAATAAATCCAGCAACGCCAGTGACTAAAAATTTCATCATATTCTCTTATTAAACATAAAATATACCGCATACATGCTAAGCAAATTACAGTGTTTAGCCGTGCGTTTATGAACGCTTTATCTGTGCCAGCACAACCTTGGCCTTTGCTCAATCCGAACCAAATAAGTCTCTGGTATAGACTTTATCCGCCACCGGCGCCAATTCATCCACCATGCGATTGGCAATAATCACATCCGCCTCACGACTGAAATCAGTAAAGCTAGTCACCACCCGCGATTTAAAAAACTCAGCATCCGTTAATACCGGTTCATACACGATCACTTCAATGCCTTTGGCCTTAATGCGCTTCATTACCCCTTGGATTGCCGAGGCTCTAAAGTTATCAGAACCCGACTTCATCACTAAACGGTAAACCCCCACGACTTTAGGATGGCGCGCAATGATGGCGTCGGCAATAAAATCTTTGCGGGTAGTATTGGCATCAACAATGGCGCGAATAAGATTGTTGGGGACACGATGATAATTGGCCAACAATTGTTTGGTGTCTTTGGGTAAACAATAGCCACCATAACCAAAAGAGGGGTTGTTATAATGTTGACCAATGCGGGGATCTAAGCTGACACCATCAATAATTTGGCGCGAGTCCAAGCCATGGCTCTCAGCATAGGTATCTAACTCATTAAAAAATGCCACCCGCATCGCAAGATACGTATTGGCAAATAACTTGATGGCTTCGGCCTCGGTCGCATCGGTCAGTAATACGTCAACTTCGGGTTTTAACGCCAAAGAGCGCATAATATTGGCAAAGGCCTGACCGCGCTCGGAGCATTCACCCACCACAATTCGCGACGGGTATAAATTATCGTGTAGCGCCTGACCTTCTCGTAAAAACTCGGGAGAAAATAGGATATGAGTCACATTGAAGCGTTGGCGTAATTGCTCAGTAAAGCCCACCGGCACAGTCGACTTAATCACGATCACCGCATCAGGGCAGTAAGTTAACGCATCAGCGACAACTGCCTCAACACTGCTGGTATTAAAATGATTTGTCGTCGGATCATAATCTGTCGGAGTGGCAATAATGACATAATCTGCCTCATTATAAGCCCCCCGTTTATCCAATGTTGCGGTTAAATCTAACTCTCGTGTTGCTAAATATTGCTCAATATCGCGATCTTCAATCGGGGATTGCCGTTGATTAAGTCGTTCAACCCGCTCAGGGTTAATATCCAGCGCCACCACCTGATGTTGGGTCGCCAGCAACACCGCATTCGACAAACCAACATAACCTGTACCAACCACTGCAAATTTCATCAGGTATATCCAAAAAAACACAAGACGGCTCACTCTGCCAGATATACCCCATAAAATAAAGTGAAACCCCGTCAATGTGCCGCAAGTTAAGAAGGGTCTAGCATGTGGCTTGGCAACCTAGAGCGTCTCTGAGCGCCTGCTCGACTCGATACAATCCAAAGACAACCGCGAAACAGCATCACTTTTGACCTTATCACAGACCAAAGTCCGCTCTCCCCGCGAAGCGTCCTAGCATCTAGAGTCTGCTTATGCCTAGCAGCCTGGCCCTGTTGGTTCTAAACTCTGCAGAACACGGGAGAGAGTGATGCAAATAATCCATCATGGCGCCGTTAACGGCGTAACTGGCTCATGCCACCAGTTAACTATCAATGACAACTCAGCAATTATCATCGATTGTGGGTTATTTCAGGGCGATGAAATCTCAGGTAAAAGCTCGCAAACAGCGCTAGCGATTGATTTTGATATTAATAACATCAAGGCGTTAGTGGTCACTCACTGTCATCTAGACCATGTTGGCCGAATCCCCTACTTATTGGCAGCAGGCTTTGATGGTCCAATTTATGCTTCAAGGCCTAGTGCCTTATTATTGCCATTAGTAATAGAAGATGCAGTAAAGGTTGGGATCAGCCGCGATGAAAAGCTCATTAACGGTGTGCTGAAACGATTAGCCCAGCAAGTGGTGCCATTGGAATATAACCAATGGCACATGCTAGATATATCATCGAGCCCGTCTGGCTGGCAACAAGCGAAAATCCGCTTGCAAGTCGCTGGGCATATTATGGGTTCGGCCTACGTTGAATGCGAATTAAGCGACTATAACATTACCGAAAAGCAAAAAGCGCAGCAGCCCAACGCAATGACACCAGCCACAAGCAAACAGGGCAATAAGCACCGAATTGTGTTTTCAGGCGACTTAGGCGCCAGATATACGCCATTATTACCGGCCCCTAAAAGCCCCTATCGTGCCGATACCTTAATTATTGAGTCCACCTATGGTGATAGCCTGCATCACGGGCGCAGGCAACGGCGGAACCAGTTAGAGAACCTGCTACATACCGCAGTGAGTGATCAAGGTGTCGTGCTTATTCCGGCGTTTAGCATAGGGAGAACCCAAGAGCTGCTATACGAGATTGAGTCGATTATATATCGGCATCGCCGCAGCCCAGGCTCACAGTGGCCACAGCTTGATATTATTGTCGACTCACCACTGGCGGCTAAATTTACCGAAAGTTACCAAGCATTGAGCCAATATTGGGACAATGAAGCCAAGCGCAGACTCAATGCACAGCGGCATCCATTGGACTTTGCGCAGTTAACCACCATTGATAGCCATCAGGATCATCTCAACGTCATCAACTACTTAGCAAGCCGCAAACAAGCTGCCATCGTGATTGCTGCCAGTGGCATGTGTACCGGGGGGAGGATTGTGAATTATCTGGAGCGCTTTTTACCCATAGCAACAACTGATGTCATTTTTGTCGGATATCAAGCTCAGGGGACAGCGGGGCGCGAGATTATAGAATACGGCCCCAAAGGTGGGTGGGTTTTATTGAATGGCAATAAAATAATCATCAACGCCAAAGTCCATGTGCTATCGGGCTATTCAGCGCATGCCGATCAGCACGACTTAATTCGGTTTGTGATGCAGATGAAAATTAAGCCTCAGCATATTCTCATCGTTCACGGTGATACCGCAGCAAAACACACATTAAAAGCCGCGCTGCAATCATTGCTTAAGGATTGTCACGTTGAGATAGCAACGTAAAAGCCAAGGAGGTTCTAGGTTCTAGGTTCTAGGTTCTAGGTTCTAGGTTCTAGGTTCTAGGTTCTAGGTTCTAGGTTCTAGGTTCTAGGTTCTAGGTTCTAGGTTCTAGGTTCTAGGTTCTAGGTTCTAGGTTCTAGGTTTGGCAGTGTACTTGCGCAGATAGTATTGACTAGCAACGTTTACCCCCTATAACCTTAATTCCCAAAAAATCAGGTTTTCCCTAAGACCTTGCCTTTTTGAGGACCTCGCCCCCTAGGGCCAGTCTTTGCTCTAGCAGGCCACTCTCCCCGCGAAGCGTCCTGGCATCTAGAGTCTGCTTATGCCTCGCTGTGAGCCAGCGACGGCAACGGCACTAACATATAGTGAGCCGCAGACCCGTCTAGATTAATAACAGCTAAGAAACTATAGTTTTTACTATAAAACAGATCGAGTTCAAGCGTAATAAGTAATTTTTTAAGACACCAAATTGACGATCTTAGATGACGCACTGTCGTTATTGGCCTTTTGTTGCCAAACAAGATCGCAAATACCATCGGTGGGATTAAAACCGGTTGGGGTCGTCAGCAAAATCTCACGAATACGCTCATGGTCGAATTCATGACAAGCCTTATCTAAGCGATTAAGAATTTTCTCAAGTTCAACCCAAGGCAAGAACAATTCATTGGCGGTCATGATACGCTCATGCTCTGTTCCTGTGACATCATCACCAATCAGCAGCTCTTCATAGAGTTTTTCACCAGGGCGTAAGCCGCTAAACTGGATTTCAATGTCACCTTCTGGCGTATTTTCATCTCTAACAGAAAAACCACTTAAGCGGATCATCTTCGCTGCTAAATCGACAATTTTGACTGACTTCCCCATATCCAACACAAATACATCGCCGCCTTTACCCATAGTGCCAGCCTGTATCACTAACTGTGAGGCTTCGGGGATGGTCATGAAAAAACGGGTGATTTCAGGATGAGTCACCGTCACAGGGCCGCCATTGGCAATTTGAGCGCGAAACAATGGCACCACAGAGCCAGACGAGCCTAAGACATTGCCAAAACGGACCATGCAAAAACGGGTAGCATGTGACTCTTTAGAGAGAGCTTGTAACACCAGTTCTGCCATCCGCTTAGTGGTCCCCATCACATTGGTTGGGCGCACCGCTTTATCGGTAGAAATTAACACAAAGGTTTCAACGTTGGCCGCGATAGCCGCTCTGGCGGTATAAAGCGTGCCAAACACATTATTACGCACACCTTCAACCACATTGTGCTCAACTAATGGTACATGTTTATAGGCTGCCGCATGATACAAAGTTTGTACACCAAACGAGCTAAGCACGGTTTCTAAGCGATTCTCCCGCTGCACAGACCCAAGCATAGGGTAAATATCAACGGCAATGCCTGCTTCAAGTGCTAAGGCATTGAGCTCTCTTTCAATCGCATATAAGCCATATTCAGATAACTCGAATAAAATTAATTTAGCAGGCTTTTGTTTAATGATTTGCCGACATAATTCTGAGCCAATTGAACCGCCCGCCCCCGTTACCATCACCACTTTGTTGCTGATATTGGCTGCCATTAAATCTGCTCTCGGCGCGACAGAATCGCGACCAAGTAAGTCATCAATTTCGACTTCTTTAATGTCAGTGTAGAGTTTAGTGCCACTGACTAGCTCTGCCATCGCCGGCAGAGTTAACACTTGCACCGCTAACGGCTCTAATTTGGCCAAAATGGCTTGCCTACATGCGCGGGATGCGCTGGGCATCGCCAATAGCACTTTAGTCACGCTTTTTTGCTTAATCAGTTTACGAATAATCGACGGCGAGTGAACGTGTACCCCTTGAATCACAGTGCCATGTAAACTGCTATCATCATCGACAAAAGCAAAAGGTGAATACTCATGGCTCTGCGCCAAGGCCATCAAGAGTTGGCGCCCACTAACGCCGGCACCATAAATAATGACCGGCTCGCCGACGCGCTTCATGCCTGAGCCAACCAGAGAACGCACAATCGCGCGCGAACCACCAATTAACACTAAGGCAAAAGCTAAATAAATCACGGGTACAGTTCGCGGTAAGCTTGAATCTAAATAATACGCGCCAAGCACCAATACGATTGTGGATACTATAGCGCCCAGTATGATGGCTGTCAGTGCTTGCAGTCCCATATAACGCAATACGGCGCGGTATAAGCCCAGCTTAGTAAAAGCGAAAATACTTACCGGAATGGTAAAAGCGGCTAACAACCAATAGGTTTTGTCAATAAAAATGGTGGCAGTGTCAAGTCGCACTAACAATGCAAACCAAAAGGCAAATGCCAACATCAATGAGTCAATAGCCACAGAAACTAACCGTTTTTGCGCCCGCTTTAACGAGAAAATACTCTGTAATACATCCATCACGCTTCCCATGCATTCATCTACTGAATAGCAAAATGACTATTTAAAAATTCGGTAAGATAAAATCGAACAACCTTCGATGTTAAACAATAGCTAACATTACCACAATGTGACAGTTAGCATGGAACGACCAACAAAAAACCGTTCAAAAACCAAGCTGGAAGTTTATTTAATCGCATCTCCAGCGCCACTGCCGGTCACCGTCATCAAGATATACTTGAAGTAATCTTTAACACATAGGCTATCAATCATCTGCTTGTCAGTTTTAGCTAATAAAGCAGGCGTAGACATATCAATGTTTTGAACTTGTGCTAAACCAGTAACACCTGGTAGAACATCATAAACACCTAATGCGTCACGCTCCTTAATCAATTCTTCTTGGTTAAATAAATTTGGACGTGGACCAACCAAGCTCATCTCACCTTTGACGACATTAATGAGTTGCGGTAACTCATCGATTTTAGTCTTGCGTAGAAAGTAACCCAACTTGGTGATTGATGCATTGCTCGCTAAGTGACTAGCTACTGATTTTGTTTCAACGGACATAGTGCGAAACTTAATCAATTTAAATGGCTTTTTATGTCGGCCGACACGAGTTTGAACAAAAATCGGCGAGCCAGTATCAAACATTCCGATAATGGTGACAATCAGTAAAATAGGCCAAAGAAACAACAGGCCTAAGAAGGCAGCACAAAAATCAATAATACGGATCATTTTTTATTCTCAGAAAGTGAAGCCATTACTTGCTCCATTGTGTAAGGTGGAACCCAACCTAAAACGTCTTGAGCATTGGAAGAATCAACTTGTAAGTTTCCTAAAAGCTGTTCTGCCATTGCTTGTTTACCGACAATACGAGCCGCTAAATACATAAGACTAACGGGAACAGGTAGCTGAATTAACTTTTTATTTAATCCTTTAGCAATTGCATTAGTGAAGTCTTTAATTGAAACCGTTTCACCATCTGAAGCTAAAAAAATATGACCAGGGGCATTTTTGTGAGTTGAGCAAGTTACCAACAGGTCTGCCAAATTGTGTACGGTAATAAAATCTCTACTATTATGGATGGAACCAAAAGGCAACAGCGGTACATGCTTAACCAAATTGGCTAAAAGCCCAAAGTTACCAGGAGCATCAGGCCCGTATACCAAAGTAGGTCGAACGATAACCAGTTCGAACCCCATAGATTCGGATAAGTTCTGCAGGTCTAACTCCGCCTCATGTTTTGACCGAGTATAAGCATTAGAGGGCGATGCCCGATCAGTGGGAGTAAAAGGCGCTTCCACCGTTTGCTGCCCGTTTACCCCAATCGAGCTTACAAATACAAAACGTTTAACACCCGCAAGCGCGGCTTGTTCAGCTAAATGCAATGTACCGTCGACGTTAATTCTACGGACATAATCCTCATCGCTGCTGGTGTTATGGGCAATGCCAGCCAAATGAACTATGCACTCTACATCCATTGGAATCAGATGAGCCCAATCGACTGAACCATCAAGTTCTGGGACAACAATAAATGAACCGTCAGCCTCCGTGGGCTTATGACGGATAACCCGATAGCAATTTCCTGCGATTTGACACAAATGTCTCCCAACAAACCCTGTAGCGCCGGTGACCATCAATCTCGACATTGATTGCTCCTTCCGAAGCTACTACACAATACCGCCATAAAAAAAAGAACCTTATCTTTGTTGTCACGCCGACATTGATTGGCAAGAGACAAAAGTTTGGCCGAAGAGCGAAAAGAACCACATTGTATGAGCTGTATAGGTTCAAGTATATCGAGACCCAGAATACTTGCTTGTTTGATCACCTTATCAAATGCATCGCCGCTCATGACGCTATTAATGCGCTTTAACAAAGAGTCAAGACCCGAGTTTGCTCCGACTGAGTTAGCACTGTGTTGACGATACCGCATGTAGCTATTGGAATCGATAATCCAGCTATAGCCCTGTGCTCTGGCAAACGCATAGCAAAACCAGTCATGCAACCAAATATCCTCAACTTGCTCGCCGATGTCGATCAAAAACTGTTTGATATCCAAAGCAAGTCGACGAGTCATCACAAAAGTACAACCAGGACCAGCAGATTCGAACAAAAAATCAAACCGTGATTGAGGGGAGGATTTTACAATCTCTTTCTCTCTGCCATCTTCCCAAAACGCGGTAACATTCGAGGAATAACCATCACAGCCGCGAGAATTAAGCATTGTTACTGCTGAAGACAACTTATCCTTCAACCATATATCGTCTTGGTCAGCAAAGGCTACGTAGTCGTAACCAGAAAAGTCTACTTCCTTTAACAACCTGAAAAAATTTTGCCCTGCACTCCCATAGGTTTCTCCATAACTCAGCAGCTTAATATTCTCATGGCATTGTGCTAAATCTAACAATAATTGATATGACTCATCAATTGACTTGTCCAAGCTAATATAAATATCGCATTGAACATCCACCTGATTTAATATCGAACTTATTTGTTCTAAAAGATAATCTTCCCCATTATAAGCAGCCAAGAGGATAGCAATTCGTCGATGACTATTATTCATTACACACATTATTAATTACCTTACTACATCACTCTTTCGCCACTTGACGGATTAATCTCACCTTAACTTCAGCTGAAATTCTGGATATAAGTCTATCTAATATTACAGCGAGCCCCAGAGATACGGCTAAAGATATCACACTGAAAAATATAAAAAATGGCAGTTCAAAACCGTAGAGTTTATCAAAAACTTTCCCGAACAACGACAATACTGGCTGATGCAGCAGATATAGCGTATAAGATGTGTTCCCTAAGAACACAAAAACTCTTGACTTAAAAACCTTCCTAGCGGCGCCATTATTTTCCAGAAGTAACAAAACGCCAACTGTTAATATCGCAACTATCATATGTTGCGTATACAAACCAAATACGAACAACAAAATACACAACGTAAAAAGGTATAAATACCTAACCGAATAAAAAGTTGAGTTTTTAAAGTAGAATATTCCTAACAGCATCCCAGCTAAAAACCCTAAAATAATGGGTTTGGACCAGAAGATAAGAGGAGTTGAACTAAATAAACTAAAGTGACCGCTAACAGCAAGACCACTAAAAATTATAAACACTCCCAATACATAACAGTTTCTTAAAATTAGAATTGACAGAGCTAAAACAGCATAAAACAACATCTCATAGTTCAACGTCCACCCGACCCCCAAAACAGGATAGACACCATCAACCGTCTTGTAAGGAATAAATATCAAACTAGTCAGCAAGTCCTTATAATCCAACTCTCGAGGGTTATTAAATATATAAACATACCCAATATAGATTACGAATGTTACAAGGAAGTACTGAGGAATAATTCTAATAAACCTTGCTTTCAAAAATTTAACGACGTACTTAGCGTCGAAGACTTTAACCCTTGACAATACCGCAATCATTATAAAACCACTGATTACAAAAAAGATGTCTACGCCAATGTGAAAAAACTCAAGCCGAGGATGTGTAATATCAGTGTATATTCGAACTATATGATAAACATGATAAAAGAAAACGAATAACGCCGCAACTCCTCTCAAAAAGTGTATGCTATATATCAAAGCTTGACTTTCCTCATCAGATAAATTGGAAGTATATAAAAAATGAGAATAAAAAAATACAGGCCAACATTAACAGGAACTCCTTCCCTTATAATAAGTCTAGAAAATACAATAAAAAGAGTAATCAACAAAACCGAATTTATGCTTTTTAGTTTGTATACTTGCCGATACAAAAAAAACATGAATGATGTTAGTAGTGTTATAGACGCTATCAGACCATAGAAACCAAAGTATAAAGATTCAATCAGGAAGTTCGAACCTAAACCATAACCACGAGCAACATCCCTTGCTATGAATGTGCCTGGCAACATATAAGCACTTGAAATTGACTCTCTCAACGGCTGAACAATACCGAATAAAAGACTACCAATATATGTTATAAAACTACCATTCCCTACATAATCGACATCTGTTATATAGAGAGGCAATGTAATATATGTTTCCCTAAATTCACCGATAGCTGAGATATACCAAGGTACATTTTGAACGACGTTATCACTGCGGATAATTCCAATAGCCAGCATCATCACAAATAAAATCAAGAGCTGAGTTAGGTAGAGCTTCTTATGTCTAATTATAAAACATATAAGTATAGGAATAAGACAAATGAACGCAGTTGTTCTACTACCATGCAGTAGGTCTAGCAAAACTATTAAAATATTAGGAATAAATACCCAAAAGCGGAACCTATCAAAAAACAAATATATTGATACTGGTATCAGTAAATATGCAATATTTTTAAGTTTATATGGATCCTTTGCAGCATCAGCATCATATAAGAAGGCGTTAGAGAATACACCTTCAGATAATTTCAACTTGAACAACCAAAAAATATAACTAACAATTACTAACCAAACAACCCAAATTAAGACAGGTGAGTGTCTATCTCTTTCTAAAATTATAGGTCCGATATTTTTTGAGCTAAACAAGCATAATAAAAAAGAAAAGTATACCGTCACCAATAGTGTTAATAATCTTGAATACAATATGTCAGCCCTAAATAGCCCCCAATTATAATAATTACTTATCTGCTCTGAGAATAAAGAAGGAATAGCAAAATAAAAAAGTAACAATAACACGACCCAAAAAAATGGGTTTAGAACAATTAAATAACCAGATCTCGAATAATCGAGACACAAAACTAGAAGGCAAATAACAAGGGCTAACAGTGAAATCCACATATCAAATAATTACTTTTACGATGGCTTTCCTAATCACTTTGTATACAGATAACAACAAAAAAGATAGCTTAGGAACGCGATAGTTGATGAGTAACAAATCCAATTTGTGGCTTTTCAAAAACCATCGTAATTTGCCTTCATATAGATCACTGTTGATTAAGTTTGACTTTGCGACTTCGAGCGCAACCACCAATCTGGCATTTACACTCTTACGACTCAGATTACCAGTGTGAACTCGATAGTTAGCGACAACTTGTGGTATAAATACCAGTAAATCATGAGCTAATAATCTTAGGTAAAAATCCCTATCCTCAATAGCAAGCTCTTGATTGTAACACCCAACTTTATCATATGCTTTTTTGCTAATAAGCAAGGTGGGGCCCACAACTGCCCAACGCAATACTAATTCATCGACAATATTTCTTTGCAGTCTAGACTTGTTGGAATGATATAGAGACTTCATCGCGCTATCCGAGACAACCGAAGAATGTTGATCTATTACTGTGGCATCACCAATACAGGCAAGCTTATTAGGATGAGCAATCAAGCATTCTAATCGGGATGATATACTCGTTGAAGTTAAGCTATCATCGCTCGCACATATCGTAATATATTCGCCACGCGCAAGACTCACCAAAGTGTTTAACGTTTTACACACCCCTTGGTTCTTCTGGCTAATATATTTACATTTAATATCGGGGTGTTTAGCTAACCACTTTTTTATCTTAGCTTCTGAATTATCTTTTGAACCATCATTACAAATCAGGACTTCTATATTTTTATATTCTTGTAAAATAACGGAATCTAAACACTCAAAAATATATTTTTCATGATTATAAACTGGTATAACAATGCTTATTAAAGGATTAACATTCATCCAAAATATCCCTAATGCTATTTAAGAGGCTTGTTTTATAGTTAACCAAAGAATATCTCTCCAAAGTATCAGCCTGAATAGCTAATGCCTTGCTTTTTAATACTCTCGATTCAAGCTTATCTACTTCATGTAAAACCCGAGTAATGCTAAATTTTGAAAGTTCTATTTTAAATCCATTGTCTCCAATATCGAAACCGCATTCCTTAGTAACAATTGGCAGCATCGCACCATTGGCAACACAAGTAATAACCGCAGTTGCTAGCCCCTCAGAGCAAGAAGGCAACAGGACAAACCCACAATCAAGACAAAGTGATCTAAACTCTTCAGAAAATATATTGACAAAACCGTGTACAACTACGTTTTTGGGCAAACTAATAGCATCTAACAGTTCTTTTTCCGCTTCGGTATAACCACAGATATGGAGTGTCCAACTGGGATTTTCTCTAAACGCTTCAACGGCCAAGTCCAACCCTTTATGGAGAAGACCATAGCTACCAAACCACAGCACAGAACGTCGACATGTGTCAAAGTCTTTTGATTGTCCAATGGTTAATGCATCATCCCGCGCATGAAAACTGGGATCAAGAGTATATACGCTTAACGCGCCCTGCTCTTTGAATGTACTTTTTGTAACGTCGTTACCAATACATATAACGGCATCAGCCAAAGACGCCGCGACTCCCCAACGGTAATCATTGGTTCTTAATGAACCTGTTGCCAAAAACCGCTTTTGCCGATAAAAGTCTATCAATCTGGATATTGATTGCTGAGAACAATGGTACGGATGGGAACCTGTACCATAATAAATCTTGGTAGACTTTGTCTCATTTTCAATAGCTTGATACAAAGGCAAGCCTTCTCCAAAAATGATATCGTAAGAATTCAATGGTAATTTGGTCAATCGATTATTATTGGTAATATCTACTTGATAGCCTAAACCATGAAATATCCCCGCAATAACTTTCGACTCCTGATAATTAGAATGCTTGCTATATCCAGAATTACCAGCCTTAAAATGATAAGTACTATAGCTTATTAGAACTCGCTTACTGAAACCAGAATTATAAAAATTCTTTAAATCTCGATGAAAAAACAACTCATAACATCTTATTAGCGAGGGATTTTTTTTAACTTTGTTTTTTAGATTGATTTTTAGCGACTGCAACATACTTCGACCGCCTTAACAGATATACTAACGAGATGACAACAGCCATGATAAAACCAGCACAGTATCCATATCCTGCAGCGACCCAACCATATTCACTCAGGTTAAATGTAATCACTAAGTAGCTAGTTACCAGCGCTGACAACCACTTAAACGTAAAATACAATGAAGATTTATTTTTTATAATATAAGCATTTAGAGCTGTGTCGAGAAATACAAATGGAATTATAAATGCGAAAGCTCTAAAAATTTCAACTGATTCTGCATAGTCTTCACCATAGATTAAACTTATGAGATAACTGGACAGATAATAGCTGATAAGGGCGCTGAGAAGGCCAACAAGAAACATTATAAACGCCAATTTCAAGGTATTTTCTTTAAGTAACTCTGTCGAGGAACGATAAATAAGAATCGGACCCAGCACTGCAAATATCATTGCTGACAATGATAATATCTGTTCCATAAAACTAAATGAGGCAGCATAATAACCAAAAATATCTGCAGAGCTACTATTCTGAAGTAACAGTCTGTCTAACTTCAAAAAAATGTTCATACAGACTAAACCAAACCACAACTTGAGACCGTCAAAAATGAAATCAAGAGCAATTTTCTTATCAAATTCAGACAGCGTAATATTTATTGACTTATCAAAACGTAGAGCAAAATAAATGCAACATAAAGAAAGCAACATAGATTCAAAAATGACAGGCCCAATTACAACTTGCGGCGAAAAATCACAATAAATAAACAGTAAAACTAGAACCACTTTAAAAGTTAATGAAAATAATCGAATTCTAGCAGTTAGATGATAATAGCCTTGGCACTCAAGAATAAACCTAAAAATACCAAGAGGTTCAGAATATACTAGCGTAATGGTTAAAATCAGAATAAAAGCTAGTAGAACATCGGATTCAACACTAAACCACGCATAGATAAAAACACCAAACCACACTATTAGTGACACTATAAATCTATATATTATTGATGTCACGATCACCGAGTTATCAATTGTACCGTTAGGTCTAACCTTTGAAAAAAGTGCTTCTGCTGGACATAACCAAGTCAATGATGTCGCTACAAAAAGCACTGACATAGCAAACTGATAAGCACCAAAAACCTCAACTCCAAAATATCTCGCTATAGCTGCGGTTGTGACTAATGTTAATAAGATGGTAATTACTTTTTCAGAGAGAGCCCAGATTAGATTTAAAAAATGCGAACCAGGTTTCATCTACACCCTCTTCGGAGTTTCCGAACCAAAGCAACAAGCCAACTTGGTGTTAAAAGTAACAAGAAAAGCAAAATTTGATATTTCATAAATGATAAATAAAATCTGCTACTTCTAAAAATTTTAATCGCTTCGATTTTTTGACCATTTAGAGCATTTAAAATAGCTCTTTCTAAATTGTATTTAAAAATAAAGTACCATTTTGGTGAATTAATGCCTTCATTTAGTGAACGTTGCTTAAGACGTGTTACAAAGGGAAGTTCGTCTAAATTTAAGTTTGAAGACGAACTCAAGCTATCTACGATCCCTATAGTATAGTTAGAAAGCAATTTTGGGATGTAAACAAATTGCCCATTATCAGCAATGTGAAACCATACTTCTTGATCCTCACCGAGCGATTCACCTTCTGGAAACCATTTCTGATGGCTATAAAAGTATTCCCTTCTTACTACAATTGATGAAGCACAGAAGAATGAATCACTTGCCCAGGTTCTATAAAAATCCGTAACGATAAATGGAGAGCCACTTTCTATATCTGGAATATAAGATGGCATCTTTATATTGTCATTAACTCTAAAAAAAGCAGTACAAATGGCATCAGCGGATGAGAACTTATCAATGGCTGAACTGACATTTTCCAAAAAACTAAATTCATACTTGTCATCAGCATCAAGAAAAGCCACATATTGCCCTTGTGCTTTATTTATACCAAAGTTTCTTGCAGAAGAAACTCCACCATTTTCCTTTTTAAATAACTTAAGACGTTCATCATTCAATCCTGAAATCGACTCCAAAGAACCGTCCGTTGAACCGTCGTCGATAACGATAATCTCAAAATTAGTGTAAGTTTGAGATAATACACTGTCTATAGTCTTACTTATTAGTCCTTTTTTATTATAAAGTGGAATTATGATGGAGAATCTAGGCTTCATTATCTTTCCCGTTGCTACGATTTATAAAACTGCTTAATGCTGTTGATAACTACTTCTACGTCGGAATCGGAAATAGTAGGATCAATCGGCAAAGACAAAACCCGTGAATGTATATTTTCAGTGATTGGAAGTTCATATCCAAAAAACTCATTGGCATATGCCTGTTGAGCATGAGGCGCGATAGGATAATGAATTAATGTTTGAACGCCTAAGTTCAGCAAGTGGTCTGCCAAATCTTGTCTACAACCAGTTTGAATAACAAATAAATGCCATACATGTTCATTTTGATTATTTACAGTCGGTAGCTTGATCTGCTCAACAGAGGCTAGTCCATTGAGGTATTTAGCCGCAATTTGTTGTCTTCGAGAAACTTCGGCATCCAAGTGTTTCAGTTTAACCCTCAGCATCGCTGCCTGAATCTCATCTAAACGTGAATTAACACCTTTGTATTGGTTCTCATATTTTCGGTGCGAACCGTAATTTCTTAGCGCCCTTAAAACATTTGCCAATTCACTGTCATTGGTTACGATTGCTCCAGCGTCGCCGAGTGCCCCAAGGTTCTTCCCTGGATAAAAACTGAACGCGCCGGCATGTCCCCAGTTTCCAACTTTCTTGCCATCTATATTTGCGCCATGAGCTTGTGCGCAGTCTTCCAATACCAGCAGTTCATATTCCCGGGCTATATCCATGATTTGAGGCATAGGGCAAATTAGTCCATAAAGATGAACTGGTAGTATAGCCTTAGTCTTTTCTGTAATTGCTTCCCTAATATTTGTTGGTGAAATATTTAATGTTTCTTCATCAGGCTCAACCAGAACGGGTGTTAATCCATTTTCAGAAATTGCAAGTATTGAGGCTATATACGTATTTGCAGGAACAATCACCTCGTCACCAACATTCAATTTCCCCAGCTCTTTCCAGGCGCGTATTGTTAATATCAAAGCATCCAAGCCATTTGCTACACCAATGGCATATTCAGTCCCACAATACTGAGCAAACTCGGATTCAAATGCCTCTAATTCCGGCCCCATTATATACCAGCCAGAATCGATGACTCTTGCACATGCGTTCTTTAACTCGTTACTGTATTGGCTATTTATGGATTTTAAATTAAGGAAGTTAATCATTTTGTTTCTCTAAATACTTAATAATTTTCGCGGGATTACCGGCAACGACTGCATTTGGCGGTACGTCTTTTGTTACGACAGCGCCTGCTCCCACCATACAATGATGTCCAAGCTTGATGCCTGGTAGTATTGTTGCATTGGCACCAATAGACACACCATCACAAACGATTGTTTTTGAAAACTGTTCAGGATAAACCTTTGACCTTGGAGTTTTATCATTAGTAAAGGTTGCTGAAGGGCCAATGAAAACATTATTTCCGATTGTTATACCATCCCAGATATATACCCCAGATTTTACCGTAACGTTGTCACCAATTAAAACATCATTCTCAATTAATGTATGAGCGCATATGTTACAGTTACTTCCTATTTTAGCCCCTGCCAAAATCACGGAAAATTGCCAGACTCTCGTTCCTTGGCCAATATTGTCTGTTTGGACATCACTTAGCGGATGTATCATTAGTTTCACACTCTTTCAAAAAGTCTTCATAGTTACGAATGTAGTCACTTTCATCATATTTCTCACTTGCAACTACCATTAAGACACAATCTTCACTAAAGTCATGCATTTCTCTCCACAAACACGATTCGATAAGCAATCCTTCATTTGGCGACTTTAGCCATACATCTTGCCTACTCGTTCCATCATCCAGTACAAAGCGGCAACTACCCTTAATAGCAATTGCCACCTGCTTCAAATTTTTATGCGCATGTAGACCACGAACCACATTTGGTTTGGTATCGAAAAGATAATAAATTCGCCTAACTTCAAATGGGATATTATTATTTTGCTCGAGAGCAATTAAACTACCACGTTCATCGCCAAGAGCGTTGAACTGTAACATTTTAACTATTGACATCAGCGCACCATTTAAATTGTCGGAGCATCGCATAAACTAATCGCATTGTTATCTTTCAAAGATAACTGCGGTGTTGCGGAGATAGGCCATTCGACGGCGATAGCTGGGTCATCCCATCGAATCGAAATTTCTGAAGCGCTGTTATAGTAATCAGTGCACTTGTAAACAAACTCCGCCTCTTCGCTCGTAACATAAAACCCATGAGCGAAGCCTTCAGGGATCCACAGTTGCCGCTTATTTTCAGCAGATAAGTAAACTCCAACCCACTTACCGTATGTGTTGGAGTTGCGGCGGATATCCACTGCAACGTCGAAGACCTCACCAGAAACAACGCGAACCAATTTCCCTTGTGTATTCTCAGTTTGGTAATGTAAACCCCTTAAGATCCCTTTTTTAGATTTAGAATGGTTATCTTGTACAAATCGGATTGGTTTACCTGTTACTAACTCTTCAAATTTTACTTGATTCCATGTTTCCATAAAGAAACCACGCTCATCACCAAACACCTTTGGCTCTAGAATCTTTACATCTGGTATTCGAGTATTGATGACTTTCATGTATTTATTCCATAAAGGCTTCGATATTGGTGAGTGCCATCTGCCAATCACTGGCAATAAACCCCATGTTATCAGTGATTTTACAGGTACTTAATCTTGAATTGCTTGGACGTTTGGCTGGTGTTAGATACTGTTCAGTAGGGATTCTGTGAAGCTTAGGTTTTCTGCTTATTACTCCTGCAGCAACAGCATTATTAAATATCAAATCCGCAAATTCGTACCAACTGACATGTGGTAAGCCGGAATAGTGATATATGCCATACTCAACAAAATCATGATTTGAAATTCGTTTTGCAATATCAATGAGTATTATTGCAATATCACCGGCATAAGTTGGACCACCATATTGATCACCCACAATATTTAATTCATCACTACGAGCGCCTATGCGCAACATGGTTTTTACAAAGTTATTACCGTGTTCACCAAACACCCAGGCTGTTCGTAAAATTATATGTTTTTCACATACTTTAGCTACGGCAATCTCTCCCTCTAACTTACTAGCTCCGTAAATACTTTGAGGGTTTGTTATGTCTAACTCATTATACTCAGTTGATTTATTACCTTCAAATACATAATCAGTCGATATATGCAGTATTGCAGCACCAATATTTTGTGCAGCCTCTGCTAGAAATTTCGGACCATCGCGATTAATAGCATAAGCAAGTTCAACTTGTTGCTCTGCATTATCTACTGCGGTATATGCAGCAGCATTAATGATGATATCAGGTTTAAAATCGTTAACGACTTCAATCACCTGATCTTGATTTGTGATATCAAGTGCTTCTTTGTCTACTGCTAACAATGTAACATTGTCATCGTCAGCCAGTAATGTCGCCAAGCAATATCCAACTTGACCATTACATCCAGTAACTAAGGCTCGCATCAGTAACTCACTTTCTTTTGTGATTAATTAAACGAGTAAGATATTGCCCATATTCGTTTTTCATCATGGGTGCTGCAAGAGCTAAAACCTCTGCATCAGTCAACCAGCCATTGCGCCAGGCAATCTCCTCTAAACAGGCAACTTTTAGGCCTTGAACATTTTCAATGGTTTGGACAAAAGAGGAGGCTTCATGCAAACTTTCATGAGTGCCAGTATCTAACCACGCAAAACCACGACCTAACAACTCAACGTTCAATAAGCCATCATTAAGGTACATTGCATTTAACGTGGTAATTTCAAGCTCGCCACGATGAGAAGGTTTAACTTTTTTTGCCATTTCAACAACGCGGTTGTCGTAGAAATAAAGGCCTGTAATTGCATAGTTTGATTTAGGTGAATCTGGCTTCTCTTCAATGGATAACGCTTTCATATCCTCATCAAACTCAACCACACCAAAAC
Source organism: Shewanella sp. NIFS-20-20 (assembly GCF_019209865.1). Lineage (GTDB taxonomy): Bacteria > Pseudomonadota > Gammaproteobacteria > Enterobacterales > Shewanellaceae > Shewanella. The sequence continues at coordinate 74,763 of NZ_JAHUTT010000007.1, read as the reverse complement.
GCTCAGGATCTTTAACTTGGTAGCCAAAAACAGTTGCTCCGGATTTACGTGAAGCAGCATTTTTTAATGTACTTGAAAAAGACTGGCCGTAAAAAATATTATCGCCAAGCACTAAGCAAACAGGATCATTGCCAATGAACTCTTCACCAATAATAAAGGCTTGCGCTAAGCCATCGGGACTCGGTTGAACCGCATATTCGAGATTAATACCAAAATCAGAGCCATCACCTAATAAACGCTTAAAGCCTGCATTATCTTCAGGCGTAGTAATGATTAGAATGTCTTTAATACCAGCCAACATTAATGTAGATATAGGATAAAACACCATCGGTTTATCATAAATTGGAAGAAGTTGTTTAGAAACTCCTCGTGTTAATGGGTATAAACGCGTACCACTGCCACCGGCTAATACAATACCTTTCATTACATTTCTTCCTTTGTCGTCGGTGACTCTACACCTAAACGCTCACGCTGATAACTGCCATCTTGCACATGTTGACACCACTCTTGGTTTGCCAGATACCATTCAATGGTTTTGCGTAAACCTGTTTCAAAAGTTTCTTGTGGTGTCCAATCGAGTTCACGTTGCATCTTACTAGAATCAATCGCATAGCGCCTGTCGTGGCCGGGTCTGTCGGTTACATAAGTGATTTGTTCGCCATACTTAGTTTCTCTTGGCACTAATAAATCTAAAATTTCACAAATTGTTTGGACAACTTCCAAGTTTTGCTTTTCGTTATGGCCGCCAATGTTGTAGGTTTCGCCAACCACACCTTCAGTCACTACTTTATAAAGTGCTCTAGCGTGGTCTTCAACATATAACCAATCGCGAATTTGGTCGCCTTTACCATAAATAGGTAATGGCTTTCCTTCTAATGCATTTAAAATAACAAGTGGGATTAATTTTTCAGGGAAGTGATATGGGCCATAATTATTTGAACAGTTTGTTACTATCGTTGGTAGGCCATAGGTTCTTAACCAAGCACGAACAAGGTGATCTGAACTTGCCTTAGATGCAGAGTACGGGCTTGAAGGTTCGTATGATGTCGTTTCTGTAAATAGTGGTAACTTTTTATTCGCTGAGGGCTCTGTTCCACCTTCAATATCGTTAGGGTGTGGTAGATCGCCATAGACTTCATCGGTTGAAATGTGATGGAAACGAAATGCAGCTTTGCGTTCAGCATCGAGTTGCATCCAATATTGGCGGGCGGCTTCAAGCAGCGTATAGGTGCCTACGATATTGGTTTGTATGAAATCTGCCGGGCCGGTAATAGAACGATCAACATGTGATTCTGCAGCTAAATGCATCACCGCATCAGGTTGGTGCTGTAAAAAGACTCTATCAAGCTCCGCACGATCACAAATGTCAATTTGATTAAATAAGTATCTTTCACTTCCATCAATACTTACAAGTGATTCAAGATTACCTGCATAAGTGAGTTTATCGACGTTAATTATACTGTCTTTGGTATTATTAATAATGTATCTCACAACTGCAGAACCAATAAATCCTGCACCACCTGTAACCAATATCTTCATTTTTACTCTCAAAATATAATAAGCTATAAATTTAATTTTTATTTACACTTAGCAGTCATTACTTATATTCACAATATATAATTTCAAAAACTAAAACTATATCTAAACTAGCGTTTACTATTAAATATGTACCTAACAAAGACTATAACCAAACCAATTACAAAACCAAATAGCGTCCCTAATATACAAATTAATGACCTTTTTGGTTTGCTTTTTTCTTCTGGCACTAATGCAGGATCAATGGTGTTAAACACATATTCTTCACGAACATTGGCAAACATAATGGTTTTTTGGGCTTGTTCCATCAGTTGATACAATACTGAGCGCATATCGGCGATGTTGGTTTGACGTAATTGCTGTTCTAAAAAGGCTTGGCCGCGTTCGGCTTCCATCACATCGCGCTTTTTCATGACTTCATTAATGTCTTGCACTAACCAGTTGACCCATTGTTGTGCGATAGATGGGGATAAGTGCTCAACAGAAATAGTGACCATGCCAGTATCTTTCGCGCTATTGGCGCTAAAAATTTTACTGAATGCTTTATACGCTTCTTGCATGGAGGGTTCTGGCTTAAATGGCGCTTTGACTTCACGCACCCAAGTGTTGGTGGCTGCATCAAACAATTCGGGATTATAGACTACGGTATTGGTGGCCATGTCCCATTTTTCAGCGGCCATCAGTTCCGGCAGTATTTGGTGTTTTTGAATGAATTCACTAATAAACTGGCGCGACTTCATCACCTCAATCGCCAGTTGGGTTTTATCAACCCCGCCGCCACTGCCTAAGTTAATCCCCGCCATGCTGGCTAGGCCACCAAACTGCCCAGCTAGTGCCGCTAAACCGCCACCGCCACTTTCGCTTTCGGCAGGCGCTAGTAAGGCTTCAGATTTATAAATGTTGGGTTGGCTGAGGGCAAATAATACCGAGCCAATCGCGAATCCGGCAGTAATAGCAAGAATGAGCCACTTGCCTTGCCAGATGACCGAAAACAGCTCGCGCAGATCAATCTCGTCGTCAGCGGGTCGCTGCATAGTAGAAAATTGTGCGTCTTGATATTGGGGTTGTATTTCTTTGTTCATAGTGTCTTCAGATTCTAGATGCTAGGACGCTTCGCGGCTAGAGCGCTACGCTGCTATACGAGCAAAGCTTTCGGCTTAAATTTTTTAAGTAAATTTATGGTTCGCGATTAGAATGTAAAGCAGATTCTAGTGCGCTTCTATTACGTGCTGGTAGCTGTTGATACTCGCTCTGGTATTCATTTCTGTTGTCTAGACACTCATGAGTTAAGAGTCTAGATTTTAGGTCGTGCTTTGCACGGCTAGATCGCTTTGCTGCTATAACAGCAAGAATTACTTGCTCGGGTTGACTGCGGGTTCTTGTTTAATTTTTTTATCGTTTCAGTCGCTTTGTATATTTCACAAGCTAACCTTGAGGCTCTTTTCCAAACATCGAGTTGCTCGAATCGCATTGGAGTCACTTCTTTCAGTCGTCTGAGCAGCCGTTGGCTTGCTCTACGGCTGGTTAGAGTGCTTCGCTTGTTTCCATACAAGAAAAAGCCTAACGCGGACAAATAGGTTGCTTTCAGTCATTGACTTTAGAGCTGGATGAAGTCCGTTCTAGCTGCACGCCGTGAGCCTGCAAACGTTCTAGCAAGCCAACGGCGTTCTAAGACCGCTTTGTGGTTAAAGATTTGCGACGGTGGCGAAGGCAACGGCGCTGTTGTAGATGATTTGGGTGATATGCGACCATAGGGTGAGGTTATCTTTGTACTCGGTATCGAGTGGTACAATAATGGTGTCACCTGGGATTAACTCATCGCGATTGCTGTACCACAGTGAGCCGCTTGGCATCATCACGCTGCCATCCGCTTTAATCACATAGGTGCGGCCACTATCAGCACGGCGACGATCGCCACCTGACATTTCAATATAATCATCAACGGTTAAGCCCCCCTTGTATCGATGCGTGGCCGCATGTTGCACCTCGCCCATCACGGCAATGGTTTGTACTGTTGATGGCACGTATAAAATGTCTTGGTTTTCAAGCTGAATATCTGCCTGTTTAACCCCAACAGAAATAGCCGGTAAATCAACCACCAAACGCCCAACAGCTTTAATGTTTTCTAAATCAGCCAACATTAATTGCGCGTCACTGTAGTTAACTACGTTACCGTCTTTCGAAACCCCACGTGTTGCAATATCGCGGCGCAGTTGATCCGCCAGTTTTTTAATTTCTAACTGCTCTTGTTTACGGACTGATTCGCGCACGAACACAGCGGATGGCAAGTAAGCGTAATCAGTAAAGCCACCGGCGCGAGAAATGACATCTTCTAACGTCTCCCCGCGACGGATGTTATATACGCCGGGGAATTTGACTTCACCACGGATTTCAACCGATTGATATTCTTGCCAATCCGGCGTAGTCATTACCGTTAAAATATCGCGGCTTTCAAGGCGAGTATTGGCTTCGATGTTACCAGCCAACACTTGCGACAGGGCGATGGTCTTATGTTCGATACTTGAACCGCTTGCTAGTACGACAGTGCGGGTTAATTCGGCGCGTTCGGTATAGGCACCCTCTTTTAAACCGCCACCGGCAGTAATTAACTGTTTAACATCACCATTTACTGTCAGTGGGTAAACCCCGGGGAAACGCACTTCACCGTTCACCGCGACAATTTGTACCCCGTTGCCGGCGCGGCCTTGACTATTAAGTTTAATAATCACTGGGTATAACAATTCACCCCGGTTCATCTGACCGCTGAGCTTGATTAAATCGTCATCCTCAAACAAGTTAGCCAACATCCGGTTGACTTCACCCGTGATCAGCTTTTGTTGTTCTGCATTGAGACCACTATCAGTATCACTAACAACCACACCGCCAATTTCGCTGCGTTGGTTGATTTCTCGCTGTTGTAATTGCGCAAAACCAGCCTTAAATAAATCAGTGCCAAGCATGCTGTCACCGGTTAAGTCAGTGATTTTTTCAACTCTATCTTTCACCAGTTTATTCAGTTGATAACGATTTTGGGTTTCATCGTTAAAATTAAAAATGATAATTTTATCTCTTGCCTGTAGCGCTAAGTCCTGAGCACTGCCTTTATTGACAACGGCAAGACCAGGGGCAAACTGCAGCACTTCGACATTGCCAAACTGATCAACATCACGAACCACAATGGCATAATCAAGGTCGGCACTAATGGCTAAATCACCCCACAACGAGGGAATGATGTCGCTGATGTGGATCCCCTGATACCACTGATACTTACCTGGGCGAACGACTGCGCCAACCACGGTGATGGCTTTATCAAATTGGCTTGAAGCGGTTTTTACTCGAATAAAATCGCCATTTTGTGCCTTCACTGACTGACCCGCTTTTGCGGTTAAATCAACGTTTTTAATGGTGCGTAAACCATCGGTATTATAGCGCTCAACAGAGCTACTCTTCGGGTAGGCACCCGCCCGCAATCCCGCGGCCATGGTGAGAACATCACCTAAAGTCTCACCTTGTTGAATTTCATAAATCGCAGGGCGGCGCACTTCACCGTTCACTCGCACTAAGTCAGTGACCGCCGGGATAAACACCACATCACCTGATTGTAAGCGCATGTCGCCAGAGGCATCGCCCTTCATCAGTAAATCATATAAGTCAAAGCGACCAATCAATTTGCCATCACGCTTTACCTGAATGTTACGCAGCGAACCAATGTCGTTAATCCCACCAGCAACAAATAGCGCCTGCGTTACCGTTGATAAGCTAGACACAGTATATGAGCCTGGCTTATACGCATCACCGGCAACAAAAATGCGTATCGAGCGCAACTCACCCATGGTGATGTTCGACTCCATACCAATCATTTGTTTTTCAATCCGCTTAGACAATGATTGACGCATGTCTGCAAAGGTTAACCCAGCCACACTGATAGGTCCGAGTTCAGGAAACTCGATGCTGCCATCGCGGCCAACCATCAGGTCAAACTCTTTATTTTCTTTGCCATACAGCTGCACTTTGATGTGGTCGCCAGGCCCCACCACATAGGTGGATGGCACGGGCACATCAGACACTGGCGCAAACGTGGTCGGCTCACCCGCAAATAATTCTATGCCGAATCGTTTCAGTTCTTGCTTATCTTGGCCGTCTTCGAAGTTGAATTCTTTTTGCTTGTTTTTGCTATTGTTGGTCCCTTGGTTGGCATCATCAGTGGCGTCAAATTGACCATTCGCCGTTTGTTGGCCACGAGCATTCACTAAATTCGGATTGTCCAAGGTTTGGCTTGCTGAGCTGCCAGCCCCACTGAGCATGGATGGATCGATACCGTATTGCTTAGCAATTCGTTGTTGCTCTGCTGGCGGAAGCTTTTTAAATTGCTCTATCATCTGTGGTGATGGAGTCACTGCTTGCGCCTGCCCCGTCATCAGTAACAGCGCACTGACGCCTGCAATGATGATTTTTTTATAAGTCGTTAACACCCAATATCTCCATGGAAAATCAAACAAGTAAATTCAAAGTATGGTTGCCGCCAAGGCGAGGATTTTTTATTCGTAAAGAAGAAGGTTCTAGACGTTAGAATGTGGCGATGCTAGCGCTCAACGAATGAAACTTTTCATTCGAAAGTATGTCCCTATATCAACGGCCAGCTCGGCATCCTGCCTCACGTTCGAGCGGTTAGCCTGCGGTTTCTCACCCATTTAGGCACGCTACCGGTCCGCGTGGCGGCCAGAGGCTTTATAATTTACATCCTACAAATCACCCTTCGGGTCAGCTAAAGCTGTTAATAATTGCTCCCGGCAATTATTTGCGGCTAACGCTAAACGAATGAAACTTTTCATTCGAAAGTATGTCCCTATATCAACGGCCAGCTCGGCATCCGGCCTCACGTTCGATAACTCAACCTGCAGTTCCTCACCCTTTCAGGCACGCTACCGCCCATAGGTTGCGGCTCCTAAATTGCCCTCCGTGACTCGGAAATCCTTGTTGTGTAACTTGTTTTTAAGTAAGTTTACTGAACTCGCTTGCCAGTGCTACCCACTCACAATTGATAAATTGTGCGACTAAAATCGTGCTGCGAGTGGGCATTACCCACTGACCGTTTTCTATCGCGGTTTAGCCGCATCCCGGCGCAAATGACCACTCATCACAGCAATCCAATATTATACTGATTTGTTGGCGCCATCCCCAGCTTTTTGTCATTATTTTGTAACGACTGCAGTCAATTTACTCAAGCTGGTCAACGCCCACAAAACGGCTGATGAGACGGTGAGGTGAGTACACAAAATTACACGACAACGGACTAATTATGGCCAAATATAAACAATCTTTAGGACTCTGGGCGATCAATAGTTAGTTTTTTTCTGTGTGAATGGCTATCTTTCAATTGTTTGAATTCATCTTCGGCTTTGACGCCGGCGTTAACACCCGAGTACTCACTTTAACCTTCTGCATTCGCCCTAACACTTCCATCAGTATGGTGCAACGGGTCTTGTCGTCTTGCTGCTGAAAAATGCCCTCTAACTTTTCAAACGGGCCATCAATAAATGAGACTCTGTCGCCCTCAGAATAATTCACCGGCAGATAATCTTCATCGTCAATCGCTGTGTTTGTTACTGGCAAAGCAGAATCAGTCAGGTCAATGATACCAAGGGCACGCTCTTGGCGTTTGATGCTATAGACCAAATGGCATAATGGCTGCATTTTTTCTCGGCAATCAACAATGCCAGCAACACCACGGGTATTTTTGATGGTCACCACAGAGGTTACTTCGGGGTCAAACCGAGCAAATAGGTAGCCAGGAAACAACGGGGTGGATTTTATCGACTCTTTGCCACGACTATTTTTAGTTTTTTGTTGCAGCATCGGTAAGTAGGTTGCTATTTGTTGCAGATTGAGGTGTTGCTGCGCTCGTAATTCATTTCGAGTTTTGCAGTACAGCAAATACCATGCATTCATAACAACCTCTTTGTGGTAAGACGACATCCATTTCTGGCATTAGATGATAACAAAATGAAACTCGATAGCAATAGACTAAAAGTCGCGGTTTTGCTGAGTTTTTTGCCAAAAAGTACTAAACCCCTTGCAATACACACTTTATGACGCGTAAAAAATGTCATTTTGTCCTTTTTTATAAGGTTTCCATAAAAAGCCTGCAAGGCATCCCCCTCCTCATCATGCTTAATCGTAAAAGAGGCGTGCAGGTTAGCAAAGGTCACCTTGATTTTGTTTGATTTACCAACACTTACTAAATCCACACCCAAGACAAACTCATTACTCGCGTTGACTTATGCCGACGTTAAAGGGTATATAAGGTAGGCTTTTTAACGTTTAAAAGCTTTTACAATAAAATGACACAATAATAGTAAGCGTTGACTCTGAAGTCGCTGCAACAGCAAATGCTGGATCAGCAAGGATAATACCTAACAGGAGCGCGCCTTTCGTAGTTTTTCTACGAGACAATCACAAGCTGAAGGTGAATTTAATGAGCGTAACAAAACCCCAGGGTACGATGCTAGGGCATCCCAAGGGCTTGTTCCTACTGTTTACAACAGAATTATGGGAACGGTTCAGTTATTATGCGATGCGCGCTATTTTGGTGCTGTATCTGGTAGATCAAGTCGACAAGCAAGGCGGTGGTGGTTTAGGTTGGACTCAGGCTGATGCGTTGTCTCTTTATGGTACCTTCACGGCGTTAGTCTATTTAACCCCGTTAATTGGGGGTTGGTTGGCTGATAATTATCTTGGCCAGCGCAAAGCCATTTATTTCGGTGGTGCCTTAATGGCTGCCGGACAATTTATGTTAGCGGCCCCCCATGCCTGGTTTCCAGGGGCAGAAACCACTGTATTCTATATTGGCTTAGGCACTCTGATCTTAGGGAATGGTCTGTTTAAGCCAAATATCTCTACTATGGTGGGCGATCTTTACGAAGAAGGCGACCATAGACGAGATGGCGCCTTCACCATTTTCTATATGGGTATTAACTTAGGTGCGGCACTGTCTGGTTTTGTGGTCGCATGGGCCTATACCAGTTTTGGCCATACTGAAATAATCAATGGTCAAGAAGTGTTTGTGAACAACTGGCAAGCCGGTTTCTTCTGTGCTGGTGTGGGTATGATCTTATCACTGATTATCCAGTTCTTATTTGCTCAAAAGCTGTTAGGCGATATTGGTACTGTGCCTGCGGCCAAGCTTGAGCGCGAACGTCAAGCCGAACTTGGACAAACGCGTAAAGAACCATTGACCAAAATTGAACGTGACCGCATTAAAGTCATCATGGTGCTCGGTTTATTCACTATTATTTTCTGGGCAGGTTTTGAGCAAGCCGGTGGTTTGATGAATTTGTTCACTAACGAGTTTACCGATCGCTATATCGGGACTTGGGAAGTGCCAACCACCTATTTCCAATCCCTTAACGCAATCTTTATTGTGTTATTTGCCCCTGTCGTGGCCTCAATTTGGATCCGTTTAGGTAAGCGTGAACCCAACTCACCGGTCAAATTTGCCTTAGGTCTGTTTTTATTGGCTATCGGTTTCTTATTCATGATCGGTGCTGTGGTGCAAATGGACGGTAGCCCTGATGCTAAATCAAGCATGTGGTGGTTAGTCGGTGCATACTTCTTCCATACCATGGGTGAGTTATGTTTATCTCCTATTGGCTTATCTATGGTGACTAAACTGGCTCCTCTGCGTATTGCCTCATTAATGATGGGGGCTTGGTTCCTGTTCATTGCGATGGCAAATAAGGTTGCTGGTGTGGTTGGTTCGTTTATCGGTCACGGTGGTGGTAAAGAAGAACAACTCGCCAATGCGATGTCTATCTTTGCTGGTATTGCCATTACGGCCACAGTGTCAGCCGTCATCCTTTACTTTATGGCCGACAAACTTGTCGATTGGATGCATGGTGCTGAATCAAAATCAGACAGCGAAGAACAAGCGTTAGAGCAAGAAATAGCTGTCACCGCGGAACATGAAGCCATAAAACGTTAATCATGTTTCAATACGCTAAAAAAACCGACAATTGTCGGTTTTTTTATGGCTATTTTTCAGTGAACGTTGTTTAACAACTGAGCTGAATAAAACCGCCAGCGGGGATGTCGGGGTCACTTTGCAATCCCATAAACTGATCCGCCAGTAATAGCTGTTGATGGCGGGGATCGGTACTGCCAATGCACAATTTTTCATGCGGTAATAAGGTTCGGTATTGCGCAGTGGGCTTACCCCAATCCAATAAACCCAACGACATAGAGTCAGCCAACGCCAGCGGTGTTAAACCCTCTTGGTTACGTAAATAACAGCGCAATCCATGGCCCGCCTGACTGACTTGCGCTCGGTAATTTTCAACATTGATGCTGATATAAACGATGTCAGTCACGATATCTAAGCCCGAATTCAGTAATCGCTCATTCAAATACACAAGCATCTGATTGGGCGCGATCACGGTTTGATTATGGTTGTTGCGATATTCTTTGAGCTTTTGATTAATAAAGCTTCTCAGTAACACACTGGCAAAAGCGGCTGGATTATCCTCAGGATAAAAATGGGCCATATACATGATCATATGCTGGTTATCGACCAAGGCGGAATCGATAAAATAAGGGCTGATTTCACCACGATTAAATAAGCTATATTCAACCTTCGCATGAGGGTATTCAATTTCACTTGCAGGAAAGAGTTGTTGCTGGACATGCACCGCCGCGGCGGTATTTTTTTGTAATAAAGCCATATTTTCAGAGAGTTCTAAGTATGACAACTGATTGAGCTCGGCCAGTTCACTGGTATTGCTCAGTGGCCGAATACACTGCTGAATGGCCTCTTCAATCACAAATAAATCAACCACGGGTTTCACTAAATAATCGTTAGCGCCAATGCGCAGCGCATCGACGACATCGGCCATGACATTATTGCCTGATATCACGATAGAGTTTAAACCAGGGTCTATTTTTAACATTGCCCTCAGCATGTCGAGCCCCCCCATTTTGGGCATACTCAAATCAGCCAGAACAATATCAATACTGTGTTTGTCAAACGCAAATAGACCTTGCGCGCCGTCACAGGCTTCAATCACTGTTGCGCCACGTTTCACTAAAAAATCAGCAACTAGCTTGCGAAAAACTGGATCGTCCTCCACCAGTAATACTGAAACATCTTTTAACGACATATAGTTACCCTTAAGTCCTATGACTTCTCAACAAGCTGCAAGGGTTGTAGATGTTGTCTAAATAGGCTCACTCAGGGATGAAAGCCCAAGGCTAACAACCTAAAACCGCGCATCCCCCTACTCTAACTCACCCAAGGGTGACATTGACTTAACCATGACAATCGCTATAAAAAAGTCATCACGCTATGGGTTTAGCGGTACCACCAGCCGAAAACAATCATTAAATCTAGGTAACCAAGCCGATTAGCAATTAATCTAGCTCCTGCAAATACTCATTGAGAAGTTCATCATCATCCTGATTTTTTTGAACATTTCCATCATACACCCTATAGCTCATATGTTGGAAGTAGGCATCTTTGACAAATGTATAAGGATCCAGTGCATTATCCACTAAGCGTTCTTGATCAATGGCTTGGGCACGAGCATCAAGATTTTTTAATCCCCATTTCATGGCTGACTGTATTAAAGTTAGCTCAGATAAAGGAAAGTATAGATCATCTACCCAGTCTGTCGTTATCTTACGCGTACTATAAGGCCCTAATACTGGCACCATGAGGTAAGGACCATCAGGGACGCCATAAAAACCAAGCACTTCATTAAAACTATCTTGCTTACGCGGCATCCCCATCATATCTGCAACATCGATTAAACCGAGCAAACCAATGGTTGAGTTAACAATAAAGCGGCCGCCCGCATTAGCCGCCCAACCAAATTTACCCTGCAAGGTATTATTGACTAGGCTAGCGGGTTCTTCTAGATTATGCACAAAATTACTTATGCCGGTTTTCACTGGCGAAGGAACATGCTCTTTATAGCCGTGCGATACCGGACGATACAGATATTGATCTAAGATCTGGTAATTAAAATGCCACATCGAACGGTTAAAAGACTCAAATGGATCGCGGGGATCATTGTAGGTCACTGTGGCCGTCATCGGCGCCTTGGTTTCATTACTCACAGGCTCGTCGGCTGCCATCGCCGTCAGCGAGCTCACGCAAGCTAAAATCCACACAGGGTTACACCTAATAGCCAGTCCTTTCATTGTTATCTCTCAACCATCTATTTGAATTCAAAAATAGGTATTAGCGCGATGTCTAAAATCTAAGTATACGGGGGATTTTGCGACTTAGTTCAAGCAACGCCAAAATAATGACGAAATAGAATACCAATGCGCTAGCGGTTAGCAACATAAAAACAGTGATAAAAGGTGAATTATTGCTTGCCAGCCAAATATAATTCTTATATTTATCAAAATGGCCTTAACTCTTGTTGTCTCAGCTATTTTTAACCCATTAATTTTACAGTTGTTATCAAACCAAACGTCATTGCCACCGGCCATTATGGGCCGGCTGTTGCTGCTTATACTTGTTAACAAAATAGGCTAACGTTTCTGCCTGCCCCCTTTTGTTGCGCGCTCACCGTGATGAGCACAGCAGCGTTTATCGGTAACTGACGCACGTTGAGTTGACTCAAATGAGTCGAGGGAATTACCGCTTCCAAGACTTGGCACCCGACCTTACACGACCGGGACACCAGCGCGGTCATTTAGGCTTGTCGGTGTAAGCGCAGTAATAATTCGGCTTCTGCACGCGGAAGTTCGCATTCAGCCATTAATTCCGTGATGTCGGCCCCTAATGACACCATTTTAGTGGCGCGACTATATAATCTCGCCTGTGGATCATGTTCTTGAGTTTCGGCTAATTTCATGGCTTGTTGACTGAGGGTATTTTCTAACTCTAGCACTCTGCGACCAACACCGATGGTGCCACTGCGTAATTCAGAGACATCGCGTTTCATGTCATCTTTTTGCTTGTCACTGGCTTTTAATACCTTCGCGAGCGCATCGACACGAACAGTCAGCCGCTTGACATACCAACACAAAATTACTGCGATACCGATGGCAGTGATGCTCAACGTCAGGGTGATTATTTGGAGTAGATCCTCCATGTTTACCTCTCAACACCAGTTTACAATACGACTCGTACTGTCAAAAAAATCTAAGTAACTCATTTAAAGCAATAATCAAGCCAACATCTCATTTGCTGGGTTGAGTATTTCCAGGAATTTGGCAAAAAAAACGACACATAAACTCGCGGTTTATGTGTCGTTAGTGTGCGTAAAAATATCCGAACGGGCGAATTAAATTTCCTGCACTTCACTCCATTCATCTTCCGATAATAACTTATCTAAATCGACCAAGATGAGTAGTTCATTGTCGCGATTGCTTACCCCTTGAATGAACTTAGAGCTTTCTTCAGTGCCGACATTGGGTGCATTGTCGATTTCACTACGGCGCAAATAGACCACCTCAGCCACACTGTCCACCAAAATACCAATCACTTGCTTTTCAGCTTCAATAATCACAATCCGCGTAGAATCATCAACATCAGATGACTGCAATCCAAACCGCGAACGCGTGTCAATGACGGTCACAACATTGCCACGCAAATTAATGATACCGAGCACATAATGCGGAGCACCTGGTACGGGAGCGATTTCAGTGTAACGCAGCACTTCCTGCACCTGCATGACATTAATGCCATAAGTTTCATTATCTAAATGAAAGGTGACCCACTGTAAAACTGCATCATCCTTGGCAGCAATGGCTGCTACATTACTTGTTTCTGACATAATTACCTCAGCCTAACGGATCCTGACAACCTAAACCTGCATCGAGCATTTGTATTAATACTGGCACATTTAAAATGCCACACATTTGCTCCTTCACTACACCAGCCAACCATGGCCGCTTACCCGGCTTGTTGCGCCAATTGATTTGTGACTTATCAATTTTTAAAGCATTAACCAGTGATTCACACGCTAATCCCCAGTTACTGTCCTCTAATAATACAACATATTGATAGTTTGTGCTTTGAGCTAAATTATCATCATACTTTTCAGGCATCACCCACGCACAGGTATTGACCACATTCAACTGACTACCCCGTTGAGCTTGCACCCCAAGATACCAATCCGGACGGCCGAAAATATGATTAATTCGCTCTAACCGAACTATACCCCCTAAATTCACTAAAGGTACTGCTAACGTTAGACCGGCTACTTTAAAGAATAGTACCTGAAATTCATTTTCGAGTAATTCTGCTAAATCTTTTATATCGTTAGGGGGAGACATCCCGGTTTGGGTCGCTAATGAGGTCGCAATCATTGTCTCGGTATTGACTATCACCTTTGCGTCAGGCGAGTCGACTCGCGCCTCAGGCTCAGGCTCAGGCTCAGGCTCAGGCTCAGGCTCAGGCTCAGGCTCAGGCTCAGGCATCATTGTGGGTTCAGGTTTTGCTACTGGTACCGGTGCTGGCACCTCAGGCATAAGCAAAGGGGCCAATAATTTTTCTAATGCCGCTTTATCCATGACCTCATCGTTAAAGTCGACGGCAAAAGGCGTTTTTGAGGCTTCCTTTGGGCTTTCACGGCGCTTAACGCTCACATCAGGCCGATAGTGGCGGGGGGGTGCATTCGGCTCATCGCCGTCAGCGAGGGCGATCACCTCCTCATGAATGGGGTTTGCGGCGCGCTGACGCTCAAAGGGGCGTTCGGTTATGCTGGCGGGTGTCGCGTTTTTGGGTTCGGTTAACAGCAGATTGAAATAGTCAAATACTGTGTCGTCAACTGACTTTCGCATGTTTTAAATTTCCAGCAAAAAGGTATTCAACTAATCTCTCATAAGCTTTAACCCCACGGCAAGAGGCAGCATAATGAGGCGCAGGCAAATGAGCTAAGCTTGCGTCACGAAATTTAGTATCTACAGGGATAACATCTGGCCATAAGTGTTGCGGATATTGCTCGCTCAAGGCTTGCAACGCTAAGGGCGACGCTTTTGTTCTTCTATCGTACATGGTAGCAACTATGGTGTAGCTATACTGGGTGGCTTTAGAACGCCCCATGATTTCCATGGTTTTGATCATCCGCTCCAGCCCTTTTATGGCCAAAAATTCTGTTTGCACTGGGATCACAATATGCTCACTGGCCGCTAGAGCATTGACCATCAATACCCCCAGCACCGGTGAGCAGTCAATTAAGACATAGTCATAATCAGCCTCACATAACCGGCAGACATTGCGTAACACTAAGCCCATGCCTTCTTGGTGCCCTAAGGAGCGATCTAAAGTGGCCAATGCCATGGTCGAGGGTAATAAATCTAATCCTTCCACTGACGTGGGCACGATATACTGCCGCACAAGATCATGAGTTAACTCTTTATGCGCCATAAAAATATCGTACAGAGAACCCGGCACCTGTTCGGGATCAATCCCCAGATAATATCCAAGAGAGGCATGGGGATCGGTATCAATCAATAACACCCGTCGTTGGCGCTTATTGAGTAAACCGGCAAGGGTAGCCACTGTGGTGGTTTTACCCACCCCCCCTTTTTGATTGGCAATAGTCCAAACTTTCACGCTATCTCCCAACAGTGTTATTTTAGTTATCTTGTCGAGTGGTAACTCGAATGCCACCATGAGGCAGCAAAATCACTTTTACCCCTTGTTCATCCTGTGACATCACCACAGGCTGAGTCGGTAGCTGCGACGCAGCGATAGGTTGCCTCAATGGATTGCGTGCCACTACCGCGCCGTCATCCCTCGCGGCTTCAATAGTTTTCAAGGTGGTTATATCTGCTTGAGTGTGGCCTTGTGCTTGCTGCGTTAACTCAGGTGTATCCGCCGCTAACAGCTGCGCCGCCCTAGGGTCATTGGCGCCAACGGTATCTTGCTGCTCACCAGCTAACATGGCTTGTTCAGTCAGCGGATGAATGCGGGCGCTATCCCCCGCCAGCAGGGAATGATTAGCGTCACGGCGCGCCTCTGCCGGCAGCTGTTGACTACTGGCGAGCAACTCGTCTAGCTGCTGGGGATTGGCAGTCAACCAATCGGCAAAATCTTGCGCTTGTTCATCGCCGACGACAATCAAGGTTTGCGACGCTTTTAACTGTTGTACTTCTTGCGCAAGTTGTTGACTTAATTGCCATTGCTGCCAACCAAAAGCCAGCAGTACCAATAGAGCAAATAGCTGTAAGCCAATCACAGACCACAAGATCAAACTTCGATGTGCATTAGCCACGGTACGTCTCTTTTAAGATCGCCGGCCCCATGTCATTTAACGACAGTGAATGACTGGATAAACCCGCACTCGTAACAGCTTGCGGCATGCCATACACCACACAAGAGGCTTCATCTTGAGCCCAAATCTCACCACCGGCCTCTTTGATCAGCCGTGAACCATCGCGGCCATCAGCGCCCATGCCCGTCAACACCACCGCCAAACAGTCTCGACCGAATAATTTAGCCACAGAGGCAAAGGTGATATCGACACTGGGCTTATAATTGAGCTCACTCGGCCCGGGCATGACTTTGAGACGGCCACAAGTGCCACCCCGCTCCAATAACATTTGCATGCCACCTGGGGCTAAATATGCACAACCTGGGCGCAGCACATCGCCATTTTCTGCTTCTTTGACTTCAATTTTACATAAGCCGTTTAAGCGGGAAGCAAACGCAGGGGTAAACGCGGCCGGCATATGCTGGATCAGCAAAATCGGGTGCGGATAATCGGCCGGTAAACAGCTTAGCACTTGTTGCAAGGCCACAGGCCCACCGGTAGAAGTCCCAATCAATAACAAGCGATACTGCTTACCTGAGGCCCGAACGGTCGACGAGCGCACCGCGGGTTCGCGGCTGGGGGCTTTCACCGGCATTTGAGCATTGCGCGGCTCACTACTGACATTGGGACGTTCGACAGGCCGAGCCACCGCGGGGACAGCCGAGTGCGCTGGCATAGTGCGAGTCACCCGCCGCCGACTAATGGCTTTAATCCGTTGCTGCAGTAATAACACTGCATCGTCTTTATTAGTGGCAATATCCTCAAAACGCTTCGGCAGGAAATCCAATGCTCCAGCTTCCAAGGCATCGAGGGTCGCTCTTGCTCCGTCATGGGTTAACGACGAAAACATCAAAATTGGCATGGGCTGCGTGCTCATAATTTGACGCACTGCGGTTATGCCATCCATCACTGGCATTTCAACGTCCATCGTTATCACATCAGGCTGCAGTTCTTTAGCCATTTTGATGGCTTCTACCCCGTTATTGGCGGTGCCAATAACGGTTAAACTAGGATCTTGATTGACAATTTCACTTACGCGACGACGAAAAAAGCTTGAGTCATCGACCACTAATACTTTGATAGCCATTTAAGTCCTTATTTGGCATTTTTTTTAATTCTTCTTGGCGTAATGAGTCAACATACTTGGCACATCGAGAATTAAAGCAATACCGCCATCCGAGGTGATTGTGGCCCCCGACATCCCAGGTGTTCCTTGTAATAACTTGCCAAGCGGCTTAATCACCACTTCCTCTTGACCGATAAGCGCATCGACAACAAAGCCAATCAGCATATTACCTAACTGCACTATCACCACATGACCATGTTTCTTGTCGCCATGCTTAAAGCGAGTTTGAGGTCTAAGCCAGCTTTCTAAGTAAAACAGCGGCACCGCTTGATTGCGCACCACCACGGTTAACTGGCCATCAACCACATTGGTCTTCGTCAAATCCAAGTGGAAAATTTCGTTAACGCTCGATAATGGCAAGGCGAATACCTGAGTTGCCACCTCGACCATCAGCGTCGGCATAATTGCTAACGTCAACGGAACCTTAATTTCTAAAACGGTGCCCACCCCTTTATTGGAGTCGACATTGACCGTGCCATTCAGTTGGGTGATCCGAGTTTTAACCACATCCATGCCCACACCACGACCAGAAATATCAGAAATTTCTGTTTTGGTTGAGAACCCAGGCGCAAAAATTAGGTTGTAGGCTTCAATATCCGACATGCGCTCAGCCATGTCATCATCAATCACCCCTCGACTGATCGCAATTTCTTTCAGCTTTTGCGGATCCATCCCGCCGCCATCATCTTCGATTTTCAGCAGAATATGGTCACCTTCTTGGCTGGCCGACAAGGTAATCGTCCCGGTTTTAGACTTACCATTCGCCACCCTAACATCTGGCATTTCAATGCCGTGATCCACCGAGTTTCTCACTAAGTGAACCAAGGGATCAGCAAGGGCTTCAACCAAGTTTTTATCTAAATCGGTGTCCTCACCGACCATGACTAAATCAATTTCTTTATTGAGACTGCGTGCCAAATCACGCACCACGCGGGGGAAACGACCAAAGACTTTTTTGATCGGCTGCATCCGCGTTTTCATGACCGCGCCTTGTAAATCACCGGTCACTAAGTCGAGATTGGCCAATGCCTTTGACATTTCCTCGTCTTCACGGGTAATACCAAGGCTGACTAATCGATTGCGTACCAATACCAACTCGCCAACCATGTTCATGATTTCATCAAGTCTGGCGGTATCGACCCGCACGGTAGTTTCTGCTTGGGGCGCAGCTTTTGCTGGCGCTTTGTCTTTCGCCACCGCTGGCGCGGGTGCGGCAGCTTTTACCGCCGGTTTCGGTGCCGGGGTCGCGGCCTTTTCAATGGGGGCGGGGCTTGGTTTGCTGGCAGCTACAGGTGCGGGTGTAGCTGGCGCAGCTGGGGTAACCGCCTTGGGTACGCCATCACTCCCATGGAGTTCATCCAGCAGACGTTCAAATTCATCATCAGTAATTTCATCTGTCTCAACGACAGCTTCAGCTTCTTTAGGTTTGTCGCTATTGTGTAAGGTATCTAACAGCGCTTCAAACTCATCATCAGTAATTTCATCGCTGTCGCTGGCAGCCGGGGCATCGTCAAATCCAACACCATCAAAGGCATTATCGCTGGCGGGCGCCTCGCTACTACCGCCATGCAAGGCATCAAGCATGGCTTCAAATTCACTTTCATTGATTTCGTCAATGCCACTGTCACTCACACTGTCAGTGGTGGCAGCGACGGGCTCTTCGACAGGGGCTGGGGCTTCAGCGACGGCCGCCTCAGTATCAGCGCCACCCTCGCCGGCTAGCACTTCACCATTGGCCAAACGAGTGAGGGCATCGAGCAACTCAGCAGGTGCCGAGTCTTGTTCTTGCCCCGATTGCGTCTGCGAGAACATATGATTAATGCTATCCACGGCTTGAAGGATGATATCCATCAATTCCGAGGTAACACTCCGCTTTCCGTTACGCAGCAAGTCAAAGGTATTTTCGGCTTGGTGACACACTTCCACCATCGGGTTTAAACTCAAAAACCCTGCACCACCCTTTACCGTGTGGAATCCGCGAAATATCGCATTCAACAAATCCGTGTCGTCCGGGTTATTTTCTAGTTCTACAAGTTGCTCTTGTAGTAATTCGAGAATTTCACCCGCTTCAATTAGAAAATCCTGAAGGATCTCTTCATCCACATCAAAAGCCATTGACTTGACTCCTTATCAAAAACCCAAACTAGAAAGTAGATCATCCACTTCGTCTTGACCTGCCACCACGTCCTGACGCGTCTCTGCATTCAAAATTGGGCCTTCTGCTTCAATTCCTGTTAGCGGCGATACTGGTTGTGCTGGCGCTGGTAAATCACCAAACACGGTCAACATCGACACTAAGTTGTTTTCGACTTCTCGAACTAGATCGATAACTCGACGGATCATCTGACCGGTGAGATCTTGGAAGTCCTGTGCCAACAGCACTTGGTTCAATAATTCTCGTAACCGTAAAGTGTCTTGCTCTGTGCGCTGCATGAATTGCTGGACGTCATGACATAAGTTTTTAAACTCAGCCAAATCAATATCGCGGCGCATCAGTCTTTCCCAAGCCGGTTTTACATCATCAAGATTTACCAATAATGCATCCGCAACAGGTAAAGCTTCTTCGACGGCATCCATGGTCTTGTTAGCGGCTTGCTCTGTCATATCGATGACATAATTCAAGCGTTCTTTGGCATCCGGAATCTCAGAATGGGCCAAGGTCGTTAAGCGGCTATCGAGTTGAAAATCTGCGAGGGCACTGTGTAATTGGCGAGTTAATTTACCCACTTCATCAAACAATTCCTTTTGCAGAGGTTGTGCTAAATCGCGGATGAAATTATCAGCCTGCTCTTGTTGACCGCCAGACAGTAATTCCACTAAATGATTTGCTTGTTCCAGGCTAATTAAGCCTGCGGTAGCAACCTGCATAGCATTTCCTTGCTTAACTGAGACGTTCGAAAATCTTATCCAGTTTTTCTTTTAACGTAGCCGCGGTAAATGGCTTTACCACATAACCGTTTACACCGGCCTGGGCGGCAGCAATAATCTGCTCACGCTTGGCTTCGGCGGTCACCATTAATACAGGGATTGTTTTTAATTTATCGTCAGCACGCATGGCTTTTAATAAATCGATACCTTGCATACCTGGCATGTTCCAGTCGGTCACAACGAAATCAAAATCCCCTTTCTGCAACATAGGTAATGCGGTCGAGCCATCATCCGCTTCCTGCGTATTGTTGAATCCAAGATCACGTAACAAGTTCTTAATGATCCGTCTCATGGTTGAAAAGTCATCCACAATGAGAATTTTCATGTTCTTGTCCAAGGTTTCCTCCGGTGAGCTTACTGCTCCGTCAGTATTTATAATTGCGTCCATTGCTTGAGTTTGGCTTTTAGCCTAAGCATTGCCTGACTATGTATCTGGCTAACTCGTGACTCACTTACCTCAAGTATGGTGCCTATTTCTTTTAAATTCAGCTCTTCGTCATAATAAAGCGACAAAACCAATGCATCTCTTTCGGGTAATTGCTTAATCGCATTCACTAGAGCGCCTTGAAATTGTGAAGCCGCTAAAGACTCAAAGGTACTGTCATCGACACTGCCATCTGGCATGAAAAAGTCGGTACTGCCCCCTAAATCTTCTATCCCTATGATTTTCCCTATAGAAACATCGTTAAGAATATGATGGTACTCATCTAGCGTCATATCAAGTTTATCTGCAATTTCTGTGTCGCTAGGATCGCGACCCAAGACTTGTTCTAACTCTTCAATGACTTGCGCCACCCGCCGATTATTTCGATGTACAGAGCGTGGAACCCAGTCACCACGGCGGATTTCATCCAACATGGCCCCTCGGATCCGAATGCCAGCAAAGGTCTCAAATTTTGCACCTTTGCTACCATCAAAATTTGTTGAAGCTTCAAGTAACCCCATCATTCCGGCTTGTAATAAGTCATCTAATTGAACCGACGCAGGTAAACGAGCCAACAAATGGTGGGCAATTCGTTTAACTAAAGGCGCATACTGTTCAACTATGCTGGTCTTATCATGAACGCCGGAATACGCGGCAGCTTTATTCACTCGCCCTTTCCTCTTGATAATTTGGTCGCTGAACTAAGCGTTCAACAAAAAATTCAAGATGACCACCAGGTTGACTAGGCACCGGCCAGCTAATCACTTTATTCGCCAAGCCCTGATAGGCAATTGCCGCCGGAGATTTAGGATAGGCTTCCACAACCAATTTTTGCTTGCGGACAGACTTACGTAGATTCTCATCAAAAGGTATGGTCGCAACTAATTCCAAGGCGACATCCAAAAATCGATCCGTGACCCTACTGAGTTTAGCAAACAACTCCATTCCTTCACGTAAACTTCTGACCATATTGGCAACTATTTTAAATCGGAACACGCCATGTTCACGGCTGAGGATCTTAATCAGTGCATAAGCATCGGTAATGGAGGTCGGTTCATCACACACCACGACCAACACATCTTGCGAGGCGCGCGAGAAACTCAACACCATATCTGAGATACCGGCAGCCGTATCGACCACTAACACATCAAACTGGGTGCGCATCTCGCTGAATGCACGAATTAAGCCGGCGTGCTGGGCTGGCGTGAGCTCGACCATGCCTTGTGTTCCTGAGGTTGCCGGCACAATACCGATCCCTTTTGGGCCTCTGACAATAATATCGTCAAGTTCAGCTTCCCCCGAAAGCACATGTGACAAATTGCGCTCAGCACGGATCCCAAGCATGACATCCACGTTTGCCAAACCTAAGTCAGCGTCGAGGACTAACACTCGTTTGCCTTTTTCAGCCATCGCCACCGCAGTATTAATCGACACGCTGGTTTTACCCACCCCGCCTTTACCACCGGTGACCGCGATGACTTTTACTTTTTCATTATTTGGTTGATTCATTTTGCGTAAACCGCTTGCTTGATCCGGAGTCATAACTTTACTCAAATGCATAGGCCATACTATCTGACCAGGTCTCTTGTAATTCTTGTGATTTCACATCCAGTCCGGCCAAGGCAAGCTTAGCTAAAGCTAGAGTGTCGGCTACTTGCATATCTTCTGGAACACGTTGGCCATCAGTCACATAACTTAAAGGTAAGTCACTTGCGACTAACGTGCTTAATGCTGCAGCTAAAGATACAGATTCATCCATTTTTGTTAACACCGCGCCCGCTAACGGAATACGTTGAAAATGACGCACAGCATCTTCCATCACTTTGCGTTGCGAGGTTGCGGACAAGACAAGATAACTCCGAATAGGAAGGCGTTTACTCGCGGCCAAATTATCCAGTTGTTGATAGAGTCTCATGTCCCTTTGCCCCATACCGGCCGTATCTATTAATACTAGTTTCCGATTTCTAAACTGATATAAAATTTGTTCTAATTCATTAAGATCGTGTGCTTGCTTCACTGGGCACCCCATGATTTTGCCATAGGTTGCCAATTGTTCAAAGGCACCAATGCGATAATGGTCCATAGTGATAAGCGCAACACTGTCACAGCCGTGTTTTGCCGCAAAACGTGCTGCCAATTTGGCCAGCGTGGTGGTTTTTCCCACACCGGTTGGCCCCACAAAAGCCACTACCCCACCACGATTGACAATATCATCGCCTTGGTTGTTGAGCATATTCGCCAAACTTTGGGGTAAGGTGTGTACTAATTCGGCCGTGGTATAGTGCTGAGTCAACGCCGATAGCTTGGCCGCCATCTTGGGCGAAAACTCAGCTTCTAATAAGCGTTTTTCTAACATCGCACCCACGGGATCTTGACGCTGTTTTTGATCAGTCATTAACGACGACAACTGATGCGTCAATAAATTGCGCAATGAACTCAACTCTTCACGCATGGCATTCATGTCGGCACTGTCTGGTTGCTCAGCGTGACGTTTATGACTGCGGGGCGGCGCAGCGGGAGTCGGCTGTTGGGCTTGCTCTAAACCACGCGCCCAAGCGGGCAATTCAACCTGTTCGCTTTGACTCACTTGCTGCAATTTGGCGTGTTGCTTGGCCAGTAAAGCTTGTAAGCTATCAATCTCTTCGACCTTTGATTGACTCTCACTATCTAACGGTTGACGTAATGGTGTGCGATTGGCTGGTGCTGTGGCTGACTGATTTCTGGCGCGAACGCTATTTTGGCTGGCCCCGAGTGATACGGTATCATCACTCAGTTCACGCCCTTGAGGCATGACACTGCTGAACATGGATTTGGCCAATGATGGCGGAGTTTCAGTCGCCTTAGACAGGTTGACCTTAGGTTCGTCGTAATCCACGGCCGCGACTATCTCAATGCCACCAGGGACCTTCTTGTTAGACATGATCACAGCATCTGAGCCCAAGGTATCTTTAACCTGTGCTAGAGCGCTGCGCATATCTTTAGCAAAAAACCGTTTAATTTTCAATTAAATGTCCTCTATTGACCGACAGCCGCTACGATTCTAATCTGTTTCTCATCGGGTACTTCTTGATATGAAATGACCCGTAGATTTGGAATGGTATATTTAGTAAACCGTGACAAGGTTGAACGTAACATTCCCGAGGTTAATAACACGGCGGGTTGTCCTACCATTTCTTGTCGTTGAGCGGCATCGGCTAATGTTTGCTGCATTCGCTCGGCTAACCCAGGCTCAATATTCGGGCCTTCTCCGCCGGATGCCTGCATAGACTGATGCAACATCTGTTCCAACTCTGGCGCCAAGGTAATGACGGGGATTTCTAACTCAGGCCCTGAAATTTCTTGGACGATCATCCGCTTTAACGAAATCCGCACCGCCGCCGTTAGCACTTCGGTGTCATTACTCTTACTGCCATATTCCAGCAAGGTTTGCACTATGGTCTTAAGGTCGCGAATAGACACCCCTTCATTGAGCAGGTTTTGCATCACTTTAACCACAGAACCAAGCGGCAACACCTCAGGGACTAAACCATCCACCAACTTAGGCGATACCTTGGCCAACATATCCAATAACTGCTGGACTTCTTCATAACCCAATAATTTAGCAGCATTATTGTGAAGTAATTGACTTAAGTGAGTGGCCACTACCGTGGCGGCATCCACCACGGTATAACCTAAGGTTTGTGCCTGTTCACGTTGGGCTGGATTAATCCATACGGCTTCGAGCCCAAACGCAGGATCGCGGGTCGCTTTGCCTTCTAAACTGCCATAGACTTGCCCAGGATTGATGGCCAATTCACAATCATGATGAATTTCAGCTTCGCCCACTGTCACCCCCATCAAGGCAATTCGATAAGAGTTTGGCGCCAAATCGAGATTGTCCCGAATATGAACCGCAGGCACCAAGAAGCCCATTTCTTGTGACAGCTTTTTACGGACCCCTTTAATTCGGCCTAGCAACTCGCCGCCTTGGCCCTTGTCGACTAAAGGAATTAAGCGATAACCCACTTCAAGGCCAATGGTATCCACATGATGCACATCATCCCAACTCAGATCTCTCGGGCCTTGCTGCTCTTTCTCTACGGGGCCTTTTAACGCGGCGGCGACAGCCAGCGCCTCAGCTTTCTTGTGTTTTTGATGAATTCGATAGGCCACAAATCCGGTCAGGGCCGCAAAACTTAAAAAGGCAAAATGCGGCATGCCCGGGACAATCCCCATAACAAACAACACCCCAGAGGCAATGGCTAGCGCTTTAGGACTGTCAAACATCTGACCAATCACCATTTGCCCCATGTCGCCAGATTCATTTTGACGCGTCACCATTAAGGCCGCGGCAATCGACAAGAGCAATCCCGGAATTTGTGCGACTAAACCATCACCAATGGTCAGTAAGGTATAAATTTCAGCGGCATCGCCAAAACTCAAATCATGCTGCACCATCCCAATAATGAAACCGCCGGTGATGTTAATCACCAAGATCATAATACCGGCGATGGCATCCCCTTTAACAAACTTTGACGCCCCGTCCATCGCGCCATAGAAGTCGGCCTCTCGGGTAACTTCATCGCGGCGAGTCCGCGCCTGCTCCTGATTAATCAGTCCGGCATTAAGGTCCGCATCAATCGCCATTTGCTTACCGGGCATCGCGTCTAACGTAAAGCGAGCACTCACCTCTGAGATTCGGCCAGCCCCCTTGGTCACCACCGCAAAGTTAATGATGATCAAAATAAGAAACACAACTAAACCAACGGCATAGTTACCGCCAATCACCACCGAGCCAAAGGCCTCAATCACTTGTCCCGCCGCATCAGGACCGTTATGACCTTCGAGCAACACCACGCGGGTTGAGGCGACGTTCAGTGCTAATCGCAGCAAGGTTGCCACCAGCAGTACCGTCGGGAATGCGGCGAAATCTAACGGCCGATTGGTATAAATCGCCACCAACAGCACCACCAGCGCTAGGGCAATATTAAACGAGAACAGGATATCTAACAGCAAGGCTGGCATCGGCAATACAATCATTGCTAATGCCGCCAGCACCAATGCTGGCGTACCTACACCGCGAAAATGTGCGGGTCTTATCTGTTTTATTTGGCCTAACGTGGCTTTCATATCCATAGAGAGCTGCCTGAACTTTGACACTGGAAATGGCTGATAGCTATGCCAAGCAAAGGTTACGCCAACTGTGTCAAATTGCGTAAATACAGGCCCTGTTAGGTTAAAAAGAAGCGCTGTTGGCCTAAAAAGCCAACAACTGGACTAGCGTTTTAACTCATCGGGAATGGGTTGATTCGTCGGCAGCGGGGTCGGTCGGCGACCTTTCCCTTGCTGGAATTGCTTTAATTGATAAATATAAGCCAACACTTGAGCGACCGCAGTAAATAAGCCATTAGGGATCTGCTGATCTAGCTTAGTGCTGTAGTAAATAGCACGAGTCAGCGGCGGAGCCGACACAATCGGGATTTCATAGGCTCTGGCGATTTCACGGATTTTAAATGCAACCTCGTCACTGCCTTTGGCCACCACAAACGGCACTGCCGCCTGTTTAACATCGTATTTTAATGCCACCGCATAGTGTTCAGGGTTAACCATAATCACATCGGCCTCTGGCACCTTCGCCATCATACGCCGCTGCGAGGCTTCCCGTTGCAGCTGCCTGATACGTCCTTTGACTTCCGGTTTACCCTCGGTGTCCTTGTACTCATCTTTGATATCTTGCAAAGACATGCGTAACTGCTTGGTATGGTTCCAAACTTGAAAGGGCACGTCGAAAATGGCAATGATGACGAGCGAGCTGCATAACAGCAAAAACATCCAAGCTAATAACTCCATCGCATCACGCATATTGCCCGGTAAATGGCCCCGTGACAGTTGCAATATGTCGATAAAGTAAAAGCTTAGCAGGATGTAAACCATCACCACTACCACCGCGAACTTGGCGATCCCTTTGGCCAATTCAACCAGCGATTGCACCCCGAACATACGTTTAAAGCCCGCGACAGGGCTCATTTTACTCGCTTTTGGCATCATTGCTTGGGTGGAAAAATTAAAACCACCGAGCAAAATATTGCCAATCACGGCAATCACAGTGAGGGTGACGATAAAGCCGGCCACCGGCCATGTCAGCTCGGATGCAATCACTTTCCAAACGTTAAACATCGCATTGCTATCAAATACTTCGGCGCGGTTACGCGTAAACATTTTAGCCATGACATTGGCTAACCCTTGTGCAATGGCTGGGCCTGTCATAATAAACCCAAGCGCCGAGGCTAACAGCACCGCCGCCGTGCCCATTTCCTTAGAACGAGGCACTTGCCCTTTTTCGCGCGCCTGTTGCAGACGCCTCGACGTGGGCTCTTCGGTTTTTTCTTGTCCGCTATCCTCAGCCACAAGCTATCTCCCTTTTTATATGCCTAAGCCAACTAACGCCAGACTCGCCTAGCAATAACTCACTCATGACTTGCAAGCTTGCCTCAGCCACAAGCTTTTGCCATCTTCATTGACCTAAGGCATCGCGGGGACTTGGCATTGCAGTGCCAGTAGATCACAAATCAATACCTGCGCAGCCTGCCACACTTCACCGAAATGGCTCATGATAGGTTCCAAGGTTAACCAAATAATCACCAAGCCACTGATCATAGTGATTGGAAATCCGATGGCGAAAATATTCAATTGCGGCGAGGCTCGAGTCATCACCCCAAAAGAAATATTGATCAGCAATAAGGCGACAATGGCAGAAATCGACATGGTCAATGCCGCGCCAAACATATAACTGACCCACATGGCCAAATCCTGATAACGCTCAATCGCTATGCCACTGGTAGAAACGGGTATCGTTTCAAAACTGGTAATGATCATGCGGATCATCAGTAAGTGACCATCCACTATCAAAAAGATTAAGGTGCTTAATAGCAAGAAGAAATTACTGATCACCGGCGTCTGTTGACCGGAACCTGGGTCCACCATAGACGCAAAACCCAAGGAGGTTTGCATACCAATAATTTGTCCAGTGAGCACAAAGGTTTGCACCAACAAAATGGATACTAGGCCGGTGGCGACCCCGATGAGAATTTGCTGAAACGTCACAAAGATGGCGGGCAATGAAAAAAGTGGGATCTCCGGCATCGGCGGCAACATCGGGGCGACCGCCACGGAAATAGCCACCGATAATAACACCCGCACATTCACGGGCGTGGTATTGGCACCAAATACCACCATTACCATCAACATGCTGGAAATTCGAAATAACGGCCACAGGTAGGCTGCGAGTATGCCATTGATGCTGCTAAACAGCACCTCCATGACTAGCCCACCACCGTCGGAATGCGATGCACCATTTCAAAGAAAAAATCCATCATGGTTTGCACCAACCAATGGCCTAAAAACATCAAGGCAAACAGGGTAGTTAACAAACGAGGTAAGAAACTCAAGGTTTGTTCGTTAATGGAGGTTGCCGCTTGAAACACGGCCACCACTAAGCCGACCAATAAGCCTGGAACCACAATCACCGAGACAATGATAACTATCACGCCCAAGGCTTCACGAAACACATCGACCATCATTTCTGGGGACATAAGCGCTCCTGGCTAGGTGCAATTGAACACACGGGCATTAGGTGCCGAGTCCAAAGCTAGTGGCAAGAGTACCCATCACCAATGTCCAGCCATCAACTAAGACAAACAACATGATTTTAAAGGGCAACGACACGATCATCGGTGACAACATCATCATCCCCATGGCCATCAATATACTGGCAACCACCAGATCTAACACCAAGAAGGGAATAAACAACATAAACCCTATTTGGAAGGCGGTTTTTAATTCACTGGTGATAAACGCCGGCACAATCACTTGCATTGGCGCGGCCTCCGGCGAGGTAATATTGTCGTAACCGGCAATATCAATAAAAGTCTTTAAGTCGGTATCGCGAGTTTGCGCCAAC
Organism: Shewanella sp. NIFS-20-20; assembly: GCF_019209865.1. GTDB lineage: Bacteria > Pseudomonadota > Gammaproteobacteria > Enterobacterales > Shewanellaceae > Shewanella. The sequence goes on along the minus strand of NZ_JAHUTT010000007.1, from coordinate 46,543 downwards.
ATAAAGGCTTTGAGTGGCTCCCGCCCTTGCTCATAGGCCTGTTCAATATTGAGTTCACCTGCAATATAAGGCGCGACACCGGCCGAATAAATTTTATCGAACACTGGACTCATGATGAAAAAGGTCATAAACAAACTGAGGCCAATCAACACTTGATTCGAGGGGGTTTGCTGCAAACCAATGGCTTGACGCAATATCGATAGCACCACAATGATCCGCGTAAATGAGGTCAGCATGATCAACATCGCCGGAATAAAGCTTAAGGCGGTCATCAACAGCAAGATCTGCATGGTCACCGAATAGCTGCTCGAGCCATCAGGCCCTTGCGTCACGGTGACCGCCGGGAGAATGCCATCCGCCGCCAATAACGCCGGACTCAAGGCCAGCAAAGGGATAAGTAGCCATAAGCCTAGCTTCATGAGATATGCTCCTCTCGTTGAGCCGTTTGCTTAACTTGCTTTAACCTGTCAGCAAAGCTTATCTGAGAGGCGGCCACCGGCGTGGCCAACTTATCTAACAAGGTAATTTGCTGAGCAGTGACCCCTAATAAATACTGTTGCCCTTCCAGCTCCATGATCACCACTTTCTCTTTATGACCTAACGGCGTGATCGCAATGGTTTTCATTAATCCATGCTGGCCCGGAACCAAGTTGAGACGACGCACCAGCCAAGCCAGCACAAAAATCACCACCAGCACCACAATTAAACCACCGACCATACTCGCAAGGGTGGCAATAGAGGATGGCTCGGACGCTGAGCTTAGCGGCGCGAGGGTAGCACTGGTGTCGCTGGCCGCAACAGTGGCCAACACCAAGAAACCTGCTGACATGACTTTCCTTATTTGAGTTTTTTAATCCGTTCAGTTTGGCTAATCACGTCGGTTAATCGAATACCAAACTTGTCATTGACCACGACCACTTCGCCATGGGCAATCAAGGTACCGTTGACCATCACATCGAGTGGTTCGCCGGCCACGCGATCGAGCTCAACTACTGAGCCCTGATTAAGCTGCAGTAAATTTCTAATCGAAATAAAGCTGCGGCCCACTTCCATGGAAATCGTAACGGGGATATCCATGATGCTATCAAGTTTGGCTTTTTCATCGGCGGTGATCGGCGCTGAGTCATCTTTGAGTTCATCAAACTCCACCGCACTCGCTTCTTCATCGGCTTGTTCGGCCATGGCCGCCGCCCAATCATCCATATCATTACTCATTCAATATCACCTTGTAGTTCTTTACTTTCTTTAGACTTACCCTTGCGAGTAATCAACTGCAATTCACTTTTAACCGGCGCTGGCCGCGGAATTTTTTCATAGACTTTTAAGGCCAAATTATCCCCAGCTTGTCCGAGTTTGCAGCGGAAGCTTGGTAATTTTTCCACTTCCATCACCATGTATTCAGGCAAGTCGATAGGAATTATGTCGCCCGCCTTCATTTCCATGACATCTTTGAGGCTCACCACCTTCTCGGCCACGGTGGATTCAATAGCGACATCCACATCCATAATCTCTTCACGCAATGCCTGAGACCAACGAATATCCGTGTCTTGCTTATCACTCTGCACCCCAGCATCGAGCATTTCATGGATAGGTTCAATCATGGAGTACGGCATCGTGATATGGAAATCGCCGCCACCGCCATCAAGTTCAATATGAAACGAACTAATCACCACCACTTCCGTGGGACTGACAATATTGGCCATGGCCGGATTGACTTCAGAGTCGAGGTATTCAAACTCCGTGTCCATCACAGGTGCCCAGGCATCTTTATAATCTTCAAAAATAATTTTCAGCAACAGCTGAATAATCCGCCGCTCGGTCGGGGTAAATTCGCGGCCCTCAATTTTGGCGTGAAAACGGCCATCGCCGCCAAAGAAGTTATCCACCAAAATAAACACCAGACGCGCTTCCATGGTGATAAGACCGGTGCCTTTTAACGGGCTAAAGCGCACCATGTTTAGACTGGTCGGCACAAATAAGGTGTGGATATACTCACCAAATTTGAGCATTTGCACCCCATTAATTGACACCTCCGCAGAGCGGCGCATCATGTTGAACATGCTAATGCGTAAATGACGGGCAAAGCGTTCGTTGACGATCTCCAGCGTAGGCATGCGACCACGCACAATCCTATCTTGCGAAGAAAAGTCATAAGACCGACCGGCCCCACCATCATCGGGGGAATCTTCTTCTACATCGTCGACGCCATGAAGTAGCGCATCAATTTCGTCTTGGCTTAATAAATCGCTCACGCTAAGGCCTTGTAGTGATTATTGCATAACAAAACCGGTAAATAGCACTTGCTCAACCACCTTGCGCCCCGTCAGGGTTTGCAGCGTGGTTTGCACCTTTTGCAAGGCTTCTTTACGCAGTTCATCTTTACCGGCTTGAGTACTCAAATTGCCGGACTCCGCACCACTGAAGGTCGACAATAAAGCGTCTTCAATTAACGGGATATGTTTTTTAATCAAATTATGATCGTCGTCACCGCGACCCATCAACTGCACCTTAATTTCCACCAAGCGCGAACGGTCGGCAGCAGGCAGGTTGAATAGGAAGGGTTTGGGCATGGGTTGATAAAAGGCTTCCCCAGTCGCGGGGGTGTTATCCATGACCACCGCAGACTCATCACCTGCGACCTCTTGAGTCGCGGCATCATCGCTACCACCCAATAAGAAAAATGCGGCGGCGCCACCACCAAGCAATAACACCACCACGATAATGATAATCAGCGGCAGTTTACTTTTTTTCTTCGGTCCATCTTTTTCTTCAAGTTCAAGTCCATCGGCCATGTGCTTAGTCCTTTAAAATTGCTATGTAATAGTCAATGCAACTAATAAGTAAATCAGGGATTAACCTTCATTAGTATAGGTTACCTGCTTACGCGTAATAATCTATACCTTGACGATAACTTGTTGTCTGATTTGAGCTTGTTTCTAGTTCTTCTGCTGAATTTTCACCCTGAGCACCATCAAGGTCGTCAACTCCAGCCTCATTTTGTCCCTGACGGTGATCCTCTCGGCGTTGCTCTGAGACGTGTGAATCGGCCAGTTGCATGCCTTGCTCATTCAATAAATCACGTAATCTTGGCATGGCTTGCTCGAGCATATCTCGGGTTTGCGCGGAGGCCGCTTGGAACTGCACCTGCGTTTGGTCGCCCGCGACTTGGATTCGGATCATCATGCTGCCAAGCTCCGGCGGATCGAGTCGAATTTCAGCCTGAGTCACCCCTTGCGACACCATGGTCATTAACTGTGAGCGCATGACGGGCGCAAAACGTTGGATCATTTCATGTTGCTGCAGCTGTTGATCCATTTGTTGACGCAAGGATAACTGCACCTGTGGCACAGTTTGTGAGCGACTGGTCTCATTCATCGCTAAAGATTGCATTAGGTTCTGAGGTTGGGCCTGGGCTTTGGTGTCGGGTTCGCTGACCGATAACTTGGCATCTGACAACATGACCGCGACCTGTTTATCTGACAGTTTGCCCTCAGACTCGACCGCCACCATCTTCTGGATCTCGGCCGTTAACTTAGGATCTGTGTTGACAACGGCGGCACTCGCCGGCGTCGCTGCAGCAGACGCTGGCGTCGCTTCTCCAAGGATCGAGCTGCGCAACGCCGGACGCGCATCGGCCTTATCATCCGACCTTGACTCAGTCGGTACGCGGGTTGCCGTCAGGGCGGCATGCCATTGCCGCTTATCATCCATATCGATGGGCAGTGTATGCCAAGGTTTATCGATGGCGGCACTCATGGTTTGTTGCAGCATCGACGTTAACGCTTGCGGCGTAAGATGTTCAAGGCTGGCAGTATCCACCCCAGCCGATGCCAACCACTGGGTTAATGTGGCCAACTGATCTTTATCGAGCTGAATATCCGCTCCTTGCTGTAATTGCTCTAAAGCTTGTTGTAACAAGTTTTGCAGCGCATCAGGCAGCGGCGATTCACCCTCGCCTTGCTGCCACTGCCGCATCAGGGCTGACAATTCATTGAGTATTTCTGGCGCTATGCTCCCTTGTAAGAGGGCGTCGAGTTCGCTAGCAGCCTCAGTCAACTCACTATCGAGCTGAGTAGACATAGCGGCGCCATCTTGCGTCAATTCTGCATCTTCTATGCCTAACTGAGCAAACATAAGCGCCATAAAGTCGTCAGTGGCACTTAGGGGCTGCGTCTCGCTTGGAACTTCATTGTTAGCCATCGGGCTACCACTAGACTCGAGGGTTTTGGAGTCAGATGTAGGCTGTGGGCGACTGTGCTTGAGGGCATCAGGCTCTACTGGCGCGCTCTTATCGATGGCAGCATTTTTAGTCGCTGACTCCGGAGTTTTTTGCGGTGGTTCAGTCTCCGCCTTGTCGGCGCGTTCTTGATTCAAACTTTTACTTTTATTGATTTTTTTAGCTTCAGCCAGCTGCTGTTCGCGGCTGTCTGCCGCCTTTGCCAGCGCGGCAGAAAATCCGCCATCCGCACTGTCACTGGCTTGGCTGGAGGGGGTTGCGGGGCTAACCGAGTTAACCTTAGGTGGTTGTCCCAACAACAGCGATTGAGTTTGCTGCATCTAATCCTCCGGCAAAGCAAATCACGACATGTGGCGCAACATCGCCCACAGGTTCGAGTAAAATGATGAAGAACGCACCTCAGGATGTCACTTAACTGAGGCAGGTCACTGTCTACTAACTTACACTTAAAGTAAGCAATTTTAATGCCAATGAGTAATTTTGGCGGGTGATATCAGCATAATCCGCTGTTCAACGCACGGTTCGCCGTGCAAACTGATTGACCACAAACTCATCCAATTGCTTTTGCTCTAACCGCTGTGCCTTGGCATCGGCTTGCTGCGCTTTCTTGGCTAACAATTGTTCCACTGACTTGCGTTTTTGTTGGCGTTGTAACCAATGCGCTTGGCGATGTTGTCGCAGATTGTCAGCCTCAGCGACTGTCTTGACCTGAGTAGTAATGGCTTCGTCAATTTGGCGAATAAAACGATGGAATTGATGGTAGTAACTCGCACTAATATCTTGGCCCTGCTGAGCCTTTAATTGCTGCATATAATCGAGTCGATATTGATTGAGCGAGTTTAACTGCTGTTGCCGTTTTTGGCATTCTAGCTGCGCACTTTTGAGTTGCAGCGCCGCTTGTTGTTCAGCCTCAGTCACCAGCTTAAGCACCGTCTGTAAAGGATCTTTGCTTGGCATACCGCCTCCTACTTACATTGTGCTGCCAGTTGAGTCAGCATTAATTGGCTATCGGCAAAGTTGACACTTTGGCGCATGCTCTGTCGCAAGAAGGCATTCATCGCGGGCAATAAACGAATGGCGTTATCTAACCGAGGATCACTGCCTTGGGCGTAGGCGCCAATCGAGATTAAATCGCGATTCTGCTGATAGAGAGAATACGTTTGTTTGACCTTACGCATGGCTTCGATATGCGCTTCGCTGACCACCATAGGCGCAACACGACTGATGGAGGCTTCGACGTCAATGGCCGGATAATGGCCACTGTCGGCGAGGGTGCGCGATAACACAATATGACCGTCGAGGATCGCTCGCGCCGCATCGGCGATGGGATCTTGTAAATCATCGCCTTCGGTTAATACGGTATAAAAAGCAGTGATGCCACCTTCCCCTGCGCTGGCATTACCATTGCCCGCACGCTCCACTAAACGTGGCAATTTGGCAAACACTGATGGCGGATAGCCCTTAGTTGCGGGCGGTTCGCCTACGGCCAAGGCGATTTCACGCTGCGCTTGGGCATAGCGGGTTAAACTGTCCATCAGCAAAAGCACGCTAAAGCCTAATTCGCGGTAATATTCTGCCAGTCTCGTGGCGGTTTCGCAGGCTCTTAGGCGCATCAAGGGCGACGTGTCAGCGGGCGCGGCGATCACCACCGAGCGCGCTCGGCCTTCATCTCCCAAAATTTCTTCAATAAACTCTTTCACTTCTCGGCCACGTTCACCCACGAGGCCAACAATGATCACATCGGCATTGGTGCCGCGAGTCATCATTCCCAGCAACACACTTTTACCCACCCCCGAACCGGCAAACAGTCCCATCCGTTGGCCAACACCGACAGTCAGCATGGCATTAATTACCCGGATACCCACATCCAAAGGTTCTGTGATCGCGCGGCGTAATAAGGGGTTAATGGCCGGGCTATGACCATTAACCCGCTGCTCAATTTTGAGTGGGCCTAAGCCATCAAGGGGTTCACCACTGCCATCTAATACCCTGCCAAGCAAGGCCATGCCCACAGGTAAACCGGCTTTTTGACCGAGCGGGGTGACCCGCGCGCCTGGTAAGACTCCGCGCAGTTCTTCCACCGGCATCAAATAGAGAATATCATCGTCAAACCCCACCACTTCGGCAATCAACTCACCTTCCATGGTTTGGATGGCGCATAAACTGCCAACCGGCGCACGACAACCGCTGGCCTCCAGTGTCAAGCCGACAACACGCACCAATTGCCCCGACGCCACAGCGCGAAACGGTGGCTGCTGTTGCAATTGATCTTTAAGTAACTGCTTGAGTTTATGTTGGCGAGTTTTCATCAACAGCCTCGTTATCGGCATCGGTATTAGGCGCGTCTATTTCTGGACTGCTCTGAGCCTTGGCATCGTCTGCGGCAATCGTCGCTGCCGCCTCGGAGGGCTCAACGGCAGGTTCTGTGCGGGTCACGGCTTTTTCGAGTTGCTGTTGCTTGCTATCGATTTGTCTATCAAGTTCTTGCATCTGGCTGGTCGTGTGCGCCAAGACACTCGCCAGTCGTTGTTGCAAGCGTAAATCCACCAAGGAACGCCCTGATTTAATTTGGCAGTCGCCGGGTTTCAAACAGGGATCGGCTTGGACATCCCAGTCATTTTTTTGGAGTTGTTCTTCACCGTATAAGCGGGCCACCAGTGCCACATCGGTTGGGTTCAATAAGATGGTGATCTGCTGATTGGCCAGAGGTAAGGCGTCAATGCCCTGTTTGAGGGTGTGGAGTATATGTTCAGGATGGGTGCTCAACTCATGGCCGATCACCGCCTGACTGAGGGCCTGCGTTAGGCTTAACAATTGGTATTCAATTTCATCATCCAGTAGGGCCAAGGGCGCGGTGAATTGTTGCATTAAGCCGTTAAAGCGCGCGATCAATTCAGCCGCCGCAGCCATGCCTTGTTCGTAACCTTGTTGCTCACCTTGGCTAAAACCTTGCTGATGCCCTTGCTCTAATCCTTCTAAACGCCCAGCCTCAAGCCCTTGCTGTAACCCTTGCTCACGGCCCTCGGCAAAGCCTTCTTGTTCTGCCTCTAACCGAATTTGTTCCAACTCCGCCATGGTGGGTGGCATCACATTAGTGTTGGATTCCGATTGTGGCTGGCGCTGGGCATAAGCCCGGCCAAACATATTTTCTGCCGAGCGTACGATTTCATGGCTAACGTCAGGCACGCGCCAATCTTCGAATTGTTCGAGTTCATCGGGACGAACGAGGTTACGCGATATTTTTTCAGCCATTAGAGGAACTCATCTCCACCGCCGCCACCGAGCATGATTTCACCCGAATCGGCTAACCGTCTGGCGATAGCCAACACTTCTTTTTGTGCCAATTCGACTTCGCTTAAACGAATGGGGCCCATGGCTTCCAAATCGTCGGCCAGTAATTCGGCCGCACGTTTAGACATGTTGCCAAGAATTTTATCTTTCAGTGCATCGTCAGCGCCCTTCAAGGCCTTCATTAACACATCTTGCTGGATTTCACGCAAAATGGCCTGAATACCGCGGTCATCAACATCAATGAGGTTTTCAAAGACAAACATCAAGTCTTGAATTTGCTGCGCCATTTCTTCATCCGCTTCACGCATGGTTTCCATGATTTGGCTTTCTACAGCAGTATCGAGGAAGTTCATGATGTCGGCGGCGGTTTTTAGTCCACCCATCTTCGCGGCTTGGGCGCCGCCTTGTCCGGCAAACTGTTTTTCCATAATGTCATTCAGTTCTTGCAATGCCGCCGGCTGAACCTCTTCGAGATTGGCGATACGCATTAACAAATCTAAGCGGGTGTTCTCAGGGAACTGGGAGAAAATCTCCGCCGCTTGATCAGACTCTAAATACGACAACACAATGGTTTGAATTTGCGGGTGCTCATTCTGAATAATGGTGGCAACCTGGCGCGCATCCATCCACTTTAAGGACTCGAGGCCTTTCGAGCCCCCGCCCATGACTATCTGTTCAATCAAGTTACCGGCTTTTTCTTCACCTAACGCCGACATCAAGGCTTTACGCACGAATTCTTGGCTATTGAAACCTATTGATGAGAAATTCTGAATGTCATCTAAGAACTGCTTGTGCACGGCAATCACTTTTTCTTGATTGAAGTCTTTCATGCCAGCCATGATCATCCCCACCCGCTGCACTTGCTTAGGCTCTAGGTGTTTCATGATCGATGCCGCATCCGCCTCACTTAGGCTTAAGAGTAAAATCGCCGTTTTATCAATGCCCGACAAATCAGCAATCTTAAAATTCTCTTTTTCAGTGGCTTTCTTATCTTCCGGCATCTTGTTCCAACCATTGTTTAATTACTTGGGTTGATAATTCAGGTTCGTTGGCAACCAGTGCCCGAATCGCCTTTATCATGTCATCGTCTTTGTGCAGTGCCGGAATTTGAATCGAGCCATCTTCACGATAAGAGTACTCAGAATCATTGGCTTTCAGCATGCCTAACGTATCGCTGGCAAATTGATCTTCAATGTCCGCTAATTCATTATTTAAACTTGTCTCCTCAGGCATCGGCTGACCGTCAGGATAAATCAACTTTTTAAGCATAGGTCTGACGACAAACAAGATCAGTACCAGTATGACCAAGGCCCCGAGCACTAATTTAATCGCACGCCAAAACCAAGGTTGCTCCCACATCACAGGATCAGGACCCGACTCAATAAGCTGATCCATAAAGGGCACCGTCACCACTTCAATGCTGTCGCCTCGCTCAGTGCTAAAGCCTACAGCCCCTTCGAGCAGGCGGCGGATATTACTCAGCTCAGTTTCAGTGCGAGCCACTCGGGTAATATCGCCGTTTTCAGCGGTCTCACCCGGCTTAAAGTCCACCGCCACCGACACACTGACTCGGCGAACCGTGCCAATTTGCTGACGGGTATGGCTGATAACAGTATCTAACTCATAATTGCGAGTCGCTTCTTTATGCGAGTTACCATTGCCATTAGCATTGTTGCCTCCATTGGCGGCATTTTGCGGAATATTGGCATCCATCGGTGGTTGATTGGTTAGCGCCCCAGGAATACCACCTGAGCGCCCGGTATTGGATTCGTTCTCCACCGTCATTTCACTGCGCAGCGCGGGTAAATCTGGATTAAAGCGCTTCGACGTTTGCTCAACCGCAGTAAAGTCCATATTGACATCGACCTGGGAAGTAAAATTTTCAGGACCAAGAATAGGGATAAGAATCGATTCAATTTTGGCGCGATATTCGGCTTCTTTTTGTTGAACTAATTCTTGTTCACGTCGCGCCGTGGCCGACACCCCCGTTTGACTGCCGGAATTCAATAAGCGGCCATTGGCATCAGTCACTGTCACTCGTGACGGCTCCAACCCTTCGACTGCGGAGGCGACAATGTCGACAATGGCATCGACTTCACCTTGCGCCAAGCCGGCGCGGCGAGTCGTGACCACCACGGTGGCACTCGGTTGGCTGCGATGGCGGGCAAAGACATTTTCTTTAGGTAGCGCCAAAATCACCTTGGCTCGACTAATACTGGTCAGCTCTTCAATCGCTTTGGCCAAGTTTTGCTCTTGACTGTGCTTTAAGCGCGCTTGTTCCATCCGTTGGCTTACGCCAAACCCGGTTTCTTGGCTGAGGAAATCAGCCCCGCCCGCGTTGGACTCCACGCCTGAGCGCGATAGCAACATTTTGACGTTTTGATATTGATCTTCTGGCACATTGATCACATCAATATCAATCTTGTAGTCGACGCGATTCTTATCCAGCACATCGAGCACTTCCACCATTTGTTGAGTATCCATCTTACCCAACGGCCGGTATTCAGGCTCTTGCGCCCAAATCATCACAAACACAGCCACCGCCAAACAAATGGCCAAGGCGAGGATCATGGTGATTTGACGTAACAAATCGCTGCTGCCGACGCCGCTAAGCATCCCAGATTTATTTTCTTGGGCTGCGCCGCTGCTGGCAACATTGGCTGCGTCTGCGCCGGTAATGACTTCTGTACTCACAATAAGATCCCTGATTGGCTCGACATGTTAGCTGTCCTTTTCACAAGGCGACCACTACACGGTCATCGACATAATTTGTTTGTAGGCTTCGACAAATTTGTTGCGCACCTGCATGGTCGCTTCAAATGCCACGCTGGCTTTTTCGCGGGCCACCACAGTGTCGGATAAGGTGACGCGAGTGTCCCCCATCTCTAAGCGAGTCGCTAAGCTCGATGAGTTGGACTGCAATTGGTTGACTGTGCCAATGGCTTGACCTAACAGTTCTGAAAATTCAGCACCTTGGGTATTATTCACCTGTCGGATAGATTCTGGAGATATCGGCGCTGCCGGCGCAATTTCACCTTTAATGGCCTGCATTTCCGCAAATAATGGATTAGTGGTAATTTGCATCTTCGCCTCCTGACGGGAACTTGACTCTTTCGGTTGTTAATCAACAGAGATGCAATTACTTTGCCAACATGACATTTGTTATTGACGGACTGAACAATTAGCGCATGGCTTGATGAGATAAGAGAGAGATGAACAAACAACTGCGGCCTTGGCGCACTGCTGAGCCAAGGCCGCTAGCATACGCTGAGGGCTAAATCGCCATGCCCATTTCGCGCATTTTAGCCATTTTGTAGCGCAAGGTTCTGGCACTAATGCCCAGTTTTTCGGCCACGGCTTTACGGCTGCCTTGACACTGATTCAAGGTTTCAAGAATGATCACATGCTCTTGGGCTTGTAACTCTTGTCCTAGTCCTTCTGGGCTGGCACTGTCGCAAACCTCAAGCGGTGTTGGCAACGCTTCATGCGTATCGAGAATGATGTCAGCGGCACTCACTTGCTCGCCTTGGCATAAAATCAACGCCCGTTGAATGACATTATCGAGTTCACGCACATTGCCAGGCCAGCGGTAACTTAACAAACGCCGACAAGCGCTGTCGTCTAAACTTGGGATCCGCCGCTGGCTCGGTTCACAATGGCGCGCCAATAAGTGGCGTGCCAAAGGTAAGATATCCTTCGGACGTTCCCTCAGCGCTGGCCAAGTTAATGGGAACACATTAATTCGGTAATACAAGTCTTCCCTAAATTCGCCCTGCTCAGCCGCTGCCTTTAAGTCTCGGTTAGAGGTGGCTAACACCCGCACATTTAAGGCAATGGTTTTGCGCCCGCCCAAGCGCTCCACTTCACGCTCTTGCAAGACTCGCAGTAATTTTGCCTGCAGCGATAAATCCATTTCAGAGATCTCATCGAGCAGCAAGGTGCCGCCTTCGGCCTGTTCGAATTTACCCGGACAAGCTTGATACGCGCCGGTAAAGGCACCTTTCTCATAACCAAACAAGGTGGCTTCGAGCATATTTTCAGGGATAGCGGCGCAGTTAATGGCCACAAATGGTGCCTCTTTGCGGGGGCTGTGTTGATGAATATAGCGAGCGAGGACTTCTTTGCCTGAACCGCTGGGGCCTAAGATCATCACCGATGCATCGGAGGCTGCCACTCGACTGGCAAGATTCAATAACGCCTCGCTTTTTTCATCGGCGACCACCGGGCCTGAAACCGGCAGCGCTTGCGGCATATAGCGACTCACTTGATTCAGCAAGACTTCCGGTGCAAAAGGCTTTGCCAAATAATCGACAGCGCCGAGTTTGATGGCATCGACCGCACTGTCGATGCTGGCGAAGGCCGTCATCAACAGCAAGGGCATATTGTGATGATGCTTTTGCAAATGCGCGAGCAAACCCATGCCGCCAATGCCTGGCATCTGCACGTCGCTTATCACCATATCTATCGACTGCTGTTTTAACGCAAGGATGGCGTCTTCAGCGCAACAGGCTTCGACACAGTGATAATGCGCCAGCATCAAGGTGTCGACCAAGGCTTCCCGTAAATGCGCATCATCTTCGACTAATAAAATGGTTCCGGCGTTCATAGGCATACTCACTCAACTAACGTTGGAAAATCGGCAATGGGGAGGCTAATGGCAACAATGCAGCCTTTACCTGGGGTACAACTCAAGGTTAATGTGCCCTGATGTTGCTGTGCCACGGATTGCACCACGGCTAAGCCTAAGCCAGTGCCTTGAGGCTTAGTGGTAAAGAAGGGATCGAGCACTTGCTGTTGTGCCTCCTTTGCCATTCCTTGGCCATCATCAGTCACCAATAGTTGCACCCGTTTGTCGGGACAATGCGCATCCGGCATCACCACCAAGCGGATATCTGTGCCACCGGCTTCTAAGCTATTCATCACTAAATTGCCTATGGCTGATGCCATGGCATTGATATTCACATTGATTTGACTGTCTTGTTGCACGGCGACCATGATGCGCCCGCCTTGTTTGCTGACAATCGGCTCACATTGGCTCATCACTTGATGCATCAACTGTTCGGCGCTAATCAAGGTTTCTTGACCATTGGCTTGGCCACGCGCCATTAACAGCATGTCGTTCACTTGACGCTCAAGATCGCTCAGCCTATCGAGTAACTTGTCACTGAAGCGTTCACGGGCATCACTCGATAAGCGGGCTTGCTTGAGGTTGGAGGCGTACAAAATGGCAGCCGACAATGGCGTGCGCACTTGATGCGCTAAATTTGCGACCATTTTGCCAAGCGCCGATAAGCGCTCTAGGTGTGACAAACTGGTTTGTAATTGCCGCGTTTCGGTCAGATCCGTCAGCACAATTAATTGACCGGGTTCAGGGGATAATGGCGTCATGGCTAATTTAACCCGGCGCCCATCGCGCAGAGAAATTTCATGACCATCATCTTTGCGCGGGGCAAATGCCCGCTCGATAATGGTCAGCCAGCGTATCCCTTCCAGCGGTTCGCCTAATAAGGTTTTGGCAACCGTATTAGCCTCGGTCACGACGCCATCCTCATCGAGAATGACAATACCAGAGGGCATGGCTTGCAGAATATGATCCATGCGGGTCGACATATTGGCAGCCGCTTGCATCGGTACCCATTGACTACCGGATTGCTCGATGGTGACCACATTGGCTAATGAATGACTTAACATTTGAACCCCGTCAAAATACTAACGTTAATCAGGTAGATGCAGTCTTCATGCCAAAAATAAGTAATTGTATAGTAATAAAAAAGAGGCTTTCGCCTCTTTTTTATTTTATTAATTCGCCGGTGATATTAATCTTTCGACAAGCCATATTTGCGCATTTTTTCCACCAAGGTGGTGCGGCGAATACCCAGCATTTCGGCGGCTCGAGCCACCACATTTTCTTGTTGATCTAATGCTTGGCGGATCATATCGATTTCAAGTTCAGCCAATAAATCCTTTAAGTTCACCCCTTCTGAAGGTAATTCACTGGGAAAGCGACTTTCCGGTAATTCAATCGGCTCTTCATCGGTGAAAATCGCCACTAACGCATCACGTTCAAGTAAGGCTTCATCGACGGCAATTTCATATTCAGGCACATCAATATGGCGATACTTTAGCGGTAAATCATTGACGTCAACTAAACCACCGGGATAGAGGATCGTTAACCGCTCAACTAGGTTAGATAACTCCCTCACATTACCCGTCCAAGCATGTTCTTTTAACGACTCTATCGCGCGTTGAGTAAAGCGTACTTTACCGCGGCCTTCATTAAATACCCGGCTAACGAGCTCTTGGAGTAACAACGGAATATCTTCGCTGCGCTCGGCTAACGATGGCATTTCAATCGGAAACACGTTTAAGCGGTAATATAAGTCTTCACGAAATGTATCTTCACTGATCATGAGGTCGAGATTGCGGTGAGTCGCGGCCACAACCCGCACATTGGCGTTAATAGATTTAGTGCCACCGACCCGTTCAAACATACGTTCTTGCAATACTCGCAGCAATTTAACTTGCATTTGCAGCGGCATATCGCCGATTTCATCGAGGAATAAGGTGCCGCCTTCGGCCAATTCGAATCGGCCTTTACGAGCACTAATCGCGCCAGTAAATGAGCCTTTTTCATGGCCAAAGAGCTCACTTTCTAATAATTCTGGCGGTATCGCCCCACAATTGACCGGAATAAATGGGCCATCGCGGCGCTCAGATAAATAATGAATATTGCGAGCGACCACCTCTTTACCCGTACCCGATTGGCCTAAGACCAACACGGTCGCATCTGAGGGTGCCACTTGATGAATTAAATGACGCACCGCAGCCACGCCTTCACTACGGCCCACTAATGAGCGAAAAAGTTTGGTTTGGTTGGCGCTGGTCTGAACGTCTTGGCGCTTATGCTGCACAAAGAGTTGGCAAATGTGCAATAGCTCAGTCAGTTGTGGATAATTAAACGGCTCTTCAATAATACCTAATACATTGCTGGCGGCGGGGCTGTCGTCGGAGGTGCCCGCCAGCAGTAATACCGGTTGCCAAGGAACCAAGCCGATATGAGCTTGGATGACAGGTTGCGTTACCGACCGCTGGCAAAATACTAGCCCCCGATAGCGGTTATCAGTAGCCAATTGCGATAATTTATCAGGTGCAATGACATCAACCATCTCCCCAAGAAACTCAAGGATGTTAGTTAATCGTATTACACGCTCTGAAGAATTGGCGATAATTATGATTCGTTGATCTATTTGCATCATTCAGTAGGCCGTCAAGCTCTTTTGGTGAGTGAGTCGCATTAGTTATTAGTATCGGTTGCTTTATACTTGCCTTGGAACTATTTCATCATATTTATGAAGTCAAGAATAGTGTATTAACACGGGGGCAATGGCAAGTATCAATTACCAATAATGTTCAATTGTGATCATTTTAGATGAATAATACAACAAACATAGTAACCTTCAGTCAAATTACTGACTTTGTCAAAGAAAGCGTCCTTGCTTTACCATGATAGAATCAATAATTAAACGGCTTCTGAATGGCTTGAAATATGATGTTCACTCTCAGGAATAGCATCCCAGCCTTCTTTAATATCCCGCAGTATATCTAGAACCTCATCAATTGCTGCCGGATCATTATTAATATTCGCAAACGCAATTCGTCGCAACATAAACTCATAAAGTTCGCTTAAATTACCCGCAATGTCACCGCCGGCTTGCATATTTAGGCTACTATTTAAGCCATTAATAATACCTATCGCTTTACCCAATAAGATCCCTTTATTTTGCAGATCTCTATTTTCAATAGCATAACGGCCTTGAGCAAGGCGTTCCATCGCTCCAGCCAGCATCAATTGGATAATACGATGGGGCGAAGCCATCGCAATTTCATTCTCTAACGATACCTTGCGATATGATTGTAATGAACCTCTCATAAACACCTACCTGTTATCATTATACATATTGATTTGGCGCTTTCGTTGACTGCCTGCATGTAGCAAGGATTGTCGTTGCCCGCGCACCAAGAGTGCTTCCTGACTAAACTCTTGGGTCAATTGCAACTGTGCTTGCCAAAATGAAGCCTCTACTAAGGTTTCATCGGCTAACAGGACATTCAATATTTTTTGACGCCGCTCAATAAGCTCTTGCAATTTAGATACCAAGTCATCGGTATTTTGCTCTTCCGCAGGAATATTTCTTAATGTTTGTAAGATGCTCGCCACTTGCGCATTCACTGATGTGAGGCCATCTACCGATAGAGTTTCCATTGAGAATATCCTTTTAAATCGCATTCAGCACAAAAAAGCAGCACCGCTGGCCAATGCGGCTGGCGCAATCACGTATCATTTAGCTCTTAATAACCCCAGGCAGTGAGTTGAGGCGATCTAAAATGCCCGCACCCTGTGCATTCAATTGCCCCACCACCAGATCCATGGCATTAAATTGCTTAGTCAACCGCGCTTGCAACTGCTCCATTTTACGAGCAAATGCTTCTTTTTGATCCTCAAGGCGTTGTTGCTGCGAGGTGTAACTGTTTTTGCGGCTATCAATCAGCCCGCCGGCTTTGACATAATTTTCCACCATGCTATCGAGCTGATTGGCTAAGCCAGTATCTTCTGTGGCAAATAAGCCCTCGATCCCCCCCATGTTAGTGGCAATGCTCTCATCGAGCTTGGCGCTATCAACCGACATTTTGCCATATCTATCGATGCTGATACCTATGTCGTATAACGCGATGGATTCGCCCTCAACATCGACGCGATTACTGACCATGCTCCGCAGTTGCGATTCAATAGAGCGCACCATCGAGTCACCTTGTAAGGCGGCCGCGGTTTTCTTGTCGGCGTCATAAGCAGACAGCTTATTGATTTCAGTCATCAAGCTATTGTAAGAGTCAACAAACCCTTGCACGCTATCTTTGACCGCGGTTTTATCTAAGCTGATGCTCAGGGTCGAGGTTTTATCCACATCGGCCTCGGTCAACTCAATGGACACCCCAGTAATGGCACCATCGATGGTATTCGATGCAGAATCTAAGCGTTGATTATCAATATAAACAATGGCATCTAATCCCGGCTGCAACTCGGTTTGGTTTGCCCCATTAAACATATCGGCTAAACCGGTACCGCCGCCAACCGCATCGGTGCCACTGACCGTCATGGCATTGGCAAGTCCTGTTTCGTTACTGCTAAATACTAAGCGCGAACCGCCATTGGTATTGACGACCGAGGCCGTTACGCCGGCATTATCGCTGGCACTATTAATCTTACTGGCAATCGCGGTTAAATCATCGGTCGCCAAAATATCGACACTAAACTGCTTGCCTGCCACATCAAAATCCAGAGAACCTTCGCCGACGGTTGAGGTTGGCGCGGTCGTAAAGGCGCCGCCCACTTTATGGGCCGAGGCCAGCTGCTCGACTTTGATGCTGTAGGTCCCGGACTGGGCAAATTTATCTGCGGTCGCAGTAAAGTAGGGATTGTCGCCGGTAGAGACCTGGCGCTGGTTAAGATTTTTACCATCTTGCAAGATCGCAAGCGCATCTTGAAAGCTAGATAACGCACTTTTAAGTTTACCTATTGCAGAGACTTTAGCCTTGATATCATCTTCTGTTTTATTAAAAGACGCTTCCTTAGGAAGCTTCTCCGCATCCACTAAGACTTTAACTATGTTATTGATATCTAAGCCAGAGCCTATACCAGTCGCTGTTAGTGCCATATCTACCTCTGAAAAAAATAAAGCCCGAGCTAGGCTCAGGCTTCGGTTTTCATCAACAATCCAGTGACGTCAGACAGTTTCTGCGCCAAGTCCAGTGCTTCTTCACTGGGGATTTGCCTAATGACATTGCCGGAGTCGACATCCATGACACTCACCACTGAGCGTCCTGATGTATCATCTACCCGAAACGCAAGCCCTTTACGCATCACTGACATCATCGAGGTCATATCTTCGACCACTTTTTGCAACGCTTCACCGTTATCGGCTGACGCTGCGCTTGATTGTGCGACTTGTTCGGCTTGCTGTTCTTTATCAAGCAAGTTTTGTACCAAATTATTTGGCAGTACTTGTGACGACGTAGATACCGTCGACTGACGGCTAGTGCTTTGGCCATTATCCTTGGCCGGTAACACCGATGAAGTTGCTATATTTATATCCATAGCCATTTTTCACCTCATACACGAAGAAATATCGTTACTTAGTTGGCGCTATGAGATCAACAACAGGGGCCTTCATCATGAAGCGCCCCATATATCTCTTACACTAGACGCTAAATTAGAGTAACGATAGTGCAATCTGCGGCAACTGGTTGGCCTGAGCTAGCATGGCAGAACCAGTTTGTTGCAGTACCTGACTCTTAGTCATGGCTGACGTTTCTTTCGCGAAATCGACATCCACAATTCGGCTCTTCGCATCTGCAATGTTGGCCTGAGTGTTAGCACTGTTGGCAATGTTATGGCTCAGACGGTTTTGCACCGCACCCAGCTCAGCGCGCTGAGTATCGATAGTCTTAATGGCCGCATCAATTTTTGTCAGCGCACTGGTTTGGCCGGCAGACGTTTTGACGTTCATGCTCGCAACAGACAGGGTACCGGCATCGGTCTTCTTCACCTTAATGGTAATATCTTCATCATTTTGATGACCCACTTGGAAGGTTTTACCTGTTGAGAAACCCCCGGCTAACAGCTTGGTGCTACCGAAAGCGGTAGTGGTACCAATCGCCGTGATTTCAAGCGCTAACTGATCGATTTCTTCTTGAATTGACACTAAGTCAGCCGAGCTGTTAGCACCGTTGTTTGACTGAATGGTCAAGTCACGCATACGTTGCAACATGTTGGTTTGCTCTTGCATCGCACCTTCAGAAATCTGAGCAATCGAGATAGCGTCGTTGGCGTTACGCATCCCCACATCCAGACCACGAACCTGACTGTTCAAGCGGTTAGAAATCGCCAAACCTGCAGCATCGTCTTTCGCACTGTTAATGCGTAAACCACTGGACAAGCGTTCCATTGACGTAGCCAGGCTGTTATTAGACATGTTCAGGTTTTTTTGTGCCTTCATCGAAGTAACGTTGGTATTTACTGTAATAGCCATAATTAATTTCCTCTTTAAACCTGGCTTCCAAACTTGCCTGTCTTGCGTGTTAAGCCAGGCGGGTCTCTGCTCATTACACTTACTGTAACGGCAGCAATTTGGTGAACTTTAGAGAAAAAATTAAAAAAGCGAAAAAGTAAATTAACCAACTGTTTTTAAACATAAAAAAAGGTGCGATATTCGCACCTTTTTTGACGTCTGTCAGTGTTAACCCAACAAAGATAACGCAATTTGTGGTAACTGATTGGCCTGCGCTAACATGGCTGAACCGGTTTGTTGCAACACTTGGTTCTTGGTCATGGCTGAGGTTTCTTTGGCAAAATCCACGTCCACAATTCGACTCTTTGCATCGGCGACGTTGGCCTGAGTGTTCGCACTGTTGGCAATGTTATGGGCCAGACGATTCTGTACCGCACCGAGCTCAGCGCGCTGGGTATCAATACTGTTAATCGCTTTATCAATTCGGCTCAATGACGATGTTTGGCCTGCGGAGGTCTTCACGTTAAGCGCATTGACCGATAATGACGCCGCATTATTGGTGCCGACTCGTACCGTCACATCTTCATCGTTCTGATGACCCACTTGGAATGTTTTGCCAGTGGAGAAGTCACCTGTCATTAATTTGGTATTACCGAACGCCGTGGTGTTACCAATCGCGGTAATTTCCGAAATCAACTGATCGATTTCTTCCTGAATGGATTGTAAATCGTCAGAACTGTTAGCACCGTTGTTGGCCTGAATGGTCAGGTCACGCATACGTTGCAACATATTGGTCTGCTCTTGCATTGCCCCTTCAGAGATCTGAGCAATCGAGATTGCATCGTTGGCGTTACGCATACCGACATCTAGGCCGCGAACCTGACTGTTCAGTCGATTCGAAATCGCCAGACCGGCCGCATCGTCTTTGGCGCTGTTAATTTTTAAACCACTCGATAAACGTTCCATGGAGGTTGCCAAACCAGAATTCGACATATTCAGGTTTTTCTGAGCCTTCATGGAAGTCACATTAGTATTAACTACGATTGCCATGTTGAGTTCCTCTTCCTAGTTTAACCGCCAAGGCTCATAAGCTTGGCCATTTTCAGTTTCTTCAAGTTGGTAGATAGGCTACATGCTTGTTGCTAAATAAAGTCAAACAAGGAAACAGAACCCACTCTGCCAAATACATTAGATACAGCGTCTAGCGCGACTTGTTGCTGAGTAAACTCACTAAACGCTGACGCATAATCCAAATCTTCTAACACCGACAGTGCACTGGTATTTACCAATATCTCGTCTTGGTGTTGACTTCGGTAGCTATCGAGTTGCTTAAGGGAATTTCCTGCTTCTCCTCGTGCAACACTTAACTGTGCTAACCCGCTATCTGTATTACGCAAGAGCTGTGCCAACTCTGCTTGCCCCGCAGGAGTATTTACCGAATCTGTGGCTAATAAGCCCAACGCTTGATTAAAAGTGTCCAGTAAACTCACCTGTGATTGCGGGCTAATCGTCAAGCTATCCCCCGCTTTAGGCGTACCAGAAAGCGTGACCTCAATGCCGTTAAAGCTCACCGGGCTGGTGCTATCGAAGTTGGTGACCGTCGTCACTAAGCCGTTGGCTGAGTCACGGACTTCCAAATTAACGTTGGCGCCATTAGCAATAAAATTAAAGGTATAGTCATCAGCCACATAAGTGGCGGGGTTGCTAATATTGGCCTGATCAATCCGCGGATCACCGGCCAACTGCGTCGAATAATTGACACTATAATCCCCCAAGGGGTTGGCTGCATTCATAAACGCCTTATCGCCACTGATATTGGCTGAAAGACTTCTATCTTTAGCGACGATGGTTTGGCGCTCGCCATCATCGCCTGAATACACTGCGTTGCCATTGTTATCGAGCGCAAAGGGCGGGGTGTCGGTTTGAAAACCGCCAAAAATATGATTTCCAGATTCATCCTTGCTATTGGCGATACTGATCAATTCATCGAGGCCGGCACGCAGTTCATCGGCAAGGGTTTGCCGCTCACCTAAGGTTAAGGTGCCATTCACTGCCCTTAACATCTGCTCGCGCATATTCATCGCTACCGTTTCACTATTACCTAGCTTGGTTTCGGTAAGCGATAGCCGCTGCGTCGCGTAATCGATATTTTTCAAAAACTGATCCACCAGCGCGTTTTGTTGCTTGAGGTTATCAATGCCAATGGCCGCCACCGGATCGTCCCCAGCGGTATTGACTTTCTTGCCTGTGCCTAATTTATCGAGCAGCGCCGCCGTGCTACTTTGCTTTTGCAACACACTGTTTAGGTTCTGTTGGTAAAATTGTGAGGTAGAAATCCGCATAAAGCCCCCTTATCGCACTGAACTGAGCAGAGTGTCAAAAATCTGCTGCGCCGTGGTCATGATCCTTGCCGCCGCTTGATAGGATTGTTGGAAACGCATTAAATTGGCCGCCTCTTCATCCAAATTAACCCCAGATTCACTGTCGACTCTATCTTGCGCTTGCTTAAGGATGGCGCTAGCCGAACCCAACTTAATATCGGCCGCCTTAGCCTGACTGCCGACATCGAGCTTAGTGTTCTCAAACACATCACTGAGGGTGCTCTTGCCGTTATTCATCAATTTACTGTCAGCCAATTGAGCCATGGCTTCGATATTGGTGTTATCGCCGGCATGACTACTAAAATCGAGGGTAAAGCTATCGGTGGCCGCGCCACTGCTACTGACTTCAAGGGTAAAACCAAAGGCCGAGATGGTTGGCGCGGTATAGGCAAACGAGCCTAAAGAGGTACCATTAGCATCAAAGGCTTCATAGGTGCTGGCGCCCGTATTGATTTCAAGGGTTAATTCATTGCCCGTGGTTGGGAAATTAGCCGCATTTTTATTGGTTACCGCGGTCAGTGTCAGTTCGGTATTACCTGAATTGGCGGCGGCCGGTGTCATTTTTGGCGCGGCAGCCGCAATGCCTTTAGCGTCGGTCATAACGGTGGCAATGCCCGCCGCAGCGCCGGCGCTGGGCCGAAGGGTAAAACTATCGCCATCGGCCATGGCGCCACTATTAATATTCAGTGCAAATCCAGGACCGCCAGTTAACACGCCCGCCGTTAAGGTCAAGGTCGAGGTGGCGCCAGTGGTCGTATCGGTTAACTGGTAGCCCCCCGCCGTGGTGAACTTGAGTTGATATTCAGTGCCGCCTAATTGATTGACATCGGTAATGTCTAAACTCAAGGCGGCATTGCCGGTATTACCGCTATCCACGCCAACGCGGCCTACGGCCATCAAGGGATCATTAATGTCTCTAAAGATGGGTTCGCCCACTTGGCCATTGGCATCGAGCCCTTGGGCTTGTTGATCATTCAAACTGGCGGCAATCCCGAGCGCCAGCTGACCTAACTCGCGGCCAGCAGGCAATAAACTGTTATCGCGATAACTAAATAATGCCCCTAATTGCCCACCGAGTTGTTCGCCCTTCACGGCCACGGTTTGCGCACCTGAGGTTGCATTGAGTGCTATTTCTTCGGCAAATGGTTCGCCTTGCTCGGTACCTAAACTCATGGGCACTTGGTTTGACACCAGCATCATGCTGCCGCCGAGCATAATGCTCTTTGCCCCAGTTTCTAGTGGGATCACATTGACTTGGGCGTATTGGCTTAACTCTTGGATAAGCGAGTCTTGATGATCTAACAGCGCCATATCTTGGCCACTGGATTTCATCAACTCGCGGTTAATATTGGCCAGCTCGACCCCAATTTCATTCACCCGCTCGGTAATCCCAATAATTTGATCATTGGTTTGCTGCATCTGGCTATTGACGCTCGACTGCAACTGATTAATAGCCTTAGCCACTTCGCTGGCGTTATTGAGCACCGAGCCACGAATGCCTAAATCACTGGGTAAATCGGCCAAGCCGTTAATGTCGGCAAACAAATTAGTCAAGCTGTTAGGGATAGATTGACCGAGTTGCGAAAATATTTGGTCAAGCTCGCTCAGCTTTTGATCTTGGGTCTGCGCCGCACTCAAGGTACTTTGACCTATGCGTAATTCTCTGGCGGCAAAGTCATTGTAAATACGTTTTACATCAGAAACATAAGTACCAGTACCATAGAAGTTGCCACCAATTCGCTGCGAGCCTAAGGTATCTTGCTCGGCCACTTGGCGGTGATAACCTTGGGTGTTAACGTTGGCAATGTTATTACTGGTGACCCCCAGTTGCGACTGAGACGCCATCACCCCAGTGCGGGCAATATTCATTAAATCAACGCTCATAACTCACCCCTTATTTTCGTTGTCATGGCTTATTGGCCCACCGCGGGTATTAAGGCTTTAACCGCATCCATGACCCGCAACACTTTGGGGGCATACTGCGGATCGGTAGCGTAACCAGCTTGTGCCAGTGAGCGAATAAACGCCTGTGGCGATGCGGCTTGCTCGCGTGCTGTTTGGTATCTGTCATTGCTCTGAATAAAATCGACAAAATCATCAAAACTCTGTTTCACCCCGTCATACACCCGAAAATCCGCTTGCTGCTTCACTCCTTTGCCTTGTTCATACTCTAGGGTTAACACTTGCGCTTTATCGCCATGCCAACGCTTGTCGGCCTTGATATTGAAATAGTTATGACTCGACTGGCCGGCCTGAGTCTTAATCAATTTTTGGCCCCAGCCCGTTTCGAGGGCGGATTGCGCTAACAGCACTTCCGGGGTTGTCCCGAGTTTGACGGCGGCCGCCTTGGCGTGGGGGTACAGTTGCTGCACAAACTGTGCAGGATCGTTATGGGTCACCGTTTGCTTAGCTGCCACTTGCAAGGGCGACGGCAAATCCTTGCCATCGGCGGTTGCCACGGCAAACGCTTTTGCCTCTGACGGCAAGGTGACATCGCTGATCATCCGTCCTTGGGCGCCTTTCAGCGCCGAGGCTGGAGTCAGGCCACTGCCATCGGCGGTCAACTGCTGCACCATCAAATTGGCAAGGCCTAAACTGCCTTGATTACCCAGTTCAACGGACATCTGTTGATCGCGCATCTGTTCGTAAAATTTGGTGTATTCACTGTTGAAGGGACTGTCAGACTCGAACACAGCATTGGCGGCACGCATGCTTTGCATTAGCATTTGTACGAAGATACCTTCGAACTGGGCCGCCACCTCTTTCAAGGCCGCTTTGTCGTCTTTTTGGGCGCGGGCTCTCAGCTGATCGAGACTGCCGAGATCCAAATAATGACTTGAGTTAGCGAGCTTTTCCATAAGGCACAGTGACAATAATCAGATGATGATAAGTTCACCATGCAAAGCGCCTGCCATCTTTAACGCTTCTAATATCGCTAACACATCAGACGGGGCGGCTCCCACTAAATTAACCGCCCGCACCAACTCATCCAAGGTGGTTCCCGGGTTGAATAAAAACATCCGGTTATCTTCTTCAGCCACATCGATGGTGCTTTCAGGGGTGACAACGGTTTGACCATTGGCTAAGGCGTTTGGCTGCGACACATTGAGCGATTCAGCAATCGTCACGGTTAAGCCACCGTGGGTCACCGCCGCAGGCAGTAGACGCACATTCTGACCGACGACTATGGTGCCGGTGCGAGAATTAACAATCACCTTGGCCACTTCAGGTGCGCTTTCCACTTCAATGTTTTCTAAAGTCGATAAAAACGATACCCGCTGCGATACATCCCGCGGTGCAGTCACTTGCACTGAGGCGGCATCTAAGGGTCTTGCCATTCCAGGCCCAAGTAAGTCGTTGATACTTTGCGCCAATCTTTTGGCAGTCGTAAAATCAGGCCGACGTAAGTTAAAGGTCAAGTAATCGCCAGTAGAAAATGGCGTCGCCACTGTGCGCTCAATAATCGCGCCATTAGGGATACGACCCACCGTCGGCGTATTTTGGATGACTTTAGAGCCATCCAGTCCTTCGGCACTAAAGCCACTCACCACTAAACTGCCTTGGGCGATGGCATACACATTACCATCGACCCCTTTTAAGAAGGTTTGCAATAAGGTGCCACCGCGCAAACTCTTGGCTTCACCTAAGCTCGACACGGTTACGTCCATGGTTTGACCCGGTTTGATAAAAGGCGGCATGTCGGCACTGACCGCAACCACGGCGACATTTTTCACCTTTGGGCGAAAGCTATCTGGCAGGTTGATGCCAAAATTTTTGAGCATGGTCTTAAAGGTTTGTTCGGTGTAACGGGTTTTCTCTCCGGTGCCAGGCAAACCCACCACCAAGCCATAACCTATCAATTGGTTAGAGCGCACCCCTTGAATATTGGCAATATCTTTAATCCTTTCGCCGTAGCTTAAGGGGGAAAACAAGCCTAAACATAACAGGCATAGGGTCAATATTCTCATGGGGAACTCCTTAGAAAGGCCACCAGCTGCTCATAAAGAAGCCGCTCAGCCAGCCCACTTTTTGCACTTCGGCAAAGGTACCAGTACCACTGTACTGAATTCTGGCATTGGCAACACGATTGGACTCGATGGTGTTATCGGGACGGATATCTTGCGGACGTACAATGCCGGTCACGCGTATAAACTCGTCACCATTGTTAATACTGATCCACTTTTCGCCGCGAATAACCAAGTAGCCATTGTTAAGCACTTGCATAACATTAGCGGAGATATTGCCAGACAAGCTATTGCTCTGATCCGCTGCCGATTCTCGGTTAGTGTTAAAACTGTCTTTGTAGGCTAAATCCAACGGTTTACCATTTACCGTCACATTGCCGCCCATGGCTTGAATGGGGTCGATACTCATATCAGACCCCTTCTTTAACTCGTTATTGGCGCTTTTTTTGGCCTGTGTCGATTCTTCGAGCACCACGGTAATAATGTCACCGACCTTATGGGCGCGAATGTCTGAGTACAAACTGTTGGCTTGGCTGTCTTGATAAATCGAGCCGGTTGCCGCAATTTTTGTGGGCGGCGCCTCAGGATATACCGGCGCATAATAGGGGTCGTCGGCAATGGGTTTTTCGCCGGTCGAGGCGCACCCGACTAAGCTGAGGATGGTCACCAAGGATAATAAACTACGCATCAGCCTACCTCACAGATTCTGGTTAACATAACTGAGCATTTGATCGACAGCTGAAATCACCTTGGAGTTCATCTCGTAAATCCGCTGACTTTCAATCAAGTTAACTAATTCTTCGGTCACATTGACGTTAGAGGTCTCTAAGGCCCCTTGACGAATGGCCCCCAAGCCATCTAGCGAGGCCGTGCCTTGGATTGGCGTGCCACTGGCTCCGGTTTCCAAGTACATGTTTTGACCGATAGGATCGAGACCCGAGGGATTAATAAAATCAGAAATATTAAACTGCCCCACCACTTGGTTTTCTGCAGCTCCTGGGGTCTTTACTGACACTTCCCCTTCGGCCGATACTGTGATGGAAATGGCATCGTCGGGAATGGTGATTGCTGGTTGCAAGATATAACCCGAGCCTGGCGTGACGATTTGACCATTTTCATCCAAGTTAAATTGACCATTACGGGTATAGGCGGTGGTGCCATCGGGTAATTCCACTTCAAAAAATCCCGGCCCCTCAATCATCATGTCTAAGGAGTTATCTGTGGTCAGCATATTGCCTTGGGTAAATTCTTTTTGGGTGGCGACCACCTTAGTACCCGCGCCAATATTTAAGCCATTAGGCAATTTAGTATTGGCGGCACTGATGCCACCGGCTTGGTTAACTGTTTGATATAATAGGTCTTCAAATACCGCTCGACTCTTCTTATAGCCGACGGTGCTCGCATTAGCGACATTGTTAGAAATAGTGGCAATATCGGTTTGCTGAGCATCAAGCCCTGTCTTACTAATCCATAATGCAGGATGCATAATCTCTACTCCTAACTAACGCGCATTAATGAGGTGGACGCGCGATTGGTTTCTTCGGCGGTCTTCATCATCTTCACTTGCATTTCAAACTGACGTTGCAAGTCGATGAGGGATACCATTTCATGGACGGCGTTAACATTACTGCCTTCAACCGCACCAGCTTCGACCATCACGGTTTCATCCATCGGGGCATTTTGACCTGACATTTGACGAAACAAGCCGTCTTCTCCCCGCATCAAATTATTATCGCCAGGGTTCACTAATTTCAGACGTCCCACCTCTTCAATCACATCGGCAGTGGCCCCTTGTGGTCGAACCGAAATGGTGCCATCGACAGCAATTTGTACTTTTTCAATTGGTATCGGCAGCACTATTGGCCCACTGTCTCCCATGACGGGATTGCCTCTGTCATTTCTAAGCAAGCCCGTCTCATCGATACTTAAGCTGGCTGAGCGGGTATAAGCTTCGCCGCCATCGGCGGCTTGCACCGCAAACCAACCTTTATCTTTAATGGCCACGTCAAGATCGCGCCCTGTCGTGCGGATACTGCCGGGGCTAAAGTCGGCTGACGGGTTTTCGGTCATGGCAAACACCCGAGTCGGCAGACCTTCACCAAACGCTTGCATGGAACGCGCTTGCTCGATATCGGCTTTAAAACCATCGGTATTAGCATTGGCGAGATTATTCGCTCTTACCGCCAACGAATGCATATTCTGCTTGGCACCGCTCATGGCGATATAAAGAAACTTGTCCATACTGGCTCCGTCAAACTTTCTACAGGCGTACTGATAACCAAGAATAAAGCAAGCTTTGTGCCAGAGTGGTGTTATGCCAAGCACAGAGGAGAATTAAGCGCAGGAGTCATAGCGTGAAGGCTGGCCGCCAATGAAGCAAGGGCGACCTCAACATGAGACGCCCTTGATGATAGCCTAACGCGCAGGAATGATTAGCGGATCTGCAACACGGTTTGCTGCAGGGTATTATTCACTTCCAAGGTTCGCGAGTTGGCCTGGAAGTTACGCTGGGCCGAGATTAAATCCACCAGCTCAGTGGTCAAATCGACGTTAGATTGCTCTAGGGCCGATGAGCGAATATCGCCGAACGTGCCTGAGTTAGCTTCACCCGCTAAGGCAGGGCCCGAATCCAAACTGGCTTTCCACGAGGTGTTACCCGCCTGTGTTAACCCTTGCTCGTTAGCAAAACGGACCAGTGCCACCCGGGCTAAAGGCACGGTAGAGCCATTAGAATAGCTCGCAGTCACCAAACCATCACTGCCGACTTCGACGTTGGTTAAACGGCCAACCGTAGTTCCGTCTTGCGTCAATTCTGTGACTTCAAAGGGTGAGGCAAATTGCGTTGGGTTATTAAATTTAACCGTTAAGGTTTGCGTGCCATCGGCACCCGCGCCTAGAACGCCCGCGCCGTTAACGCCCAACTCTTCAGTGGCAATCACCGCCGGATCGCTGCCAGTGTATACCCCAGTGTCATTGTATTTAACCACGGCGCCTTTCCAGCCCGCGGCATTGGAGGCCGTGGCGGTAGCATCAGGGGCACCATCGCCATTAGTATCGGTTTGATAAGTTCCTGCCGGCCCCGCTAAATCGACTTGCTCGCCGTCAACCGCATAAAACGCCACCCAATTGCTTTCGCCGGTATAGGCGGCATTTTCTGGCCGCACAAAATAGGTGGTCATAATATGCGGCTCACCGAGCGAATCATAAAAGGTCACTGAGGTCGAGTTATTGAAGGTTTCAGGATCGTTGGGATCAAACAAGGCCGGATCTTTGGCTTCTTCTCCGGCATTGAGATTCATTTGAATACCCACTTCGGCCGTTTTGACTGGACTGCCGGCGGTGTCAGGAATTTTCACTGGCGCGGTGGTGGTTAAGCTCACCGAGGTCGAATTGCCGTCTTTATCGACAGGGAAGGTTTGTAAAAAGTTACCGGCCGCATCGGTCAGATAGTTGCCCGAATCAATTTTAAACGCGCCAGCACGAGTATAAGAAAAGTCTTGCGTACCCGCACCGGTGGACGTCACAAAGAAGCCGCCGCCACTGATGGCCATATCAAGCGCGTTGCTGGTGAACTTTAAACTGCCTTGATGGAATTGCTGGGCCACCTGCGTGGTAGTCACCCCACCACCGACGGCGGTCTTACCGTTCGAGAAAATCGAATTAGCATAGACATCGGCAAACTCCGCCCGGGACTCTTTAAAGCCGACGGTGTTGACGTTAGCCACGTTATTCGCTGTGGTGTTGAGATCTTTCTGGGCGGCAGCGATACCACTGAGTGCAATATTAAAAGACATAATTCACCTCAATTTACTGGGGGGCAAGACGGCAATTCGTTGCCGCCCTAGCCATTATTTATTTTCAGCAACCGCAAGTACGTCGCCAAGTTTCACGCCACCAATTCCCTTCAAGTTGAGAATGGCGCCTGTGGTCGCATTGCCAAGTGACACACTGGTCACATGGGCATAACTAGAAACAGGTAACTCTTGCGACTTACCGTCAACCTTGCCGCTGGCTTTAAACACATAGTTGCCTGCCGCCACTAATTCGCCTTTACTGTTTTTGCCGTCCCAGCCAAAATCAATATTGCCACCGGCACTGCCGTCGACATTAAAGCTCGTCACCAACTGGCCTTTGTCATCTTCGACGCGCACCACAATGTCTTTAATTGCCGATGGCGTGGTCACCACCGCTTTGACATCAGGCTCTTCGACACTGACATGGGTGCTCGATGATGGGATCAGCACTTTTTGCCCGACAAGCCCTGACGCTTGTAACGCCTGACTCGAGGTCATCACACTGTTTAGATTGACAATTTCTTCGTTGAGCTTAGCGATACCATCTACGGTAGAAAACGACGCCATTTGGGCAATCATCTGATCATTCTCTACCGGTTTAAACGGATCTTGCATCGACAACTGTTGGCTCAAGAGCGAGAAAAAATCTTCTTGGGTTAATTCCTGCGCCTTAGCTTCAGGAATGTTTGACTCTTCCGGCAAGCGGATGCCTTCAAGAAACGGGTTGGCAGACTGGCCCGCAGTATTTTTACTAATACCCGGACTACTAGCTTGGCTGTTAGCGGGTAATGGGCCGGTGCCCAGAGGATTAATGAGGCTCACAAGTTACCTCCTTTTATTTGCCAATACGCAAGGTCTGTTGCAGCATCGACTTTGCTGCATCAGCCACTTGGACATTCATTTGATAAGAACGTGATGAGGAGATCATGTCGGCCATTTGCTCCATCACGTTGACATTAGGTTTGTAAATAAAGCCATCGTTATCCGCCATCGGGTGCGATGGTGAGTATTCTTTTTGCAGCGGGGCATCACTTTCAACAATGCCCTTGACCAACACACTCTGGCCGTGTTGCTGTTGGTGGCTGGCCTTGGCCATTTCGGCTTCAAACACCGGATATCGAGCGCGATAGGTTTTATCTTGGCTACTGGATACCGCATCAGCATTGGCAATGTTACTGGCGGTGGTATTCATACGAATGGATTGAGCCGACATGCCACTGCCAGAAACATCAAAAATATTAAATAAGCTCATGATTAATTACCTTTCAA
Organism: Shewanella sp. NIFS-20-20; assembly: GCF_019209865.1. GTDB lineage: Bacteria > Pseudomonadota > Gammaproteobacteria > Enterobacterales > Shewanellaceae > Shewanella. The sequence goes on along the minus strand of NZ_JAHUTT010000007.1, from coordinate 16,540 downwards.
TGCTTTCTTTAGGCCAGCAAACTTACTGTCTAAAAAACCGAGGGACATTTGATACTCGAGGGCGTTTTGCATAAATGCCGTCTGCTCTTGTTGAATATCAACGGTATTACCATCGCCAGTATCGGCTTGATTTGGAACTCGAAACTTTACTTCGGGGGCCATTTTAGCTTGCAGATCAAAGTGTTTTTCATGGCTTTGGCTCATACTGAGGCCAGATTGTTTACCCATGGCTGATTGCATGGCCATGGAAAAATCCACATCTTTCGCCTTATAGCCTGGCGTATCAGCGTTTGCTATGTTGCTTGCGATTACTTCAGCACGTTGAGCTCGCACCCCCAAAGTGTGCTGATGAACGCCTAATGCTTTATCAAAACTGATCGCCATAATTTTGCCTCCCGATTGTGTCAGCAAAAATAAAGCAATTGATGTGCCAAAAAGTAGAGAACGCGAACAATTGGTGCTGAAATGAGTAACAAAAATGCCCAGGCACAAAAAACCACAGCCGCGGCTGTGGTTTTTTACTCAATTGGGCTTAGCGTTTGCGGTAGTAGATACCTGGATTGCAGCGTATCATATCAAAATCATCAGACAGCCCAGCCAATGACTCCGAGGCGCCGAGAAATAGCACCCCATTAGGATTAAGAGCGGCAGCAAATTGCCGCAAAATTTTCGACTTTGCCTCCGGCGCAAAATAGATCAGCACATTGCGGCAAAAAATCACATCGAACTTACCAAGGCTGGCATAACTCTCTAATAAATTGAGCGGTTTAAAGGTGACTAACCGTTTCACGTTATCTTTAACCTTCATGCTTTTTTGGTTAGCAACCGGCTCAAAAAATTGACGCTTATGCTCCTCGGTTAAGCCGCGAGCTAAGGCGAGAGGATCATATTCCGCCACACGACAACGCTCCAGCATGGTTGGCGACAGATCCGTGGCCACAATACTGGTGCCCGCCAAACTGTTGGGACGTTTTTGTTGAAATTCGAGTAGGGTCATCGCTAACGAATAAGGCTCTTGCCCAGAGGAACAGGCCGCAGACCAAATTTTGATCGGGCGGCCGACCGCAGCATATTCAGGTAATATGATATTCGCCATTAATTCAAATGGAAATTTATCCCTAAACCAGAGCGTTTCATTGGTGGTCATAGCATCGATGACTTCAACCCGAAGCTGCCTATCCGATGAACCCATCGCCAGCTTCACTAACTGTGTCATGGTGTCACAGTTAAACTTAGCCATTAATGGACTCAAGCGGCTTCTGACTAAATACTGCTTGTTATCCCCTAATACTATGCCACTTTGTTGCTCTAAAAAATGTTTAAACTGATTGTACTCGGTATCAGCTAGCGTCTTGTTTGGCAAGGCATGTCCCTATAAATACGTCGCATGAATTAACAATGCACCTAAAATCCAAATTTACTCAGTGGTTAATTCCAAACTGAGGTGTTTATTGACTGCTTGAGCCAATTCATCAGGGTTAAATTTGGCGATAAAGTCATCGGCACCGACTTTTTCAACCATGGCCTGATTAAATACCCCACTCAAGGAAGTATGGAGTACTATTTTAATATTTTTCAACTTGGGGTTACCACGAATTTCAGCGGTTAAGGTATATCCATCCATTTCGGGCATTTCAATATCAGAAATGATCAATGGGATTTGCTGTGACACATCTTCGCATGTCTCCGCACGCGCTTTGAGCATTTCTAAGGCTTCACGGCCATCTTTAGCGGTATCAATTTCTAACTCAAGTGAATTTAATGAGCGAATAATTTGCTTACGCGCTACCGCTGAATCGTCGATCACCATAATGTGATAGTTTTGCTCGCGGTCAATATTAAGTAATTCGGCGGTTTCTTGGCTGATCTCGGTTTTGACTGGTGATATTTGATCGAGGATTTTTTCAACATCTAAAATTTCAACCAGCTCACCTTCGATTTCAGTCACTGCCGTTAAATAGGAATAGCGGCCTGTGCCATCGGGGGGCGGCATAATATCGCCCCAGTTCATATTAATAATCCGTTCGACCGAATTGACCAAGAACCCTTGGATACTGCGGTTGTATTCCGAAATAATAATGAAGCAATTATCCACATTTTCGATGCGAGGACCGCCGGTCGCCGCACTTAAATCGATCACCGATATCGTTTGACCACGGATATGCGCGACACCACGCACCAAAGGGCTTAATTTGGGAAGATTGGTTAACGGCGGGCACTGCAGTACTTCTTTGACTTTAAACACATTAATGCCAAATCTTTGTTTGCCACTGAGCTTAAATAGCAACAACTCTAACCGATTTTGACCCACCAGCTGAGTACGCTGATTCACTGACTCAAGAATATTTGCCATAACATTGCCTTTGTTACTATTTAATTCCCTTCCTACTCATTATGAGTATAGGCACATAACTTGCTTTACTTAACTGACTTGTGAGTTAGCGTCGAAATTATGACACTAAAAAACTGACTATTCACAACCCAAACTTAGTACATGAAACAAAGTATAGGTGGAATCTTGATAAACAAGCCAGTTTCAACGTCATGAAAATGCACAAAATCATTATTATAGGGCTAGTGTTTGGTTTTAACCTAGTCTTATTAGGCATCGCCAATGCGCAAACGCCTGCCGCCATCACGGTGAGGCCGACGCTGGCTGACATTTATCAACTCGCGATTAGCGCGGTGCAACAAAAAATCATTCCGGTGGCAGGTTCCCAAGTGAATATTGAACCGCACCCCTTGAGCGATCGGATTAATGTGCCCTTGTGCCGCGGCGAAGTTCAGGCCGAAGTAGCGTCTGATCGTGCCATCGGTCGCAACAATACCGTCAAAGTCAGTTGCGATAGCCCCGAGCTTGATTATCCTTGGCAAATTTTTATGGCGGTAAAAGTCGAGGTTAATTTTCCGGTGGTCATTGCCAAGCGCCCAATCAATGTCGGCGAATTACTGACCGCCGATATGCTCGATATCGCGCTGATCGAGCAAACACAACTGCGAGGTGAGCAAAGCAGTGAGATTGAGTCTTTGCTCGGCAGTCGCTCCAAACGCCGCTTAGGCCAAGGTAGCCCAGTATTTATTGATAACTTATGCTTTGTTTGTGAGGGTGATAGTGTCACTATTATTGCCAAGAGCCAGAATTTTACCATTCGTACCCATGGCTATGCCCAAAGTGATGGCATTCCTGGTGAGCATATCAGAATAAAAAATGCTAATTCACACAAAATGTTATCCGCCGTGGTCACTGGCGTGGGGACAGTTGAAATCAGGATGTAAGCCAGGTTAACGATTGGCCTAACATTTTTATTGAAAAAAAAGTTAAGTCTTAGCTTAAGTGGTCGATAACTAAGATACACTGAAAACGAATTAACGCGGAGCCACTTATGGCGATTGATATTTCAAAACTGAATTCTGCTGCCAATACGCAAGTACGCAGTAAAACTCAGCAAGGTTCTCAGCCTCAACAAGGCACCAGTCAAGTTGCGGCGCAATCAGCGGCCACCGTAAAAACGGATTCGGTCATGCTGACCCCTCAGGCACAACAACTACAAGGGGCGGCCGCAAAAATGAACGCCTTACCCGATGTTGATCAGAAAAAAATTGATCAAATTAAACTGGCCATTGCCGAAGGCAATTACAAAATTGACCCTGAACGTTTAGCGGCTAACATCGTTGAATTTGAAAAACAAATGCAGGATCTCAATGACTATTGAACTCCCAGCGCTCACTGAGTTATTAACGGCGCAACAAGATTGCCTTGAGCGACTAGAGCAAGTGATCGTGCAAGAATCCGAGGCATTGGCCGCTAAACAAGCCGAGGCCCTACTCACCTTAGCCGCCGAGAAAAATACCCTGCTCGACCGCTTAGGGCAAACGGATAGAGCCCTATCATTGCACCCAGAGCAAGCTGCGCTAACCACAGAGCCAAGCCTTGCGGCCAAAGTCGCCCTTTGCCGAGAAGCGCTGCAACGCTGCCAAGAGTTAAACCAACGCAATGCCAGCTTAATTGAGCTCAATATCGCCAGCCTAAATCGTCTGGCACAGGCGCTGCAAGCCAGCCGCAACGCCAATAGCATGACTTATGATGGCAAAGGCAAAACCAATACGATTTCAACCTTAGGTAATAACCTTAAGGTGTAAGCCGCACGAACCTATTAGGCTAAGTGCTTAGGCGGTGACTCCCTTGCCTGCACTTGACGCGCGCGGCGCGAGCAATGGATGCTCAACGCCCCACGCCTTGTGATGCCATCCCCTTTCGCCCAATCCCTATGCGCCCTATCCCACGCTAATGCGCTGCGAGCGGCCACTGCAACACCCAGGTGTTAACACTGACAGCCCATGGCAAAGCCTCGCCATTAACTTGGCCATTAACCTGGCTATTTACTTAGGCATTTGCTTAGCCATTTATTGAGCCAAAGACTTAGCCTTCAAGGTTTACGCATATGTTTACCTAGGAATTTGCGCCCGCAATGGCAGCGGCTGAGTGATACCCGCGTATCAGTGACAAACGCCCTATTGCACCTAGGGAGAAGACGGGCAAGCACGACACGCATTGTGACGTGCAGTATGTGTTAGCCACTTGAGAGTGCTACGGCCTGAAGATTAAAACTTGAGAAGGTGACAGCTTGAGGGAGAGCGAGCGCAGCGCTTGGCTCCCCGCGATACCGGCCTTAAGGCTAATACTCACGGGGAAACTGGCTAAGCGCTAAAAATAGGTCACTGATTTAACCCGTTGCGGCCGGTTTTGTTGCTGGTAGAGCTGCCACACCATGGCAAAATCCATTTCAACCTCGGTCACATAATGCTCACCCGCCGGATAACTGCGCACTACTTTAGCACCGCGAATCATGCCTTCAACCGAGACTTTCACATCATCTTGCGCCAACATCCAATCGGACACCTGACTATTGGCTTGAAGTTGCTGACCATAGACTTGCTCGGCTAATTCGCGATAAGCGGCAATTTTAGACGCTTGCATCGCCATCAACATTTGCTCCGCCGAATTTTTGCTGCCGGTTTGTGCCAAGGGCGCATAGCCTGTGGCGGTCAGCACCGGAAAACTCGGCGGCGCTTCGGTTTCCCATTGCACGTATCTGTCGTTGTTAGCACAACCACTGAGCACCATCACACCGCTGAGTAATAGCAACTTGAGTGCGTAGCTTATCTGAACTCGTTTCATCGGCCATCTCCTAATACTCTAACCTTTGCTTCACCCGGCTGGCTGTAGCGATACAAGATGCCATTGTCAGAGACCGAGCGCTCAGATGGCGCCAAATATGCAGGCAACTCAGCCACAGAGGCAAAGGCGGCCGACGCTGATATCACTTGCTGATCGGCGAGATCTAAAATCTTGCTATTGACTTGCATGCCTTCGCGATTAAAGGAGTAACTGGTCACTAACACATAATCCACCAAGGCATCGCTGCGTAACTGCTGCCAATCACGACTCAAAATTTGGTCGCCTTGCGAGGTGATGCGCATGCTTTGGGCTAAATTTATGTCAACCAAATTAAACTGTTGCTGTTGCAGCGAGCTCATTAAACTTTGCTGTAATTGCTTGGCCATATCGCCGCTATCTGAAAACTGTGCCACTGACACTGGGGTCGCCACGAGCACCACCTTGTTAAGATTTAACCCCTTATGATGGCGAACCAAGTCATTCACAATGCGGCCAGCCAAGTGATCCATCGCCGAGGTAGGCGGCAAACCATAGCCGTCTTGTAGATGCGCCTGCGGCAAACTGGGTTGATGCGAGTGCATACAACCAGACGCTAAGGTTACACTGGCGCAACAGAGTGTTACGTTCAGCAAGGTATTCATCTTCATTCATTTATCCTTTGCCAGCATCAAAAATCATATTAACTATCATGAGCTTGCTATAAAATATGCCCTTAACATCTCTGCACTTACCAATGATTAATCTCAGCTAATCCGCACGCTTAACTGTCAGACTCGTGCAGCGCTGCCAGTCGCAATCATAACCACTCGCGAGCTTAAGCTATGCAAAGCCAATACCACATTATCAGCATTGACTCACATCATCGGTCATCATGAGCGGTCAAGGGCTTAAGCACCAATCAATGACTGTGTTGTAGTTATCGGCACGGGCAACAGAAACTAAAGTTAACCCCTTAGATTTATCCCATAAATTCACACAGGCACACTTCTTGCTTGGGTATGACTATTCGATGGGGGGTCATCATCAAGGCCAATGGCGCGTCAAAACCGCGGCGACCAAGCTGAAATACCCCCACCATAACCGTGAGAGCGGCCGAGGCTGTCAAGCACTTGACGCCGAACCGAGGAGATTTGCGAGTGCATATAACGCCAATACTGATACTAGGGCTTTGCTGCGCATGTTGGGGATTTAGTGCAGCAGCCGAACGCTGGGTTAATGCCAGTGGCCAGGCCGAGATCCAAACGGATATCGACAGCGCTCGCCAAGAGGCCATCAAACAAGCGATTACCTATGCCAGCTTAAGCCATGGCTTTACCATGAGCAGTCAAACCACGGTATCTCAAGGCCAACTGTCTGACAATCGGGTTAGCCTCCAGCAACAGCTGCAGACCCAATCGATGAAACTGATCTCAGAACAACTGGTCGGCAATCAACTTCAGGTCACCATCGCCTTATTGCTTGACGATGACAACCAAGCTGCGGCCAATTGTAGTGCGGCGGCCTTGTCGTCGGCGATATTAATTCCGCAAGCGCAAATCGCCGATCGTAGTCAGCTTAATTATGGCCAGTTAGTCAATTTTGAAAGCGAGCTATCCAAGCGTTTAGCGCGGCAGATGGATCAGCATAGCCTCAAAACCTTTGCGCAATTACACAGCCAAGACCGCCTCGATATTGATAACCGTTTGGCCCTCACCCGCGGGTATCGTTTCCCAGAATGGCTCGGTATCACCACCGACAGCCAATACATATTACAGATTGATATTGATGATATGTCGCTCCTGCCTGCCACCAGTAGCCTCTTTGGTTTAATGAACAACGACCCAGTGCGGCAATTTATTGCCAAATTCAAGCTCTACCACACCATCAGTGGCGAGCGCATATGGCAACAAACCTTAAGCAGCCAAGCGCCTTGGACCTTCGATAGGCATCAACAAGTCATGCCCAACAGTGCCGAATTTTGGCAATCCAGTTATGGCCAAGCCATAGACAAACTGCTTAAAGATGGCATTAAAGAATTAGATAATCAGCTATTGTGTCGCCCCACACTCGGGCAAATAGTGGCCGTGGATGGCAACCGCTTAATGATCAACCTCGGTCGTCGTCATGGCTTGCAGGTAAGCGACCAGCTCAAGATTGTGCTCAAGCAAGATATGCCCGACCGCCTCAATGGGCTACGAGCCTTAGCCGCCCCCAGCCAATTAAGCTTTAAACTCGACCACATCAGCGAGCTGAGTGCCAGCGGCGTGTTACAACAATCCGTTGGAGCTACCGGAATTCAGGTCAACGATTTGGTGATAAAACAATAAACGTAACCTCGGCGCGATCTGGCCAGTGCGACTCGCACTCATGCAAAGGTCGTTTGACCCCAACCCAATGGAAATGGCATGTCACAACCGCAATTAATCGACACCAATCTCAAGCTAATTGCCTCGCGTTGGCCCGCCATCGCCGCGCAACTAACCCGCATCGATATTGATGGCATCAATGCGCAACTTGAACAGGGACTCGAACAAACCATTAGTGTTAATGGCATTCAACTCAGTAGCCGCCATAATCGCATCGCCGAAGCCAGTCTACTGTGCCAAGCCATTCCCACAGCCGCCACAGAAATTGATTGTTATGGTATTGGCATGGGCGATGTCCCTTGGTATTTATTGCATGAGAAGCAAGTGCAATCGTTAAGGGTGCATTGCCTTAACCTCAGCCTGCTAAAACTGTTGCTCACCTATACCGACCAAAGCCAATGGTTGAGCCACCCACAGTTAACGCTCTTAACTACTCCGGCCCACATGGGATTAGGACGCCTTTGGCTCGCCTGTACCGCCGACCTTGGATTTTGCGACGAACCCTATCAATATCAACGTGATATAATCTTGCATGAGAAAAATGTTGGTTTTGCTAATCGCCGCCACGAAGCCAATCGCGCGCTCCATTTACAGCGTTTTGAAGACAATCAACCCTTCTGGCAGCATGATGAAGACGCTTTACAATTGCGCCAAATATACGCCGATAAACAAGCCGCCTTGGTGATTGCCTCAGGGCCGAGTTTAGCCAGTCACTATGCATGGTTGCAGCAAGTGTATGCCCTGCCGCAATCTCAGCGGCCGCTGATAATTGCTGTCGATACTGCCTTAAAAGGCCTGATGAGCCAGCAAATAGGTTGTGATATTGTGGTTAGCATCGATGAGCTCATCACGCCAGCGATGATCCAAGCGCCGCAACTGGTGGCGCAGCATGCTCAGCATCAATCCCCCCCCGCCTTAGTGTACTTTCCTAAGAGTCGCCCCGATTTACTGGCTAGCTGGCCAGGCAAACGCTACGCCGCCTACAGCACTCAACCCATCTTTGACTCGCTATGTCAGCGCGCCCAACACTGCCGCCTATTTGCCAATGGCAGTGTATTGCATCCCGCCGTTGATCTAGCGTGCCAGTTAGGGATCAAGCAGACCTATTTAATTGGGGCCGATTTTGGCTTTGTCGATGGCAGAACCCATGCTGCATGGGAGGATGGAGCGCTTGGACCCAAAGTCAGTTTCGCCAAACACAGCATTAAAAACGGTGAAGGAAAGCTGATTAGCACCAACCTCAACTTTATTTCGTATCTGCGGGCATTGGAGCTATTTATTGCCAAACAACCACATTGCCAATTCCAACGCTTAAGCCAAGCCGGCGCCGCCATTCGCGGTTGTGCCTACCAAGATCCCAAGGCGCTATTACGCCAATGGCAAGCACAGTCACAGCTCAGGAGATCTCATGCTGAATAACGAAGCGCAAGCGCTTATCCGTCAATGCGCCAATGACTACCGCTGCGGTAACGAAGGATTTGCTAACGTTCACTACTTAGCTTGCCTTGATGTTATCCAAGCCTACTATCAAGCCCAGCCTGGGGATGAGTTATTGGCCATTATGCGCTATTTACTTGAAGCCCAAGAGCGCCAAGACTGGCTCGGCATGGCTGATACCTTAGAATATGAATTGCTCAGTTTTTTAGTGCTGCCAACTAATACCGATGCGCCAGCATCAAGTCATGCAACCGAGCCATAGAAACCACTAAATAGCGCTTAATAAACAGTCAATTAGAATTTTTGGCTTTCCATAGCCCATAAAAACAGTATAATCACAGGGTCTCCTTATAGCTCAACAGGATAGAGCAGCCGCCTCCTAAGCGGCCGATCGGGGTTCGAGTCCCTGTGGGGAGACCATTTCAATATAAAAAATCATATAAAACAATAGCTTGGGTTGTTATTGGTTCGGCGTTCTCCCGCTATTCTCCCGCCTGATTCATTAGAAAATATATTGCAAAAAGTTAAAGCCTTGTGTTCAAGCTAGGCTCTTTTGTGTTGATGGATTTATATCTAATTTCCTACTTGTTAGGAAAAATGCTGCACTGTGTTCAATTTAAATTCTGGCTTTACGCCTGAGTCGTAAACGGTCTTAACCTTTGAGCGCATATCAAGCAAGATTTCTCGATACTCACTTTTTAAGTGTTTGTGCTGTGGTGGGATTGTTCCTGAATGCCTGAGATCACCGAATCGGGATAGCCACCGGTAAGGCTGCATACGGTAGCTTTCTGCAATTGCTCGGCAATAAAAGTCTATTTCAAAGCCCTGACTATCATCAAATTGCATGGTTAACCCCTTAGTAAAAGCTGTCTAATGGTCTGTAGTTCTTCCGCCAGTCAGTACCAGGATTGTGTTCGTCCATCCATCGAATGTAATCGGCTTCATCAGTGAACTGGTATCTGTACGGGTAAACAATCTTTTCATTGCTTTTCATTGCTTTTCAGGCTTTCTAATCGCTTTAAATAGCTTGGTTTCATTGGCTACCATCCATTTTCTAGCAAGTCTTTGCGGTACTCGGCATAGGTTTCAAATTCACTGTGAAGCCCATGCTCTCGCTGAAAGTGCCAATATTGCTCCCAGCTCATTTGCCCCGAGCTTATCAAGTGATAATGCTCTTGATTGAACAGTTCTTCGTCTGAGGGCTCATGATCTTCCCAATCGAAATAATCAATGATCACACTGCCGCGGTTTTCTAGCTGTTCGATACGGTTAAGCAATGATTTATTTCTGGGCATCTTCCAAAACCTTTAGACGTTGTTCAAACTCGTACGCCTCTTTGATGCGAACATCAATCAACTGGTGATCAATGCTGTTTTCTGGCGTAATCGGCTTAAGGGCAGGATAGAACCTATCAAGAACAAACTTAATAGCTACCATGTCGCCCTCTAATACCTTCCCTTCAAGCTGTTTGATTGCTTCTTTACTTAGGGATTTAGGCAACAAAGAACGCTTATTTAATGCGCCCTTTGGCCGTCCCGCCCCTTTTTTATTTCCTGTTTCAAATTCAGCCATGCAATAAAAATCCCGTTATTTTATTATTCGGTTTCTTGCTCGGCTGTTTCATCATCAAGAATGCTTAGGACTTTCTGGTCATTTCCTGACGCTGCAAAGTTGGCAGTATGTGCAAAGTGAGCCTTGTCCAAAACATCTTTAAATTTAATAACAGTGTTTAGCGATTTCTCTACCGCTTCGATTTCTGCGTGTTCGGCTGGTGCAGCATATTTAGCAAGCCCTTTGATTTGGTCAGGTGACAAGCCTGCAATAACTCCTGCATCCGTTCCATATAACAACTTAGCTGCTGCTTTTGAGTTGAAAGCAATGCTCAATAACTCTTGAGGCGGTTTGTCAGCCATTAAACCGACTAACTGATAGTCTGTGTGGCTTGGTCTAGAATTGGTCTCAAACTTATCCTGTGCGGCTGCAAGGTTGCTCAACAGCTTGTTGCTTAGCTGCTGCATTTCTCGTAAAACACTTTCATTTGCTGATTCAATGCGCTTGTAAATAGCCTGCTTATCCGATGCAGCAAGCTTACCCATATCAAGCGACCCAAGCTTGTTAATCACGGTCTCATAGCGTTCTGCTGCTTGTTCGATGCCCTTGAACATCAACGTATTGTGTAGGCGACTTGCTACCTTTGTTTGACCAACTAAATCTGAAATTGTTTGCATAAAATTAACCCCGTTTTGAATGGCTTGATGCCTGTTCATTAATTATACCACCCAAGGATTATTCCGAAAGATTTATTCGATTAAAAGTGAATTTATTAATCGTTTTTATCAGTTAAACATGGTTAAAGCTGCCGTTATGGTGCTTTTCTTAATGCGTTATGGGGAACTTAGGCGTTTCTATGTGAAATCTGAGAATGTTTGCGGGCGTTCGTGCTGGTTGGTGAAATGTCGTCAATCTAAAAAGGGCCAATTTATTAAACCGGTCTTAATTAATAAGAATGTTTAGGAATTAAAAACCTTTGTGCGACCTTGGGGTTTTATTAGGGATTTGTAGGGTAGGTTTAGACTAGGTTTAAAGGTAGGTTTCCCTGTTGTTTAGGTTCGCCCATTTCTGGGCATTTCAAAGGCACTTATCGGTGCAATTAAAATAGCCTATTCCCCTATGTGGGGGGAGATTGGTGGGAGAAAAATATGATTGTTTAAATTTAAATCTCATTAAATCAGTCTATTGAGTTATCAGTTTTCTTCTGAACTCGACTAAAACAACTTAGGTGCAACTAAATTCTACTCAAACTAATGTTTCTGCTAAAAGCTTTACAGCGTTGTTACTCCATTGCTCTGCAAAGCCTTCACTACTAAGAATCCCATCTCTTGCTAAGTCCTCCATCTCTGCACACATTAGCCAGCTAAGGTTTACTGGTTTGTCTCTTTTGAATACGTTTCTTTCTTGGTAGCGCCCATCAAGGAACTCTATAACCTGATTTCTGTTAGCAAAGCCTGCCAATGTATCATTGCTTAACAATAGCTGAATTATTGAGGTATTAGGATGTTCAGGTATCTCCACATTCGTAACAAGCTCTGCCCACTGCCTTGCAGCTTCATAAAACTCGAAAACCATATCATTAGGTTCAATGCCTAAGTCTTGTGCTATTAACTCCCTTAGATGATTCTTGTAAAAAACATCGGCATCATTTTCAAATGATGTTGTAGTTAAAACTTTATTATTAATAACTTTGTTATGGTCTTTATTATTGGGTGACACTGGCGTCACCCCTCCCATGACATCTACGTCACCCCTAGGCATGACATCTATGTCACCCCTCAAAATTGCTAATGTGTTTGGGGTAGGTAATAGCTTTCTACTTGAACCATTAACCGACTTTGATTGGTTCACATAAAGCCAGCCGAAGCGCTCAAGGTCTTTAACGTATCTTTGTATTTGTCTCGTGCTTTTACCTAGGCTCTTAGCTAGGTGATCATTAGACGCGTAAAAATCGCGGTTTGCTTTATAGAAAGAAATTGCCTTGCAGATAATCCATGTATGGTGCAAATCTAACTCGCTTTGGATTACTGCCTGTTCGATTGATTCTGGAAGCCATGAACCTTTTTCAGTTTTACTTTCAGCCATTGAAGTATTACTCTATCAAATATGGTTAGCGGCTTATGTCGCCAAACTAACACCGCTAACCATGTTTTTATTGGAGGGCTTTGAGATTACTTTTTCTCAGAGCCTTCTTGCTTTTCAGCGTTATAGATTGAATCATTTGCCGCCTGCTCATTGATTCGGTTGATAAGCCAATTCACACCGCGCCACCTGATAGCATCCCTCAATATTCGATCAAGCTTCATGGTTTTTTTTGCGTAATAATGTGATTTTTCGGCTTCTATCTGCTCATCTCTGCAATTGAAATAACGATGAATTTCAGAAGGCGGGATAAACCATACTGTATCTTTTGCCGATTCGTCACAGTCCCAAGGGATGAACGATTTTCTTAATTCATCCATTACCCGGCTTTGTTGCTCCCCATTAGTTAAAAAAGTTATTTGCTCTGCTGTTAGGCGCTCTCCATTTAGAAGGCGACCTAATACTATTGAAACTCCATAAGATCGTTTACTCATTTATGACCTCTCTAGTTAAGTCTGGGAATGTGTTTAACTCGCTGAGTTTATAGCGGATTAATCGACTAACAATGCTGGTGGTAAAGCAGTTAAGCAGCATCATTAATCCAACATTCATTTTCATCAATTCCATATAGGCTAGTGGATAATCAGCTTTCATTTATTCGATAGTAATTTTCATAAAACTCCTTAAAATCGGTAGTAAATTGGTAGAATTTATTTCTAAAATATTTTTAATTGAATAAAATTAAACGCTTATGAGGTAAGTTTTCTCCTTACAAGGGATAAGCCTAGGCGGTTTTGGTTTGCGTTCTGCTATCTAGGAATGCGTTTAAATCGGTTAGCCTGTAGCGGACTAAGCGACCAACTTTTACAAAGGGGAGGTTGTATCTGCCGCAGCTTCTCCAGACTGTTAGAGTTCCCTCTGTTACGCCTAAATAAGCTGCTGCTTCAGAATTGTTGAGTAAAGATTGATTGTTTTGCATATTTATCACCATTTAGTTTGATTAACTAGGTGATATTTTTATATATACGGAATAAACACTGAAGGAATTTATCTGGCAAAAAAATTCCCGAAATTAATCCCTGCTATTTGGCTCTAAATGAACGGGTAAAACATGAGTAAACTCGCTTTCGAATGCTTCAGCATTATTTTTTGCCCACTCAAGATCAATTGGATTGTTTTTCATTTTCTCAATGCGCACTTCTGGATACAGTAAGTTATACAATTTACCTAACGTATCTGGTTTCATTTCAACTTTGATATCACTATTTTTATTTTCCTCATAAAGCCTCGCTGCGGCTTTATGTTTGGCGTCATCTGCATTCATACCGCAATATGTTCTTAGCCGATAAATCCAACTACAGGCATTTACTCTGATAATGTAAACCTTTGCTGCTTGCGCCTTTATTCCAGATCTCTCTGCTGTTTTACCCGACAATCGAATATTCGCAGCTTTCGCCAGCTCCCAAGTAATAGCGCGCCCCAAACTAAGCCTATATTGCACAGCATTTAGTAAGAGGATATCCAAATAACCGGGATCATCAGTTGCTTTCCACATGGAAAGAAGATTGGTTAGATTTGTCAATAAAAGCGAATGATCAGGACACCCACCTGAAATGAGTTCATCTACAAAAACATGATACAAATCCCATCCGTAACCATCTATATCATCAGGATTGTCAATGTTCACCCTAAAGCCCCCCTAGCAATTCTTTTCGTTGTTCTGGTGTAAGTGCCTTTAGCTGTTCTTTTAATAGCTCTACGGCTGTTTGTGGCTCGTTTCTGATATGCTCTAATCCTGCCCTAACCTGAGTTAAATCATGGTGTGCGTAGGTGCGCTGTGTAATCGCTATTGAGCTATGACCTAACGCCTTTTGAATGATGGCTAACTCTATGCCTGCTCTCGCCATTCTGGTGGCTGTAGAACGCCTTAAATCGTGAAAGGTTAATCTTTGTGCTTTGTCGTCTGAATAAAGTCCTGCACGCTTTGTTACGCGTCTCCAAAAGCTTCCTTGTCCTGTTTTTTCAACAACATGACCTAGTTTGCTGCGCTTATTAGGGAATACAAAAACCTCGCCTTGTTCAGCCTCTTGGCTTCTTCGGTTTAAGATTTCCATTGCTGCGGGGATAAGTGGCACAACTAAGCCTTTTTTAGATTTAGCCTTACTTGCTGGTATCGTCCAAATTCTTTGTTGCGGGTCTATTTCTTCCCATCTCAAAGACAAAACGCAGCTTTTACGCTGTCCTGTCAGCAAAGCGATTAATACAATGTCTTTATAAATTTGTGGTTCTTCGTCCAGTGCTGCCAAAAGTCTGATTTCTTCCTCTTGAGTCAATACTCGCTCTCTTGGCTGCTCTGCAAATTTTTTAGCTACGGCAAAATGATTGTCAGAAATAAGACCTTCTTTCTTTGCGTAGTTAAAGATTGATTTGATTTGAGTGAGGCACTTGTTACTAATTGCAGGGCTCTTTGCCGTTTTTAGATCTGAAATAATTTTTCGAGCATCATCATTAGTGAGGTCTCGAACGTCTTTGTTTTTAAAAAAGGGCTTAGTGTGAAGTTTGAAAAGGGATTGAGCATCCTCAAGCGATTTAGGTCTACGCTCACCAGCTTTTATTCTGACTTGGAAATCAGCCTTATAGGCTGCAAACAAATCAGCATAAGTAAAGCTGTTAAGTCTGCGCTCTCTTATCGCGGCTTTTTCCTCATTAGGGTTTATCCCTTGGCGCATCAATTCTATATCATCAAGCGCTGCTTTTCGGGCTTGTTCCACAGTCATTTCGTCAGAACTACCGTAGCTAACAAAAACCTTTTTACCTTGAACACGCTTTATTAAGTAAAAATAACCATTGCCGTTAGTATTAGTTTTTAAATGTAGAGGTGGGACTTCAGTATCACCATAATAAGTGTTTTCGCGTCTCTCTCTGAGTTGCTTTATTAGCGTTTTAGTAAACTTGAACCTTTCTTTTTTAGTCATATTGATCTCCCACTTATCTCCCACCAATCTCCCGCTAAAGGTAAATATACATTAAATTTAATATATATCCATTAATGTGATTTTAAAATAAGTGGTTGATTTTATATATCAATATTTGCGGTTGTTAAGGTTGGTTAAAGTGGGTGTATTAGGCGGGTTTATCCCCTGTGGGGAGACCATAAGCAAGGGCCATCTCCGGCGACCTCTGCTTAGACTCACTATTCCTAATCTAGATTGCTCATCTCAATACGCTGCACGATTCGTCTCATTGCAAAACGGCATTTGCTAAAGCTAATTAAGAAGTAATTAAGACGCCACCCACAATAAAGTAATTAAGAAGCCACCCACAATAAAACAATGATTTAACCCGCATCCTCGCGCTATGTCAGCAATCATCTCACGCTTAACGAGGTCATAACGTTTCAACGGCCCTGTTAGACTCTCACCTTGTGTTTAGTTGAAAGATATGGCGCTTATTTGCAGGTCATCACTGTGATTCGGGCAGGCTAAATCGACTCATGGACAATGAGTTAATTTTTAGGGGAAAAGGGGGAGTTCAGTGGCTATCTGTCAGTGGGTATTCAAATACTGACAACTCTTGACAAAGTGCCGTCGTCGTTTTTGTAAATGCTCACAAAATTTATCCAGCTCTTGCGTATTTCCTGCCGGCCCATGGAATAACTGGCCAAATTCAGTGGCAAGTTTAAGCCAATTCTCTGGCGATATATTCAAGCGCTCAAGCACCCGGCTGCTGCCGTTATTTATACTGCCTCGCTTGTCATTGCGGACTATCCGGCCGGTGTCTTCTATCAATTCGAGGTAATCTTTAACGTCAAAGTGAAGACCATTAGGCTGGTTGTCACACTCATTGCCAGTAAACTGCATGAGCGATGCCGGTTGTTGGCCGCTTAGTGCTGCTTGGAGGCGTAATTGAATACTGGTGTAATGTGATTGCTCAAGGGTTGGCGCTT
>NZ_JAHUTT010000069.1 GCF_019209865.1 Shewanella sp. NIFS-20-20 | reverse complement strand
TTGATATGAGTACGCGCCAAAGCTTCTGAAAGTTGCATAAAAAAATCCGATGACAAGGGGTCATCGGATTTTGATCCTTTCAGTGAGATCGTCAAGCGATCTGTCTTAACTGATCGGCATTACGCAACTGCGGGCTTTTTTAGTGCCAACTCGGCAACACTTTGTTAATATGTTCGCCTATTTATGGGAGCAGATGTGAAACTTTGTGAGGATGTGGCAATGATAATTAGAACAATCATAATGGCAATGTGTTGCAGTGTACCAATGGCTGCAATAGCCGCAGACGCGAATAAGACCTTAAGTGGCAGTGCTGAATTAGGTGGAACGTTAACAACGGGTAATACCGATACCTCCTCAATAAAAGGCGCGGTGAAGCTCGAGCACGAAATTGCCAATTGGCATAACACCTATGAAGCGAATGCGCTTTATAGCAAAGATACCGACGTAGTCACTGCGGAGCGTTATTTTGCCGGTGGTCAAGGTGACTATGCCCTCGATGATCGTAGCTATCTATTTATCAATGCTAACTACCTAAAAGATCCCTTCACCGGTTATGACTACACGATAACTTCTGCCGTCGGTTATGGTTATACCGTGTTTGAAAGTCAGCAGACGAAATTTGATGTGGAAATTGGTCCTGGTTATCTTTACCAGCGCTTAGATGAAGAGCAGTCTGCACTCTTAGGAAAAGATACTGAGCAAAGCTGGGTGGCTCATGGTGTGATTAATTTCGAGACCCAACTGAGTGAGAGTTCAACCTTTAGCCAACGTTTTATCGGGGATTATGGTGATAAGTTTGAAGGGCGTAGTGAAACGGCCATCACCGCCAATATCATCGGAGCACTTGCAATGAAGTTTGCGGTCGTGGTTCGCTATAATAGTGAGCCATTAGATGATAAAAAAAGCACCGATACTGAAACGAATATGACCTTACTGTATTCTTTTTAGTCAGCAAATAATCACTAATGATGATTCTTGGTGTTTAATTAAGGAAGCGGCAGCTTCCTTAATTTTTTAAACGCTTGATTAAGATATTTATAAGCATCATTTTACACTCACGGTTAGCCTAAATAACAACCGAACAACAATGGTGTAATAATTTTTATTTTAGCCATGGCAAAATTTTTGGGGTAATGATCACGAATTACACTTAATTGCACTTATGATTTTAATTTCAATTTGTATACTGACGGGCCGTAATTACTGAGATTGATCTTGTATGCAAATTGGCCGCTGTTGGATTGATGACACAAATCAGCAACTAGTCACCGATGACGGTCGAGTCTGGCAATTAAGTTTTGATGAATATCAAGTCATCAATTGCTTGATAGAAAATCGCGATAAAGTGGTATCGCGTCAGCACCTGTACCAATTGATAAATGACCCAAACCAACCGTTAGCCTTAATTGATATCATTCATCAATTTCAAAAGCATATCGGCACCTCACATGCGTCAATGCTAGAGGTTGTTGGCGATCAAGGCTATATGCTGCTCAGTAAGCCCACGACCCAATCTCGCTTGAATACCGCCCCATATCAAGTCATTCCGATCTTGGCTTATAGCATGGTCATGGTGGTTATTTGCCTGTTGCTTGTTTGGCTATTTCCTCGCATTGAAGAAATCGAGGTAAAATTTGATAACATCTTTCAGCAACAATTTACTACATCGAATGGTAAGCCAATCACCTTACAAGTCTTTCCTGTAGATAAAAATCAAATGGAGCGGGTGAAGAGCAATACGGATAATTTACAGACCCAATTACTTCAGTGTAAAAATGTGCCATGGCAAACCATTAGTTATGCCATATCCGGGGATTCATCAATGCTTCACTTAATTTTATATCGCGAATCGGGTAATCAACATGAATACCGCAATATCAAGCTATATAAAAATGAAGCAAATATATATTTTGTGACCCCATCATGGTTGGTCGAGATGGGGGTGTGTGATGAACAAATATAGCCACTGGCGCTCTGCTGTCATTATTTGTTTATTAGCAATTACCAT
Source organism: Shewanella sp. NIFS-20-20 (assembly GCF_019209865.1). Classification (GTDB taxonomy): domain Bacteria; phylum Pseudomonadota; class Gammaproteobacteria; order Enterobacterales; family Shewanellaceae; genus Shewanella. Next base: position 17,247 of record NZ_JAHUTT010000069.1, on the reverse strand, counting down.
AGTTGCTGGCGCAGTATTTGGCGGCATGAGTGTCTTAAATGAGCATACCAGCAGCGAAAAGTTCGCGTGTGTCGCTGACGTGTATAATACCAAGAGTGGGACGGCAGTTAAAAATCAGTTCAAATTACATATTGATATTGAAGAGCAAGACGTTCTATTTAAGTATATATATTCAACGGTGGACACTGTGGTTGGTGGTCTGCATTTAAAGGGGCGAGTGAAAAACATACAAGCCTCAACCATGACATACCACTTTGTTATTAATTCTGGCGCCATTGACTTAGATTTATCTATCGATAAGGTCCCCGCTGAGATTAAGCGAGTTATCGATCAAGGCCGCAAAGCGCTCGAAGTGACGGGTAACCATATTCCGTTGTCGATGGAAGTGTCACAGGTGTTTAATCTGGATAAAACCGTGATTATCAGGATCATGCCTGGCAATAGTATTTGGAGTTGTCAAAAAAATTAGCTAAGTGGCTGATTATTTCTAGGTTTAATCTTATTGAGTCGTATACTGTATAAGTGTCTGACTCAAGATTGGAGCTCGTTGATTGGCCGATATTCAAGTAAAACAGGAATCTTCCTATTCCATTAAATTGAGTCAAGTATTAGAGGCGGGTGCCGATCAGCGGATTGATCTATATTTCTCTTTACCACAAGATCTTGGCGTCAACCCTAAGTCCCTCAATGAAGAGGAGTATCATCATAGCGCCGTATTTGGCCGACGGTCTTACTACTCACAAGGATTGCACTTACCCTTGGTGCAAGGTCGATTTACTAGCTTTAAAAAACAAAGTCTTGAAGATTATCGTATTTATCTGAACTTGTTCGCTTATCAGTTTGCCGTGGCCATTGAAACCGATAGTAAAGAATTGGCGCGAGTGTCAGATGCGGAACAATTTTACCCCTCATTGCAAGAGCTGTTGACGCTGTTGGCTGCGATGCTTAAGAAGTTTCGTCGCAGTTCACCTGCCGATCCCAAATGGCAGTCCTATTTTGAAAATGCCGACAATTATCTCTCCTGGTTTTGCGAACAAGCGGTATTGAAGTCATTAAGCCATAGCCCACGCAGCAGTGAGTTTGCTGAGTGTAAGGACTTGGCTCTTGCTTTTTGTCGTGAAGAGGCGGCGTATCGAGAAGCAAATCGTTATAACTCGGCGCAAACCGTCAATGACCCTAACCGCATTTCCAATAAAATGTTGTTGTTAAGGCGTCTACTACAGCAAGGGGTGGTGTTAAAACAAGAACAACGCTCATTAGGTAAGGGCTTAAAAAAACTCACCACAGGCGTCGCCACGGCCATGGTGATGATGGTGGTGTATAGCATGGTGTTTCAGGCACAAGGCATGCTTAGCGGCTTAACCATGGCTTTGGTGGTGGTCTTGGCCATTATTTATGGTTTTCGTGAAATTTTTAAAGACGATATTCGTGATGCAATTTGGCGGCGGATCCAGCGTGGTCGCCCGCGTTGGAGTCGCATATTGCGTGATACTGTCAGCCAAACCGTGATTGCTAAACAGTGGGTCTGGTTAGAATTTGTGGGCAATAAAGACATTCCAGATGCGGTGAAAGAAATCCTGCAGCGCCGCCATCGTCAGAACAAGGTGGAGTCTGAGACCTTGCATTATGCGGTTCATGCCAAGGTCAATAAATCGGGATTCTTAGCCGGTTATCACCGCATTCAAGAGACCATTAACTTTAATCTAACTCCGTTTATACGGCATTTAGAGCGCAGTAAGATTAAGGTGTACCGCGAACAAGATGGCAATGTCAGTAGCGAGTCTGCCGAGCGGCGCTATCAAATCAATGTGGTGGTGGCGGTGCGACAGGCAAAAGCAGCGCCACGCTATGCGAGATACAAGGTCACTGTCAATCGCTCGGGGATCGTCGAGTTTATTGAAAGCACTATCCCAGACACGATTGCCTCTATCCATCAAAGTGATGAGGCGTCCGCGGTCTAACCTAAGCGTATCGGGCGAGTGTAGGCCTGACAAATTTGTTGCTCACCGGTTTGCCTTGCTCGGCGCAAGGCAACTTCAGTATGGCTGATTAAGGTCGGTAAACTGTCGCGACTGCTACCGGCGGCGATGCCAATACATAGGCCATCACCTAGGCCCAGATCATTGAGATAGCGCATCAGTTCGGCCGCATGTTCGTGGGCCTTTTCGGGTAGAGTATTTGGCATTAAGATCAAAAGTTTACCCAACTGCCAGCGTGCCATTTGAAAACCAGCGGGCATGTGTTTTAGTAAATGCATCTCTAAGGTTTGCTGATGCGCCTCCAGTTGATTGAGCCCGCTCATGTGGCTCAACATTCCCTCTGGGCTAATGTCCATCAACAATAAACTGGTGGTTTGCACGGCTGATTTGTCGAGGTTATCGAAGTAGCGCATCAAGTCATGCTGGTCGACAAAGATACAATTTCTCAGCTCATTTTCGGTTTGCGAACGCTGGGCTCTTTTGGTGTCAGCAGGTAACCAACAACTGGTGATTGCCACGATTTCGCCGGCAGCATCATTGTGACTCTTCAAGGTCACCCGCCAACCTTGGTCATTATTTTGTAACTGACTATTGAGCAGTTGGCCATTCCAGTGGCCGCTAGCGTTAAGTTGCTCTAATACACGCGCCCACAGCCCCGGCTGCTCGGTATTGAATTGCACCATTAAGTTAAATTCGTCCCGCGCTGGGGGCATATGCGCATAAAACTCAGGATTCGCCTCTAGCAGCTGACCATCGGTGGCAAACAAGGCGCAGGCTATGGTGCCATGATTGAGTAAGCTCAATTGGTGATTTTTTTCCTTGCTGATATAGAGTTCAGTGCGCTTGTTAAAGTCCAATAGCAACCAATAGTCACCTTTGCTTTCTAACTGAACTTTGCGAATATGGATAAATAAACAATCGCCTCCTTGGTCACGCAAGTCCAGCTCACCACTCCAGTAGTTATCTTGCTCAAGCGAGGTCGTTAATTTTTTATATTCAGTATCTTCCATTTGCAAGCTACGTTGCAAACTGCGGTCATTGAGATCATCAACCCCCAATTTTAACGCTGATGCCGCTTGGCGATTGGCGGTAATAATTCGGCCTTTATGATTACTAATGATCCAGCCTTGCTCATCATCGAATAAATTGGCGGTCAATCGCATGCCGAAGTGGCGAGCTCACTCGAGTAATTGGCGCAAATGGCTTAACCAAATGAGTCCGCTCAAGGCCAAGGCCAGTACCACAAAAATGGCAATAATAAGATAGCGCCACAGTGACAGTTGGTCATACACGAATTGGTTATCAATATAAGAAATCAAATAGCAATCCCGTTGCTGAGCGTTGGTTTCTAATTGAAAAGCCAAATACACCAAGGTGGCTGTATCGCCTTGGAATTGACCATAGCGCTCACGCTGCATCGATTGCCATAATGCGGGGTAGGTTTCATTTAAGTTAGTGCCTAATACATTAGGCATTCGAGCTAACCCAGAGGCATTGGTGGAGTTTGCCAGTAATTGGCCCTCTTGATTAATTAAGAGTAGCGGCGCCGCTTGTTCGCTGAAGCTGCGTTTGGCTTCGAGTAAGCTATTGTTGATGGCATGAAAGGTGACTAAATAGCCTAAAAAGCGGTTATCAGTGGCATAAATTTTAGTGGATTGATACAAGACTGGCGCGATTTTCCCCGCGGCCGAGCTAAATGTCACCGATGACATATAAACTTGATGCCGCTCAAGTTGTTCAAGCTTTTTGAGTAAATTACTGGATAACGTTTTAGCCCCTAAGTCGTTGCCTTCAGTGAGTAACTGTTGACCTATCGCGCTGTAGACAGCTATCCCTTGTAAATCGTTGATATTCTGCTGTAATGCGTGCCAATAGGACTGCAGGCGCCGCTGTTTTTCGGCGCTGGCCTGTTGTAATTGTTGCAGTAATAACTCATCACCGGCGAGACTTAAGGTTTGGAAACGTTGGAAGCTCAGTTGCTCTGAGAGGTCATTGGCGACGCTTTGTAATTCGCTATAGCGTTGGCTTGCGCGTTCTTGCAGCAGGTTTTGTTGGCCAATTTGGATAATGACACTAGCAATTAAGCCCAAACATAATAGCAAGACTATGACTTGGCTACTTAACCCTAACAGGCGTTGCTGTGACCAAATAATTCCTTGTTCAGGTAGCAATTTAGTCGGCAAATAGGTGGAGTTTGACTTGCGGGCCATTGTCATCGTTTGGTTAAAAGTTTGGCGTCATATTAACATGTAAACCAAGGGTGACGTAATCACTTAACCAACAATATCGAGATAACGATGCTTAAATTCACAACCACTGTGTTCGACTAACTGACGACATGCCGCCATATCGACGCCATCTAGCCCCTCAATGGCCGACACTTGCACCTTAGCGATATAGTGCGGGGCTAATTTAATAAAGGTTAACAGCGCCTGCCAGCTCCCTGCCAGTTTCGGTTGGCAATGCTGTTGGTATAAGCCTTCATCTTGCGCATTTAGCGAAATTGACAAGGCATCGACACAGGCTGCCAGTTCAGGCAGAACGTTGCGGCGATGAAAATGATTGGCTAAGCCATCGGTATTGAGTCTGACCCGTCCGCCGCGTTGTTTAATGGTATGGGCGACCTCCAGTAAGGTGCTTAGGTTGAGGGTAGGTTCACCAAAACCGCAAAAGACGTATTCGTCATATTCAGACACTTGACCTAGTTGAGCGATGATTTCGGCAGCTTTCGGTTGTTTATCTAGGGCCAATTGATATTGGCGCACTTGTTGGCTACCTTGCTGTTTGGGACAAAATTGACAGCGCAAGGTACAACGACCGGTAATGTTCAAGTAACGGCTATTGCGGATGTCATAAACAAGAGTGGCTAGCATGGGTCATATTACAAGTGATTTTGTAGAGCTATTGTAACGTTTGCGGTGGTTATTGCTGCGGCTTAGATCAAGAAAATGGGCAGCGAGGCTGCCCATGTAACATAATTAATGCGGAATTAACCTTGCGCTTGATTGTCGTTGGCTTGGGTCAGTGCTTGTTGTTCTCGGTACGCGGCAGGCCGCCACCACCAGGTCAACATGCGTTTGAGATCATCCAATACCACATAGAGCACCGGCACTAAGATCAAGGTCACTAAGGTCGAGAATAAGATACCAAAGGCTAACGAGGTCGCCATGGGGATCACTATCTGTGCTTGTAAGCTTTTTTCCAAAATAATCGGGACTAAGCCGACAAAGGTGGTCAACGAGGTCAAGATGATGGCTCGGAAACGGTAGCAACCTGAATTGATGGCTGACTCTTGTAAACTAAAGCCTTGCTGACGTGCACGGTTAACAAAGTCCACCAGAATTAAGGAATCATTCACCACCACTCCAGACAAGGCAATAATGCCACACAAGCTCAGAACGCTCATGGATAAGTCTAAGACAAAGTGACCAAATAATGCGCCGATAATACCAAATGGGATCACCGACATAATGATCAGTGGTTGGCTATAAGACTTGAGCGGAATCGCCATCAAGGCATAAATGGTAAACAGCGCAAAGAAGAAGCCCTGCAACAGGCTAAACATGGCATTTTGCTCTTCTAAGCTTTCACCATCAAGGCTGGTACTGATGGCTGGGAACTCTTGGGTTAATTGCGGCAAATACTCTTCTTGGATTTCTTTGACCACCTTGTTGGGTTCAACCTTGGTCTTATCGGCATTCGCGACCACAGTGATCGCACGGCGGCCATCGACCCGATTAATGGACGAGTAAGACTCACCCAATTCAATCTTAGCGACACTGGAGAAAGGCACTGCCTGTCCTGCTGGCGTGCGGATCATCATGTTCTCTAAGTAACCTAGGGTGCTTCGCTCCTCTTTGGGGTAGCGCACCATCACCTTGATTTCTTCTTTATTGCGCAAAATACGTTGGGCTTCAAATCCATAAAAGCCATAACGTACTTGTTTGGCTAAATCGGCTAAGGTTAAGCCGAGTGCTTCTGCGCTGGGCAGAATACTTAAACGCACTTCTTGGCTGCCTGACGAGAAATCATCGGCAATGTCGTAGACGCCTTCATAGTTTGCCAACTTCGCTTTGAGCGCATCGGCGGCTAGGGCTAATTGACCAAGATCATTAGATTGCAGTCTAAAGGCAATCGCGCCACCAGTGTCATTGGTGCTGGCAGCAATGTTGAGCTTTTTCACCGCTGGCAATTGTGGCAGTTCAGCGCGCCAAGCGGCCGCAATCGTGACGCCATCGACATCGCGATCTTCAGCCTTGGTTAATTCGGCAAATATGACGGCTGAGGTGCGCGAGCTCATATTGATAAAGGTGTGCTTGAGGACGGGATAACCGTATTCTTGCTCCATGCTATCGTTCATAGCAAACAGCGCAGTTTCAATATCTTGCACCACATTTAAGGTATTTTGTTCGGAACTGCCATTATCCATTTGCAAATTAACTTGGATGAAATCTGAGGGCAGATCGGGGAAAAACACCCAACGCACTTTGCCGCTGGCCACTAAGGCGATAGATAAGATTAACACCCCAGTAAAGGTGGCTAACACATTGTATCTATGCTTAATACAGCGACCGAGGAACGCCCGATATTGGTGGTGAATGAAATATTGCACCTTGTCATTAAAACGCACTTTTAATTGCGAGAGGCGATTCGTGGGGGCTTTTTTGGGTTTGACCCGCATATGGGCTAAATGCGCCGGCAGGATGAGTTTGGATTCCACCAATGAAAACAGCAGACACAAAATGACCACCATGCCGATGGACTTCCAAATTACGCCCATGGGGCCAGACACCATCAACATTGGCATAAAGGCAGCCACGGTGGTGAGTACCCCAAAGGTGGCTGGCATCGCGACCTTCTGCGCACCGGCGATGACATTATTAATACTGTGACCTTTTGCTTCGATTTCCGAGTAGGCGCTTTCTCCTATGACGATAGCATCGTCGACCACTATCCCAAGGACGAGAATAAAGGCGAACAAGGTCAATAAGTTAATCGATAGTGAAAACGGCTCGAGTGGCATAAAGAGTAAGGTGCCAAGGAAACAGACCGGCAATCCCATCATCACCCAAAATGCCAATTTTAAGTCTAAAAAGATGGCCAGGATTAAGAACACCAATAAGGCTCCGTAAAACATATTGGATAGCATCATATTGAGACGGCCCTTGAGGTAATGCGTTAAATCCCCCCAAGTATCGAGCTTAATGTGTGCGGGTAACGTGGCGCTTTTGTCGGCGACGTATTGCTTGACCTGATTGGCGATGTCGATGGCGTTTTGGTCATCAATGCTGCTGACCTCAATAATCGCTGCGGGCTTACCATTAAAGCGGGTGTAATCGAGACGTTCCTCAAAATCATCCTTAATGGTCGCCACTTGGGGGAGCATAATGCGACTACCATCGTTCTGGGTGCTGACCACAATATTGGCAAAATCATCCCCAGTGTACGCTTGGCCCTTAGTGCGCAATAAAATATCGCCGTTTTCGGCACGAATACTGCCGCCGGGTAAATCGATGGACGAAGATTGCACCGCATTGGCAACTTGGGCAAAGCTTAGGCCGTATTCTCGTAATTTGTTTTCCGAGAGCTCAATGGCTATTTCATAGTCACGTACCCCACCGACACTGGCACGAGTGACCGCCGGCAAGGCGATAATGTCATCGCGCATCACCTTGGCCATTTCCTTCATTTCTTTATCGGTCATGTCACCGTAAACCGACACCCAAATGACATTATTTTCGGGTTTTATCTGAAAGATGTCGGGTTTTTCAATATTGACCGGAAAGGTTGAAATCGCATCGATACGTAATTTGACCTCATCGAGTACGTCTTGGGTTTCATAACCATCTTCCACCTCTATAGTGACAGAGCCTACGCCATCGCTGGCCACGGATGTGACCTTTTTAATGCCAGTGACATCGTCAATGGCTTCTTCAATTTTGATGGTAATGCCTTCTTCGATCTCCTGCGGTGCGGCGCCGGGATAGGCCACCGAAATACGTAAGTAATTAAGATCAAAACTTGGAAAAATCTCTTTATTAATCAGTACAGAACTAAAGAGACCGCCAATAAGCAGTACCACCATTAATAGATTGGCGGCAACGCTGTTATTGGCAAACCAGGCAATAATGCCCGTGGGTTGTTGTTCAGTTTGCATGGGAGTCATCCTTAATGTTCAACGGCTACCGCAATGCTCGATGGATTTGTTGTTGGCTGTTTAGATCCTTTCTCGGCATCCTCGGCAACCGTCACCAATAACCCATCATTCATGTCGTTAAGCAGGGTCATACTGACCCGTTCACCTGCACGCAAACTGTCTTTAATATAAATGCTATCGAGATCTTGGCGTACCACATTGACGTCTCGCATCTCGATAGTGTTATCGTCATTGACTAAGGCGATGGTCTGATTTTTTAATAAGTGACGCGGCAACTTGACGATACCAGTCACTTGGCGACCAGTAATGCTTGCATTGACAAAGGTGCCAAATTTTAGCGGTACCCCTTGTGGGTTGTCGTGACCACGTTGGTAAGGATCCGCGACTTCGGCCACTAAATACACCATGCGGTTTTCAGGATCGATAATGCCTTCACTGCGCACGATTTGCCCATTCCAAACAACGGCTTGGCCAGCGAGGTTGGCACGGAGCGCCACTTGGGTATCTGGAGAATCCATTGAGGCTAAATAGGCTAACTCTTCATTGGCAAGGGGCAGTCTAATTTCGGCCACAGAGGTGTCATAGAGTTCACCTAACATATTGCCCAAGGTGACATATTGTCCTAAATCTACTTGGCGACTACGCACTAGGCCGTCAAACGGCGCTCGAATGGTGGTGCGCTCAAGGTTACGCTCAGCACGCTTTAATGCGGCTTGGGCCGATTTGACATTCGCTTGTTCTTTTTTCAACTGCGGAATACGTAAACCCAGCTCTGGCGGTAAGCCATTATCAAAGTCTTTAAATTCGATTTTGGCGACTTGACCACGGGCAATTTCCTCATTCAAGGCGGCTTGCGCTTGGGCTAAACTGGCCTGAGCTTGCATTAAGTCGGCCTCATAATCAGAAGGCTCGATCACCGCTAAGGCTTGGCCTTTAGTGACCACACCCCCTGCAACAAACTCATCGGCAATCGATAAGATGCGTCCCTGAACTTCGCTGACTAATTGAGTTTTATTTTTAGGTGCTGCCACGCCATAAGAACTGAGATCTAAGGTGTAGCTTTGAGGAACCACCGCCATCACATTGACCACCGGAGGCTTAGATTCTTCACTTTTTTTCTCAGGTTCTTGTTTGGTCGCCATTAGCGCAGAGGCGCCGAGGATGGCCACGATTATGATAATAATAGGACTTAATCGTCTCAGTATGAGTGTAAATGTAGACATTTGAATTCTATCCATGCGTTCGCGTTATGCCTAAACTACCAGAGTCAAACTAGGCGGAGAAATTGTTTTTGTAACTAAAATGTTTCTAAAGGTGAATTTAGCGATGTTTGCCGCTTATCCGTTCGACAAAAAAAGCCGCAAGGCGGCTTTTTTAGGGGCGGTCACCGCGGTGACGTATTTATTGTTTCTTCGCTTTTTTCAGCTTCTTTTTCGCAGCCAGTTTAGCTTTTTCTTTGGGCTTCTTCTTGGTCGGCACCTTGGCTTCTTTATGCTTAGGGCGCAGGCCTTCAATAAAGCGACGTTTCAGGGCCATTTCGATATAACGCTCAATCTTAGATAAGACCCGCATATCGTGGGCTTCGACCAAGGAAATCGCGGTGCCCTTATTGCCAGCACGACCGGTACGACCAATACGGTGTACATAGGCGTCAGCGGTGCGCGGCATATCGAAGTTAATCACATGGCTGACATTATCGATATCAATCCCACGGGCGGCCACATCGGTAGCTAACAACACGTTGACTTCACCTTTGGTAAAGCGGCTTAAGGCTTGGAAGCGGCGCTTTTGCTCCATGTCACCACGCATAAAGGCACAGGGAATCCCTTCATGGGTCAACATACCTTCTAACGATTGTACTATGTCACGGGTTTTACAAAACACGATGACACTGGTGGCATCTTCTTGGCGTAGCAAATGACATAACAGGGCAAATTTATGCTCTTTGTTATCGGCTAAATGAACCCATTGGTGGATTTTAGCCTTTTCACTGCGCGGCGGGATCGTGGTGATAGAGACAGGATCGTTCAGCAGTTCGCGGGCAAAGGTATTGACGCCAAAGCCTTCTAATGTGGCTGAGAAAAGCATGGTCTGTTTACGACCTTGGGCTTCCATCGCGATGGATTTCACCGTTGAACTAAAGCCCATATCGAGCATACGGTCAGCTTCGTCAATCACAAGGATTTCAACTTCTTCAGCGGTAAAGCGACGCTTGTCTAAGTATTCGAGTAAGCGCCCAGGCGTCGCCACCAAAATATCGAGGTTATTGGCCAGCAGTTCTTCCTGTGGGCCATATGGCAGACCGCCTGTAATAATGCCAATCTTTAAATCTAAATCTGTGGCTAAGTGACAAGCATAGCGGTGAATTTGGCTCGCTAATTCGCGGGTAGGAGTCAAAATCAATACGCGCGCCTGACCTTGACGGCGGCGAGGAAAGTCGATGAGGTGCTGCAATGCCGGCAATAGAAAACTGGCAGTTTTACCTGTGCCTGTTGGCGCTCTTGCCAAAATGTCGCGCTGTTCAAGCGCCATAGGTAACACTTCCTGCTGGATCGTGGTTGGGGTCAAATGGCCCATCGCCTTAAGGGAATCAAGCAGGTCAGTATCTAAATCAAAGTTTTCAAATTGCATGCGCAGCGTCTCAAAAAATATACGGGGCGCATTATAATGGGCGCCGAGAAAGAAAGCTATGGGTCGAGCTTGGTCGCAGAGTGTAACATCTTGTGGCCAAGAACAGGGTATTTATTATAGGTAAAAATCGCCTGTCAGCGCCCGCATCGCAGGGGTGTAGGCATTATTTTGGTCGCGTACTAACAGCGGCGGTAGCTCACGGCAATCGCCTGTGGCAAAAGCGAGCTGCAACAAATAGCGATTAGCCTGTTTGGTTGCGACACTTTGCACCGGCTGCAGGCAGGCTAAGTTCAGTGGCGATTCAGACAATGCACTCATAAAGCGAGTGTGGCTCGCTTGCGGCAAAATAATACTCGCGCCGGCGTCTGGTTTGAGTAGGGCGGCCATGGCGGTCAATAACTCACTAAAACTAAGGCTATCAGTGTGGCGAGCTTGCGAGCGCCCTTGTTTTAAAGATTGCGGCCCATTATCAAAGTAAGGCGGGTTACAAATAATATAATCCATGGCGGCTTGCCATTGCGGCAGGCACGCCAACTGACGTATATCTTGCTCTATTACCTGCACCCGATCAGGCCACGGACTGCGCTCGACATTCTGGCGACAAACCTTGCTGGCTTGAGCGTCTATTTCAACCGCAATGACTTGCCCGGAACTGCGTTGGGCGGCCATTAAACTTAATAGGCCACTGCCCGCACCGATATCCATGATGGTATTGGCACAGGTCAGCGCCGCCCAGGCGCCGAGTATGACACCATCGGTGCTGACGGGCATTCCGCAATCAGTATCATCAATATGAAATTGTCTAAAACTAAACGACATAACGACAAGGGGCTTAGTGGTGTGAAAAGCGCATTAGTGTAGCAGAATCTGCAGTGACTGTATTGGTCAGACCACATCGAATAGCTGTGAGCAGTATGTTGTTTTTTAGTTGTTACTTATCTTGTCCTCGGTAGTTTTATAACGTCAAACCTACAATTTACCGGGGTTATGTGCGTTTTTGTGTTCAAACTTGGTAAAAAGCTTGTTTTACTCGAGTTGCTCTGGTAAAGATTAACCTTGTAAGGTAGTTGATAAGCAGTTTTCTGCTGTTTTTTTGGCTATTAAAGCAACTCATTGTGTAGAGTTTGCTAGTTTTGATGGTGTTTTAAGCAAATACCGAGTAATAAGTGGATTGATGTCTGTAAACACATGTTTACACGTGCAAATATGGGATGCCTCCCTAAGGGTACAAGGCTAAGTAATCAATTGGTTTTATAGAAATAATATAACAACAAGATGAGGCATTCTGTGAAGAATACGCAAATGACATTAACGGATACTCTAGGTTTAGGTTTTATGACCTTTGCCTTTTTCTTAGGCGCGGGAAATCTAATTTTTCCTCCGTTTGCTGGGCTGTTAGCCGGTGAGCATATGTTCACTGCCATGCTCGGTTTTTTGATTACTGCCGTGGGTTTACCTTTGATAGCGCTGATTGCGGTGGCGAAAGCCAATGGTAAGATCATGGCCATGTTGCCAGTGTTTGCTGCGACCGCTTTGGCTATCGCTATTTACATCATTATTGGACCTGCCTTCGCTATTCCCCGTACTGGTTTAGTGGCTTTTGAAATTGGAGCGCGGCCGTTTATTAGTGATCCAGATACCATGATAACGGTGGCGGGCTTGGTACTCAATCAAGCGCAATTGGCCTATACCGCAGGCTTCTTTGCCATCACCATGTTGCTGGCCTTATTTCCCGGTAAATTGCTCGACAGTGTCGGTAAAGTGCTAACCCCCATATTGTTATTTCTGTTGGTCGGTTTAGCCATGTCGGTGATGATGGTTAATGGCGCGGCTCCAGGTGTGCCGCAAGGCGAATATGCCAATGCGCCGTTGGTCAAAGGTGTACTCGAAGGTTATAACACCATGGACGCCTTGGCATCATTGATTTTTGGGATGTTGATTATTGATATCTTACGCAAAAAAGGGGTGACTGACTCTGCCAGTCAAACCGTGTATTTAATCCGAGCTGCGCTGATTGCTGCGGCGGGGTTAGCCTTTGTGTACGTGGCTTTATTCTTCTTAGGGGTGAGTGCCGGAGATATCGCCCAAGGTGCTCAAAATGGCGGCCAAATCTTAACCCTGTATGTGACTCATCACTTTGGTCAAATGGGGGTTATCTTACTGGCGTTAGTGGTGACATTAGCCTGTTTAACGACGGCGGTCGGCTTAGTCAGTGCGTGTGCCGAGTACTTTAACGAACTATTACCTCAATTGTCTTATCGCTTATTGGTGGTGGTATTTAGTGTGATTTGTGCCTTGGTCGCTAACGTGGGACTGACCAGTCTGATCAGCATTAGTATTCCGGTATTAATGAGTATTTATCCGGTGGCCATGGCGCTGGTATTGGTGACATTTTTAACACAATATTTTGCCAATCCTCAGTTTGCTCACCGCTTAATTTTATCGATTGCGCTGTTGTTTGGTTTATTCGATGGCTTTAAAGCGGCCGGCATCGATACTAGCATGCTGAACTTCTTACCCCTGTATGACGTGGGGATGGCTTGGTTATTACCAACGTTGCTCGCGGTCGGTTATTGTTTGATCACCTCGGCCCGAGCCAAGACGAGCCAAGCATAATCCTCGTGGCGGTATGACCATAAAAGGGCGCGAATTTCGCGCCTTTTTGTTACACTGCAATCACATATTGGTCGTTAACTTAGCGCACTTGAATTCAGAACTTATCAAAAGCAGTCAAGCATCAATCGATGCTTTTGTGGAAGAAATGTGGGCTATTAAAGGCCTCAGTGATAATACGCTCAGCGCTTATCGCACCGATTTAACCCATTTGGCTCGGTATTTAGCAAGCATTGGCCTATGGTTAGAAAATGCCAGTCAAGCGGCATTATTAGACTTTATCGATTGGCGTACCCAGCAAGGCATCGCCAAAACCAGCAGTGCCCGTCAACTCTCTAGCATTCGTCGTTATTATCGTTATTTGGTCGCCCATCAAACCATCAATGAAGACCCCAGTGCCTTGCTCGATACACCTAAACTCGGTAAACATTTACCCTCGACGTTAACCGAGCAGGAAGTTGAGCGGTTATTGGCAGAGCCTCAATGTGATGATGCCATTGAGTGCCGTGATGCAGCCATGTTAGAACTGCTATATGCCACGGGGCTGCGGGTCAGTGAACTGGTCAGCTTAACCTTAAGTATGCTAAGCCTGCGCCAAGGCCTAGTGAGAGTTACCGGTAAGGGCAACAAGGACAGGTTGGTCCCTTTAGGTGAGATGGCCCATCAAGCGATTGAACGCTACTTACAACAGGCGCGAGCCGAGTTACTCAAAGGCCAAAGCAGCGAAGTGTTGTTTCCCTCTCGGCGCGGACAAATGATGACGCGCCAAACGTTCTGGCATAGGATCAAGCACTATGCGTTACGAGCAAATATTTCGTCAGAGTTATCGCCTCATACGTTGCGACATGCGTTTGCCACACATTTACTTAATCATGGTGCCGATTTGCGGGTGGTCCAGTTGTTGTTAGGACACTCCTCCTTATCTACCACCCAAATCTACACCCATGTGGCGCAGTTAAGATTAGCTAAACTTCACAGTGAACATCACCCAAGAGGATGAGAGCTAGCTAACAGACTGGGGACTCGCTAAAGTAACTGATTGATTTAAATTCATCTGGCGTGTAACTTTTGCCACAGTTTAGCGGTCAATGATAGTAGAGTTGGGCGGTATAGTGCCGTGACCTTCAGACCCCGATACCCACAAGGAATGATTATGAAGTCGACCAAAGCCATTTGTCTGTTGTTGGCCTTAGGCCTGGCCCCCTTTGCCAATGCCGCCGATTTGACCGACGCACAGATGCAAAAAATCAAAACTAAGCTGAATGACAGCTTGAGTATTGATGTGGCAAGCATGCAAGAGTCTCCACTGCCAGGTTTAGTGCAAGCCATTACGGATCGCGGCGTGGTGTATATCACCGAAGATGGCACCAAGCTGTTTCATGGCAATATTTATGATCTGGATAAAGGCATGAAAAACCTGACGGAAGCGGCATTAGCTGGCCCTCGTCTGGAGATGCTTGAACAGTTTGCCGATCAAATGTTGGTGTTTCCTGCCAAAAATGAGCAGCATGTGATCACTGTCTTTACCGATATTAGCTGTGGTTATTGCCGCAAGCTCCACACTGAAATGCAAGATTATAATGATGCGGGCATAACTGTGCGTTATCTCGCGTTCCCGCGTCAGGGTGTGCCATCGAAAAATGCCGATGACATGCGATCCATCTGGTGTGCTACCGACCCTAATAAGGCGATGGATAGTGCGCAAAATGGTCAATCAGTTGCCTTAGCAAAGTGTGATGCCGATATCGCCGGTCAGTATAAGATGGGCGCTAGCCTTGGCGTTACCGGTACCCCCGCGATTGTGTTGGCCGATGGCAGCATGATCCCAGGCTACCAACCTGCCAGCGATTTGAAGCGTATTTTAGAGGTTCGTGCGCAGTAATTTGCCGGGCAAACCCCAGTGATATGCTAAAAAAGGCGAGCTGAATGCTCGCCTTTTTGCTAAGGTGCCACATCAGATTTTTCGTTTAGGATGTGGTTTTGATTCGACACATAGTTCGCCGCCCTTGGGTAGATGATTCACATTTACCTGCCAGCTTGCCGCCATTATTGAAACAAATTTATGCCCGCCGCGGTGTCACTGCCGGCGAGGTTGAACTTTCCCTAAGCAATCTATTGCGGCCAGAGACTATGAAAGACATGGTCAAAGCGGCTGAGATAGTGGCCGATGCGGTAGAGCAAGCGCACAAGATCTTAATCATGGGGGATTTTGATGCTGATGGCGCGACATCGACCTCAGTGTGCATGTTAGCCTTGCGGATGATGGGGGTCACGACGGTGGATTACTTAATCCCTAACCGTTTTGATTTTGGCTATGGGCTGAGTCCGCAAATTGTGGCGGTGGCAGAAAGTCTGCAGGCGCAATGTTTACTCACGGTTGATAATGGTATTTCATCCATTGATGGTGTCGCTGCCGCCAAGGCGGCCGGTATGACCGTTGTGGTTACCGATCACCATTTAGCCGGGGCGCAATTACCCAAGGCCGATGCCATTGTTAATCCCAATCAAGGCGATTGCCCTTTTGCTAGTAAAGCCATTGCAGGGGTTGGGGTGGCCTTTTATTTAATGACGGCAGTTAGGGCTGAACTTCGCCGCCGTGATTGGTTTGCACGCCGTGGGATTGCCGAGCCTAATCTCGCCAGCTTGCTCGATATCGTCGCGCTTGGCACTGTCGCTGACGTCGTGAGCTTAGACACCAATAATCGGATCTTAGTCAACGCCGGCTTAAAGCGGGTTCGGGCTGGTCAATGTCGCCCCGGGATCACCGCGATATTAGACGTTGCTAAACGTAGCCCAGCCAGATTAGTTGCCGCGGACTTTGGTTTTGCGGTGGGGCCGCGGCTGAATGCCGCTGGCCGTTTAGATGAAATGGCCCTCGGAGTGGAAACCTTATTATGTGATGATATTCATCGCGCCAGACGGATGGCATCAGAGCTTGATGGGCTGAATGCTGAGCGCCGAGAGCTGGAAACTGGCATGCAACAAGAAGCGCTGAAGCATTTGAGTCAGTTGAGCCTAGATGCTGGCGACTTACCTTGGGGCATCGCCTTATTTCAGGCCGATTGGCACCAGGGGGTGATTGGGATCCTCGCCTCGCGCATTAAGGATAAATACCATCGTCCGGTCATCGTTTTTGCCCATGGCAGTGACGATGAAATTAAAGGCTCGGCGCGTTCGATAAAGGGCTTGCATATGCGCGATACCTTGGAGCTTATCAATAGCCGTCACCCCGGTATGATCATCAAGTTTGGTGGGCACGCGATGGCGGCGGGCTTAACCATAGCAGCCGCGCAATATCCAGCTTTTAGTGCGGCATTTGATCTGGCGGTGCGGGAACAATTGAGTGAGGCTGAGCTCACCGGTGAACTGCTAAGTGATGGTGAATTAAGTCTAAGTGATTTCAACTTAGATACCGCGCAAATGTTACGCCAAGCGGGTCCTTGGGGGCAGTCTTTTGAAGAGCCGCTATTTGATGGTCAATTTCGTTTGATCCAGCAGCGATTAGTGGGTGAAAAGCACCTGAAAATGATGCTGGAAACCGAGTGCGGTGCCTACATGGTCGATGCCATCGCTTTTAATGTTGATACTCAGCTCTGGCCGGATGCCAGCGTGAAGCACGTCAAGCTAGTGTATAAGTTAGATGTAAACGAATATCGCGGTAATCAAAGCTTACAACTGCTAGTCGAACAAATCGAAGCCTGCTAACTATGGCTTGTTTAAACTAAAAAACCCACCAAAACGGTAATGCCGTTCACTTAGTGTGAACGGCATTTTTCTTAGACTTAATGGGATACTTGTTTTTACTCATTTTTAACGCACGTGGATAGGCCCTATCCCGTTTCCCATCAAGCTTGAACTGTCTCGCAT
>NZ_JAHUTT010000068.1 GCF_019209865.1 Shewanella sp. NIFS-20-20 | reverse complement strand
TTGGTTATATTGCTTCCAGTTGCTGATTTTGTACTTTGCCTTACCCATCATCGTCACCCATCTCAAAGTTCTAATGATCTGATCGTGGTTCTGATGATTAGTTCAATGATTTAGGAAACAACGCCATTATCATGACAACAGATCAGTTGTTAACGATAGACTCTCCTCAAGGAATTAGATATCAAGCGGTTTCTGTTAAATCAGAGGATCACTCTAACGATTTAAGAGTACTCGAGAAGCTAGATATCGAGCGAGTGTGGTGGGAGCTACTGGGGGTTAAATTTAGCTACTTCATGGGCAATGAGGTAAAACTTTATTGTCGTTACACAGCGGTGTAGTGACCATCCCTAATCCTGTGCACTTACCTAAAATGCATTACGCTGCGAGGCCAAAGTAGACAAGTATTTTAGTTATCACGACCTTGTTAAGCCGAACGTGTAGTTCGGCTTTTTTTTGTTGATTTTCCGGAGGTTTTTTAAACTGCTTTCACTCTGACGTCTGACTGCTACACTTTTTAGTAGATGGAACTCACTATGGCGTAAACCATGGCAGCGGCAGGATGCGTATGAATGAGCTGGAAACCGTGCTGATAGTCGATGATATCAAGATGAATCAGTTGATTATGAGTCAGTGTTTAAAGGGAATATATCAGGTTAAAGTGGCTCAAAATGGTCAGGATTGTATTCAGTTGGCCAATATGGATCCTCAGCCCGATTTGATTTTATTAGACGTAATGATGCCAGAGTTTGATGGTTATCAGGTCTGTCGACAGCTAAAAGAAAACCCCAACACCGCAAAAATCCCCATCATATTTGTCACGGGCAAAGACTCAGACGATGATGAGCAATATGGTCTTGAAATAGGCGCGGTAGATTACATCACTAAACCAATTCGTCCTGCGATTGTAAAGGCCAGAGTCGCGGCTCATATCCAAATAAAAAATCAACGAGATGCGCTGCAATACTTGGCGCTTCATGATGCGTTAACAGGATTGTTCAATCGCTATTTTCTCGAAGAATGTGCTCAGCAGCGGATCGCAAGATTTCGGCGCCATAATGAACCGATGTCGGTCGTGATGTTCGATATTGATAACTTTAAGATGATCAATGATACCCATGGTCATGATATCGGAGATAAAGTCTTACAAGGTGTGGCTAAGTTAATGACTCAGCTCACTCGCAAAGAGGATGTGGTGGCCAGAATGGGAGGCGAAGAGTTTGTGATATTGATGGATTGCCCCCTAGAGGATGCGGTTACTAAGACCCAATCTATGTGTGATGCTTTGGCCGGATTAATGCCCTGTGACCTATTGGTGACCGCCAGTTTTGGTGTCACGGCGGCCTCTGCAGATTTTATGATATTTGCTGACTTGGTAAAGCAAGCCGATATTGCGGTTTATCAAGCCAAATATCAGGGTAAGAATCAAGTGGTGTGTCATGCCTCGGGTACGGTCGATCAAGATATCGCAACATAGGGATGTTTATGCGTTTTATTGTATTGATATTCATCATGGGCATCGGCGGCTGTAGTGCCCCAAAACCCCAAAAAGTCACGATCGCCATCAACCCTTGGCCGGGATACGAAGTCTTGTATTTAGCCCAAGAATTGGGATATTTGCAAAACGATATATTAACCATAGAGCTCGTTGAGGTGATGACGCTAGCCGACAGTCAACGAGCATACTTATCCGGCAATGTAGATGGTTTTGCCAGCACCTTGGTGGAAGCGATACAGGTTGAAGCATTTGGTGGTCAGCCAGTGCAAGTGTTACTGCTGGCGGATTATTCCAATGGTGGTGATGTAATCTTAGCTCAGCCAGATATCAAGTCGATGGTCGATCTAAAAGGCAAACTGGTGGGGTGCGAGGTTAGTGTCTTAGGGATCTACATCTTGAGCCGAGCATTAGCTTTCAATGACATGACATTGGACGACGTGGAAGTGGTAAATGTTGAACAGGGTGACAGCTACTCTATGATGCAGTCGGGTAGTATTAATGCGATGGTGACTTATGCACCATTCATGACAGGTACCCTCTCGATA
This sequence comes from Shewanella sp. NIFS-20-20, assembly GCF_019209865.1. Lineage (GTDB taxonomy): Bacteria > Pseudomonadota > Gammaproteobacteria > Enterobacterales > Shewanellaceae > Shewanella. The sequence goes on along the minus strand of NZ_JAHUTT010000068.1, from coordinate 18,389 downwards.
CCTGGTGTTCATCGCGTGTTTAGTAGTCGTGAGATACCGATGGAAATCCTTGACGTTATTTCGATGTCACGAGATGTGATTGATGCTCAGCCAACTCTCGTGGGTACGCTGCGCGAAGCATGGGATAAGTCATTGCAATTCTTGGAGGAAACTCCAGATGTTGCCATTGATATTATGGCCAAACGCGAGCGAGTAACCTCGGAAGAGTTTTTAAGCTCGTTAGCCATGATTAAGTTGTTGAGTGTGGCTGAGCAACAACAAAAGCTAGCCCAATTAGACACGCTATCGGCAATGGGCTTAGATATCTGTGAAAGGCTGATCAATATTGGTTCGATAACATCAAGTTGCCAGCATGTGTACCAGCTATTTTATCAAGATGGTCAATAATGACGGCGACGAATGACATTCCCATTAAGCGCAGCATAGCCTATAAGCTCAATGTGGCGACTATTATCTGCGCGATCTGCGTTAGCATTTTCATCATGGGATTTTATACCTATGATGTAAAATCACGTATTCGTCAGCAAATAAACCACGAGTTAGTGGATTTAATCAGCACGCTTAATTTGACCCTTGATACTGATTTTACTCCTGCCAATATGCAACGAGTGGTTGCTACTTTAGCAATTAAAGATAGTTTTGAGCGGGTGAGCATTATCGAACCGGCATCTAATCTAATCATTGCCGATAATAAATCTACCCATATTGGTCAGGCATTTCATGACGTCATAAATATTAAGTCGATTGCTTATGATCCTGCCGAAGCATTGAAAGCAGTCTCAAGCCAAGACCTATTATTATCTGGCAATATTGGTAGGTACTTATTGTTGTACCTAATATCGCCAAAAGAGCAGCGGTTACGGCCTTACATTGTCTATGTCGATTATCATCTTGGCGGCTTACAAGCTGAAGCTGGTCTTGAATTATTTAATTATATTCTGATCCAGTTAATAGGTTTTGGTGTGTTGCTGGGAGTCAATTTATATATTCAGCGCAAAGTTATTATTCATCCAATTGAATCGATAAGGCAGCAAATTATCGAACGTCATGGTCAATCTGAAATATCTTTCAGCAATGATGATGAGTTTGGACAATTGGTGAATGGCTATAATGAGTCGATTAGGAAAAGGCTATCCCAAGAGTTGGAGCTCGAAAAGTCCCGACGCTACACCGATAATATTGCCAAGGTGCTGCCAATTCAAATGGCCTATATTGATACAGACGGCTTTGTTCGTTTTATCAACCCTAAATATTTGCAGTGGCTCGACTTAACATCTGAGCAAGTGCTTGGTCATCATTTTTACAAAGTATTACCCGAATCCGCGCTTGAGGTCATGGTCCCTTTCTTTGATTTAGCCTTTGAAGGCAGCGAACAATCATTTGAGTTTGAATCTCAACTTAATGAAGCCGCAGGTAATGAGTATTTCCAAGTGACGTTAGTGCCTGATGTAGATAAACATGAGGTTGTGTATGGCGTCATTGTTTGTATTGAAAACTTAAGCCGGATCCGCGGCAACGAAATAAAAATTGAAAAGTATGCGCAAGAGTTAGAGTTCAATAATTGGGCGTTATTGGACGCCACGGAAAAAGCTGAGGCAGCCACTCGCACGAAATCTGAATTTTTAGCGTGTATGAGTCATGAAATACGTACCCCAATGAATGGCGTGACAGGCTTGTTATCTTTGCTTGAGGCGAGTGGACTCAATGAACAACAGCAATACTATGTGGCGTTAGCGACAAGTAGTGCCAATTCATTATTATCGTTGATCAACGATATCTTAGACTTTTCAAAAGTCGAATCAGGTAAGTTCGAGATCGAGCATATTTCGTTTGATTTTGTTAATTTACTCGATGAGGTCATGCAAGGTATGTCATTAAAAGCCGATGGCAAAAATATCAGGTTATTATCTGATTTTGAAAGGGTAGGAATTAGGTGGGTCATTGGCGATCCCAATCGCATTAAGCAGGTGTTAATTAACTTGATTGGCAATGCCATTAAATTCACCGATGCTGGCTGGGTGCAGATTATAGTGGCCACCGAGGTGGTAGGAGATGGGGTTCGTGTTGCTATTTGTGTCGAAGACACGGGCGTTGGTATTAGCCCTAACGCCCAAGCCAAGTTGTTTTCACCATTTACCCAGGCTGACAGTACCACGACTCGCAATTTTGGCGGCACGGGTCTGGGATTATCGATTGCTAAGCGTCTGTGTGAGCATATGGGAGGCAACATCAGTCTTGAGAGTCTAGAAAGTGTCGGTAGCCGCTTTAGCATCAACTTGAAGTTGGGATTGCAAGGGGGAAAAACGGATTCATGGCCTCCCACACTTGCCTGCAAAACAGTGTATATTCTCGGGCATATCAGTGACGATGAACGACAATTGATTGGCTTATTGCAGGCGTGGGGTGCTAACGTGATTACCTCAATCCTGCCGCACAATAGTGATGGATTAACACTTAAAAATGACACCATTGCAGTTATTTACTCTAGTAATCAATCGGATACAAACCTAGTCGAGGCTATCGACTTTCTGTCGAACAAAATCGCCAAAGCCAACATGCCTTGTATGGTGTTGATATCTCATAAGCAACAGAATTTATTCAAAAATCAAGAATCTTCATGCCTTACCTTAACCCGACCCGTGTCGTTAATGGTGTTGTTACAGGCGCTGGGGATTGAGGCTGGTAGCACGCCCATGACCGAGGCCGAAGTGGCTCTATATAGTGAAGGAACCCGCTTGCTGCTGGTTGAAGACAACAAAATTAATCAAGTGGTGGCCGCAGGCTTGCTGAGAAAATTTGGTGTTGAATTGGATTATTGTACTAATGGTGTTGAGGCCATAGCGCATTTATCTTCACCCAATTGTCCTGAGTATCCGGTTATCTTGATGGATTGTTTAATGCCGGAAATGGATGGCTATCAAACGACGCGAGCGATTCGTGGTGGTGCGGCGGGTGAACGTTGGCAAGCCATCCCCATTATTGCAATGACCGCCAATGCCATGAAGGGAGATAAGGAGTTATGCCTTGATGCTGGCATGCATGATTATTTGACTAAGCCTTTACAAGAACACGATGTATCCAATGTTCTCAGCCAATGGCTGACCCAAACCGACACCAGTCATCGCAGCAAGAGTGAGTCGGCGCCTCAGGCCAGCCATGTGCTAATGTCTAATCCTGGTCATGGCAAGTCGCCTTTAGAGGTGTTTGATATCACCAGCGCGCTCAAAACCATGTCGGGTGATCAGCAGTTATTAGCCGAAGTTCTGGGGATGTTTGTTGATGAGATGCAAGCTTATCGCCAGACCCTCCAGCAAGCCGTTGACGCCGAAGACTTGGTGGTGATCCGTGATTGTACTCATGCAATTAAAGGCGTCGCAGCTAACTTAGCGATGTCAGTGTTAGCTGATTTGGCTAAGCAGATTGAGTATGCCGCTTGGCAGCAACATTTCGATGAGGTATTGGCAGTGATGCCAGAATTCCTCGAACAGCTAAATACTTGTATCGAAGTGGCACTCACTTATGATCTCGCCGGATAAAACCCAGCAATTGGATTTTGCTAGTGAGGGATTCATGATATTTTAGCGACATCATTTTCTCACTAATACGGACTGCGTCCTGTAGTTGAGGCTTAGTTTACCTAAAGGATGTACATCATGGCTGTAGCAAAAATCGGTATTGTCACGGTAAGTGACCGTGCCAGCGCTGGTATTTATGAAGATATTTCAGGCAAGGCGATTATCGATACCCTCAATGATTATCTAATCTCTGCATGGGAACCAGTGTATGAGGTCATTCCTGATGAGCAAGACGTCATAGAAGCCACTTTGATTAAGATGGCGGATGAACAAGGCTGCTGTCTGGTTGTGACGACCGGAGGAACGGGCCCGGCCAAGCGTGATGTGACCCCAGAGGCCACCGAAGCCGTGTGTGACCGTATGATGCCAGGCTTTGGTGAGCTGATGCGCGCCGAGTCATTAAAATTTGTCCCAACTGCTATTTTATCGCGGCAAACTGCTGGCTTACGAGGCGACTCATTAATCGTCAATTTACCGGGTAAGCCAAAATCGATTCGTGAATGTTTAGATGCCGTATTCCCAGCCATTCCTTATTGCATTGATTTAATGGATGGCCCCTACTTAGAGTGTAACCTTGAGGTCATTAAGCCGTTTCGACCGAAAGTTAAATAAGCGCTAGCAACAGCCATAATACTCACAACACCGGTAGATTGCCGGTGTTGTTATTTATGAGCCGCTGTCATTAACAACAATGACGATGGACCAGTTTCCAGGCCGCGACACCTGTTAGTAATATTAAGCTCGGTATGGCAATAAAATGCGCAAAAATACTGGGGGTCATATTGAGGTGTAACCACAGTAATAAACTCCAACTCAGCACAACAAACCCGATGGCAGTAATCATGGACGATTTTGGTGATGACATAAGTTTGGCCTCGATATTGATCATATGTCTCCAGTATAAAGACTGGACAAATGGCAAGTAAGAGTCATTATTGACAGTATTAGGGTGATAAGTGACAGGGTGGCTGATGAAGACCATTATGATTTTGGCGGCAGGGAATGTGGTGGCCAGTGGGATAACCAGTCTGCTGGATGTGTTTAGCTTTTGTAATATCTACTGGCGTCGGATGCAGCCACAAGCCAATAGCGATTTATTTGCTGTGCATATCATTAGCCCTGATGGTCAGGCCATTACTACCAACCATGGTTTTCAAATCCCTGCTATCGGCATAGAGAGGGTCGACTTAACCGCCGCCGATGCACTATTGCTAGCTTCGGCATTTGTTACCGATCGCGACGAGTTTAGCCAGTTTCAGCAAGCCTTTTCACCCTTGATGCCTGCCTTGGTCAGTTATGCTAATACAGGTAAACCGATTGCCGCTTATTGCTCTGGCAGCATGATGTTAGCGGCCAGTGGCTTATTAGCCCAACGCAAGGCCACTACCGCTTGGTGGCTCAGTGATCTATTTCGCCAGCAATTTCCTGATGTCACCCTCTGTATGGATTCTCTGGTGGTCAATGATGGCCAGTTTTATAGCGCCGGAGCCACCAGTGCATGTTTGAGTTTGGCGCTGAGTGTGGTGGAAGTGCTTGCGGGTTCTCAGCTGGCTCATCAATTGTCTAAGGTATTGCTGGTGGCGCCCAATCGTGGGTCACAACAGCCCTTTATGACCATTGCCATGACCACAGCGTTCCATCAAGATAGCCTGATCACTGAAATACAGCAGTGGATGCAATTGCATTTGGCAGTTCAGTATCAGCTCGATGACATCGCCGCCCACTTTGCCCTCGGTAAGCGCACCTTAATTCGACGCTTTAAGAAAGCCTTGCATGAAACGCCGGCCAGTTATTGGCAACGATTACGAATCGATGAGGCTAAGCGGCTCTTAGAAACCACAGATCTGACGCTTGAGCAAATCACCAGTAAGATTGGCTATGAAGATGTCGGCTCATTTAGAAAGCTGTTTATTCAGCAAACGTCATTATCGCCAAGGGCTTATCGCAGTAAATTTAACAGTCATTGTTGTGAATAAAAAAGCACGGTGATTACCGTGCTTTTGATTATTTAAAATAAACAAACGAACTATTTTAGGTTGTTTGTATCCTATTTGGGCTGATAAGTCTGCTCCGTCATAATCCGCTCAAGAGGGGCGGTGCGGTCTTTGAGTTGCTGATTGTCACTGAGTCACTGTTGAACGTCAGGCTGATGGTTAACAGCAGCAAGGTTAGCCTTGAGCCAGCGTTTGAACATCTCGGCGGCCGTCATCGATATTATCAATAGGCTGATCACCATCAGTGCATCTTCATTTTCCACCATGAACTTCAATTGCTGATTGCCAGCATGATTTACAAACCAAAGACCACTTTTTCACTCTTGAGCATACGCTCAAGTCCCGCCGCCATTGCTAAGGCGATGACTAAGGTCGCTAGTGATGACACCAGCAGTTGTAACATGGGAATTTCTTTGCCCTTGATAAAGGCCATTAAAGCTTGTTGTTGGCCTGAGACGGGTAACCACTGCAAAGCATCGGGCGCGATGTTATAACTGGCGGCCATCGACAAGGCTAAAGGCACGAAAAGCACGATGGTGAGATAGGATTGCGCCTCTTTAAAGGTTTTAGCCATAAACGACACAAAGATTTGCAAGCTGGCAGCCATCAGGGCTACGGGCAAGCCTATCAACAGCATGAGGCCAATAAACTCAGGAGTGAGATTAATGCTGAATCCTAGTTCTTGCCATGGCACTAAGGTATAAGCCAGCCGAGAGACCAACAAGATCAAGGCCAGACCTACCATGGCAAAAACCGCCACGGCTAAGATTTTGGAAATCACCAGTTCACGGGGGGTGATAGGGTGACTGAGTAACAAGGCTAGGGAGTTGCGCTCGCGCTCCCCAGCGCTGGTATCAATCGCGAGATTCATACCCGATATAAAAACAGCATAAATCATGGTAAAGATGGCAATGCCTAAGATCATGCCGCCACGAGAGTCAGCGGTAGATTGATCTTGTACTTGCACTTTCAGTGGTTGCACAATGCTCGGGTCGATGCCGCGGGCTATCAAGCGTAAGCTGGCGATTTCACTGCTGTAACTTTGCAATTGGCGCTCAAGGCGACGAATCGATTTTTGCAGTTTTTCGTCAGAGTTATCCGCAATAATGGTAATTTCAGCACGATCTGCCGCGGCCATCTGTTGCGCATACTCTGGACTTATTTCAATGGTAATGGCCTTAACGTCGTCACTGTCACCATGGGAAATGCCATTGTTATCTAAATAACGAACCAGATCCGGCGCGCTGGTTTGGTTGATGATGGTGATTTTTAAATCTTCGGGACTGGTGAGTTGCCCGATTAACACCATAAATAGCCCGCACATGATCAGTGGGGTGCCGATAGCATAATACAGTCCAGCCATCACCGAGCGTTTATCGCGAGCAGCATCAATAACTTCTTTGCGAACTAATGTCATTAATTTGGACATCATGCGGCGATCCCCTCATCGGTACCGATTAATTGAATAAAGGCTTCTTCGAGAGAATCGTGGCCGGTTTGCTGACACAGTTCGCTAGGGCTACCCACCGCGACGACCTTACCTCGAGCCATCACAATCACTTGATCACACAGGGCGGCGACTTCTTGCATCACATGGCTTGAAAATAATACACAATGACCTTGATCGCGTAAGTCTTTGAGCATGCCTCGTAATACGCGGGTGCTCATCACATCCAGGCCTCGGGTGGGCTCATCGAGAATGATATTGCGGGGGCGGTGCACTATGGCTTGGGCCAGAGCCGTTTTCATGCGCTGCCCTTGAGAGAAGCCTTTGCAGCGGCGATCGGCAATCTCATCGAGCTGTAAATCGGTGATCACGGTTTGCGTGGCTATCTTGGCTTGCTGGCGATTGAGGCCGCTAAGCTCAGCAAAAAAACCAATATATTCTCTGGGAGTTAAGCGCTCATATAAGCCAAAAGGATCGGGAAACAAGCCCAATTGCTGCTTGGCCGCTAGCGGCGATTGCTGCACATTAATCCCTTCGACTTCGGCCATGCCACTGTCGGGCTGCAGCAATCCAAAAATGGTGCGTAAACAGGTAGTTTTGCCAGCACCATTGGGCCCCAACAACCCAGTAATTTGTCCGTCTTGGGCACTAAAACTCAATCCATCGAGAGCTTGCACCTCGCCAATACGTTTTGATAAATCCGTCACTTGGATCATGGTGTTACTCCTGAGGGTGATCGTTAGCCTTGACGTCAGGCTCTGCGGCCAAGGTCTCAAGGCTATTGGCATTGAGGTAAAAGTTGCGGCGCACATCTTTTTGTAAGCACTGGCTATCGAGCGTGTCTAGATTGCCTTGTTTGACTAAGGTGGCGATTAATTCATTGCCACAGGTCTGGTAAGCCACACCATGGCCGGCGTAAGGTGCCACTAAATGTTGCGCATTGCTAAGTTGCACGGCGGCGAGCTCGCCCCAACTGGGTGGGGTGGCAGGATCTAACTGACCGGACAACAATAGGGTGGGAGTATCGCTGACCACTGGCTGGTGAAAACTGGGGTCAACCGCGGGTACTTGCCAGACATCGCAAGATGCGGCTAATGCCTTAAGCATGGTTTGGCCGGTGTAATTGCCATTAGCCATGGTTTCCATCTCGGGGGTGATAAATGGAATATCTTCGGCGCATACCACGCTGGCATGCATGCCCATGGCTATGCCGGCACCATCTAAGGTGAGAGCGTGTAAGCCGAGAATAGGTTGTAGATTTCCGACGGCGGCCTGCTCGATGGCGTAGGGTAACAAGGCGCGGGTGGTCGGCGAATACAGCGCCATCCGAATAGTGCCAAGAAATTTGCTGCGGGTGAGGGTGAATTCGGCGGGTTCGCCGCTGCGCGGCTGCATCACGTTAGTGACTAACGGCGCTTGCGCCAACTGCTGTTCCACTGCGGCGAGCTGTTGCGGCAACTGGGGAAAGCGTTGCTGGCACAAGCTATCTTGTTGGCAGTCGCTCAGCATCAGTTCGGTGGCACGAGCAATGGCATCGCTGATATAGAGGATGTTTTGCTGCATCGGCACCACGCCATCTAAAGTCACTGTGCGCAGGATTTGCGGGTATTGCTTCATGTACACCTGCGCCATGCGGCTGCCGTAGGAAATACCATAGAGATCCAACTGCGAATAGCCGGCTTGTTGGCGCACAGCCTCAAAATCGGCAATGGCGTTCATGCTACCGTATTGGCCGATATCAGCTTCGATATCGGCAAGACAGCGAGCCATTTCGGTGCGGGCATCTTGTTGCTCATCATTGAGTGCCAGAGCATTGATGGTATCTAGTGTGTCGCAGGCCAAGATATTTGAGCGACCCGTACCGCGCTGATCAATAAGTAAAATGTCTTTAAATTGACGCACCTCTTTAAGCATGCGATCGAATCCAGCGGCATTTTCAATCGCCGATTGCCCCGGGCCTCCAGCAATGGCGAGTAATGCTTGCTCAGGGTTGGCATTTTTAATTGCAGGCAAAATCACATAATGAATATCAATTTTTTTGCCATCGGCTTGGGCGGCATTTTCGGGAACTGAAACTTGCCCACACAAGACTTGCTCAGAAATACCTTCCACATAGCAAGGTTGCTCACTCGCTTGAGGAGATGTTTGCGCCCAAGACCAGGTCGGGGTCGCCAGCGCCACGGTCGCTGCCAGCAGGGAGAGGCTGCGACGCGGCCAGCGAACTAGCCGTCGAAAAGAGGATAAGGGGTGGGGCTGGCGCATGTTGAAGCTTCCTTTTTGCAATCCAATAGCGATGTGTAAACTTTATCTGGGGCGTGTATCAACGTATTAATACAGCGTAAAGCTAATGTTAAACCCATTGAGTGTCAACCAAAGCGGTGGCGTCCAGAAGATGTCTTGCCGTCGGTGCGACAGATGGCTGACGATTAGGCGCTTAATCTGATGACGGTGTCGTGAGCAATTCAGTCACTGGGGCAACAAGCTTGGTTAGCGCGTCGTGGCCAACGCACTCGAGTGGCTAGAGCCATCTAGCAGTTGGCGCTAACGCGGTGCTTTTTTTGGCCGGCACCGGCGCGAGAGGACGGCAAATTATTGCTGCACTAACTGGCAAAAATACTCAGGCAAGCAGCGCTATAAAAGGCTTTCAAGCACACTGGTATGACCATAAATTAACTTCTGTAAATGTGAAGTGCCATCAAAACCGAGTAACTTTAGAGCTAAAACTCTTATTATTTACGAGGGCATGGAGTAGAATAGGCAAAAAGCGGTACACATGTAAGCCCAATTCCGGGTTTTCATTAAAGCGAAGTCATCTATGTCCTTAACGCAATATCATATTATCCAACTGCTACAACAACAGTGGCAGGCTCGTCCTGATGCCATTGCCTTAGAAGGTTTTGGTTTAACGGGTAGATGGGCACAAGTCAGTTGGCAAGCGTTCGCAAATATCACTGAAAAGATGGCCAAAGTGTTGCTGTCTTTCAACTTAGACGTGCAAGATAAAACCGTTATCTTGGCGCAAAACATACCCCAGTGGACCTGTGCCGATATCGCATCATTAATGACGCGCTCGGTCGTGGTGCCTGTGTATCCGACCAGCACTCAAGAACAAGCGGCCTATATCATTAATGATGCCGGTGCCAAAATCTTGTTTGTGAATGATCTAGCCCAGTACCAGATGGCCTGTGCTCTGCAAGCCCAATGCCCAAGCATTGAACAAATTATTGTGTTTGATGGGAGTGTGGCCCTGGCGGCGGACAATCATTGGCATTTCGATGCGCTGTTAGATACTGCCCTCGCGCAAGACGCCGAGCTCAAGGCTGAGCTAGAACAACGTCTAGCCGATAAAAACCTCGACGATCTGTTAACCCTCATCTATACCTCAGGCACCACAGGTGAGCCTAAAGGGGTGATGCTGGATTACCGCAATATCGCCTCGACCGTGCATCAGCATGATCAAAAGCTGGCATTTACTCAAGGCGATGTGTCATTGGCCTTTTTGCCGCTAAGTCACGTGTTTGAACGTGGCTGGAGTTTCTACGCCTTAGCGCGCGGAGCTCATAACGTCTATTTAGCCGATACCAACAAGGTCAAAGAAGCCATTGCCGAAGTGAAACCTCATACCCTATGTGTGGTGCCACGTTTCTTGGAAAAAGTGTATAGCGCAGTATATGACAAGGTTGGCAAGGCCCCTAAAGGTCGCCAGCGCTTGTTTCACTGGGCCGTGGCTGTTGGCGCCCGTCAATTTGAGGTGAGCCAAGGCCGCAGCCGTGGCAACCCTTGGTTAGCGCTGCAGTATCAATTGGCACAAAAACTGGTTTTTACTAAGTTACGCCAAGTGCTTGGTGGTCGTTTGAAGTTTATGCCATGCGGCGGCGCGGCACTCGACAGCAAGGTTGCCGCATTTTTTCATGCCGTAGGTATTCCGGTGTTGTCTGGCTATGGCATGACGGAAACCACGGCGACCGTGACCTGCCAAACCTTAGATAACTGTGTCAATGGCTCTAATGGTCGGGTATTGCCTGATCTCGAAATCAAGCTTGGCGCCGACAACGAGATCTTGGTGCGTGGCGATACCGTCATGCGTGGTTATTACAACCGCCCAGCAGAAACCGCAGAAGCGCTCGATGCCGACGGTTGGTTACGTACGGGGGATGCTGGCCAGATTGATGCGAATGGTAACCTGTTTATTACCGACCGCATTAAAGAGCTGATGAAGACTTCTAACGGTAAATACATTGCGCCGCAGCGAGTGGAAGGCACCGTCGGTAGCTGTCCGTTCATCGAGCAGGTAGCGATTGTGGCCGATGCCCGCAATTATGTTACCGCCTTGATTGTGCCGGCATTTGAAGCGTTAGAGCATTGGGCGCGCGAAAAAGGCCTCAAGTACGAATCACCGATGGAGTTACTGCGTCACAGCTATGTGGTTGAGCATTTTGAAGCAAGATTAAAAACCATGCAGCAAGGATTAGCAGGCTTTGAGCAAATCAAAAAGTTTACTCTGTTGCCTGAAGCATTTTCGATGGAAGCGGGGTTAATCACTCCCACTATGAAGTTGCGTCGTAAAATGATTTATCACAAGTACGCGCAAGAAATTAACGCCATGTATGCCACGGCAGCCAGTCGCTAATCCTGATTGGCCAATAATAAAGGACGCTCATTAGCGTCCTTTTTTATTGGCTAGGGCTCAAGGGGCAACCGGCCATTGCGCCAGTTCCCAAAGCCAGTTATGTTGACAGAAACTCCGATTCTTAACCCTAAACTGGATTAGCTATTTCAATGAAAATCATCGGATTATTGGGAGGCATGAGTTGGGGATCCACTGCCAGTTACTATGCCATGATTAACCAAGGCGTTAGCAACCAGTTGGGCGGATTGCACAGTGCCAAACTGATTTTGAACAGCGTCGATTTTGCCGAGATTGAAGCCCTTCAACACCAAGGTCGCTGGGGCGACACCGCGACCATGCTGACCGAGGCTGCGCTGGCAGTCGAGGCGGCCGGCGCTGATTTCCTGCTTATTTGTACTAATACCATGCACAAAGTTGCACCCGCGCTTGAGTCGGTCATCAATATTCCTCTGTTGCATATTGCCGATGCCACAGCCGATCGCTTGCTGGGGCAAAATATCGAGTGTGTGGGGCTGTTGGGGACGCGTTTTACCATGGAGCAGGATTTCTATATCAGCCGTCTGAAGGCTAAAGGCATTGACGTATTGGTGCCGGATGACGCCGAGCGTGACCGAGTGCATCAGGTGATTTATCAGGAGTTATGTCTCGGCCAGATTAAAGATGACTCCCGTCGAGAGTATCTGGCAATCATGGACAAGCTAGTGGCCCAAGGCGCCGGTGGCGTGATCTTGGGGTGTACTGAAATAGGCCTGCTGGTGAGACAGTCAGATACCCAAATCCCACTGTTTGATACCGCCGTCATTCACGCCGAGGCCGCGGTTAAATTGGCGCTGGGTTAATTGGGTTGTTACCCTGATGGCAATGGCTAACTAGGGAGTATTGCATGTCACAACTCACTAAAACCAACCGAGTTGCACTCGATTTATCCGGTGTTAGGACAAATGGATTTCAGCAGATCCCCGCGGCCATTCCTATGGCTCAGCTTAAGGCGCTGCGCCAGGTGGCCCAAGCGTTTCACGCGCGTTGGCAGCAGGATAATCAGGATTTCTATCAGACCAATGCCATAAATAGTGCCTACTTGACCGCCTCAGCATATCTGCAACCGCAAGCACGGCAATGGCTGTTTGATTTCATTGGCGGCCAGCTAATGAAAGATGTTATTTCGCCACTCTTTGGCTCTGGTTGTGGCTTTCTTAATACTCAGTTGTTCTTTAACCCGCTCAACCCAGAGCAGGCCAACTACTGGCACCGAGATGGACAGTATCATCTGGACTTGCAACAGCAACAACAGATCTTGTCGGCGGCCAGAGTATTGCATGTCAGAGTGGCTCTGTTTGATGAACCCGGTTTGGAGTTTATTCCGGCATCTCACACCCAGTGGGATACCGAGCTGCAGTTGGATTGCCGGCTTGGGCGGAATGGTGCTAAGCCCTCAGATGACTTGCCTGAGGGGCAAACCGTGCCACTGCAGGCTGGCGATATGCTGCTGTTTGACGCCAATATGATCCACCGGGGGATTTACGGCATGGATAGGCTGGCGCTGGATATTCTGTTTTGTGACCCTTTAGCTGAGTTGCTGCAGTTTGCTCGCCAAGATTGCCTGCCCGATGAAGACTGCTTGCAACAGCTAGTTTGGCCAGATATTTTTAGAGTTACTGCTAACATACTGAAAAAGAATTAATTACTATTTTTAGAGCACGAGGAACTTGAGGTGGCGCTGAAAATCCCCCCGTTATTGCTGGTATTGCTGTTTGTGTTGGCGGGATGGCTGTTGACCTATGCGGGCTGTAGTTGGCAATGGCCTTTAGCGCTACGTTGGGGCTGGCTGATAGGTTGGGGCATGCTGGGCGGTGGATTTGCGGTGGCAGGGGTAAAGGCATTTCGCCGCGGCAACACCACGGTGGATCCGACCCGACAAGGCGTCGACACTGATCGATGGCGGGATTTACCAAACCACGCGCAACCCTATGTATGTTGGGTTTGTTTGTGCTTTGATAGGCTGGGGAGGCTACTTGGCAGATCCTCTGGCCTTGTTGTTGGTGCCTGTGTTTGTGTGGTATCTCACCGAGTGGCAGATTAAAGCTGAAGAGCACGCGCTGAAGCAATTATTTGGTGAGGAATATCAAGCATATTGCCAGCAGGTTAGGCGCTGGCTATAGCGGTTTACAGTTGGGCGGGCAGCGAATTAGTGGTGTAGTATTATCACGGCGACCCGCGACAGATATAGTGGCGTAATCCAAGCCTTACAATGGCAATGAAAACAATTATAAGGACGGTCACCCATGACGGCTTTTTCGCTGGAACTCAACCCTAGATTTAACGAAACCGATGCCTTAGGTCATATTAATAATACCGTGATCCCAGGGTGGTTTGAGGCTGGGCGAACCCCGGTTTTTGCAATGTTTAATCCCACACTTAATCTAGCGCAATGGAACTTAATCGTCGCAGGATACACGATTGCTTTTAAGGCGCCTACTTATTACGGCACACCGGTCTCCATCACTACTGAGGTGAGTAAAATAGGCAATTCAAGCTTTGAATTGCGCCAACGATGCTGGCAACAGGGTAAGTTAACCGCAGAAGCTCACACCAGTTTAGTGCACTATAACTATCAAGATGAACGCAGTGAGCCGATCCCTAGCAGCGTGCGGGCTTTGCTAACCGAGCACTTGATTGATGATAGTCACTGCACGCAATCGTAGACGGTTACGCGTCGGCACTGTCACGACAATGTTGTTGCAAAACAGCAATGACGGCGTCGGGTAACTCGGCTTTTTTACCTGTGCTGAAGTCAAACATTACCACTTGGGCGGAGCCTGTCGTTGTGACTGCTTGCTGTGCCTGACTAAAGGCGGTGTAGTGCATCATAAAACGGTCGGCCTGAATATCACTGATATGGGTGCCAATCGTGAGGGTGTCTGGAAAGGTGACTGGGCGCTTATAGCGGGCCTGATTTTCGCTGATCACAGGGCCAATGTTGCCCGATTGGAGCAAAGACATTAACTCGGTCTGGATAAGATAGTCGATACGTGCGGTTTCAAAATAGCGGAAATAGACCACATTATTGACGTGCTTAAGGGCATCCATTTCACCCCATGCGACCGTGATCTGCGTATGGATTGGGTAACGTGCTATAAAATCGTCCATGTTATGCTCAATTAAACGTGTGTTTGAATTGAGGGTAACAGTTGCTGCTTTTATCAGCAAGTTGCGGCGATTAACTTTTGTTCCAGCCAAGAATGGCACTTTTACCGCGGTTCTTGGCTGGCAATAAAGGCAGATTTAGTCGATGTTGAGCTCATCAAAACTGCTGATCTGATTAAATTGACCCGTCGACATGCCCGCTTGTCGCACCATGTGGCACACCTTCATGCCTGCTGACGCCGCGGCTTTTAATTCATCGATATTATCTGACACAAATAAGATCTGCTTACCGGTTAAGCTAATGGTGTTAATGATGTTTTGGTACGCCTGCTTATCGAGTTTGCTGCCGGTACGGGTATCAAAATGGCCGTTAAACAAGGGATTTAAGTCACCACCATCACTGTGGCCAAACAGCATTGACTGAGCGTCGGCCGATCCAGATGAAAAGCTATAAATACGCAGTTTTTGTTGATGATAGCGCTCAATAGCAGCGATAAAATCAGGGTAAATATGCCCCGTAAACTCGCCTCGAGCATATCCTTGTTTCCAAATCATGCCTTGCAAGGTTTTTAATGGCGTGGCCTTGCGATCTTCGACTACCCACTGCTGTAAAATGGCGATCACTCGTTCAAGATCTGCCTCCGGTTCGAGCGCGATATCGCGTACATCGCTCAAACAAAAATCCACTAGGAAATCATTTTGATGCTGGTGGATAAACTCGGGTAAGACCTTCGCTGAATAAGGGAATAGGATGTTGTGGATAAAATCTAAGTCGGTTGTCGTGCCTGCGGTATCGACGATGATTGCCCTGATTGTCATACGAACTACTCCACCCTAAGTCATTTACAATATAACTTGCAAATGGGTATAGATTGCCCAATTTCCTTGTTGTTTTGGACAAAACCCGTCTGCTAACGATGCTTGATCCTAAGCTGAAATGCTTGATTTAGCCAGTGTTTATCAAGCAAAACCGTAAACGGTAACGTATAAAAATCAAGCAGACTCAAATGCTATCTGCCATTCTTAATCTATTGGAATACCCTCGATAAATGGCGAGATGCTGATGATGGGTTGTATCGACTTACCTAGCTTAAGAGGCCACAGTTTATGGGCTTGATCCAACTGATATATGCTAGCCGTCACCATCAGTTGGCGGTTGGCACTATTCGAGCCATCGTTGAACAGGCCAATATGGTAAATAATACTCGTAATATCAGTGGTTTTTTATGTGCTGATCATCATTATTTTTTGCAGTGTCTCGAAGGTGAAGCTAGCACAGTGGATCAATTATTTACTGCCATTCGCGCGGATGAGCGCCATTCTTCGGTAACGCTCATTAGCCGCCACCCGATTGCAAAGCGGCAATTTCATCACTGGGGAATGGGGGCGGTATTGCAGCTGCAAACCCATCAACATTTACTGGAAACCGTCTGTGGTCACAATGAGTTTAATCCTTATCAGTTAACCAATGCGCAGTGCCTAACCTTGCTGGATGAGTTTATGCACCTGAAAAAACTGTTGTAATTCTCCGGCGCCGCTGCAGAGTTGCTCACTACCGCCGTGGTGCGCAGCGGCTATCCTCAGCGCTGTCGTGATGACCTAAGCGGCATTGACTCGCGCGTAAGCATACTGCACCAAGCAGTCCTCTTGAATGACTCGTCCCTTCACTTTGGGTGGTTGTTTTTTAATCGCCACTTTGTTGGGTTAGTGTTTTGTCTCATGAGTGCAGCGGGGATATACAAATTAAATCAGATAATTATGCCTTTTGTCTGTGGTTACTGTTTTCCATTGCTATGGTGCCAATAATGGTGAATGCCGCTGCGGGGCCTCGCACGCAAGAGCTCAAGTTGAGTTCGGTATTGCTCGGCGCTGAAGCGGCAGCGTTTACCGTGAGCTTACCCGCGGGGTTTGATCCGCAATCTGGTGAACATTATGCGCTATTGTTGGAGTTACACCCGCGCGCTCAACCGTTACTGGCTGGGATGCATGACTGGATGAGTCATAACGGGAGTTGGCCATGGTTAAAGACCATTATTATAACGGCGCCCGACGGGCATCAAGGTTTGGCGTCATTGAAACGTGCCGCAATTTATCAACGAGGCAACCATCAATTACTCGATTTTTTTGAGCAAGCATTATTACCTGCTGTTGATGCTCAATACCCCACCAATGGCTTTCGAATTATCAATGGATTTGGCGGCAATGCTGGCTTAGTGCTTTACACCTTATTCAATCACCCACAACTGTTTAACGGCTACATTGCTGCTAGCCCGGCACTGGCCGACGAGTTTGCTTATGTTTTGGCCGACGGAGAGTCGCGACTTCAAGCCATTGCGTCCGCAGTCAGTGCGCGGCCGGTGTTCTTACAAATTTCGACGAGTGACAGTGAGTTTGAACAAGGCCAGCTGGCTAGCTTTGAACGGTTGAATAGGTTATTAACTAAACACGCGCCTCGGGGGCTTAATTGGCAATCAAAGCGGTTGGATGGCAGCTATTATATGTCGCAAGCGGTATTGGCTACGGCTTATGGCATTGAGTTTATTTTTAACGATGTGCATCAAACCTTGGCACCAACATCAAGCATTAGTCAACAATGGCTAAAAGCGATTATGGCGTATTATCAGGTCTTATCTGAGCAGGTGTATGGATTTGACGTGTCGCCAATAAGTAGCTTGATTGCTCGTGGGCAGTGGCTTGAACAGCAAGATAGTGCTCAAGCTGCTAATTATTACCAACAATGCATTGAGCGATTTCCAACTCATCACAGTTTACGCTATCAGTTTGCTCAAGTCCTGCGAGCCCAAGGGCGAGATTCTGAGGCGGCAAAGCAATTGCAGCAAGCGGTGGCGAACACCAATCATCCATTTTGGATTAACAAGTATCAACAGGCATTGGCTGAACTCACTGCCGTCGATTAGGCGCCGCTTGCCATGTTAGGTTTTCTCTGTGGCTGGAGTGCGTTATCCATAGCGGGTAACGATAGATTTGCCAAGGTTGAGATTAGCGCGACCGAAGTGGCACCGCAGATGTATATGTTAACCGAGGCAGACGGCAATATTGGCGTGACTATTGCTGAGGGTGGCGTACTGAGCATTGATGATCAATTTGCGCCACTGTCCGACAAAATTTAAGCTGCGTT
Source organism: Shewanella sp. NIFS-20-20 (assembly GCF_019209865.1). Lineage (GTDB taxonomy): Bacteria > Pseudomonadota > Gammaproteobacteria > Enterobacterales > Shewanellaceae > Shewanella. The sequence goes on along the minus strand of NZ_JAHUTT010000068.1, from coordinate 460 downwards.
GGGTCAGTTTGTTATGGGAAAACCTAAGTTCATTATTAACACCCATTACCATGGCGATCACACGGGAGGTCATGATTACTTCGGTGAGCAATTAATACCCCGATGCCTGCGCTAGCAGTTGATCAACAACTAGCTAGCCGCGACTTGTAGAGAATTATAGAGGGCAACCTTATAAGTCAATTATATGGCCACCCATCATAAATGATGGCTTTTATGGGTTTTCGACTATGCTGATGGGTGTTGTTGGAATGGGAGGTCGTTATGCCACGTCCACGAAGAACTCAAATCAGTATTGAAGACACCCCGTATTACCACTGTTGTAGCCGAGTGGTCCGCCGCGCTTACCTGTGTGGTGAAGATAAATTCTCCGGTAAAAACTACGACCACAGGCGAGATTGGGTGGCCCAGCTCATTCAACGACTGGCGCAGGTATTTGCCATTGATGTGGCTGCCTTTGCCG
>NZ_JAHUTT010000067.1 GCF_019209865.1 Shewanella sp. NIFS-20-20 | reverse complement strand
CCATGACACGCTAGCGACGATAAAAGAATTTAGACTTCGGTCTAAAGGAGCGGTAGTTCAGTTGGTTAGAATACCGGCCTGTCACGCCGGGGGTCGCGGGTTCGAGTCCCGTCCGCTCCGCCAACATAAAGAGAAAGGCCTTATCGAAAGATAAGGCCTTTTTGCTATTGTGAAATAGAAAGCCGAGCGGTAGTTCAGTTGGCTAGACTCTTTGTTTAGAGAAAGTCGGCCTGTCACGCCGGGGGTCGCGGGTTCGAGTCCCGTCCGCTCTGCCACTTACAAAAAAGCCTCGTCAGAAATGACGGGGCTTTTTTGTATTGTTAAATAGAAAACCGAGTGGTAGCTCAGTTGGACTGAGATTGTTCCAGATAATCTCTAACATTCACTCCATCCATGGAAATTTTAGCCTTTTTAGTATAGATAGGCATAATACATCCTGTATAAGGCCAGTTCGGCATTAATGCCTCTCGTTCAAAGCATGACTGCGTCATTTCACCTGTCACGCGTACCGAAGGCACACGGCTTCGAGTTCCGCCAAGCTCACCAAAGTAATCGTCTATATGCTGCAGTTATCTTTATCAGCAAAAGTAACGCGGCTTTTGCGGGAAGCGTATAAATCATATTAATGAGCACTCATTGGTCCGTACAGGGAAAGTGATGATGCGCTCGTGAGACAAATGATGCGAGGTTGCTATGGGCTGATGAAGTATGAGCTGACTCTCAGCTTAAGGTCTTTTATCTCGAAAGATCCTATATTTAGGCCGATGACGCGTTACAATGGCGTTTTAGCATGGAGACGTTAGGGTGTTACTTAAATTATTTGTTACCGCCGTGGTTATCGGTCTAGTGTGGCTTATGGTCTCTAGACGTCGTCAGGAGTCGCTTGCTTCACCCTCCCCAGAATTACTGACTGGCCAAAAGTTACTGCGTAAATATATGCTCACTATCGCTCTTGGGCTGGTATTGGTCTCTGGGATGGCTGTCGGCGCATGGCATTGGTTTTCGCAACAACAGGTTGTACTGGTCACTATTCAGTCACCCACGGAAGGTGCTGTTCGAGAGTATCAAGTGAGAAAAGCGGATATCGACGGCAATCGAATCACGACGGTTGATGGCCTGCAAATTCGGTTCTCTACTGAGGATCGAGTGACTATTTCATCAGTTGAACATCGTTAATAAATTAATTTTTGTCGGTAATGAATACCGTATTGCCTTGATTCACTGATAATAGGATACACTTAGAAACGTTAATTCTGTCATGTTAAGCGTTAGGGGGCAGCATGATTACTGCGTACATCTATGATAATCAGCAACTGATTATGAAAGAGCTTAATATTGGTGACACGTTACCGGTCGACACGGTTTGGTTAGACTTATTCAAACCAGAAGATGAAGAAAGAGAATGGCTGGCCGGCTTTTCCGCCGAAGAAGTGCCTGATGAAGATGATATGAACGAAATTGAGGCATCGGCCCGTTTCTATCAGAATAAAGATGGGTTACACATTAATTCACTCTTCCCTCAACGGGTTGGTCAAGAGGTTCGTGCGGTTAACGTCTCCTTTAACTTACGGTCGCATTACTTAATCACTATGCGTGAAGAAGATGTCGGCTTAATTCGGTTATTGCGAAATTACTTGCGACTTGGCCGATTAGATATCAATACACCTCAACAATTATTCATTGAATTATTCACGCTTAAAGTGGATTACCTATCTGATTTAATTGAAGATGTATACACGGTACTCGATAATGTTGGCCATGAGGTTTTTGATAATGATGAACTTGACGATGTATTTAAACTCATCACATTGCAAGAACACTCCAATGGTAAAATTCGATTAAGTTTGCTCGATACCCAGCGTTCGTTACGTTACATTCAGCGTTATTATCGTCAAAAACTGTCTGATGATGATATGAAAGAAATCAGAGAGATGCTTTCTGATATTGAATCATTAATGCCCCATAGTCAGTTTATTTTTGATAAATTAAACTTCTTACTCGATGCTGCGATGGGCTTTACTGGCCTTCAACAAAATAAGATCAGTAAAATATTCTCAGTGGCAGCGGTGGTGTTTTTACCTCCGACCTTGATTGCGAGTAGTTACGGGATGAACTTTAATGATATGCCTGAGTTACATTGGCATTACGGTTATCCGCTGGCACTGGGGCTAATGTTAGCTAGTGCCGCGGCAACCTATTGGTTTTTCAAATTAAAACGTTGGTTATAAATTTTGAGCTTGATCTTGTTGAGTCGGAAAATCAATGACGGTTGCTGTTGTTGCCTTGAAGTCAGCAGGCTGATTCAACACATTCGATAGGGTCACCAATTTGTTCCGCATCATTGTCATTGCCACAACACATCGTTGGTAAGGGTTATTACACAACGACATTTTATGTTGATAATGATGTTTTAAGCTCAATAATTGTTCTTTATTCTTTCCTGAAGATTCAATCAGTTCATCCATGAGGGTTTCCTGTAGCTTCGCTAATTTGTCTGGCTCGTTTTCAGCCATCCGCTTTAGGGTATCGAAGTCGGGTAAGTCGGTCATAAACCTTCCCTCTGGTTGTATTTTTCCACGCATAGATGATTATGCTGGATTGTTACTGCTTTAAAGCAGGTTAACAGTATATTAACTTTTATAATTCAACAAGAATGCTTGTATATAATGAAATGCTGGTTTGATGTGATTTGTTATAAGTTAACTTTTATCCGCTAAGTATTTAGTTTAATTCTTTGTAATTCATGGTTTTTACGTTCTCAATGGTATGAGTTGTCGCCGATTATTGATGGGGTATTTGGTCGACTCTTGCGCAGGCAAGCTCAAGCTTGGCGCCGGAGCTTATGCCTCGGTTGAGGTTTTTGAGGTGGGCATTGCTGATTGAGTTTTACCGCAGCACCGACAGCAATTTTCATTAATACATCCCAGTACTTAAACACACACTAGTATTTTTACGTTTATCGTAAGCCAATCCCAAATTAGCGCTGAGAGGGTGATTGACGCCTTAATTTAATGACATCATTAGCACTATATGCCGCCATTAATGTAAAGATCATCACCGCCGTCATGATCACTGCTAAACGCGCCCAAGGATGACTAACTGCCATGCGAGCCTCGATGTATTCGATTGTGGTCACGCCCCAGACTAATAGCGTACTCGCGAGGAGGCCGAACTGAAGTGCTCGAGTAATGATGGTGTTTGGAATAAATATCAACAAGGGAGCCAATGAGAAACCCACGGCCGCTAAGGGTTGGTTATAGCGTAAAAAGTGTGCACCTAACAATAAGTAGGCCAGAAAAATAACTAAAATTCGCCACCACATAAGGGCTCTCGAACAAATTAGGATGAGATTAAGCTTAGCGAATACTTAAGGTGTATTCTATTGGCTTGTTCACAGTTTGGTGCTTTTACGCAGATGTTAAAGGCAACTACCTAAGCTATTGCACCCTCATGTTGCCGAGATGGCTGCCCCGCTATTGTGTGACTGTGGTTTTTTGTTTAATTTATTGTTACTTACTTGGGCTGGTATATTTTCATCGCAACGCGGAGAGTGACATGGATTTTATTGAAGTTTACCCCAATGCACTTCCTGACAAGTTCTGTGATCGACTCATCGACATCTTTGAACATCATCAAGGAGTCAAGCCGGGGCAAACTGGACAAGGTGTCGATAAACAAAAGAAAGACAGTTTAGATTTAATGCTAGACGCTCACCAAGAATTACAAGCTGAGTTGGCGAAATTGCTTAATTACACCTTGCCATGTGCGACCCAATACTTTGATAAATATTCACTGACCTTGATGGGCGCGGTAGCCGTACAGGTGGCGAATGATCAAGGCTTGCCAGAAACCTTAACCCCCGACAATTATCTGCAGCTCGGTCAACCGCGCGCGCAGGCTTTAGTGCAATATTTATATCGCAGTGGTGCGGTTAATATTCAAAAATACCAGAAGGGCACCGGTGGTTATCCCCATTGGCACTCGGAGCAATTCCCACAACCAGGTCATAATGAAGCTTTGCATCGGGTGGTGTTATATATGTTTTATCTCAACGATGTCGAAGATGGCGGTGAAACCGAATTCTTTTATCAACAGCGAAAAATTCGCCCTCGCAAAGGCACCATGGTCATCGCGCCAGCCAGCTTTACTCACTCACATCGAGGCAATATCCCCTACAGTCATGATAAATATATTGCGACTTCGTGGATCATGTTTAATCGAGCTGAACAGCTCTATGGTCCAGTGAATAAGGGCTAGCGAGCTTGACTGCGATGAAATATCAGCTATTTCGTGTTGATAGTGACGGTTCGATTAATCTGATTTTCCCGTCATGTTAGCTGCTATTAGTGTTGACTTAATTGGGGAGAAAGCGCTACTTTGTGTAAAAAATAATAAACACCATGTTCGTTGTTTTGTATCATGGTCTCTCATTAGGGAATTGACATGTCATCACAACGCTGCCCATCTTATTATAACGCCACCATTAAACAAGAAACCCATTATCCATCTTTAGCCGGTGAACTCAGTACGGATGTTGTCGTTATTGGCGGCGGTCTGACGGGGGTTGCGGCTGCGTTAGAGTTAGCTGAAAAAGGCTATAAAGTGGTATTGCTTGAAGCCAATAAAATCGCTTGGGGGGCCACGGGGCGTAATGGCGGGCAAGTCACGGGCAGCTTGTCTGGCGATCAGGCCATGACCCAGCAATTACGCAAAAAAATTGGTTCTGAGGCCGAGGATTTTGTCTGGAATATGCGCTGGCGTGGGCATGATATTATTAAGCAACGAGTTGAAAAGTATCAGATTGATTGTGATTTAAAATTTGGTCATATCCAAACCGCTTACCAAGCCAGCCACATGCATGAGTTAACGGCGATGTATGATGAAGCCCATCGCCGCGGTATGGGGGAGCAACTGACCTTGGTGCCAAAAGATGAGGTGCCCAATTATTTGGGGACGACTCTTTATCATGGTGGACTACTGAATCGACGTAATATGCATTTGCACTCGGTTAATTTGTGTATTGGTGAAGCCCGAGCCGCCGAGCAACTAGGGGTTCAGCTATTTGAGCATTCGGCGGTGGTCGATATTAAAGATGGCGCTGCGGCTACTGTGTATACTGCTAATGGCAAAGTGACGGCCAATGCCGTTCTCATTGCTGGTAACGCCTACCATAAATTGGCTCGGCCACAGCTGCGCGGCATGTTGTTTCCAGCTTCATTAGGCAATTGCGCAACAGTGCCCTTGAGCGAGGCACAAGTTGAGGCCATTAACCCCCATGATCTTGCCGTCTATGATTGCCGGTTTGTTCTTGATTACTATCGTCTTACCGCCGATAAACGGCTGATGTTTGGCGGTGGGACTAATTACAGTGGCCGAGAGCCTAAACATGTTGCTAAAGAGCTGGGGGCTTCTATCGCGCGAACATTTCCCACGCTAAAAGGCATTGATATCGAATTTGCCTGGGCTGGGATGGCTGGGATTGTGCTCAATCGGATCCCGCAGTTGGGTAAAGTGTCTCCTCATGTCTATTATTGTCAGGGTTATTCCGGACACGGCGTGGCGACATCGCATATTATGGCTGAGATAGTAGCAAAGGCTATAGATGGCGAGCTGTCTGAGTTTGAGTTATTTGCGGGCATGCACCATTGGCGCATTCCCATGAATGAATGGGTTGGCAATCAAGCGTTAGCGCTTGGTATGATGTACTACCAATTACGCGAACGTTTGCGCTAACGTTAGTTGCCACAGAATTGAGGCGGCTACCACAACAAACACTATGCCAGTAGTTAAATCTATATATGGACTTATACGCTGTAATCTAGCTTGAATGTTAGCTTTTGATAGTAATACCGCTAGGGATACAAACCATAAGATTGATAGGCTAAATAATATAATGGCGGCAGCAGTTTTTGTGGCTATGTTGATCTCGGGCGTCATTAATGCCGAAAACAAGGTAATAAAAAATATTAATGCTTTAGGGTTTAATAAGTTAGTGTAAAGCCCAATAAAGAAACCTTGGCGACGAGTCATCGGGACTAATGAATTATGAGGCTGGTCACCTGCGGATGTTTGTGCTGACTCTGGCACCGATGGGCGTTGCCAAGAGCCATAGGCGCCGCGTAACGCCCCGATACCAATCCAAGCGAGATAACATGCACCAAGAACTTGCACACTAAGGTACGCTAGCTCTGAACGGGCGATAACGACACTGACTCCAGTCAAACTCAATATTGTGTGAACAAGTATGGCGGTCGCAATGCCAAAGGCGCATGCGATGGCCGCTGCGCGAGTTTGTTGACTGGCGGTTTTGATGATGATGGCAAAATCTGGCCCAGGACTGACGAGGGCAATGCTATGGACCAGTGCTAAGGTAATTAATAAAGGTAAGTCCATGATAATTTATAAAATGGTTGCTAATGTTTGATTGTTACTTATCCTGCTAGCTTGTACAAGCCAGTCGCGAGCTTGATTTTCAGCCTTGCTAACGGTGGCGGATGATGGGAGCTAAAAGTTAGCAAGCGCTACATTGGCAAGAAACATGATAAATTCACCTCAATACGATTCGCGCTGAGTGTGGCGAAGGGGCAGGTGGTTAACAGTTAACAATGGAGTGGTCTGTGAAAGGACAAATCTTAAGAGAAATGAAAGTACTGAAGGCAATCGAACCTGAGTACGAAGTCCAAAGAAGGGTGGCCTTCATTAAAATCAAATTAGCGGATGCCAACAGCCAATGTTTAGTGCTTGGCATTAGTGGTGGTGTAGATTCAACGGTCGCGGGCCGTTTATGCCAATTGGCCGTTGATGAGCTTAATCGTGCCAATCCGCAAAAATCATATCAGTTTATTGCTGTTCGCTTGCCGTATCAGGTGCAGCAAGATGAAGATGAAGCGCAAATGGCGTGTCAGTTCATTGCCCCGACCCATCAAGTGACTGTCAATATCCAAGCCGGTGTTGACGGTATTCATGCCGATACCCTTGCCGCCTTGGCTGATGTTCAGCTGTCCGACACCATTAACGTGGATTTTGTGAAGGGCAACGTAAAAGCGCGAATGCGGATGATTGCCCAATACGAAGTTGCCGGATTGACTGGCGGCTTAGTGGTGGGGACGGATCATAGTGCCGAAAATATCACGGGTTTCTTCACCAAGTGGGGCGATGGCGCTTGCGACTTAGCGCCTTTATTTGGCTTGAATAAACGCCAAGTTCGGCAGTTAGCTGCGTACCTTGGCGCGCCAGAACGATTAATTTCCAAAGCACCGACGGCAGATCTTGAAGAGGATAAACCTCAATTAGCGGATGAAGATGCACTGGGTTTAAGCTATCAACAAATCGATGATTTTTTAGAAGGTCATGAGGTTGGCGAGGGCGTTGAACGTAAGCTGATTGCCATATACAAACGCACGCAGCATAAACGGCGCCTGATCCCAACCATATACGATTAACGGGTCAATATTGAGGGGTGTCAGCAGGGATGATGACAAGATTACAGGCACTGTTATTGGTCGTTGTGGCCGTGCTATTGACCAGTGGTTTACTGTTGGCACTGGGTTTGTATTTGTATGTGACTCAGATGCCAAGGTTAGCGCCTTGGCATACCCAAACATTATCTGTTGAGTTTTCACAGCAACGCCATCTCAAGCACTTTGACGATTACTTGCAGTTAGAGCAGCAATTATTCAATCAGTTGGATGATTTTAGCGCCAATTTCAGCCAGAGCGTGAGCCAGCCCCAAGATTATAATCGCTATTATCAGGGGAGTTTCTCTGATCCCAAACAATGGCCACAACAATGGAATCAAAGTTATTATTGGCCTGTTGCTGAAGCCGAATTTGGCATTCTACTGGTGCACGGGATGTCAGATTCTCCTTATGCGTTATCAAATATTGCCAACGCCTTTAAAGGTAAAGCCAGTGTCTTAGGATTAAGGTTGCCTGGACATGGCACCTTGCCCTCAGCCTTAGTTAATACCCAAGCGGACGATTTATTGGCAGCAACCACACTGGCTATCCATCATTTACGTCAAGAGTTAAAGGGAAAACCCATCTACTTTATTGGCTTTTCGACTGGGGCGGCCATTGGACTCAACCTAGAGCTCAAGCAATTACAACGGGGAGCTTCGCCATATTTTGAGCGCATGGTGTTTATTTCACCGGCTATCGGGCTCACACCATTATCGGAATTAGCAAAATGGCAAACAAGGATTGGCCAATGGTTTGGGATTGAACTATTGGCGTGGAATAGCATAAAACAAGAATATGATCCTTATCGTTATGGTTCATTTGCCATTAATGCCGCCGATACCGTGTTGCAGTTAGTGAATGAGAATCGTCGCTTATTGGCCCAGCTCACGACAGAGCAGCTGGCTAAACTCCCCGCTATACAAGCGTTTCAATCCATTAGTGACAATACGGTATCAACACAAGCGATTATAACGGATTTATTTCAACGTTTAGGGAGTCAACATCAGTTAGTCCTGTTTGATATCAATCGTGTCATTGAACAATTCCAATTGCTTAAGCGCGATCCTCGTAGCGCCTTGGTATATCGACCGCATCAAGATAGTTACCAGCTTACTGTGATTGAAAACGTGACTAAAGATAGCCCAAAGGTGCAAGCGTACCATCGTCATGGGCCGCACACCGCCATAGAAGCGCTTGATATGACATGGCCAAATAACGTCTATTCTTTGTCACACATTGCCTTGCCATTTGCCGCCACCGATCCAGTGTATGGCAATGAATTAGTGGCGGGATATGAACAAATCGCCCTTGGCCGATTTTATGCCAAGGGCGAAGCTGGGGTTCACACTATTAACGCCACTGATATGCTGAGACAAAAGTGGAATCCATTTTTTGATTATATGCTTAGGCAAACGGCTGAGCATGTTAGCGGCGCACCTGCTCCTTAAATAAAGGGCTTAACCGATAGAAACGCTGGAAACTTGGGAGTCCTCTTTGGTGCAGATGACTTGATTCCTTCCCATTTCTTTTGCCCGATATAAGTTTTCATCGGCAATGTATAGCCATTTATCGATATTGGCGCTGAACGTCGCCTCGCAAATCAAGGCGCCAATGCTGGTGGCTACATAAAATGCCGGCTCATGTTCGGCATAAAGGATAGCTAACTGCTCTAAGTGTTGCCGGAATTGCTCTAAATGTTCCATTAACGTGGTTTGATCATACATGGGCAGGATCAATAAAAACTCCTCGCCGCCATAGCGACCAATAATATCGGTCTCACGTCGAAAGTGTTGTTTTAATAAGGCTGCCACCTGCCGTAAACATTCATCACCGGCCAAATGTCCATAGTTATCATTGATAGTCTTAAAATGATCGAGGTCGAGCAACACCACGGCTAACTTAGCGTGATTGCGTTGACAATACTCTTGTGCCGTCACAAACAGTTGTTCACAGTAGCGCCGGTTATTGAGACTGGTTAAACCGTCTAATGTGGCGAGTTGTTGAAGTTTTTCATTGGCACACTCTAACTCATAGGTGCGGATAGCCACTTGTTCTTCGAGCTCTAATTGATGCACTAATAACTCACGCTGACTCATCTTGATTTGTTCATAAAGCGTCACCACTTCAATGGGCGTGTGTTGGGTAAATTCAACCTTGGTGCGGCGAAGCTCTGGTTGCGTGAATCGTCTGGCGATTAATTCTAATGGCCGTGTTTGAGTCCGGCTGATTGTTCCCGCGATATAAAAGGCTAATGAAATGGCTAAACATAGAAAGCCAAAACTGTAGAGATATTGTTTCTGGGCGGAGATTAACAAGGGGCTAAAGGGCTGCAACAACATCAGTTGTAAGCCATTGTTAAAAGACTTGGTAAGGTAAATGTATTCAGGGGCATTGTTTGATAAGTCATGGAGATTTAGTAAAGAAAATGGCGTGCTATATCCCGCTCCAGACAGGGCATAGTGTAAAGGGGCTAATACCGTTAATCCTAAGGACTCAGAGGCATACAAGATCCGCTGCTCATTATCTATGATCAGTAATTGCGGCAACGCTTGCCCTGAGGCCGGCACCTTTTCAGCTAACATCTTTTGTATGTCTAATTCTGCAATCAATTGACCTATGGATTGTTGACTACTTTGAGATTGGATATCGATGACGAGAGTTAAATTGAGCTGGTCATTATCATCGATGCTTAGCGGGGGGAGTGCAGTGGACCGTAATGGCGTACTGACAAACTCTATGCTGCGATAATCGGGATTGAACTCGATAAGTTTATTGATACTTTCTTCAATAATGTCTTGCTGCTCAGGGTATTTTTCAATCCATAACGCTAAGGTCATCAATGATTTATGATGATCTTCGAAATAATGGTTTAGGGTCGAATATTGAAAATCTAACGATTCATTGAGTTTACTGAGTTTTAAGGTTTGCTGTTGATTGATATGAGTTTGATTAAGTAGCAAGGTCGACACTAGCACCACAGAGGTAATGGTTAAGGTAAACACATAGGTCAGTTGCGCATTGAAGGTACGTCGTGGTTGATGTTTAAAATGATCAAATCGACTGATAAAAGGCCAGATCAGTATGATTAACGAGCCTATGGTCGTGTAGAGCAAGCCATTAATGGCCTGCTTTATCATGATGAAAGGTAAATGATTGCTGGGTAAATCACTGAACAACATCGCATAACTGGTGAAGACTAAGGGGCCAATCAAGAACCAAAACAACATGCTGGCATAGAGTAAATACAGATTATGTTTGCGAGCATAACCAAGGAATAATGCTTCCAGTGCGACAAACACAAAAACAAACCAGTTGCCCCAAGCAAGATACAAGCCCAAGGCGCAGCCGAAGGCTGTCAATAATGCGAACCAAGGTCCTGCGAGAATGGCCACCATCACTATGGTGACATTACCTAAGATAAATTCCACATTGGCAAACAGTGGAATAGGAAACAAATTCGCGCAAAAACCGATGACTCCGAGTATAAAACTCAGAGCAATCGTTGATTTTATGTCGGTTAACGGTCGCAAAAGAGTGCCTTTTATTATTTTTATGGGCGTTATAGTGATTGGGTCTGTATGTTACTGGATTGTGTGGGCGAATGCACCTTTGCTGGCGACCAGAGATCTTGTGGTTCACGCGCCGAACGAGGCGGTGGCAATAACAGGTGAATATTTAATCGGGAACATGGAGGGCGCAGGGGGCTTGTTCGGCAATGGCGGTAGCGCTATCGGTAAGCACTACCGCAAATTTTACTTAAAAATCAGCATCCACCTGAAAAGTCATTAATTCAGCCGTAACCGGATGATGGATGGTTAAAGATTCGGCGTGTAAATGTAATCGATTCGCTCGCTGGCCATAAAGGTCATCACCAACCATGGGCATATGTAGCCCTTGGGCATGGGCACAATGCACGCGCAGTTGGTGAGTACGCCCGGTTTCTGGATATAAATACAGTTTGGTGCGTAGGCCATCATAACTGATCACTTGCCATTGGGTGATGGCGGGTTTGCCATGTAATTCACACACTAATTGCCGAGGTCGGTCATCTAAATCGCCCCGTAACGGTAAATTAATCGTGCCAGTCTCTGGCGTCAGGTGCCCTTCGATTAAGGCCACATAGCGTTTTTTGGCGCTACGCTGAATAAATTGTTTCTGCAACGCTTTATGGGCATCTTTAGTCAGCGCAATCACCATGATCCCAGATGTCGACATATCTAAGCGATGGACAATCAATGGACCGCTGGCTTGTGGAAATAGCAGTTGCGCTCGGGTCAGTACCGAATCGGTGACTTGCTTACCCGGCACAGATAATAACTCGGCGGGTTTATTAATAATCGCCATTGCATCATCTTGGTAGATAATATCGATTTGTTTCTGCTTGGCGCTATTGATCAATAGGGGATTGTCATCAAGGGCTAACCCTTGCAACATATGGCTTAAAATGGGATGACATTTACGCTGACAAGCCGGATAGTAGTTTTTATGCTGCCTGACTTGCGACTTAGGTGAGGCGCCCCACCAAAATTCCGCCATGGCGATTGGTCGCATCTTGTGGCGAAAGGCGTAATGCAATAATTTGGGGGCCGCGCATTCACCGGCGCCTGCTGGAGGGCTCAATTCCACCGTGCCGCTAAAAATACTGGCGAGGCTTTGTTGTTCACCGCGAATATTGAAGAATTGGTATTGTTGAAATAAGCGTTGTTGCAACTGGCAAGAACGCTGTTTGCGTTCATTTTGCAACTGGGCGATCACTGTCTCCAATGAGCTTAACGCCAAGTTAGCGCTGTCTATTTGTTGTTGCCATGCAAGTTTAGTGTCTCTAAGGCGCAATTTTTCAGCCACACTTGCCTGGCTTAGTGCGCCACTTAATTGTTGCCACTGCTCAGTGAGAGCTTCTTGCTGCGAGCTCGGCGCCGTATCCAGCGCTGCCAGTAATGCTTGCCGCTGGCGTTTACGCTGCTGACGCGCCGCAATCATATCTTGTCTAATGGCGGCTATCTCAGTGTCCGCTTGCTGTTTGAGCGTGGCAACTTCGGCTTGGTTTTTGGCCAGTTGTGGCGAGCTAAGTAGCTCGGTGACTTGACGATTTAACGCGTCGATATAGTCTTTTTGCTCAATAAAAAACTCATCCGCTTCTAGCATGTCGTACACAGGTGGTACAAAGCCTGGCAGATGATTGCTATTGGCTAATTTTCCGGAAAAGGCGCTGAGGTAGCCCAGTTGTCCCTCAGTGGTTTGGACGACTAGCACCCCAAACATTTTGCCGATTGCCGTATCAAGTTTGCCGTCGAGACCGAAATTATGTTGCCAATCCGTTTGGTGAGTGAGGTGCGCCTGCAATGCCTCAACTGCATGTACGCTAAGCTCATGAGGCTGATAATAAAAAGGAAAAGTGAAGCGTGTGGGTAGCGCAATATGGGCAATATCTTGAGCAAACGGGGTAAAACAAGACTCAGTGGTGTGCATAGACAAACTTGGACTTTAACTAAGGAAACGGCAGGCGGGTATTTTAGCCTGTTCAAGGCGTCAGGTCATGGAATATATAATAAGCTATTGCCACAAACATAAGGTCAGGCCTGATGTTTATGGCAATACAGGGATGTGAGTAACCCTAGCGTTTAGTCATCAAATTGCGCCAGAAATGTCATTGATGGCATAAAATAAATACCGCCGGTTTTGGCATCGACAAAATCAAGTAGACGGTCGTAGTCGCCTTGTGCGTCAGCGTAGATCATTTGCTTGAGTGAGGTGTTGATGATTTCCGGTGTCGAGGCAAAACCGAGGAAAAACGTGCCATGTTCTTTGGCATTACCCCAGGGGCGATTTTGTCTTAACATTTTAATTTCAACATCATCAATTTCGACTTTGCTTTTGGCATTATGCGCCCAGGCAGGCTTAACGTCATCATCGAGTTCAACATTATCCATCTTAGTCCGACCAATAACTTGCTCCTGATATTCGGTATGTTGAGCCTCCCATTTATCGAGATGATCGACATAGCGTTGCACCGTCAGGTAGCTGCCACCTTGATGGAGATCAATGTCTTCTTGCACCAACACGGCCTCTACTCGTTCATCCCCTGTCGGATTTTCAGTACCGTCGACAAAGTCAATCATGTCGCGATTATCAAGATATTTATAGCCTTGGATATCTTCAATCAGGGTGGTGAACGAGGCCAGATCGCGCATCACTAACTTAGCGGCTTGGAAATTTAAATCCATTCGGTTGGATTTTATCATCACAAAAATATCTCCCTCAGTCGCAGGAAATACTCGAGGGCCATCTTGCATAGGCGTGAATGCTTGCAGTTGTGCTGGCATGGGAATTTGGGGAAACAATAGCGGCCAAGCGAGGGCCGAAAAGCCGATACTAATCGATAAGCTGGCGTCTAAATCTTTTTGATTAATGGACTTGGTAATGACATCCAGTTTGGCGAGGGCTATGCCAATGTTGGTGCAGGCTACCCCTTGGTTTGACGGATTAATCACAAAAGTCATGTACTCGGCATGGGTGGTTGGGTTGGTTAATACACCTGCTTGTGCCAACTTACTCAAATGGGTCATGATTTGCTCCTGCTAGAATGAATGGATATCGACAAGTTTTCGTCTTACTATACGTAGAACACTTCTTGAGTGATATCCATCTAAAGTCAAATTAATCTAGCCGCCATCCCACACTGAATTAACCATGGCAAGGTGTGTCGGACGGTAATGGTTGCACGCTGAGCTCTCGGGCGACAATCCCCATTGCTTGGGTTAATCGGCTGAGTTGTGCTGAGCTAATGGTATAAGGCGGCATAATATAAATATAACGCCCAAAAGGACGTACCCATACTCCGAGTTCGACAAATCTAGGCTGTAATAAACTGGTATTGACCGCGTGAGTCATCTCGATGACGCCTACGGCGCCGAGGACTCTGACCGCTTTGACTGCCGAGGCGGAGTCGACGTCAGCTAATTCTGCCTTAAGTTGTTGCTCTATCATGGCCACTTGTGTTTGCCATTGGCCCGTTGCAATCAAGCTCAGGCTGGCGCTAGCGGCTGCGCAGGCAAGGGGATTGGCCATAAACGTCGGACCATGCATAAACACCGAGGTTGATGATTGGCTTATTCCTAATGCCACTTCATCACTGCATAAGGTCGCGGCTAAACTAATATGTCCACCGGTAAGCGCTTTTCCTAAGCATAATAAGTCGGCCTCAATGTCGGCATGTTCATAGGCAAACAATTTGCCTGTGCGGCCAAACCCTGTGGCGATTTCATCTAAAATCAATAAAACCTCGTATTTATCACACAGCTGCCTAAGCACTTTGAGGTAGTCCGCGCTGTAAAAGAACATCGCCCCAGCGCCTTGCATTATCGGCTCGATAATACAGGCAGCAAGCTCATGATGATGGTTGGCAAATACGGTTTCTAACGCCGCAACATCGGCAGGCGTTATCGGCTCATTGAAAGGTACGCGGGGGGCATCGGCGAAACATTGCGGGGTTAAAGCGTGGTTGAATAAATTGTGCATGCCAGTATCAGGGTCGCACACGCTCATTGCGGCAAAGGTATCACCGTGATATCCGCGTTTGAGAGTCAGCATTTGTTGCTTAGTGGGTTTGCCTTTACCTTGCCAATATTGCAACGCCATTTTCATTGCGACTTCGACCGCTACAGAGCCAGAGTCACTGTAGAAAACCTTGGTGAGATTCGGGCTGGTCATGGCCAATAATTGCTTACCAAGACGAATGGCCGGCTCATGAGTGATCCCGCCAAACATGACGTGACTCAGTTGCTGCATTTGTGCCGACATGGCGCTCAGAATCTGCGGATGGCTATATCCATGCACGCACGCCCACCAGGAACTCGTGCCATCAATTAACTGGCGGCCATCGGCCAAGGTCAAAAGGCAATCTTGAGCCTTGGTCACCGCAAATACCTGCGCAGGTTCGCTAAGGTTGCTGTAAGGATGCCAGAGGTGTTGCTTGTCAAATGAATAATCAATGTTGCTCATAAATTAACCACTAGTAAATGGTGGGTTGGCACTTTGATTGACAGTTTACGGCCTGAGGTTATGCTAGCCAAGATAATATTTATTCAGGGGAACGTATGTCTACTCAGTGTCGCCATGATTGGCAAAAGCATGAAATTGAAGCCTTGTTTGCTTTACCAATGAACGATTTACTGTTTAATGCTCATAGCATTCATAGACAAGCATTTAATCCTAATGAAGTGCAAATCAGTCGCTTGTTATCAATTAAAACCGGCGCTTGCCCAGAAGATTGTAAATATTGCCCGCAAAGTGCCCGTTATGACACCGGTCTTGAGAAAGAGCGACTGTTAGAAATAGAGAAGGTGATCACCGAGGCGCGCAGTGCTAAAGCCGCCGGTGCCAGCCGTTTTTGTATGGGCGCCGCTTGGCGTAATCCGCGTGATAAAGATATTCCCTACTTAGTCGATATGGTGCGCGAAGTGAAATCTTTGGGCTTAGAGACCTGCATGACCTTGGGGATGTTAAATCAACAGCAGGCTCAACAATTAGCCAGTGCCGGACTTGATTATTACAATCACAATTTAGACACTTCGCCTGAGTTCTATGGCGACATCATTACCACTCGTACTTATGCCGATAGGTTAAATACCCTCGACAATGTGCGTGCCGCCGGGATGAAAGTGTGTTCTGGTGGCATTGTGGGCATGGGTGAATCTATCCAAGATCGCGCCAGCTTATTGCAGCAATTGGCCAATTTACCCACACATCCTGAGTCGGTACCTATCAATATGTTGGTTAAGGTCGCGGGTACTCCATTGGATAATCTTGATGATTTAGATCCATTAGAATTTGTGCGCACCATTGCCGTCGCGCGCATCGTGATGCCGCAATCGCGGGTACGTTTATCCGCTGGCCGTGAAAAAATGAGCGAAGAATTACAAGCTATGTGCTTTTTTGCGGGGGCCAACTCCATTTTCTATGGTTGTAAGTTATTGACGACCAATAATCCTGAAGAAAACCAAGATATGCAGCTGTTTAACAAGCTTGGGTTAACCCCTGAACAGGGGCCTGCGGCGCAGTCGATGTTGGGGGCGGAGCAAGAGGCCATTGCTCACGTTAAGGCGCAGCAAGATAAGCGGAGTAACGCGCCATTTTATGACGCTGGAGCGTTGTAATTGACAGCGATTAAGCAGTGGCAGCAACGTCTTAGCGCAGCGATGACCGCGAAAACTGCGGCTGGTTTGTTACGTCAACGGCGCCTAGCCAATCCTCGGCTCGATTTTAGTCATAACGATTATTTAGGACTGGCTAGAGATGCTGACGTGGCGGCAGCGCTTGCCGAAGGCGCGCTCACCTTTGGCCATGGCAGTACGGCATCGCCATTAATTAGTGGTTATACCGCAGCGCATCAACAACTTGAGCAAGGATTGTGCCGTGCCAGCGGACAAGAGGCCGCGTTACTGTTTTGCTCTGGTTTCAGTGCGAACGGCAGTTTATTTAAAACCTTATTTGGTAGCGCCGAGGTGATCTTAGCCGACAAATTAATGCATGCGTCGGCATTGGATGGTATTCGCGACAGCGGCGCCAAATTAGTACGCTTTAGTCACAATGACGTGGCATCGGCGCGAGCGCAATTGCAGCGATTAGCTGCTGCTGATACCCCCGTTAGCGCGATAGTGACTGAATCTGTTTTCAGTATGGATGGCGATGAAGCGCCATTAGTGGCCTTAAAACAATTGGCGTTAGAGTTTGGCTGCGCCCTTATTGTCGATGATGCCCATGGTTTTGGATGGCGGCCGTTAGCCGTGCAGCCTGATCTGCAACTGGTGACTTTTGGCAAAGCATTAGGTGGCCAAGGTGCTGCCATTTTAGCATCACAATTAGTGATTGATTATCTAGTCAGTCACAGCCGTGCCTACATATACTCTACGGCCTTGTCTCCTGCGTCTTGTGTGGCGGTGAACGTGGCGCTAGATAAAGCGCAGCAAGGGGCAACTCGAGCTCAATTGATGGACAATATAGCCTATTTTCGTGAGGTTGCTGTCGCCTTGGGCATCGAGATCATGCCGTCGCACACCCCAATCCAGGGCGTGTTAACTAGGGATATTGAACGTACCTTGAGTATTGCTTATCAGTTAAGAGAGCAAGGCATTGCGGTGGGAGCCATTCGACCGCCCACTGTGCCACAGGGATTGTGTCGACTGAGGATCACCTTAAGCGTGGCGCATCAACCCCGAGACATACAACAATTATTGACGGCCTTAGCCCAAGCTCTTGGCTGCTAGTGTGCTTGTCACATGAGGTATTGTGACCAAGATGAACTCATTGATAAATTTCCGATGGTGTGGTGGTGATAGCAGGGGGATGTATGGCGCTTGAAAATGCGATAGCTAGCCATTTTTCTCGGGCGGCGAGCCAGTATTCACAACATAATCGAGTCCAAAATATTTGTCAGCAACAACTGCTAGCGCGTTTAACATCAGGCGCGAATTTGCTCGATGTTGGTGCGGGCCCTGGCACAGATTTCAGTAAAAATGTGAACTGTGGTACACTGGTGCTTGCTGTCGACATTGCCAGCGGTATGTTAACCCAGTTATCGACGAGTTTTCCGACGTATGTTGCGATGCAAGCGGATGCACAAGACTTACCGATAGCCACCGCCAGTATTGACAGAATTTATTCCAATTTGGCTTTGCAGTGGTGTGATGATTTTAGTCGTGCTGCCGCCGAGTTGACTCGGGTCTGTCAAGGGCAAGGTGAATTGCTGCTAAGTATTGTCACCGCAGGCAGTCTACCTGAACTTTTAACCCTGCAATTGAAGGTTAATCCCTTTCGTAGCAGTGACTATATTTACTCTGTTTTTGATGATGCTGATTGGCAAACCTTATCGGCAGAAGTCCACACAATTAAGGTTCATTTCGATAACCTTCGCACTTTGCTGTATTCCATTAAAGGAGTCGGAGCCAATACGTCATTAGTGACCGATACTGATGCTTCTCGAGGTCTATTGTCACGACGTTATTGGATGGATTTGCTGGAAGTGGCCGAAACATTGCGAGAGCCGCAGGGTATTCCGTTAACCTACAAGGTTACTTTTCTACATATGAGGCGCTTACCATGAAACCAACATTATTCATTACCGGCACTGATACTGATAGCGGTAAGACATTAGTCGGCACTGGTTTATTGCACCTTGCTCGACGTGAAGGCTTTGAAACTCAAGGTTATAAACCATTGGCGTCTGGTTGTCTGCCGACTCAAGATGGTTTGCGCAATTCCGACGCGTTAGCCTTGATGGCCGAATCAAATCTGGGCCTGGAGTATGCGGAGGTTAACCCTTTTACTTTTGCCCCCGCGATTGCTCCGCATATTGCTGCTAACCAGCAAGGCCAAGATATCTCCATTACTAACCTGACTGAATCAATGATGTCGGTGGGTTGCTCGAGCCATATGGCGCAATTGGTTGAAGGGGCCGGTGGTTGGCGTTTACCTCTGCAACAGGGTGAGTATTTATCGACGTTCGTCGCTCAGCAACAGTGGCAGGTGGTGCTGGTGGTAGGCATGAAGCTTGGGTGTTTAAATCACGCGATTTTAACCGCTGAAGCGATTGCCGCTGATGGCTTAACCTTGGTCGGTTGGGTGGCAAATCACATCGATGGTGATATGAGCTGTTTTGAAGAGAATTTGGCGAGTTTACAGCAAATGATGCCCGCCCCGTGTCTTGGGGTTGTGCCGCCGTTAGTCGATACTAGCGCTGAGCAAGTCGCCAATCATTTACAGCTTCCCCACTGTTGGCTCAATGCCGAGCAAGACGTAACAGTATCGCGGGTGTCAAGGCTGCAAGCCTAACATTAACTCGTCATAAAAAATGCCTGCTCTTGCAGGCATTTTTGTGTGAGGTTTAAGCCAGTAAATGGCTTAAATCACTATTAGCAGCAATCACTTGTTGCTGTATTTCTCCGCAAAAGTAATAGCCGGGTTCTTTACCAAGTAAACGCAATTGCTGGCCTGCGAGTTGCAGCGCCGAACCTTCCACAATCCCGACCACAGGAGTATGGCTGTCAACGCAGGTGAATTCAAAAATTCGCTGTGCTCGCGTCTCTCCATTGTGTCCTGGCTGAATATAATCGGTGTAATGGGGGTTTAGTTGAAACGGCACTAACTGTAACGCCTCAAAACTAGGCGGGGCGATAATTGGCATGTCATTGGTGGTGCGAATGCTTAAACCAGCAATGTTGGAACCGGCACTCCAGCCAATATAAGGGGTGCCTGTCGCTACGGCCTCCTGAATGGGTCCGAGTAAATCATGTCGATATAATTCGTGGAGCAGATGGAAGGTGTTGCCGCCACCAACCAAGATCACATCCGCCGCTTTGATGGCTTGGTGGTAATCGCTATGCTGGTGGATGCTACTCAATTGAATATTCAAATCGCCAAGACCCGATTGTACTTTTGCTAAATAGTCATCGTAGCTAATGCCGACGCCAGCAAAAGGAATAAAGAGCCAGTTAGTGCCGGCAGCTTGGTAGGGGGCAATATAGTCGATGGCATGACTGAGGTAGGGGGTGTCACCGAGTTTAGAACTGCTTAACAGAAGCACTTGGGTTGTCATTATTGGATGTCCAAAGTTAATCATTGGCACAGAGTAACAAAGTTTTTACTGTTAATGCAGTCTGTTAGCCTAATCAAGCCATGATTAAGTTTGGCTTAATTATCTGTTCTTAGACTCTAGTTGGCCAAAGAAATAAAGGATGTGCCCCTTGATATTTGGCATTTAAGACATATTATGTCAATAGTAAGGTCATCTCGGCACAAAGTGCCCTATTAGGAGCGGTAATGAAACGTATATTTTTATTGATTGTAACTAACTTAGCGATATTGCTGGTTGCATCAATTGTCATGTCACTCTTGGGTGTCAATACATCCACTATGAGTGGGTTATTGGTATTTGCGGCAATCTTTGGTTTTGGTGGTGCATTTATCAGTTTGGCGATTTCAAAATGGATGGCCAAGAAAACCATGGGGCTGCAAGTGATTACCCAAGCTCGCGATGCGTCAGAGCAGTGGTTGATGGACACCGTGGCTCGCCAAGCTAAGCAAGTCGGCATTAACATGCCTGAAGTGGCGATTTATGATTCTCCAGAATTAAATGCTTTTGCTACCGGCCCAAGCAAAAATAACTCCTTGGTCGCCGTGAGTACTGGGCTGCTATATAACATGTCTCAAGGTGAAGTAGAGGCGGTGTTAGCTCATGAAGTTAGTCATGTGGCTAACGGTGACATGGTCACACTGACCTTAATTCAAGGGGTGGTGAACACCTTTGTCATTTTCGCGGCTCGCGTGGTTGCCGGCATTATTGACAACTTTGTCTCAAGCAGTGATGAAGAAGGCGAAGGCTTAGGCATGTTCGCTTATATGGCCGTCGTGTTTGTATTGGATATGTTGTTTGGTATTTTGGCCTCCATTATTGTTGCTTATGTCTCACGTATTCGTGAATACAGTGCTGATGCCGGCGGTGCTCGTTTGGCCGGTAAAGAGAAAATGATTGCTGCACTTGAAAGGTTGCGTTCAGGCCCCGAGGCCGGAGCTATGCCTGCTTCTATGTCAGCATTCGGCATTAACGGTAAGCGTAGCATGGCCGAATTACTGATGAGCCACCCGCCATTAGAAAAACGTATTCAGGCACTGCGCCAGTCATAATATAGGCTTGCTCAATGAAAAAAGGAGACAGTGTCTCCTTTTTTGTTTTCAAAAAATATTAATTCTCACATTAACTTGCATGAGATAGCGCACAGTTTATAAGGAATAAGGCTGATAAACTATTGATGGCTATTTTCTTGTTGCGCTGTTTATCAGGCTGCACTAAATTAGATTGATACAAGAATGAATAATTACAGGTTGCCGCAAGCTCAACACGCAAGTCAGGCTTACAGTAGGCACCACCTTCGGAGGATATATCGTGAGCAATAAATTACTGAGCATGTTATTCGGCGCTGCTATCGCCTTATCACCAGCCGCCTTTGCAGCTGATCAAAACCTAGCTGACTTCCATGGTGAAATGGGCGGCTGTGAAAGCTGTCACGCCAACGGCGAGCCTTCAGCTGATGGCGCTTTTGAATTTGAGCAATGTCAAGCTTGTCATGGCACTTTGGCCGAAATGAGTGCAACTCACCAAGCGCATGATGGCATGATGACTTGTGCTGATTGTCACGCGCCACACGACATGAATGTTGGTCAGGCGCCAACGTGCGACGCTTGTCATGACGACGGTCGTACCGGTCAGTAATTCCAAATTATCTCTAAAAAGCCGGCGTTAGCCTAATGCCGTTCACTTAGTGTGAACGGCATTTTTCTTAGACTTAATGGGATACTTGTTTTTACTCATTTTTAACGCACGTGGATAGGCCCTATCCCGTTTCCCATCAAGCTTGAAC
>NZ_JAHUTT010000066.1 GCF_019209865.1 Shewanella sp. NIFS-20-20 | reverse complement strand
CCGACCATACAAACCTTTGGCAAAGTCATTAGCTATCGCGTACACAAAGGCAAAGGAACGCTTCAGACGCGTTACTACATCAGCTCCGCCATATTATCGGCTGAAAAATTAGCCTACGCTGCTCGTGATCATTGGGCTGTTGACAATCAGCTTCATTGGGTGCTGGATGTGACCATGAATGAGGATACATGTCAGATATCTCGGGGCGATGGAGCAGAAAACCTTGCAAGACTGCGGCAGGCTACCGTCAATATACTCAAAAAAGAACCGAGCAAATTAAGTCTTCGCCGAAAGAGACGCCGAGCGGCAATGGATTCGGCCTATTTAGAAAAACCAATAAATGCTTAAAAAACATTCACGCTCTTGCCCTGGTCATCGGTGCGCGCTCGAAACCGTGCGCATTATTGCAAGAATGCTCGATGTGACGGTGGAACTCTTGCCCATGAGCGAGCAAGTCTGTCATTTAAACGCCATCGATGCCAAGGGACATCAAGCCATGGGGGAGGTGGCCGTTGATCGTATGCTCTCCTTGCCTAAGCAACTGGCCTTGTCTCCAACCGTTGCTGCCACGCCAGAAGTCATTGAGCGCTTACAGTAAGCTGAACTTACCATCTTGGGCCCCGACAGTTTTTTTACCAGCATCGTCCCCCTTTACTGATTGACACTATCGCTAGCGCCATTGTTCAGAGCCAAGCCAGCTTGGTATTGATTGATAATCTACAGCCAGTGCAGACGCCGGTTGATCAGCTGGCCACGGCTCAAAAAGTGGCCTGTATTGAGCAACTTCTCGCGGGGCGGACTATTGATAAGATTTTATGTCATAGCGATGTGTCAGAGGCGGCCATGTTGTCTCAAGGCCGCTATTGTTTTCGACCATTAATGAAGGAAGACGGTGATGGACTGCATGATCGCCGCTTGTTATTGCAAGGGATTGAAAGTTTACTCTAATCCCTCTCGTGCTAAGCCTGCTGCGGTGTGAGTTGAGGCGCCAAGCAGGCATGTCTGGCGCCGCGTCACAGTGAGCGGTGCGGCAGGCCGATGGATATCACCACTGTGATGGCCAGCATCACACTGCTTATCCATAGGCAGGCACTTAATCCCCATTGTTGGTACAGCCAACCCGACAGTATCGTGCCAAGCAGGCGCCCCATGGCGTTAGCCATATAGTAAAAGCCGACATCCAGTGAGACCCCATCGTCTTTAGCATAACTGACAATCAAATAACTGTGCACGGCCGAGTTGATGGCAAAGATCGCCCCAAAAGCGAGTAAGCCGCCGATTAAGCTGATTTGTGGCGCCACTTGATTGATTAATGCTAAGGCGATTAGCGCCGGAATGGCTGTGAGTGCCACCGCCCATCGCAGTGCACTGCGGCCATCGGGGGGCGAGGAAGACTGAGCCCCATTCCCCGTGCCTGTGATGATGGGGGCGAGGGTTTGCACGGCGCCATAGCCAATAACCCACAGCGCTAAAAAGCCGCCGACCTCGATAGGAGACCACTGAAACTGGGCCGCCAGATAAACGGGCAGAGCGACCACAAACCACACATCTCGAGCGGCAAACAGAAACAGACGAGCCCCAGCGAGACGATTGACACTTGGACTCTTTGACAATATCTCACTAAATTTTGGTTTGTTTTTCGCTTGGCCCAAGGCGGCGTTGAGTTTTAACATGCTTACTAGCCACACCAAGGTGAGGGCGAGCGCCATGGCAAGGATCGCCCCATGAAAGCCCCACAGTCCCAGTAAGGCTGCACCTAAGAAAAAGCCCACGCCTTTGAGGGCATTTTTAGAGCCCGTCAACCAAGCCACGTAGCGATAGAGGCGGTGTTGACCTTGGTTGTCTTGAGGGACTAACCCTTTAATTGCGCTTTTGGCGCTCATTTTATTGAGATCTTTGGCGATGCTACTTAAGGCTTGGGCCGCCATGACCCAAGGCACGGTCAACAGGGCACTGGGTACCAATAACATGCCTAAGGCGACGACTTGTAAGCCGAGGCCAATATTCATGGTGCGATTAAGGCCTAATCGCGCGCCTAAATAGCCGCCAACAAGATTGGTGAAGACCCCAAATAACTCGTAAAACACAAATAAGAGCGCTATGTCGAGGGCGCTATATCCTAAGGCGTGAAAATGCAGCACCACTAAGATCCGCAGGGCGCCATCGGTCAATGTGAACGCCCAATAATTGGCGGTGATCGTTAAGTATTGACCGAGTTGTGGCGGCCAAGCCTGTTTAGTGGCGTGCATGTCCAGTCCTTCGCGAGTGCGGGGTTATTGTGGTTGATCGAGGCGGCCCACCATGCGGGCTAATTCGGCGGTGCGATTGGCATAGCCCCATTCATTGTCATACCACACATACAGCTTGAGCTGGGTGCCATTAATGACCATGGTGGATAAGGCGTCGATAATGGCGCTGCGGGGGTCGGTTTTATAATCCACCGACACTAATGGCCGGCTTTCATAGCCTAAAATGCCCTTGAGTTCACCGTTGGCGGCTGCGCTTAGCCGTTGATTGACTTCCTCGATGGTAACGGCGCGCTCCAATTCAAACACGCAATCGGTCAAGGAGGCGTTGGCTAAGGGCACGCGCACGGCGTGACCATTGAGCTTACCGCTCAGTTCCGGAAAAATATGGGTAATTGCGGTGGCGCTCCCTGTGGTGGTGGGGATTAAGCTTTGGCCGCAAGCGCGAGCACGACGTAAGTCTTTGTGGGGGGCATCTAAGATGGTTTGGGTATTGGTAATATCATGAATGGTGGTCATCGACCCATGCTTAATGCCAATCTGCTCATGGATCACCTTGACCACAGGCGCTAAACAATTGGTGGTGCATGACGCGGCGGTGACGATTGGGTGGCGAATGGGATCATAGTCTTGATGATTGACGCCCATCACCACATTGAGCACTCCCGTTTCTTTCACCGGGGCCGTGACCACGACTCGTTTGACCCCTTGATCTAAATACGCCCGCAATAAATCTTGGCTTTTCATGACGCCAGAGGCTTCAATCACCAGATCGCAGCCACTCCAGTCGGTATCAGCAATCGCATGGTTAGCGGTGCAAACGATGGTTTTCCCCTCAATGAGGATGGCATTGTCTGTGGCTTCAACGCGGCGGTCCCAGCGGCCGTGAATGGAGTCAAACTCGAGCAAATGAGCCAAGATGGCGGCATCGCCGGCAGGATCGTTAATTTGAACAAATTCGACATCATCCCACTGCCATGCAGCGCGTAATGCCAGTCTTCCCATGCGGCCAAAGCCGTTAATTCCGATCTTAATGGTCATTGAAATTCCTTATGGTGGTAGTTGCCACGGATACTCGATTGTCGATAAGTCAGGTTGGGGATCCACAGCAAGCTTGTTGGCGCTCGGGCCGATCACCCATGTGGCGTAAGCGCTGTTGCGCCGGCGCGATGAGCGTTTGATGATGGCCTAGGCTGGTGGCAATAATGGACGTTGCCCAGCTCGGCAGTTCGGGGTTGAGCCGATAAAATATCCATTGGCCTTGGCGTCTATCACATAAGATCCCCTCCTGACGTAGCAGGGCCAGATGGCGCGAGATCTTGGGCTGAGATTGGCCGAGCGCCACCATCAATTCGCAGACGCATAACTCTTGCTGCGAAGCGATTAAGAGTAAGGTGTGTAGCCGAGTCTCGTCGGCCAAGGCTTTAAAAAACGTCAGTGCTAGCATCATCGCCCTTAGCAAATTGCATATGGGAAATAATATATATGATTAATCGCATGTGTAAAGCATGTCTATTGCGCGTGTCAGCCCGTACTCTCTTGGATGAGCAGCAGAGGTATGCCGTCATAACTCTCGCCAAACTCGCCGTATGTCATTACAATGGCGCCTCACTTTGCTTTTTTAAATCATGTTGTTATATCAATATCTCCGCTGTCATTAATTTTGACTAGATAGCAAGGCTTTGATGCTGGCACTCTCATATTTAGGATTATTTATGAAATCGCTTTCCTTGGTCGTGATGGCAATCACGAGTGTGTACCTTGTGGGTTGTGGTAGTGATGATCAGAGCCCTGCGCCTGCGAGTGCATTTTACAATAAAGAGACCTTATTGAATGAATTGCCGCTGCTGCCATCGGATAGCAGCAGTTATGCGGCAGCCACATCAAACTCGTACAATCAGGCCTCCATAAAGGGTAATGATATTGGCAGCACCAAAAAAGCCGACTTGATTACTTGGTATGATGATATCCGTCATGGAGATTTGCACGATCCATTTCGCAATTTTGATGGTTCTGATTATGTCTTTCGTGAGGTGCCACGCTGGCAGCCTGAGCATACCATTGGTGTATTCAGTCAGCCTTATGCTGAAAATGCCTTAGATTATTATAACTTTATGCGGGCATTAAACGGGATGCAGCGAGTCTATATGTCGGGCTATAAACAAGTGTCAGCCCAGGCATCCTCTTGGTCAGATCTTGGCGGTGGCCACAATCCGACTGTCGAAATGGGGCAAACGGCTGGCCTGAGCACTGAGCTATTTAATGTGGCACGGTTTGGGCGCGAGGGTGGCAACTTGATGGGCGGGCGGGTTAACAAGACAGTTAACTATGAGATCATGAAACAATTGCCGCGCAATGGCGATCTGACTCGTATTTGGAGTGAGGGCGAGTGGGATAATATTGCTGGGCTGGGTCATCGAAACTCGTTTATGTTTTACCCTGGGCGTGATGTGGGTATTGGCTTAGTGGCTGGTTTCCATACTTGGCTTTCATGGGGCGCTAATCCGATGGCCAATGACGGTGCTGGGCTGGGCGGGGCAGATCAAAAAGCTGTGTTTGATGCCTATCCAAGCGGTAGTGCGCCGGCGGGGGTGATCATGCACCCATCTCATGGCTACTATCCCTTTTTTGCGTTAAATGACTACAACCAAACTGTCTCGGTTAAATTTAATTCAGCCTATGTGGCCCCGATCACTGTGGCCAAGCGCCCAGAGGATAACGAAATTATTAACCTGACCATGGAATATTATGTTCATGAGACAGACGGTGATTTATCCACATTAGCGGAGCCAGTCAACACCATCACCTTGACCGATATTGTCGGTTCTGGCCAGCAGGCTGGCGGCACTAGCCCTGGCAGTCAAGGCGCAGATTGGGTCAATCCTTGTAAAGGTGATGTTAGTGAATGCCCTGAAGGCGTCCAAGATTTAGGGGGGTATCACTTGACCACATCGCACGGGCTCATGCCACTGGTATTTAGGATGCCGTACGGCTGGTTTCAAGCAATGGCGGCCGACTTTGCTCAGGCTGAGCAATTCGATGTCGCGCCTAAATACCATACGGTGCGTTATCGTTTCTCCAGTCACAAGCCAGATGGTAGTGCCGGTGAAAGCTTAGTGGTTAAGCAACCCTTTTATATGAATCCGCAAGTGGGTCAGTATCTGGTGTTACAAACCACCCACTTCGATATCATGCGTCAGCGTGACTAAACTTGAAGGTGAGCACTGAGTTGTCAGCTTAAGTGCTCGTGTTTTGCCTAAATCATCGGGGCAGTGGCGGCTAACCATGCCATCGTCACTCTTCTGCTACGACGATTTAGGGGGCGTGTTGGCCGCGCGGTCACGGCGTCATTGGTAAGCGCTGCTATAGACTTTGGTCTAATGGCGCTTAACTTGACCAAATACCCTAAGTCGATAACACTGCATTACCTTCTACTATGGCAGCCACCCCTTGGCTTACCTTAACGCCAATGGTTGGTCATCAATAAAATCGTCAATAACTTTGGATAATAATAATGCTGATTTTCTTTAGCTGTCTCGCCTTACTGGTGCTTGCTTATAAATTTTATAGCCCCTTTGTTGAGCGGCAAGCGGGGATGGATTTTAATGCCAAAACCCCACAAACTCGCTTTAATGATGGGGTGGATTATGTGGAAGTGCATCCCATTAAAGCCTTTTTAATTCAGTTTCTTAATGTGGCTGGTGTCGGGCCAATTTTCGGCCCTATTCTCGGCGCCTTATATGGCCCGGTGGCCTTAGTGTGGATTGTGATTGGTAACATTCTTGGCGGCGCTGTCCATGATTACTTCTCCGGGGTATTAAGCATTAAAGAAGACGGTAAAAGCTTGCCTGAAATTGCCGGTCACTACTTTAATGTGTTCTTTAAAGGCTTAATGCTGGTGTTTACGGCCATGCTGCTCTTTTTTGTAGGCGTGGTATTTATCATGAGCCCGGCAGGCCTGTTGAGTAATTTAAGTTACTTTGAGGGCACCTTCTTAAGTGGTAACACCTTCTGGGTCTTAGTGATCTTAGCGTATTACTTTTTAGCAACCTTGCTGCCGATTGATAAGATCATTACCAAGTTATACCCGATCTTTGGCTTACTGATGATTGTTATGACTGTGTCATTGGCAGTCGCGCTATTATTTAATGCACCACATTTACCGATGCCGGCCGATTTTCTTGCCTATTTCGATCACAGTCATTACAACGAAGAGTTATTGCAACCCAACCCGAATGGGTTACCAGTATGGCCCTTGTTATTTGTGACCATTACTTGTGGCGCCATCAGTGGTTTCCATTCGACGCAGGCGCCCATTATGGCCCGCTGTTTAACTAACGAAAAATATGTGCGCCCTGTGTATTATGGCGCCATGATGTCTGAAGGTATTGTCGCTTGTGTGTGGGCTACTGCGGGTATTGCCGCGTTCCCCGGCGGCTACGTTGAATTAAAGCAAATTCTTGATCAAGGCGGCCCAGGCTTAGTGGTCAATCAGGTCGCCACCAGTTACTTAGGCGTGATGGGGGGAGTGATGGCGATTATTGCCGTGGCCGTGTTCCCAATTACTTCAGGAGACACCGCTTTTAGATCGCTGCGCTTGACCATTATTGATGCCTTTAATATTCCGCAAAGTATCCGCAATCGTTTATTGCTGGCGGTGCCGATTTTAACCATTGCTTACTTTATGACTAAAATCGATTTCACCTTAATTTGGCGTTATTTTGCGTTCTCTAACATGCTGTTATCTACCAGCGTCTTGTGGTTGGCGACCAAGTATTTGTTAGATCGACAGGCCTTCCATTGGATAGTGAGCTTACCGGCGGTGATAGGTACTAGTGTGACCTTCTCCTACATCTTGACCGCGGGCATTGGCTTAGGCTTGGCGCAAGAGTTGAGCAAGCCCATTGGCGTTGGTGTTGGCATTGTGTGTTTGATTGCCTTGATGATGGTCAACAAAAAATACAAAACGGCGGCGGTGTAATTCTTAATTCACCGATAAGGCCTCGCTTGCGAGGTCTTTTTTTTGCGCGGATATCCGCGTTATCGGCTGACGCCGAGCACCAGCGAGTTGCGCAGTTGGCGCAGATGAAATTGTGATGTTGATCGCGTTAGTGCTAAGTTGCTAACTTGACGCCTTGGCGTTATCAATTCAAAGTGTGCACTGAAGGACATCCAGAACTTATACATTTAACCCACACTAACCAGCTTGAAGTCGTCGACCCGCCTGCGAGGCGGCAATGATGACTATCAGTATGAGAAGTTAGAGGATCATCATGAATACCAAGCGTTTTATTCTGACCTCGGTGGCAGCCGCCTGTTTAGTCGCCAGTGCCCAAGCCGAGACCTTAATGTTGCAAGAGCCAAGTTTGGCCAAGGATCATCTCGCCTTTGTGTATGCCGGTGATATTTATGTGGCCGATAAGCGCGGCCAGCAAGTCAAGCGTGTGACCTCGCACGCTGCCAGCGAAACCAGTCCGCATATTTCTCCCGATGGTCAATGGATAGCCTTTAGTGCGGACTATGATGGCAACCAAGATGTGTATATTGTCTCAAGCCAAGGGGGGCAGCCACAACGTCTGACTTGGCACCCAGGCCCTGATGAGGTCAAAGGCTGGTCGCCGGATGGCAAGCAAGTCCTGTTTACTTCTTATCGTGATATTGCGCATAACCGAACCGGTCAGCTGTTTGCGGTCGATATGCAAGGTGGTATGCCCACCAAGATGATGGCTGCCGTGGTTTTTGATGGCGAGTTATCGGCTGATGGCAAAAAATTGGCCTACAATCCTGAGCGGTTGGCTCATGGTGGCAAAAATGGTTGGCGTAATCATCGCGGTGGTACCACTCCGCCGATTTGGATTTATGACTTAAGCCAGCATAGTTACACCGAAATCCCCCACGGCAATTTCACCGATAGTTCACCTATGTGGGTTGGCGATGATATTTATTATATTTCGGATCGAGATAATCATAAAAACATCTATCGTTATCATGACGGCAAGGTCAGTCAAGTCACCCATTTTACGGATTGGGATATTGCCAATGCCGATGCTGATGGCACTGACATAGTGTTTGAAAAAGGCGGTGCCTTGTTTAGGTTAGATACCCAAACGGGTGAGAGTCAGCCGATTAGTATCGAGCTTCAAGTCGATTTACCTCAGCGGCGCACGCAGTGGAAAGATGCGATGCCATCGTTAACCTCCAGCCAGCTGTCGACCACAGGTAAGCGGGTACTGCTCAGTGCCCGTGGCGATATTTATAGTGTCCCTGTTAAAGATGGCAGTACCTATAACTTAACCAATAATGCTAGCGCGAATGAGCGCGATGGTCTGTGGTCTCCTAAGGGCGATAAGCTCGCTTATATCACAGATAAAGGTGGTGAATATCAGTTGGTTGTCAGCGATCAATTTGGCAAGGTCCAACAAACCTTGGCCCTTAACGAAGGCCGCGGTGATGTGTTCTTGTTTGAATGGCTGAATGATGGCCAGCATATTGTTTATGGTGATGCAGAAGCTGGATTGCGGTTATTGGATCTCGATTCAGGTAAGCGCCAGTTAGTGGTCAAAAGCTTTGGTGTCAATGCCACCTCAGTCGCGGGTTCACCTGACGGCCAATGGTTAGCCTATACCAAGGTTAATCCGAATTATTTTAGTGATTTATATTTATATAACCTTGCATCAGGCAGTCATTATAAAGTCACCGATGGCATGAGTGATAACGCTGAACCTGTGTTCAGCCGCGACGGCCAGTATTTGTATTTTGCGTCATCGACCAATCAAGGTCCTGCGGCCTTTGGCTTGGATTTATCGAGCCAAGAGCAGCCAAGACGATATGGTTTATATGCGCTAGTGTTGCAACAAGACGGTCAATCACCTTTGTTGCCAAAACTGGCAGATGAAACCAAGGTTGAGTCCAAGAGCGACACCGATGACACTGACAAGCAAGCAAGCCCTAAACTGGCTGGTATAGATATCGATAATATCCAGCAGCGGATAGTGGCGCTGCCGGTGGCATTGCGTAATTACTCGAACCTCACCAGCGCCGATGATAATAACCTCTATTTTATTGAGAGCGTGCAAGTCGGCGCTAGTGTTGAGACCAATGGGCAAGGCTTGCGCAGCTCGCAGCTCAAGCGTTTTAATGTCGACTCGCGTAAGGTTGAAGATGTCGCGAGCGATATTAATGGGGTCAGCGTTTCTGCCGATGGTAAACAGCTGTTGCTGACTGGCAATGGCAATAGTATTTCGGTGGCCGCGGTGGGTGAGACCATTAAGCCTGAAGCTTTAAATACCGCGGATGTCAAAGCCCTGATCAATCCTATGGACGAGTGGCAGCAGATTTTTGCTGAAGCTTGGCGTAACGAGCGCGACTACTTTTACGATGCCAATATGCACGGCCTCGATTGGCAAGCTGTGTATGACAAGTACCAACCTTTACTCAAGCATGTGGGGCGCCGCGAGGACTTAAATATCCTGATGCGGGAAATGATCTCTGAAATGCAGGTGGGTCATAATTACATTGTCGGTGGTGATATTCATCAAGAGACCCCGATTAATGTTGGTTTGTTGGGCGCTGACGTTACGGTCCATAAAGGGTTATATCAGATAGCAAAAATCTATAGTGGTGAATTGTGGAATCCCCATGTGAAAGCCCCACTGGCGGTGCCGGGGATCAAGGTTAAGGTGGGTGATTATATTCTGGCCATCGATGGTCAAAAGGTGAATGCCAAGACTAACTTGTATTCTCTGTTAGTGGGCAAAGCCGATAAACAAGTGCGCTTAACCGTCAGTGATGATGGCAGTCTGGATAAGAGTCGCACTGTGGTGGTTGAGCCTGTGAGTTCTGAAGCCAGCTTGCGCCATTTACATTGGGTTGAAAGCAATCGTCAATATGTCGATAAGGCGTCTAACGGCCAAATCGGCTATGTGTATTTACCCAATACCACCACCGCCGGCTACACCAGCTTTAACCGAATGTATTTTGCTCAGGTCGATAAACAGGGAATGATTTTAGACGAGCGCAGTAATGGCGGAGGCCAAGCGGCCAATTATATTACCGATGTGTTGAGTCGCCAGTATCTGTCGGGCTGGAAATACCGTTCGGATGAAATGATGTTTTCGACTCCCGCCGGTGCCATGTATGGCCCGAAGGTGATGTTGATTGATCAGGATGCCGGTTCGGGTGGCGATTTCTTGCCTTATGCATTTAAGCGCTTAAAGTTAGGTACCTTAATAGGTAAAACTACATGGGGTGGCTTGATTGGTATTTATGCCAACCGTCCTTTTGTTGATGGTGGTACCGTCACTGTACCTAACTTCCGCTTCTTCACGCCTGATCATGAGTGGCGGGTCGAAAACGAAGGGGTTGCGCCAGATATTGAGGTCGAGCTCAGTCCTGTGGCGGTTAACCAAGGTCAAGATCCGCAACTCGATAGGGCCATCGCTGAAGTGACCGCTAAGCTTAAGACCAGCAAACCTGTGGTGCATCAGCAAGCCCCAGCATTTCCGACCGAGCTAGGCAAGTAGTCAATTGCGGCTCGTGTGCCATAGGGCTAACTCCCAGCCACTCAGATACTGAGTGGCTTTTTTGTTTGCCAATGATGCCTGTTTGCTCACATTGGCTGAGACTGACTCAGTGTTAATAAGTATCTACCCGAGATCAGCAACTAGGCTACTGTGCATATCGGCGATAATTGAGGGGGAGGAGATGCCACGCACACCTGATTACGGCCATTATTTTTGGCGATATACAGTTGCTCATCGGCCGCCGCTAACAAATCGGATAATGTCATCGGGGCTTGATACAAAGCCACGCCAGTACTGATGGTGATATTGATGTTAAGATCGGTCAGCGTAAAGGGTTCTTGGCTAATTTGCTGTTTAATGGTTTCGGCCATGGCAATGCCGCACTCGATGCCATCGCCGGGGACCAGCACACAGAATTCTTCGCCGCCGATGCGAAAACATAAGCTGTGAGAGCCTAGGTTACGCAGGCGTTTGGCAAATTGTTGCAAAATAAGATCACCAGATTCATGACCATAGCTGTCGTTAACTCGTTTAAATAAATCGATGTCTATCAGCAATAAACACACCCCAGATCCCATTGGGTCAGCCGCGGGATGACGCCAGCGTTTATTGGGGAGGGGGCGACTAGTTATCAGCTCAAAGCGTTTGGCCATGGCGAGCCGGTTATAACATTGGGTGAGAGGGTCGAGTAAGGCTAAGCGTTGGAGCTCTTGCTCTGAATTATCGCGGTTTTTTTCATACGCATAGGCCACTAGCCAGACGATAACATAGCAGCAAAAATAATTAGTCACCGGGGGAGGCAGTGTTTGATCGCTTTTGTTGAAAATAGCCATGATCACCGTGATTAATATCAACAGGCTTGGGAGGTGGGCGCGCCGATGACCAAGCAACAGAAAATAGATCATTGGCAATATCAGCGACCAGCTAAATAAAAAAGATTTGAGTTCAGAGATGAAGATGGCAAATGCGACTAAGGTGGAGAGGAGGTAGAGATAGGCTTCAGCTTGCCAAGCTCGATACTGATGGGTGATGGCTAAATATAACAGCCAAAGCGATAACAAACTAAACACAAATTCCAAGCTACCTAGTAGCTTAGCACCGTCAAAATAGGGGAAAATAAACACATTCAGCACCCCCAGTCCAAAGGCAATAATGCTTAAGACACTACAAATACTGATTAACACTTTCGTTCTCAAACGATAAGTGTTGTCTAACTCGATGGTTTTCATATCACGTCCATGTGAAATGCAATACCTTGCACGTTACGTAATTGTAAACATATAACGCTATTAAATGCTAATCAATTCAATTTGTCTGCCAGCCTCACAGTCGTTTAAGGCCTCGCCATGGCTGACTAAAATACGCATGCCACTGATTAAAGTGGCATGAGTTTAATGGCTCAACTTATTGTTGCAGCTTAGATTTTGCGGCTTCCACCTGAGAAAAGTCTAAGCCTAGCTCCTCAACGGCTTCTTTAATTAAGGCTGGATTTTGCATCACCATCGCCATGAGCTGTTGCAGCTTGTCTGGGGCAATGCCTAATTGACCTATCACCCCCATGGCCATGAGTGGATTCTCGGTCAGGGTTTGAAACAAAGATTGAATTTGGCTATCGCTGATATTGTGCTCTTTTAAGATCGCAATAATGGGATTCATTACATGCCCTTGTATAAAAATGAGTGAAACATGATGCCAATACTAGCATGGCTGGAGCAGGCTGGCCTATGGCAAGGTGTTGGGCTTACTGAATTGAGTGGCTCGATATTCCCACGCTTGTGAACCACCTGGCGCCTGCTAACGATGGTGAGCAGGCGCGATATTCAATCGAGCTTAAAATGAATATTGCATGATGAGCTGAAGATAGTCAGATGCACCTTGATAATTGGAGCCATCATTCAGCCCCCAAGCCGGTTGACCATCATCAACACGGTAGCGGCCCAGTTCTGCGCCGATAACCAATGCCGGGGTGAAGTTGGTGAATAGGTTGATACCATAGTGGCTGCGATCTACTTGCTGGATGTCGGATAAACTCCTGCCATAAAATAGCGTTGATCTTAGGCTGTCATTCCAGTAGTGACGATAAGCCATCATCCCGCCGCTGGAGGTTTCAACTTGATCTCGGTAAATATCTTGGATGCCGCCGGTGGCGAAATAGCGGCCCAAATTGCCATGGGACAGCACAAAGCGTAAGTCGTCTTGACGACCCACTAAGATCTTGCCTGCGATGGAGCCACCCAAGGCTAACGTTTGATCGCTGTCGCTTGCTGATAACTGCCGCACTAATGTCGCAACACTGATATTGCCCCAGTCGCCGCTGATGTTAAAGCGGATCACGGCATCAGGAACCACATCGTCCGCTTTAGATAAAGGTTTGCCTTTAGCGTCAGTACCATAAGTGTTCGGATTTTCTAAGGAAAACTGCCAATTGTTGCTGCTATAGCGCACTAAGGCTTGCCGCACCATGCTCTCGCCAATTAGCGGACCACCTAAGTTTGCGGTTTCAGGAAAAGCCGAGGTATTGACTAGGGTCGACCAAGTTTGGCCAAGGGTAAAGCCTTGATAGTGGATGACAGCATGGCGTAGGCGCGGACTATAGGAGTTTGACACTGTGCCATTGCCTTGTTGGGAACCGACAAAATCGATTTCAATCATGCCGGACACTTCCCCCGTTGAGGCTGTCATATTGAGGCGTGATTCTTGGGCGCTGAACTGGGTTTTAGACGCTGATTCAGTGACAACACCACTGCCCGCATACGCGTGGTCAAAGGGAATATCTCCGCTGGCAATGCGGCCGCTAGCCTTGATAAAGCCTCCCGCGGACAGTTCAACGGCATAAGCAGTACCAGGGAGTAGCGCTAAACTATGAAGGCTAGCTAGTGCGAGTAAGGTTTTTTTTAGTCATTTTGAGGCTCGCAGGCCCTCGCCGCAGCGAGGACCTTGCAGGGTAAAGGGAGCTAAGATTACATCTCAGTGAACCAAGTGCGGTGACACTCGCTGCACAATGGCGCTTTCTTTTGGTGCTCTGAGTGACAGGCAAGGCAGCTGATAGCTTCTTCATAGTGCACAGACGCATGCGGATTAGCATGGCTGTTGACTAAGTTATTGGTATCAATCTCAATGGTGTCGATAGTGCCATGACATTCGACGCAGGCGGCATCGGTGGTCGACTTCATGCCTGAATCATGACAAGTCTTACAGGCGGTTTTATCTTCATAAATAAAGCTATGATTATCGCGACCAAAGATTTTTCCTTTGGCTTGGAACAGTTCGCCCGCTTGAGCTGCGCCGCTCAGTGACAAGGTGAGCGCTAACGCTGTGATTAATGTTTTCATGATTACCCCTTAACCCTTGATCTGTGTTGCATGAGTTTTAGCAATAGTGTCTGCCACCACAAAGCCCATCGCTAAACCTTCTAAACAGGCACAAGAAGACAAACGGTTAACGCCATGAACGCCGCCAGTGGCTTCACCTAACGCATATAAATTTTGCATCGGTGCTAAGGTTTTGGACGCAATGACTCGACCGCCAATATCTGTTTTCAGGCCACCCATGCAGTAGTGAACTTTTGGCCATAAGCGTGAGGCAATAAATGGAGGTGCCAAGTGCTTTGACGTGTCCATGTCACGACCGAATAAAGGATCGTTTTGTTGTTTAACGTGCTCGTTATGCAGGTCAATAGAGGCCTGTAATGCAACAGGGTCCATATTGAACTTTTCGGCTAGCGCTTGGACTGAATCCAGTTTCCATGCCATTTGATCGCGTAAGGCACGACCGATACGATCGTCTTCTAATGAGAAGTCGTTGGCGTTGAAAAAACCGACGGGATACGCAGGGGTGTTGTCAGGATTACGCTGAGCTAAGATCCTGTCTGAGCAATACTTACGATCTAACCGCTCATTCATAAAGCGCTTGCTATCGAGCACGCTAACAATCATGCCTTGGTGGAAAGTAATGGATAACAGGGCATTAGACCAACCAAAGCCACCTTCATCTGGAGAACCCCAGTGGCCGGTTTGGATCATGTTCATATGCACTGGCAGTGCACCATGAGACATGGCGGTTAAGGTCACTTCGCCAGTGGCACCGTGGGCATTGGTACAATCCATGGTCGGATCAATGGAAGGATCGAAAATGGCACGCAGCTCTTTATTCATCGCAAAGCCACCCGAGGCGATTACCACCCCTTTATCGGCTTTAATGTGAACGATTTCACCGGTCTTCAGATTCGGGAAGCGGAAGTGACGGCGTACTTTCACGCCGATAACTTTGTCGCCTTCCATGATCAAGTCTTCAACGTATTGTTGATTGCGTAAATCGATGCCTTCAGCCTTGGCCACACGGAACAGATTGCGGGTAATTTCACCGCCAGTGCCGTCAACGGTACGAACCGCTCTTGCCTTATTGTGGCCACCCACTAATTGGTTAAAGCCTTCACGGAATTTAACCCCAGAATCGACACAGAGGTTATATGAGTCCAAGGCACGATTAGCAATGGTTAACAGGTGCGCTTCGGATGCCAGACCACGACCAGCAATCATTTGATCTTTTACTAATTCTTCAGGGGAGTCGTCTAAAATACCCTGTGAAATTTGGGTGGGATTGCGGGGCACGGCAAACCAGCCACCGTTAATGGCAGAGTTACCGCCAAACTGCATCATTTTCTCAAGCACCAGCACCTTGTTGATGCCTTGACGCTTAGTGTTGATAGCGGCGGATAATCCGGCAAATCCAGAACCAATGACGATAATGTCGTGAGTTTCATCCCACTTGATGGTGTCTTTGCATTCAGATGCTGCCACAGGTAATGCAGCCGTTAAACCGCCGACAGCCATGCCAGCAGAAAGCTTGAGAAAATTACGTCTGTTATTCATGTTAACGCCCCATAAAAATAGTGGCGCTAATATAGTATTGAAGCCGATGTGTATCCGTGAGTTGAATCACCTTAAATTTTGTAAATCTTGAGTTTAAGTGATAGATATCACGAAGAAATTTTTCCCAAATGCCGCCGGTTATTTTTAACAATAAAAATAACCGGCGGAGCTCAAGCCGTCTCGACGCACTGAGGCGAGCTCGGCTTGCTGTGATATTGCTAAGGCACTGACGGCAAGGAGACTTAGCCGTAGGAGGCAAATGCAGTGAGTCGCTCGCGAGCACCACACCGAGATTAGCTGTGATGGCTAAGATGAGCTGCGCTGCCCATCCACCCCAAATGTGCCGCGAGCCTTGGGCGTAGCAAGCGCCAAGCTGGGTATTATTGTCAATGCTATCGCTAAGCAATCAATCGCTAGAGAATCAATTACTGATGCAGTTTAGCGCACCTTAGCTAATGCCTCAGCGCAGACAACGACTGCAGCTTACTCGGGATCGTAATCGAGGACTGGGGCCAACCATTTTTCGGTTTCAGTCACTGTCATCCCTTTGCGGCGGGCATAGTCCGCGACCTGATCGCGGCCAATATTGGTGACGCCAAAATAGCGGGATTGCGGGTGCGCAAAATACCAGCCAGATACCGCAGCCGTTGGGAACATCGCATAGCTTTCGGTGATATTCAGGTCGATGGTTTCATCCGGTTTCAGCAAGTCCCACAGCAAGCCCTTTTCAGTGTGATCTGGGCAGGCAGGATAACCTGGCGCCGGGCGAATGCCTTTGTACTTTTCACGGATTAGGGCATCGTTGTCCAGTTGTTCATCACTGGCATAGCCCCAGAATTCCTTGCGCACGCGTTCATGCATACGCTCGGCAAAGGCTTCGGCTAAACGGTCGGCTAAACACTTGAGCATGATGGCATTATAGTCATCATGGTTGGCTTCAAATCGGGCAATATGCTGATCAATGCCGTGGCCCGCGGTGACCGCAAAGCCGCCCATATAGTCGGCAATACCACTGTCTTTGGGGGCCACAAAGTCGGCGAGACAAAAGTTATGATTGCCGACACGCTCGATTTGCATCCGCAGATGGTGGGTCGTCATTTCAAGTGTGGTGCGGGTGTCATCGGTGTAAAGTTCAATATCGTCATGATTAACCGTATTGGCGGGGAATAAACCAATGACCCCCTTAGCGGTAAGCCATTTTTCTTTAATGATCTTAGCCAGCATGGCTTTGCCGTCGGCAAAAAGTTTTTGGGCTTCTTCGCCGACGACATTGTCGGTAAGTATTTCAGGGTAATGTCCGTGCAGTTCCCATGCGCGGAAAAAAGGCGTCCAGTCAATGCGATCGACTAAATCGTCTAACGGGTAATCATCAAATACTTGGCGCCCAAGCACTTGAGGTTGGCAGGGCTGGTAATTGGCCCAATCATGCTGGCAGCGATTGTCGCGAGCCGCCGCGATTGACACTATGTTTTTACGCTTAGCCTGCGATAAACGTTTTTCGCGCATAATGTCATAGTCTGCATAAGTTTGATCTATGGTGGCTTGACGGGTGTCATTGCTGACGAGTTTGCTCACCATCGGCACGGCGCGGGACGCATCGGCAATGTAAATCGCGCCGTGGGGATAATGGGGAGCAATTTTGACCGCCGTATGAATTTTAGAGCAAGTCGCCCCACCAATAATGGCCGGGATGGTTAAACCTTCACGGTGGAAGGTTTTGACGTTATGCACCATTTCATCAAGGCTCGGGGTGATTAAGCCTGACATGCCAATAATGTCGATATTGTGCTCTTTGACTGCTGCTAGGATTTTTTCAACCGATACCATAACGCCGAGATCAAATACCTCAAAGCCATTGCAGGCCAGCACGACACCGACAATGTTTTTACCGATATCGTGAACATCGCCCTTAACGGTCACCATGAGGATTTTACCGTTAGACTGACCTGCGACTTTTTCCTTTTCTATATAGGGATTTAAGTAAGCCACCGCTTTTTTCATTACCCGGGCTGACTTAACCACTTGCGGTAGGAACATCTTGCCTGAGCCAAACAAATCGCCAACGATATTCATGCCATCCATTAAAGGACCTTCGATCACGTCTAAGGGACGTGAGGCTTGCTGGCGGGCTTCTTCGGTATCTTGGTCGATAAATTCAGTAATGCCCTTGACCAAGGCGTGGGCGAGACGTTCATTCACCGGCCAACTGCGCCAGGCTAAGTCTTCTTTTTTGCTAACCGTGGCGCCATCACCTCGGTATTGCTCGGCGATGTCGAGCAGTTGTTCGGTATTGTTCGAGTCCGCCACTTTGCAGGGCAGGTTAAGCACGACGCTTTCAACCCTTGCTTTAAGCTCGGGGTCAATATCATCATAAATTGCCAACTGGCCTGCATTGACAATGCCCATATCCATGCCCACTTTAATGGCGTGATACAAGAACACCGCATGGATGGCTTCGCGGACGGGGTTGTTGCCGCGAAACGAGAATGAGACGTTCGATACCCCCCCAGAAATCATGGCATGAGGCAAAGTGGCTTTGATTTCTTTGATGGCATCTATAAAGTCGACGGCATAATTGTCATGTTCATCAATTCCTGTGGCAATGGCGAAAATATTGGGGTCGAAAATAATATCTTCTGGCGCAAAGCCCACTTTATCGACCAGCACTCGGTAGGCGCGACTGCAAATTTCGACTTTGCGCGCCTTGGTATCGGCTTGGCCTTGTTCGTCAAAGGCCATGATGATTGCCGCCGCACCGTAGCGTTTGACTAAGGTGGCCTGTTCAATAAACTTAGCTTCGCCTTCTTTTAAAGAAATAGAATTGACGACACCCTTGCCTTGAATACATTTAAGCCCGGCTTCGATGACCTCCCATTTGGAGGAGTCGATCATAATCGGCACCCGACTAATATCGGGTTCAGAGGCAATTAAGTTTAAAAACTTATGCATGATCTCGACGCCATCGAGCATGCCTTCATCCATGTTGATATCAATGATTTGAGCGCCGCTTTCGACTTGCTCACGGGCGACATCGAGCGCTTCTTCAAACTTGCCTTCTTTAATGAGGCGTAAAAACTTGGCAGAGCCGGTGACATTGGTGCGCTCGCCGACATTAACAAACAAAGATTGCGCATCGATAGTAAGTGCTTCCAAACCTGATAGTCTGCAAGCAATAGGGATATCTGGCACAATGCGCGGTGAGTGACTACGCACGGCCTCACGGATCACGCGGATATGCTCTGGGGTGCTACCACAGCAACCACCAATAATGTTCAGCAAGCCCTCGGCAGCCCAATCATTAATGACGTGCGCCATATCCTGCGGGGTTTCATCATAACCGCCAAATTCATTGGGCAAGCCAGCATTGGGGTGTGCCGACACAA
Source organism: Shewanella sp. NIFS-20-20 (assembly GCF_019209865.1). Lineage (GTDB taxonomy): Bacteria > Pseudomonadota > Gammaproteobacteria > Enterobacterales > Shewanellaceae > Shewanella. Next base: position 3,070 of record NZ_JAHUTT010000066.1, on the reverse strand, counting down.
AGCATTCGCTAATGCGGGCAAGTTCCTCCACATAAGGGCGCAGTTCTTTGGGGCCAAGGGCGCAGTTAAGGCCAATAGATAATGGCTTGATATGGCGCAGAGAGTGATAAAAAGCTTCGGTGGTTTGGCCGGTTAAGGTGCGACCAGAGGCGTCCGTGATGGTGCCCGAAATCATGACCGGTGGGCGCTTAGTGGAATGAATGCCATAGAGCTCATCAAATACGGATTCAATGGCAAATAAGGCCGCCTTTGCATTTAAGGTATCAAAGATGGTTTCAACCATAATGATATCACTGCCACCTTCCAGTAGCGCTTTGGTTGATTCTGAATAAGCCACCACTAACTCGTCAAAGCTGATATTTCGATAACCGGGGTCATTAACATCTGGGCTGATAGAGCAAGTTCGGTTGGTTGGGCCTAATACCCCAGCCACATAACGGCGAATACCGGTTGCGGCAGTGATATCGTCACAGGCCTCACGGGCTAGGCGCGCGCCTTGACGGTTAATCTCGGCAGCCAATAACTGCATATCATAATCGGCCATGGCGATAGTGGTGGCATTAAATGTATTGGTTTCAATAATATCGGCGCCAGCCAGTAAGTAGTCAGTATGTATTTGTTTAATAATTTGCGGTTGCGTCAGCACTAATAGGTCATTATTACCTTTAACGTCGGTGTGCCAATCGCAAAAGCGTTCGCCCCGATAGTCGGCTTCTTCCAACTGATAGCCTTGGATCATGGTGCCCATAGCGCCATCTAGCACCAAAATACGCTGTTCGAGCGCTAGGGTTAATTCATCGCGTACAGAGTTACCTTGCTGAGCTTGGGATTCGCGTTCCATGATCATCATCCTGCTGATTATTATCCGTCCAAACTACTGCGCAGCGTTGCGGGAAGGCACCAGTGCTAAATAGTGATTCATTTTCGCAACGCTAGGTTTGGATGTTTATACGTATAGACGTCCATAATACGTGACTTATTCGTTAAGATGCAAGCGCTACGCGGTCACAAACCGAGCATTATTGATCATTACTTGTTAACGACCTAGCCGGTTGACAACACCGACTTCGCGAAGACTAATACCAAACAAATATGGCAATGAATAAGACCAATAAATAGGGCCACCCATACTAAATCAGAATAAATAGGGCCACCCATACTAAATCAGCAAAGAAGAATACATAGCGCCATCTCTTTTATGGCACGTATATATTATGGGTGGCTATTAAAAAGCTTTGCAAATGGAGGGGCTTGGTCTTTTCTACTATGCTGATGGGTGTTGTTGATGTTGGAGCCTGTTATGCCGCGTCCAAGAAGAACCCAAATCAGTATTGAAGACACGCCTTATTATCACTGCTGTAGCCGTGTTGTCCGCCGCGCATTCTTGTGCGGGGATGATAAATTCTCAGGTAAAAACTACGACCACCGGCGAGATTGGGTGACTGAGCGCATTCAAGTGCTCGCCCAAGTGTTTGCCATTGATGTGGCGGCCTTTGCTGTGATGTCTAATCATTTGCATTTGGTATTGCGAGTCGACATTGATAGCGCCAATGCTTGGAGTGACAAACAAGTGGTCGAGCAATGGCATCAATTGTTTAAAGGGGATGACTTAACGCAAAAATTTGCCCAAGGCGAGCTAGTGGCTCCTCATGATGTGATACGACTTAAACATGCCATCGCCATATATCGCAGTCGCTTGTGTGATATCTCTTGGTTTATGCGCTGTTTAAACGAACCTATCGCCAGACAAGCCAATCAGGAAGATGGTTGTTCAGGCAGATTCTGGGAGGGCAGGTTTAAATCACAAGCCTTATTGGATGAAACAGCAGTACTTGCCTGCATGGCTTATGTGGACTTAAACCCAATAAGGGCAAACGAAGCCGCTACCCCAGAGCAATCAGATTTCACCAGCATTCAACTGCGAATACACGCCGCGCTCAAGGGCGAAGAACCCCAAGCTTTACTGTCATTTCAAGGCGGTGAGCACGCAGGCCAGCCCATCGGTCTTAATTTTGAGTTCAAGGATTATCTTGAACTCATTGAAGATACAGGGCGAATCATCCGTGATGACAAGCGAGGTTCGATACGAGAGGGCAGCAGTCGCGTACTTAATCGTATCAACATGCCAGCAGAGCGCTGGTGTAAACTTATCACCGAATTTGGCAAGCTGTTTCATGGCCCGGTGGGCACTACGCCAGAACTCACACTATTTTGTGAGCATTTACAAAAGCGGCGACGACACTTTGCTAAAAGTTGTCAGTATTTAAGCCCTGACAAAATTCAATAAACCTAATATCCTCCCAAGATCGTATCTCATTGAAAAGTGGGAGGCTTGAGATTGTCAAAATTTACCTTCTTTAAGTAAAAAGTCCATTTTCTATCCGCATAGAGTCGCTGAAACTTGGGAGATTGTATTGGTGGCTTTTATGGTAATGCCAAGTTCAATGTATTGTATGTTTTTACATGGTTATTAATGACTAGGTTGTTGTTTTATATTGGATGGTCACTTTATTAATTTAAATTTTAATATGGGTGGCCGTGATAAATATTTATACTGTTTCATTTTCCATCTTTGCTATGGCGTGAGGCTTGAGAATGTCTATACCGGTACCCTTACCCACGGTGCGGTTGATCCTTATCCGGCATGGGGAGTGCGAAGGCGGCGCTATTTTTCGGGGACATTGCGATGTGGCTCCCACTGAGCTTGGTCAGCAGCAATTACAACAAAGCTTAACTCAGGCAATAAATAGGGCCACCCATACTAAATCAGAATAAATAGGGCCACCCATACTAAATCAGCAAAGAAGAATACATAGCGCCATCTCTTTTATGGCACGTATATATTATGGGTGGCTATTAAAAAGCTTCTAAATCAGCAAAGAAGAATACATAGCGCCATCTCTTTTATGGCACGTATATATTATGGGTGGCTATTAAAAAGCTTTGCAAATGGAGGGGCTTGGTCTTTTCTACTATGCTGATGGGTGTTGTTGATGTTGGAGCCTGTTATGCCGCGTCCAAGAAGAACCCAAATCAGTATTGAAGACACGCCTTATTATCACTGCTGTAG
>NZ_JAHUTT010000065.1 GCF_019209865.1 Shewanella sp. NIFS-20-20 | reverse complement strand
AACAAGATGAAAAGAAGATTTGCCTAAATCGATCCCAATTACTTTAATAGTAGACATGATGGTTCGCCTCTTTGTTTGCCTAACCCTAAGCTTAGCTTAGGGGTGAGGCGGACCATCTAATTAAGCCTCCTCTATCGGAGGCTTTTATGGGTCAGTACCCCGTTAACGAATGCTTAGTTAGCTGGTGCGTTAAGTTCGACTTTATACACAGCAAAACCAATCGCATCGGTGCCCACTTTGGTCATCTTGCGTTGCGCGGTGGCGCTAATAAAATCAGCCGCTTTTTGACTGTCCTGAGTTTCAAAGCGCACATCTAAGCCACTGGCCTCGATATCTTTGAAGTCCCAGTTATAGTCGGCAGTCGGATCCACCACCCCATTGGCATTGGTTTCACTCGTGATGTATGCCGCTAATGCTTCACGGTTAGCATCAGGCAGTTCCATGACCACATGCTCAGGGCCGGTGCCGGCAAACTTACCGCCATAAGCGCGATAGTTGTTGGTGGCCACAATGAAGTTCATCTTAGCCAATTCCGCGCCAGTCACCACCTTGCCTTCGGCATCGGTGTAACTCAACTCAACAATCCGGTTGGCGTCGGCATTGACCACGGCACAATCACGGTCAAACTTGCTTGGCTGAGTGACATCAATCTTGTAGCTAACGCCATCAATGACATCGAAGTTATAGGTTGGGTGACCCCAGTTAATCAATGATTGTGGCTCAGTTGATGTCGGATCAATTTGAGTAAATTGGTTGGCACTACACTCTAACCAATCTTTCAATTCCGCCCCTGACACCTTGACGGCCATTAACGTGTTTGGATACAAGTATAAATCAGCCGCATGCTTAAACTTAAGCTCACCCTTATCGACTTGCACATACTGAGACGCATCGGCTTCGACAGAATGACGACCACCGGCCTTAAATGGCGCCGCCGCTGACAACACCGGCATTCCGGCAAATTTGGCCTGATCTTCGGCTGACATATCGGCAATCGCTTGCGATACTTTGGCAATCTGGGCGTTCGATACAATTTGTACCGACGGATCATCTTGTACCAAGGTTAAAAAGCTATACATATCATTGCTGGCGGTACCGATTTTTTCGTCAACAAAGGCTAACGTGCCCAAATGCTCAATTTCAACTTCCTGACGAATGGTCAGATCCGCTTCCACCAAAGGCTCTTTATTGGCGCCATCATAAATCGGGCGTGACTCAGCACGTGAATCCACCACCTGCCAGCTGTCATTTTGACGCTCTAACACTAAGTCAACCACCCCCAGGTTATCGCCCCAGCGTCCAGGCATCACTGACGGTACGCCATTGAGTAAGCCTTTTTCAATATCGGTGTTGGGTAAGTCGGCGTAACTTGCATGAGGGAAAATCGCATGGCTGTGACCAAACATAATGGCATCAATACCATCAACTTCGGTCAGCGCAAACGTCGCGTTCTCGGCGCGAGCATCGCCTGGAGCCGTTGTCGAACCAATGCCAGAGTGCGGAATGGCAATAATGACATCGGCGCCTTCAGACTTCATCTGCGGCACATATTTTTCAGCGGCTTCGATAATACCGATGGCATATACCTTGCCATTTAAGTGAGCACGGTCCCACTGCTCAATTTGCGGAGGTACAAAGCCGATATAACCAATCTTGAGGGTGTGTTCATTGCCGTCTTTATCTAATACTTGTTTTTCAACAATCAGATAAGGCTTAAAAATGGGTTGGTCTTTATCGATCCCAGGCCAGCAATCATCGACCTGACATAATACGTTGGCACTGATATACGGGAAGTTAGCACCGGCTACCGCTTGCTGCAGGAACTTGAGTCCGTAGTTAAATTCGTGGTTACCAATGTTGCCCACCACATAATCTAAGGTGTTCATCGCTTTATAGGCTGGGTGTGTGTTCCAGTCATCCAAGGTTAACTTGGCCATATAATCGCCCATCGGGCTACCTTGCAATAAATCACCGTTATCAACTAACACATGGTTGATGGCTTCTTTACGGGCTGCATGAATGGCTGAAGCGGTGCGGGCTAGGCCGATGGTTGGATCTTCTTTGCTCTTGAAGTAATCAAAATCCATGATGTTGGTGTGAATATCTGAGGTTTCTAATACCCGTAATTCAACGCGTGGCGCATTAACTTGGTTATCATTATCGTCAGAATTACAACCTGTGGTACTAATACCTAATGCGGCTAAAATAGCCAAGCTTAGCAACTGTTTATTGTGCATGGATAATTCTCATTTATAGGGTTGTGGCAATCTTTCTGAGATGACCGTATGTCAACTCAGGGTTGCCGCCACATTGTAAACATAGGTGCACTAAGAAACTGTGAAACAGTTTAAACATGTGGATCAATCATTGCGAATTAGAGCAAATTCTTTTGGATTTCAGATGTTAACTCCGCACATTATGTTAATAGCGACTAAAATGAGGGTTAAGGGGCAAACTGGTAGCCATGATGTTCATTGAATGCATCAAGGCTAATTAATCATTCCTCCGTGGATCAATATCAAAGGATGATGCAATGAATATGGCTCGGTTATTTATCTTGTTATTAATCATTTTTGCCGCTGGTTGCAGCCAACCTCAGCCGCCATTAGTGGTGGGCACCAATGCCAGCTTTCCTCCCTTTGAGTACCTTGGGGGCGCCGATGGTAAAACAGTCGTCGGCTTAGATATTGATTTGATCCGCAGCATTGCCAAACAAATGGACCGCGAGGTGCAGATTCAAAATATGGAATTTGACCAATTGATGGACGCATTGCTCACAGGTCAAATTGATGTGATAGCCTCAGGTATGAGCATCACTCCCGAACGCCAAGCCAAAGTGAACTTTTCCGATCCTTATTACAAGGCGACGCAAGTGGTCATAGTCAACGTCGACAATAACCAAATACACAGTGTCAGCGACTTAACCGGCAAACGGATTGCGGTGCAAAAAGGCGCCACGGGCGACAAACTCGCCAATAGGTATAGCCAAAGCGTGTTGGCCTTTGAGTCGGCCAAGCAAGCGATTCAAGCCCTTAAGCTTGGCAAAGCCGATTTGATTTTGTATGACATTGAACCCGCGGCAAATTTTGTCGGTGACAATTCCAGTATTAAATTAGTGACCCTGCCCTTTTCTCCTGAATATTATGGCTTTGCCGTCCATAAAAATAACTTTGCCTTGATCAATACCATTAATCAGTCCCTCAGCAATATGAAAGAGGCCGGCCAATACCAAGCCATTTTGGCCAAGCACATTAAATAACCCCCATAAAAAAATCCGCCATAAGGCGGATTTTTTATTGCTCATCGCTTGGAGTTAATCACCAAAATCATCGAGTAAGATATTTTCTGGCTCGACCCCTAAGCTTTCTAACATGTTAATCACTGACGAGTTCATGATCGGTGGACCACACATATAGAACTCACAATCCTCAGGCGCTTTGTGATCTTTTAAATACTTTTCATACAAAACGTTATGAATAAATCCGCTGTAGCCAGTCCAGTTATCTTCCGGCAAGGGATCCGATAAGGCCACATGCCAAACAAAGTTGTCATTGTCGGCCGCCAGTTGATCAAAATCGTCTTGATAGAACACTTCTCGGGTTGAGCGCGCCCCATACCAAAAACTCATTTTACGTTGGGTGCGCTTGCTCTTTAATTGATCAAAGATATGCGAGCGCATCGGTGCCATCCCCGCCCCGCCGCCGATAAACACCATTTCAGCGTCGGTCTCTTTAACAAAGAACTCACCAAATGGCCCTGAAATAGTGACTTTATCACCGGCTTTTAAGTTAAAGATGTACGATGACATCTTGCCCGGTGGCACATTATCTTTTGGCGGCGTAGCAATACGCACGTTCAACATGATCCGGCCTTTTTCATCGGGATAGTTGGCCATCGAATAGGCGCGCAACACCTCTTCATCGACGGTCGACACTAAATCAAACAGGCCGTATTTTTCCCAATCGTCGCGGTATTCAAGGGGAATATCAAAATCGGCATAGCGCACTTGATGCGCGGGCGCCTCAATTTGAATATAGCCGCCCGCTTTAAAGCGAACTTCTTCACCTTCGGGTAATTTGAGCAGTAACTCTTTGATAAAGGTCGCTTGGTTATCGTTAGAGATCACCTCACACTGCCACTTCTTTACCCCAAAGATTTCTTCTTCAATTTCCAGTTCCATATCACCTTTAACCGCGACCTGACAGGCCAAGCGGCAGCCCTCTTTGGCTTCTTTCTTGGTGATATGATCACGCTCTGTCGGTAAAATTTCACCGCCACCGGATGTCACTTTCACGCGACATTGGCCACAAGTGCCACCACCGCCACAGGCCGATGGAATAAATATATCTCGACTGGCCAATGCCCCTAACAGCTTGTCCCCTGCGGGGGTGTTGATGCCTTTATCCGCATCCTCATTAATCCCGATATGCACATCGCCAGTGGCGACCAATTTACTCTTGGCGACCAAAATCACCATCACCAGCAAACTCACCACCAAGGTGAACATGCCAATGCCAATTGCCATTTCCATAACAAACCCCTAATGCTAACTCTTGCGCGCTGCTGACCTTAAAAGGTGATCCCTGCAAACGACATAAACCCTAACGCCATTAAGCCTGTGGTGATAAAAGTAATACCAATGCCCTGTAAACCTTCAGGAATAGCATTAAACTTCATGCGCTCGCGCAAGCCGGCTAACAACACAATCGCCATCGCCCAACCGATACCAGAGCCCATGGCAAATACCGTTGACTCCACTAAGGTGTAATTACGGTTGGCCATAAAGATTACCCCGGCAAAAATGGCGCAGTTCACGGTTAATAAGGGTAAGAAGATCCCCAGCGTTTGATGTAAGCTCGGTAAAAACTTATCCAATACCATCTCTAAAATTTGCACTAAGGCGGCTATCACCCCAATAAAGGTGATCAGCTGCAAATAGCTTAAATCCAGCTCAGGATAACCCGCCCACGCCAACGCGCCGGGCGCTAAGATATTGACAAAAATCACTTGGTTTAACGGTACGGCAATGGTCATCACCACAATGACCGCCACGCCTAGGCCAAACGAGGTCGACACTTTTTTCGAGACTGCCAAAAACGTACACATGCCCATAAAGAAAGATAAGGCCATGTTGTCGATAAAAATCGCCTGCATAAACAGGTTGATATAATGTTCCATCTCGACTCCTTATTTGCGCTTGCGCTGCACCACGTGAATGCCCCAAATCATGAAGCCAATCAGGAAGAATGCACTTGGCGGCAAAGTAAACATTTGATTGGCCAAATACCAGCCACCATTTTCAACTGTGGTAAACACGTCATGGCCAAATAAGGTACCAGAGCCCAGTAATTCACGCACAAAGGCCACCCCCACCAGAATAACGCCATAGCCCATGGCATTACCTAAGGCATCAACCACCGCCAAGTGGGGAGGATGTTTCATGGCAAACGCTTCGGCGCGGCCCATGATAATGCAGTTGGTAATGATCAAACTCACAAAGACTGATAACTGCTTTGATAGCTCGTAAGCCACGTCTTGCAGCACCATATCGACGATGATCACCAAGGAGGCAATGATGGTCATCTGCGCAATGATCCGCACACTATTTGGGATAAAGCGGCGGATAGTCGAGATAAATAGGTTAGAAAACACCAACACAAAGGTCACGGCGAGGGTCATTACCACCGCGGTTTGCATTGAATTACTGACCGCTAATGCTGAACAGACCCCGAGCACTTGCATGGCCACTGGGTTATTAGCAAAAATCGGACTGGTGAGCATGTCACGAGTCGACACTGAGCTGCTCATATTACGCCCCCGCCTTCGTTAACTTATCAAAGTAAGGTGCAAAGCCTTCCTTACCGAACCAAAACTCGAAAGTGCGCTGAATACCACGACCGGTGGCCGTCGCGCCACTGACCGCATCAATGCCGTGCACATTACCTTGCGGTGCGCCGCCCTTGATGATCTTAATGGCCACCTTGCCCTTATCATCGAATAACTGCTTGCCGGTAAATTGGGCTAACCAGTGAGGATCCGTTACGAAATCGGCAATACCTGGAGTCTCGCCATGCTCATAAAACACCAAATTACGTATGGTATTAAGATCCGACTCGAGCGCCACATAGCCGTACATCATCGACCATAAGCCTTTGCCATAAATCGGCACGACCAAGGTGTCGAGTTTGCCGCTGCCATCTCGCACCTCAAACACGCGCACCGCATCGGCCCGGCTGCGAATTTTGGCGGTATCTTTTTTGGGCTTGCTTGAGGTTTCAGGATTAATGGCCGCCATGCGTTCATCAAAATCTAAGATCTGCGCTTGTGGCACGATCTCACCACTGTCGAGCGCCACCAGCATCGGCGTGACTTGGCTGGCGAAGACCTCTCTCACGTCTTGACCATTAAGCTGAATGTTAGCTGCCATTAACACGTTACGTTGCAGTTCATCGCGCTTTTTAACCAGCTTGCGTTCTTTAAGCACTTCGGCGGTGCCGGTGATCATAAACGAGCACACCAAACATAAGCTGATAGTGAAAACCATGGTGCCAAGCACCGAGTCTTTATTAAAGGCCATGGCGTTTCAGTCTCCGTTTGATATTGGCGCGTGCGACTAAATAATCGAAAATGGGCGCCCATAAATTGGCAAATAAAATCGCCAACATTACGCCTTCCGGCATTTTGGGGTTAAGTACACGAATAAATACTGCCATCACACCAATCAATAAGCCATAAGCCCATTTCCCTTGGCGGGTATAAGCTGTGGTCACAGGATCTGTCGCCATAAACATCATCGCCAACGCAAAACCGCCGCTGACTAAATGCCAAGTCCATGGCATAGCAAACATGTCGTTTTTGGCTGAGCCAATGAGGTTAAACAGGCTAGCGGTGATCACCATGCCCACAAACACTCCGGCAACAATGCGCCAGTTAGCTAAGCGACTCAGCAGTAATAGACTGCCACCTAATAGAATGGCTAAGGTACTGGTTTCACCGATGGCGCCGGGAGTAAAGCCTAAGAATGCATTCCACCAGTTGGCATCAGTAAAGGCGCTATACCAAGCGTAATCCGCAAAACTGAGCTTACCTGCGGCGGTTTGCATCAAGCTTGTGGCCCCACTAAAACCATCGACAGCCACCAGCTGCGCCGCGGGTCCAACTTGGGTTGGGTAGGCAAAGTAGATAAAGGCTAAACCGGCCAGCGCGGGATTTAAAAAGTTGTACCCCATGCCGCCAAAGACTTCTTTAGCAACAATGATCCCAAAGGTGATCCCCATGGCCACTAACCACAGCGGGGTACCGACTGGAATAATCAGGGTAAACAGCAAGGCGGTGACAAAAAAGCCTTCATGCAAGTCCTGTTTGCGAACCTTGGCAAACACCCCTTCCCAAAATAAGCTCACCACTAAGGCAGTCACATAGATTGGTAAGTAACAGCTGAGGCCATAGGCAAACAAGGTCAAGATGCCACTGTCACCGGTGAGCGGACCAAACAACACCTTAAATCCACCCAGCGCCCAACTGCTTGATGGCGCCGCGCCGGCTGCGATAGCTATTTGCGCCTGCAGTCCTAAGTTATATAAGCCGAATAAGATGGCTGGTAATAAGCACAAGCCCACTAAGGTCATGGTGCGTTTAACATCGATGGCATCACGCACATGAACTTGGCCTTGGGTACTGCGACCATGGGCTAAATACAATGAGCGAATGTATCCCTTAATGGCATGCCCCGGGGCATAATAAGCATCCTGTAAATCAGGCTTTTTAGATGGTGTGGTCATTACCCTTCTCTCTCGATGATCGCTAAACAGGCACGCAGTTCTTTACCAAAGTCATATTTGCCAGGGCAAACAAAGGTGCATAGTGCTAAGTCTTCTTCATCTAACTCTAATGCCCCAAGCAGCTGGGCTTCATCTGTGTCTCTCACCACCAAATCGCGCACTAACAGTGTCGGTAAAATATCCAGCGGCATCACTCTATCGAGCTGGCCAAAGGCCATCATTGCGCGGGCATCTCCGCCGGCGTGGGTGGTAAATTCAAATAATTTGCGGGTGCGAGCAAAACCAGAGGTGACCGCACGAGTTATCGAAAACTTATGACGACCGCCCTTCACCCACGGCAAGACTTCATGTTGACTATTTTCTTCTAGCACAGAGACTTGCTGATGAAAGCGCCCAAGGAAATCAATCACACCACTGGCTTTGTGGCCGGATAAGATGGAGCCTGAGACCACGCGTTGATCGCCGGCTTTTAGCAGGCCACGGGTCACATCAGATAATTTGGCGCCCAATTGAGTGCGCACCAAGATGGGCTTGATGACCCCAGGCCCTGCCAGTGACACCACCCGCTCTTGATAGAGTTCGCCGGTTAAAAACAGTTGCCCATAGGCAATCACGTCTTGATACCCCAGATGCCACACCGGCTGTTCGAGGCTAGCGGGCTTGATAAAGTGGATATGTGTGCCCACAAGCCCTGCCGGGTGTACGCCAGCAAAGCGGCGAATTTCCACCTGTGATGGCACGGGACTGATTACATCGGCGCCGCTGTCTTGGCACAGGTAAATCGGACAGTCACCCAGTTTGGTTAATACGGTTAAGCCAAGGGCAAATGCCTCGCGATTGCCGTCAATAATGACGCGCGGATCGGCCGCTAATGGATTGGTATCAATGGCGGTAACAAAAATGGCGCAGGCTTGGCTGTCGATGGCTGGCACCCGCGAAAAAGGTCGAGTGCGTAGCGCTGTCCATAACCCGCTGTTAATCAGGTTAGTTTTGACATCAGTTGCGGCTAGACTCGCCACATCCGCCTGCTTAAGAAAGGTCACAGCCTCATCGCCATCACAATCAATCACCACCGATTGTAATACGCGCCGCTCGCCGCGATGAATGGCACTCACTACCCCTGACGCAGGTGCAGTAAACACAACCCCTGGGGTTTTCTTGTCTTCAAATAAGGCTTGGCCCTTGCTAACCCGATCGCCAACTTCCACCAGCATGGTCGGTTTTAAGCCAATATATTCTTCACCCAAGAGTGCCACTTTTTGCGGGGCATTGGCCGCAATAATTCGTTGCTCCGGTTCACCAGCAATCGGCAAATTCAAGCCTTTTTTAATCGTAATACTCTGGTTTACACACCCTGCCATCACATCGTTCAACCATTTCACATTGAGATGGCTCATGGTAAATCTTTGTTTACTGATATACCGTTGCGAGCGTCACAATTCCTCACAACAGTGTAACTTTACAACATCTTCTGTCGCCATTTTTGCGTTAATCCGTTGGAAAAATGAAGCAAAGTTACGCCCACAGCGACGCCAACGCGTAACATTGTTGAAAAAAATCGCCTCAGAACTCGATGAAGATTTGAAAGCGAGGGCGCCCTCCATTACTCTGTGCCACTTGCTAACAGAGGAAGCCCGACTTGCACACCTTAGAACAACTAAGAACCGGCCAATTAATTGGTGCTAAAGAGATTCGCATTCACAATCAACTAACTGAATTTCCGATGGAAATACTAGCGCTTGCCGATACGTTGGAATTGTTGGATCTGTCCCAAAATCAATTAACGCAATTACCTGATGAGCTAGCTTGCCTGACTAAGCTCAAAATTTTGTTTGCCTCAGACAATCAGTTTGACCATCTCCCCGAGGTCCTCGGGCGCTGTCCTCAATTGGAAATGATTGGCTTTAAATCGAATCACATCAAAACCGTTAGCAATGATGCGATCCCAAGCACTTGTCGCTGGTTGATATTAACCAATAACCAAATTGCGCAATTACCAAGCTCGCTAGGCCAATGCCCACGCCTGCAAAAACTCGCGCTCGCCGGTAATCAATTAACCAGCTTACCCCAGAGCATGGCCGATTGTCATAACCTCGAACTCATTCGATTGTCAGCCAATCAACTGCCAGCTATCCCTGACTTTTTATGGCAATTACCTAAGTTATCTTGGCTGGCAATCGCAGGAAATCCCTGCACAACGCCGCTCACACAGGCCAGCAAACTGACCGTGGTCGACCAAGCGCATATCCGCATCGGCGCCATCTTAGGACAAGGGGCATCTGGGGTGATTTATCAGGGACAGTGGCAGCAAACCGCTAGCGCTGCGCTGACGGTGGCAATTAAAATATTTAAGGGCGAGGTCACCAGCGACGGCTATCCTGAAGATGAATTAAGTGCCTGCCTACAAGCCGGCCGTCACCCCAACTTAATTAATACCCTCGCCAGCCTCGATAGTCGCCAACAGTCAGGGGTGATATTAAGTTTAGTGCCCTCCAGCTATTCCAATCTCGGACTGCCGCCAAGTTTAGCCAGTTGCACGCGCGATACCTTTTGCCCAAGCCTGAGTCTTAGCCAACAAACCGTCCATCAGCTGCTTTTGCAAGGAATGGATGTGATTAATCACTTACATCAGCAAGGGCTCTGTCATGGCGATATCTATGCCCACAATATGCTGGTGAATAATGACGGTCATTTACTCCTAGGGGATATGGGCGCCGCGACCCCATTGCAGGCGCTCAGCACTGATGAACAGCGCGCCATGCAAGCCATAGAGGTTCGTGCCATTGGTTGCGTTATCGATGACTTACTCAGTCTTTGTCCTGAGGCGATGGAGCAATTAATCCGTCTGCGGGATGATTGTTGGCAGCCAATGGCAAGCCAACGCCCAACGCTAGCGACCTTGCAGGAGCAACTGCAAACATGGGCTAACCATTAAGGCCTAAGGTGAATACCCCAGCAGACGATACAGTGTGCCTTGACGCACGGTTTGCGAGGCGCTCGCAATCGTGCCATCTTGCTGCCATTGCCACAAGATGGTAGCCAGCGGTGCCTGCAAGGCCTGATACTGGCTGCCAGCGATTAGCACCGGTTGGTATAAGAGTTTAAGTAATAAATAATCGAGCCCAGTTAGCAATACTTCGGGGCTTTTATCATTAAAGATTGAAGGGAATACGCGGTCACTGTCATTGGGTAAGCCTAAGATTTGGGTTAACTCCTCCACCACGCACGCGACTAATTTGCCATGAAACCTAGCCAGATCGACCGGTATATAGACGCGGGCAAACTCAATATGGCCCCCGTGCTCAACGATGTTTGCGAGGCAAACACTGCCGTGTAAATGGGCGGCACTGTCAGCCCCGAGTTCATCTGCCACTAAGCTTTGCCATTGGGCCTGCTCGGTAAAGGTGATCACAACATTGGCCTCGTCAATGGATGCCACTTGGTGAATAGTTAACCCAGTAATGCTCGCTAAATGGCTTAACTGTGCGGCGACTAAGGTATCGTGTAAAACCACGTACTTGACTTGATGACGAATAAACACCCGTACAGGTTGTTGCCACTTAACTAAATAATCGCTGGCTTGCTGATATTCGCGCCCCAAGGCAATCGTCAAGAAGGCCTGCGCAATATAGTCACTCTGGCGCCAAGGTTGCGCGGCCGCGACCGTGAAAAAAAGCAGCAAACTCAGCCCTGCCCCCATGCGCCACCCTCGAGCCATGTCATTATCCTAAGCTGCTATAATCAATGACTAAGTGTGGCACATCAACATCACGATTCCCGATCTAATTGACGAGAAAATTCGATGGCATGGCAAAAACGACATTGGTTTCAATTCACCGCAATCTTTAGCATGATGTTTGCCTTAATCGGCTTTTCTTATAATGTATGGCGCATGGAAGTCACCGAGGAAAATGCCAATATTCGCGATGCTAGCTTTGAAATGCTTAAACAGTTGTCAGAATTAGAATTAATCATCTACGCCGCATATTACGATCAAGATAAGCAACGGGGTAATCCACGCCAAGCATGGGTGACAGTTGGCCTGATCAATGATTTAGCCATGCTTACCCGTCCGCAAGTCATTGCCTCAAGTCAACAACTGCAGACCCTTTGGCAACAACATTGGCAGGCCATCAGCACCAGCCGTCACAGTGTCGATATCCTGATTAACGCCATCGAAGCGAATCGCCAACAAGTGCGGATCCAAATAACCATTTTGCAGTAATCCCGGTAAGCGTCGCGATAACGTTCGGCTTCGAGCTATTAACAAAAGCCAAAAAAAACAAACAGCTTACATCTTATTGACAAATCATTAGCAGAGTATACCATCAGCAAGGAGAATGTTAAATCAGTCACTCAGATGGCCCCCCCCTGAGCACTTGCCTCATGATAACAAGGAAGTCGTTGATGAAATTAAAGCTCCCCATATTGTTTAGCAGTCTTTGCCTGGTATTGAATTCCGCCGTTGCCGCCGGCGGTGGTGCAGTATTATCGGATCCCAACGCCGCCTTAGGCAAACACTTCCATCCGCAAGGAAACCTGCCATCTGACACCACACTCAAACAACGAGACGTCAATAAAGCGAGTCTGCCGCTCGATGATACCCGGGATTTTGATGAGGCTAAACGTGGCTTTATCGCGGCGCCTGATTACAAGCAAATCATGGCCGAAAATGGCGGTGTGGCTTGGGATATGGCCAGTTACGATTGGTTATTAGACGGTAAAGATTTTGACAGTATTCACCCATCGTTACAGCGCCAAGCAGTGTTAAACATGGCTTACGGCCTGTTTGAAGTGATCCCCGACAAGATTTATCAAGTCCGAGGTTATGATCTCGCCAATATTAGTTTTATTAAAAGCGATAATGGCTGGATTGTCTTCGACCCATTAACGGCGAAAGAAACTGCCGCCGCCGCATTAAAGTTCATCAACGAACAACTCGGTGAACGTCCAGTGGTGGCCGTGGTGTATTCTCATTCTCATGCCGATCACTTTGGTGGCGTTCGTGGCGTTGTCGATGACGCCGATGTCCAATCCGGAAAGGTTAAAATCATCGCGCCTGTTGGCTTTATGGAAAATGCTGTTTCCGAGAATGTCTATGCAGGCAATGCCATGAACCGGCGTTTGTTTTTTCAATATGGCGTGTTACTGCCGCGGAGCCCGTTCGGCCATGTTGACCAAGCCATTGGTAAAAATACTGCCGCCGGAAATTTGGGCTTAATTGCCCCCAATACCATTATTAGTCAACCCTATGAAACCCTGACCATCGATGGGGTCACCATGGAGTTCCAAAATACTCCGGGTACCGAAGCGCCGGCTGAAATGAACACCTACTTCCCGCAAATGAAGGCCTTTTGGGCGGCAGAGAATATTACCGGCACCGTACATAACATTTATACGCTGCGTGGTGCGTTAGTCCGTGATGCACTGCAATGGTCAAAAGGCATCAACGAAGCGCTTTATCGCTATGGTACTGAAGCCGATGTGATGTTTGCCTCACATAGCTGGCCACGTTGGGGCAATGATCGTATTCAAGAAATTATGCGTGCCCAACGTGACATCTACGCCAACCTCAATAACGAAGTGCTGCACTTGGCCAACCAAGGCGTCACCATCAATGAAATCCACAACCAATACCAACCGCCAAAAAGCCTTCAGCAGCAGTGGGCTGCCCATAGCTACCACGGGTCTGAAGCACACAATAGCCGAGCGGTCATTAACCGTTATTTAGGGTATTGGGATGGTAATCCTGCCACGTTAATCCCATTGTCTCCCTCGGAGTCTGCTCCCTTGTATGTCGAAATGATGGGCGGCAGCGATAAGATTATTGCTAAAGGCCAGCAGTTATATGACCAAGGAAACTATAAGTTGGCGCAAGAAATTCTCAACAAACTGGTGTATGCCGAACCAGCCAATCGCGCGGCCAAAGATTTACTCGCCGATGTGTTTGAGCAAATCGGATATCAACAAGAAAGTACCAGTGTTAGAAATAGCTTTTTGGCGGCCGCCTATGAATTGCGCTCGGGGATCCCTACTGGCAATATTCCCAAAACTACCAGCGCCGATCTCACCAAGGCGATGTCTACCGGCCTATGGCTAGATTTCCTCGGCATTATGCTCGACAGCAAGCAAGCCGAGGGCAAGGAGTTTATCATCAATATGCTACTCCCCGATGTTAACGAGCAATATGTGGTTGAGCTCAGCAATGGCACACTGACCAATATCAAAGGGGTACAAGCTAAAGATCCGGATCTGACCTTAACCATTAACCGCAGCGATTTAGAACCTGTGATGATGGCGGCTAAAAGCTTTGAAGATCAAATCAAAGCCGGCAAGGTTAAGCATACCGGTGACCTCCAGCACTTCAAAGATCTGCAAAGCATGATGGTCGTCTTTACTCCAGATTTTGAACTGATGCCTGGCACTAAACAGCCTTAAGACGCATGCGGCCAACGGCGCTTTGGCGGTTGGCCGCTATTCTTTTACGATTAATTGTTTAATGGGCACATCGAATTGATCATCAATACTGACAAAATGCTGGCTGTGTTGACGAAAGATGCGAGTCAGCCGACCCACATGCTGTTGGGTTTGGCCTAAATGATCCCGCCACTGCCATTGCCGAGATACTTGGCACGCCATTACCTGCTTAAGCTGAACTAACCTCGGTTCATCCACCTGCTCTACCTCACCAAAATGCGCCATTAACCACGACTCCAACATCAACAGTGATTTGCTCTCAAGCGTCGGCCACTCTAAGGCTTGAATAGATAAGGGGTTGACTCCACACAGCTGAGGCGTAGCACCACTGGTCACCACTAAAAAGCTATGATTGGACAGTAAATGACTATTGACTTCGATATAGGGAGTCAACAAGCTCATCTTGGCCGTGATGGCAGCCACAGGCAGGCTGGCGGCTGCAATTCCTAAGATCAATAATCCGGTTTGAGGCCAGTGCTCACAGGCTTGTACCTGCCAGCCCTGCCGGCGTAAATACACGATTAAGGGCGCGTCGTCAGCTAACGTTAGCCCTTGTATATAGGCTTGTCTATAGATCACCTTGCCCTCCATTTTGGCGTTAGCTGCAGCCCAGCCACACTCAGCGTGATGCGCCCCCTTGCCTTCCATGGCAAGCGTATCGTTAGATGTCGCTATTATCGTCCCAAATCAATTCACGAAAATGGTTACGACAAACAGATTCATAGTTTTCATTGCCACCAATCGCCACTTGCTCACCTTCGCGCAAGGCCTTACCGTTACCATCGAGGCGTACCACCATATTCGCTTTGCGGCCACAATGACAAATGGTTTTCAACTCAACTAATTTGTCTGCCCACGACAGTAAGTATTGGCTACCGACAAACAATTCGCCTCTAAAATCGGTACGCAGTCCATAACATAAGACCGGGATATTAAGCTTATCAACTACATAGGCTAATTGGCGTACCTGCTCCTTACTTAAAAACTGGCTTTCGTCCACCAGCACGCAATGAATGGTCTGCTGCTGGTGAGCCTCGTTGATCATTTGAGTCAGATCATCACCATGACCAAACACTTGGGCATCAGATTCAATCCCAATGCGCGAGGCCACTTTACCGACACCAAAGCGATTATCAATCGATGCCGTCATGACTAAGGTGTGCATGCCGCGTTCACGGTAATTGTAGGATGATTGCAGTAACGATGTGGATTTACCGGCATTCATCGCCGAGTAATAAAAATATAGCTGCGCCAATGTCGGACTCCTCTTGGACTGGTTCCGCTATTGTACTCATTAGAACACTAAAAATCACTCGCGATAGTCAGTTGCACTTTTACCAACTTAAACGCCAATTAACTTAATAACCGCATTAATATTAACCAAACCTTAATTAATAATATAAAAACAGTATCCTATGATTTTCATTTACATGATTAACTTTTACTATCTAGCCGTGTTAACCTTAGTTAGCACCTATGAATAAGAGTGCGACACATGATTGCAATGTTGTCACTAAAAACATAATTAAAATGGAAGTATTCTCATGCATAAGACCTTTATTGCGTTGGCCATTGGCGCCGCGCTAAGCCTTACTGGTTGCCAATCTCAACAACAAAATATCGATCCACAAGTCCAACAGCTGCAACAAAATCCGTTACTGCAAGCCAGCAGCTTGCAATTTCAAGCGCCTGATTTTAATCAAATTCGCAATGAACATTTCGCGCCAGCCTTAAGCCAAGGCATGCAAGAGCATTATGCTGAAATCTTAACCATCGCTAACAATCAAGATGCGCCAACCTTTGACAATACCATAGTGGCAATGGAGCGTAGTGGCGCCCTACTCGGCCGCGCTTCGGCAATTTTTTACAATTTAGCCGGTTCCTATACCAATGACGTACTGCGTCAAGTTCAGGCTGATATGGCGCCTAAAATGGCCGCTCACTCCGACAATATCAATCTGAACCCTGAGTTATTTGCGCGTATTGAGGCCATTTACGCCCAGCGCCACAGCAGTGGCCTGACCCCAGAACAAATCCGTTTAGTGGAAGTTTATCATCAGCGTTTTGTGCTGGCCGGAGCCAAGCTCAACGAAACGCAAAAACTGCAAATTCGTGAACTGAACAAAGAACATTCAAGCTTAACCAATGAATATGGCCAGCGCCTAATGCGTAATAGCAAGAGTGCCGCCGTGCTAGTCGCGGATCGAAGCCAATTGGCCGGTTTAAGCGATGCCCAAATTCGTGCGGCGGCTAATGATGCGACCGCGGCAGGTCATGAGGGTCAATATCAGCTATCGATCACCAACACCACCCGTCAGCCAATCTTAGCAAACCTAGACAACCGCGAATTACGCCAACAAATTTGGCAAGCCTCGGCTGAACGTGGCTTTAGCGGCGATGATGAGACCGCCTCAATCGTATCTCGCTTAGCCCAATTACGCAGTGAACGCGCGCAATTGCTCGGCTTTGATAACTGGGCCAGCTATCGCCTCGCGCCACAAATGGCGAAAACCCCGCAAGCGGTGTTTGACATGTTTGGCTCCATGGTGCCGGCTGTAGTTGCTAACACCAATAAAGAAGCCGATGCCATTCAAGCGATGATCACCGCCACCGGTGGCAACTTTACTCTTAAACCTTGGGACTGGGCATACTACGCTGAAAAAGTCAGGCAACAGCAGTTTGACCTTGATGAAGCCAGTATCAAACCCTATTTCGAGTTTGAGCGAGTATTGAAAGATGGTGTGTTCTTCACCTTAGAGAAACTCTATGGTGTCACCATGAAGCCAAGACCCGATTTGCCGGTGTACCACCCCGATGTCAAAGCCTATGAAATGTTTGATGCCGATGGCAGCAGCATGGCGATTTTCTACGCCGATTATTTTGCCCGCGAAGGCAAACGTGGTGGGGCCTGGATGAGTTCGTTTGTCGGTCAATCCAGCTTACTCGACAGTAAGCCGGTCGTCGTCAATGTCATGAACATCAAAAAAGCGCCTGAGGGCGAACCGACCTTTGTGAGCTATGACGAAGTTGGCACCATGTTCCATGAAATGGGTCACGGTACTCATGGCATGTTCTCAAAAGTAACCTACCCAAGCCTCGCGGGTACCGCGGTGTCCCGCGACTTCGTTGAGTTCCCATCGACCTTCGAAGAAGATTGGTCGGCCCATCCTGAAGTCTTGGCCAACTATGCCAAACACTATCAAACCGGAGAGCCACTGCCACCGGCATTATTGGAGAAACTGTTAGCATCACGTAGCTTCAACCAAGGCTTCGATACCTTAGAATATATGGCGGCAGCCTTAGTGGACATGGAATGGCATTCACTCGATGCTAACCAACCACTGCAAGACGTGGCCGAATTTGAGGCCGCGGCATTGAAGAAGCATGGTTTAGCCATCGAAGCGGTACCGCCTCGTTATCGTTCAACCTTCTTTTCACACACCTTTGCCGGTGGTTATAGTGCGAGCTATTATGCCTATATGTGGAGTGAAATTTTGGCTGCCGATGCCTTTGCTTATGTGCAAACCCAAGGCGGACTTAACCGCGATATCGGCATGAAGTTCCGTAAAACAATTCGCGAAGTCGGTAACTCAGTGCCACCAATGGAAGCCTACCAAAACTTCCGTGGCCAAGCGCCAACCACAGAGGCCTTGCTTGAGCGTCGTGGTCTGAACTAATCATTGACTGAGCTGGCCTATCGTCCATAAAAAAACGCAACCTTAGGGTTGCGTTTTTTTATGGTTCAGTGTCGTTGGCCGTTAATTACGACCGACTTTTATTTTAAGCGCAATCACACTCAACACAAACAACACACTACAGGTTGCTAAACCCGCCCACACCGAACTGGTAAATCCAAGCACGGTATAACCTGCCACACTGATCACTGCCACAATCAATGCATAAGGCAGTTGAGTGACCACGTGATCGATATGATGGCAGCTAGCGCCCGTTGACGACAAAATAGTGGTATCTGAAATCGGTGAGCAATGGTCGCCAAACACCGCACCGGCGAGGACTGAAGCCAACATAGGTAACATCATTCCCACGTGACTGCCCATCGCCATATCGGCCGCGATCGGTAGCATAATACTAAAGGTGCCCCAACTAGTGCCGGTGGCAAACGCCGTTAAGCCAGCCAAAATAAACATCACCGCAGGCAGCAAGGCAAAGGGGATATTGCCACTGGCTAAGCTTGCCATGTATTTACCGGTTTCTAATTGCCCAATCACGCCGGCAATGGTCCATGCAAAGAGCAGAATATAGATGGCAGGCAGCATAGATAAGGCGCCTTGGGTCATACCCTTAACGATTAAGCCTTTATCAATTTTCTGCAGCAAGACGCCCACTAGAGTCACCACAAAACCAATGCAAGCGCCATAAAATAGCGACGAGCTAACCGAGGTATTTTCAAAGGCGCGGATCAAGTCAAAGGCTTGGTTATTTTCGGCTAACTTAGCGGCGCCAGAACTTATCATAAAATAGATAGTCGCCATCACTAAGGTACCTATCGGCAAGAATAACCCCAGCACTTTACCAGTATCAGCTTCTGGTAAGTCAGCATTGGCTCCCGGTGGGGTACCTTTCGACTCATCCCATAACTGGCCTTTTTGCGCCAATTGCTCATGGCGACGCATCGGGCCGACATCCAAGCCAAATACCGCCACACAAATCAGCAGGAGTAGCGCAAAAATGGCATAAAAGTTCATTGGCACCATTTGCAAAAAGATACTCAAATGGCCTGAATCAGCCACACCATGCGCCGTTAATATCCCGCCAATTAAGGCAATAATATACGCGCCCCAGCTTGATACCGGCGAGATCACACACACAGGCGCGGCGGTTGAATCCAGTAAGTAGGCTAATTTGGCGCGGGAAATATAGTAACGGTCGGTCAACGGGCGGCACACGCTGCCAACCACTAACGAATTGAAGTAATCATCAATAAACACGACGCAACCTAAAAACACGGTTAACAACTTAGCATCACGTTTACAGCGAATGCGAATACGAGCCCAATCGGCAAACGCTCGCGCCGCACCACTGACGGTGATCAACGCAGTGATCATCCCCAGCACCACTAAAAATCCAAGAATATATAAGTTCCAGTGGTTTAACGCACCGTCAACCCATACCAAGGCACCGACTTTATTTGCGAGATAACTCGCGCTGGTCAGTGGCGCAAAATCGTTGAGCAACAAGCAGCCCAAAATAATACCAACCCCAAGAGAAATTAATACTCTACGGGTAATCACCGCCAACAAAATGGCGACTACGGGTGGCAATAGTGAAAGAGCCGAATCGGCATAGCTTAATACAGTCATTATTATTGTCTTCGCTGAAAACGAATGGAGGGCAACTGAACTGGTGACACAGTATCACTCAAACAATCTTAACGATTGAGGATGAAAAACACCTGTCCTATCAATAGCGCTCCATAGTAAATAAATCCCATCATCCTGATGAGAATACTATGGCAGTGTTGTTCCTTTCGGACACAACCCCAGCAGTCGACCTTGATGAGTACAACTACTTCGGCACGGACTCCTTTTATGAACACTTAAACGGCATCACCCTAATGTTCATGACTGATAGTCAATGCAACCTCTACTTCAAAGGACGTCTGAAAAAAGACGTGACGCACATAAAAACATAAGCAGCAGAGGGATTGCTAACCCAATGCTGCTTATCGTGAACAAGATCACGGATTAAATCAAATTTATCAACTCAGGAATGGCCTCGAACAAGTCGGCGGTCAATCCGTAATCAGCCACTTGGAAAATAGGCGCATCGGCATCTTTGTTGATAGCCACAATCACCTTGGAGTCTTTCATGCCCGCTAAATGCTGAATCGCCCCAGAGATCCCCACGGCAATATAGAGGCTCGGCGCCACGATCTTACCGGTTTGCCCCACCTGCAAATCATTAGGAACATAGCCGGCATCCACCGCCGCCCGCGATGCGCCAAGGGCGGCGCCAAGCTTGTCGGCTAATTGTTCCAATAAGGCAAAGTTTTCACGACTGCCAACTCCACGGCCACCAGACACCACAATCCCAGCGCTGGCAAGTTCCGGACGGCTCGATTCGGTTAATGCTTGTGAAACCCACTCACTCATCGGCGCAATCACCTGCGTCAGAGCAACCACGTCGGCATTATTGCCACCTGCGGCTTGCTCAAAGGCACTGGCACGCACTGTAATGACTCGGGTGTCATCGAGGCTCTTAACGGTCGCTAACGCGTTCCCGGCATAAATCGGACGCACGAAGGTTTCTGGGTCAATGACTGCGACAATCTCAGAGACTTGCGCAACATCTAATAGCGCAGCAACCCGAGGTAAGCAGTCTTTCGCCACGCTTGAGGCTGAAGCCACGATATGGCTATAGTCGGCGGCGATGTCGACAATAAGCTTACTTAAGTTTTCAGGCAATTGATGGCCATAGGTAGCGTCATCGGCCACCAAGACTTTGCTGACACCCATAAGCTCTGCGGCTGCGGCAGCAACGGCTTGACAGCCTGCACCCGCCACTAACACATCGACATTACTGCCCATGGCCAGCGCCGCGCTCAGGGCTTTGCCAGTGTCTGGCTTGAGCGACTGGTTATCGTGTTCAGCTAACAAGAGAATAGTCATTTAGATCACCTTAGCTTCATGCTTTAATTTTTCTACCAGCTCAGCCACTGAGCTCACCATAACGCCGGCTTGTCTCACTGCCGGGGCGCTGACACTTACAAGGTGTTGATGACTTTTTAAGGTAACACCTATTGACTCCAGGGTGAGCACATCTAAGGGCTTGCGTTTCGCCTTCATAATGTCAGGCAGTTTGGCATAACGTGGCTCATTAAGACGCAAGTCGGCGGTGACTATGGCCGGCAATGCCATAGTGAGGCTTTGTAAGCCGCCGTCAATTTCGCGGGTCACACTTAGCTGGTTGTCACTGATACTGACGTCTGAGGCAAAACAGGCTTGCGGTAAATCCAATAAAGCCGCCAACATTTGGCCGGTTTGATTATTATCACCATCAATAGATTGCTTACCTAAGATAATCAATTGCGCCTGCTCTTGTTGCTGCACCGCTGCCAAGCACTTGGCGATATCGATAGGCAGTAAGCTATCGTCTGCCTCAACTTGAATACCGCGGTCAGCGCCCAAGGCCATGGCTGAGCGAATTTGTTCTTGGCTAGGCTTACCGCCAACGGTTACCACCACAACTTCAGTGGCGACTCCCGCCTCTTTTAAACGTACCGCTTGTTCCACCGCTATTTCACAAAATGGGTTAATCGCCATTTTTAAATGACTCGCATCGACCCCAGAGCCATCACTCATGACTCTGACTTTAACGTTGGAATCCACCACACGCTTAATCGGCACCAAAATTTTCATGGTTTATCCTTCACTGTGCTCAACAAGATAATGTGGACAACGCGAGTCAAACTCAGGTTGCCCAAGATGAAATCACTTTACGCATTGTTGACGTTAACGTCAACTAGAGTTAATCAATTGTTACAAGCCGTCAGACGAACCTTTTCCTGTTAGCATAAAGTGCTCGTTTACTGGTCATTATTATTAAATTTATCTGTTGTTTGTCTATTAAATAGCAACTAATAGACTAATGTTTTTTTGATTAGCTTAGCAGGTTAGCACCCAGCGAAATGGATTATCACAACATGAACCGTTGTTGAAATAAGTCGATGGATTAAGCCAATTGTTTATTAAGGCGTTGTTTCCTAAATCATTGAACTAATCATCAGAACCACGATCAGATCATTAGAACTTTGAGATGGGTGACGATGATGGGTAAGGCAAAGTACAAAATCAGCAACTGGAAGCAATATAACCAAG
>NZ_JAHUTT010000064.1 GCF_019209865.1 Shewanella sp. NIFS-20-20 | reverse complement strand
TTCCGAACTCAGAAGTGAAACGCAGTCGCGCCGATGGTAGTGTGGGGCTTCCCCATGCGAGAGTAGGTCATTTCCAGGCGCCTAATAAGAGATAAGCCCGTTACTGATGTAACGGGCTTTTTTCGTTTACAGCGCTGAAAACTATCGCTATTTATGGCAGCTTATGCCTTGATACTGCGCCGCTGTTGTCGTTCAAGTATTGTTGCGAAACGGTGGTAACAAGTGTTGATTGCTAGGTGTAGGTGTAGGTGTAGATTTAGCAGAGCTTATAGTGAGTGGACTTGGGGAACGGTTGTTCTTGAGCATGTGGAGGCGACGGTGATTGAGGTCACCGTCACGATAACTTATTACTTATTCATGCTATTGAGCATAGCTTCTAGCTCGGTTACCTGCGCCTGCAGGCTATCGAGTTTCTCTCGTGTTTTTAATAAGACGTGTTGTTGTACGTCAAATTCTTCTCTAGAGACCATATCTAATTTGAGTAATTGCTGTTGCAACACTTGCTTGGTTTTTTCTTCAAATTCACCCACCGCTTGTTTTAGGCCGGATGGTAGGTTTTCGCTCAGTTGTCGGGCAATATCTTCAATTTTCTTTGGGTTTAACATGAGGCATCTCTGTCCTAGGTTTAATCTAGATAGTGTACCTTAGACAAGATAAAAAACTCAAAAACAGTTCACTATGTTCCATACTCAAGTCTGGTTAACAAGAAGGAAATATTGATGGCATGGCTGACGGGTTTTTGGGCTTATTTGGGTCAACAACAGCAACAAACAACGCGTACTTTACACGTATTACTCATTTTTTTGGTGTTAAACCAATTTCTGTTAAGTAATTTTATGCATGTTAAGCGAGGGGCGTTCGTTGGTAGCTCATTTGAGATGCTGGCAAGTTGGCTGCATTGCGTTGAAGGAAGTGTGATGGCGGTGGTTATCCTTGGGTTTGTCACTGTCCAATTTCGACAGCGGGGCTGGCGCTACTATTACCCCTATTTAGCGGGAGACTTGCAGCCATTTTATGCGGATTTAAGGCAGCTAAAATCCAAACAGTTGCCCAATGTGCAGCCAGGGGGCGTTGCTGCTGTGGTGCAAGGGCTTGGTCTTGCTGCAATCTTGGCTGTGGTTCTCAGCGGTTTGGTGTGGTTTGCTTTATGGCTCGGCGGGATAGATTGGCCTTGGCTTAGAGAATTGCATCAAGATCTGACGGGAGTGCTCATTGCCTATATTGTCGGCCACGGCGGCATGGGGTTGCTGCATTATCAATTGAGCCGGATAGACTAACGCCTTACCTCGTTATTTGTGGACCTTTGATGACCATTGAGCACACCCATTTACCTTGTTTCTCAATAAATGGGTGTGGGTCAGTCAATGTCGATTAGTTATTTAACCATTGCGCTGGATGGGGGGTGAAAAAGCGCTGGATCTCTTTCGGTGGCAAGCAATCGGGCTGCGCTTGTGCTGCAGAGAGTAATATCCAGTCTTTTCTATGTGCACTTCCCATATTATTGCCAGCCATTAAGTCAAAACAGGCTAATTGCGATCCCGCTGGGATGAGTAAGTAACGTCGTTCATCTTCATTTATCCACTGCCAAGCATTGCGCTCTTGTTCACTGGTGGGGCTTAAATAGCTGAAATGCGTGATGTCAACGGGGGAGAACAAGATAAATTGTTCTTTAAAATCGATTAAACCCAATTGGGCATCCTCACCGATGGTGGTGGCGACTTTCTGCATGAGCTGCTGTGGCGTCCTCATTGGTTCAAGTAAAGGGTATCCGAACCAACTGATTGCAAGCCATAAGGTCGCGGTTAGTCCTCCCCAATTGACTAAGGCAGGTTGTTTTCGTAGGACACAATATTGTGCGATCAACACGGCGCCAGTGAGTGATAGGAACCAAGCCAAAGGTAAGGTAGTGGTCGAATAATCACTTAGCTTAGCCAATAACTTTGGGTGTTCCGCAAATAACAATATCCCAGCTATTAACACGACTGCACTTAGCAGTAATACGAGCCCTTTAATGAGGAGTTCAACGACTTTGTTTCTGGATACATTGTTAATGACAACGGCGATGATAAGGCTGAACATAGGTAACGCTGGCAGAATATAGACGCCTCGCTTGCCGGGGCTAATGCTGAAGAATGCTAAGACTAATAGCACCCATGCCATCAGGATCAATAGCGGCTGGTTGTTTTTGAACAGTGCTATACATTGGCGCCAATAGGCGAGCAAGAGAAGTGGCAGTGGAAACCATAACACTGGAATGACACTCACAATAAAATAGTACCAAGGTTTAATATGGTGCCATGCATCCACATACCGTTCGGCTGTCTGTTTAAATAATATATTATTACGATAATTGATAAATTCGCTGGTTTGGCTGGCTTCAACAGCCAGTAACATCGGGACTAACCACGCTGCTATCACTGCGAGCATGACTAACGGGCCTGCGAGCGCTTTCCATTTTAAAGCGCCATTGAAATTGTGTTTCTCCCTCCAAGCGAGCGCTAAAATTGGCAGCATCATTAAGGCCGGCAAGAAGCCAACGCCTTTGGTTATCACACCAAGCCCCATAAAGCCCCAAGATGCAAAGTACCAGCGCCAATGTGGACCAGTGATAAAATGGCGTAATAAGCCATAACAACCTAGGGTGATCCAGCACATGACCATGGCATCAATTTGGGCATTTTTGGCTTGAATTAAGAACTGGGGGGCGATTAACAATAATAAGGCAGCATTACGCCCGACCTTAACGTTCCAAATACGACTGCCTAAGTCAAAGACTAACAACAGCGTCAACAGGCCGCATAATGCATTTGGGAGTAAGAAAGACACTTTCAGGTTGTCAGTTACTTGGTAAAAAAGTGCGATAGCCCACATAAACACCGGCGGTTTATCCGGGTAGGCTTCGCCCCCTCTGAGGGGAAATTGCCATTGGCCCGATTGCACCATTTCACGGGCGACTTCAACAAATCTTGGCTCGTCAGCGGGCCAGGGCGATCTGAGGCCTATCCCTGAAAAGATTAACACGGCGGCAAAGAGAAAAAGTAAACTTAAAATTTTATGGTAGTCTTCGAGCTGTGCCGCTCGTTGTAATGGTGTCATGATGTGGATCCATTTTGTTTTAAGCGACGATGACGTAAAAAACCAATAAGAAATACAGAAAGCACGATAAGACAGAGGCTAACCATTAGCTGGCCACGATCAGAAAAACTGATCCCTGCGCCAATAAAACTAAAAATGAGCATCTGAGGCAGGTAGCCAATGAGGCTACCTAGGGTAAAGCTGGTCGCCGATATTCGGGTGCTGCCAGCGAGTAAGTTAGTGACTAAATTACTGCCTACGGGTAACAGGCGTATGGTCATCACTTTGATCCAAGCGTCACGGCTAAAGACGTGATTGAACATATCCAGCTTGCGCTGGAAATGCTGCTCCAATAGATCTTTAAAGATAAAGCGGGCTGAGTAAAATGCTAACAGCGCACCAATGATGGCAATACCTGTCGACCATATTGCCCCGTTAAGACCGCCATAACAGAAACCAAACATGGTGGCTATCAACTGCCGGGGGCCGCCGATAGCCGTAAAAGCAATGCCTGATACACTAAGAGTGAAAAGTGCCCAATGGCCATTGTCTTGTATATATTGACTCAGCCAATGAGTGTTAGTCAGTTGGCTGAAAAGGTCGTTTTCTTCAGCTAAGATCAATAGCATGACAATTGAAAAGAGTAGGCCAGCCTTTAACAGCCATTTCATTATTTGGCCTTATGTTGTTCGGTTTTTTCAATCTGAATAATACGGCTTCTTTTTTGAAGCCACATTACGCCCAGCATATCGCTGATACCTACCCAAGCTCGATTCCAAGCGTTGTAGTTAGATGTCCCTGCTTGTCGGTCTCTGTGATTGACTTCCACGATATAAATGTTGCCACCGAGTCTTTTAATGAGGGCTGGCAAGTAGCGATGCATATGATCGAAATAGGGAAGCTGCAAGAAGGTGTCGCGGGGGAATAATTTTAAACCGCAGCCGGTGTCTGGTACGCCATCGTTCAGTAAGCTATTGCGGATGTTATTGGCGATGCGAGATTGGAATCTTACCCAAGCAGTATCTTTGCGTTTTTTTCGGAAACCAGCCACACAAAAGTGTGGTGTGTCTGCGGATTTTGCCATAGCCACTAGCGCGGGGATGTCCGCGGGATCATTTTGACCATCAGCATCTAGGGTCACGATCAATTCACCTTTAGCATGTTGGATCCCAGTACTGAGCGCGGTGCTTTGACCAGCACTGAACCGATGACGGATCATTGTGATGTCGGCACCGACGAGTTCGGCCGCTTGAATTGAGGCCTCAAACGTATTGTCGCTGCTGCCATCATCGACAACGATAATTTCGAAATTGTCGCGCGATGCCAATGTTGTGGCGATTTCATTGATTAAGCTCGGAAGATTTTCCGCTTCATTTTTTGCAGGTAATACCACTGAGATCACGAGAGCCGTCCAGGTAGTTAAATATTGACTTATGATTGTGAATATTTTAACGATATGATCGAATTATTCCTATTAAAAGATCAGCTGACGGTTGCCAGCGCAATAACACTGGCAACCGATGAGGTTATTTTACTTCTGCAACTCCTGCTGAGGCTGGGCTCGAGTTCTCATCAAACTCGGGTAAAGGATGATGTTTCTCGGCAATAAAGGTGTAAATTACGGGCAACACAAACAGGGTAAAGATGGTGCCAATGCCGAGGCCTGCGACAATCACAATTCCAATATTGAAACGAGAAGCCGCGCCGGCGCCAGAGGCAAATAATAAAGGCAATAAGCCTGCGATCATTGCCGCGGTTGTCATCAAGATTGGCCGTAAACGAATCGCGGCTGCATGCATGATAGCGTCTTGTCGATTGAGGCCATTGTTCATCTGCTCTTCTTTAGCGACTTCACACATTAATATTCCGTGTTTACTGATTAGGCCCACTAAAGTAATCAGCCCGACTTGGGTATAAATATTTAACGAGGTTAAGCCAAAGATATGAGTCCAACCTAAGGCAATCAGGGCTCCGCTGACGGCCAAGGGCACGGAAATTAGAATAACAATGGGATCGCGTAGGCTTTCAAATTGGCTCGCCAACACTAAAAAGATAATGGCTAATGCCAGTCCAAAGGTGGCATACATGGCATTTCCCTCTTCGACAAATTGTCGCGCCTCACCTAAGAAATTGTAGGTGTAGCCCTTGGGTAACTCATTTTCACCTATTTGATCTAAGAAGTTGATCGCATCCCCCATTGCCACCCCTGGTGCTGGCACTGCCGAAATAGTCACTGAATTCATTTGGTTGAAATGGGGTAGCGAACGAGGTTCGGCAATCACATCTAGGGTGACTAAACTCGATAATGGCACTGCCATGCCGTTGGCGGCGATGAGATAATAATCTTTTAATGCATCGGGATTTGCGCGGTATTTACGCTCGACTTGAGGGATCACTTCATAAGCTCGACCGTCAATATTGACACGGTTAACGTAACCGTCGGTGATCATGGTGCTTAACGTCATGCCGATATCCTGCATGGTGATGCCATACGCGCCAGCCAGATCTCTATCGATGTTAATTTTCATGGTGCCCGAGTCATACTTGAGATTTATTTCAGAATATACAAATAGGGCATTGTTCTGCACCTTATCTAAGACATTGGTACCAATCTGAAAAATACTTTCAAATGAGCTCGAACTGGTGATGACAAATTGTACCGGTAGCCCACTCGATGCACCTGGGAGGGAGGGCATGTTAAAGGTGGTGACTGCCACGCCGGGAATTTCCTTAACCTCTTTACCTATAATGGCTTGTAACTGCTGTTGGCTGAGTTCGCGATCACTCCAAGGCACTAATGGGGCAATCCCCATGGCTTGATTTGAGCTCGGGATACCAACAAAGGCTAATGAGGCCGCAACTTGCGGATGAGTCTTGATGATATTGGTCACCAGTTGCATATTGCTTTGAATATAATCAAGGTTAGCATTCGATGGTGCCGTCCCCATTAGCATTACGACCCCTTGATCTTCGGTGGGGGCTAATTGTGACGGGATAAATTTGAACATAATGGGGAGCGAAATAAATACGATGATGGCGAAAGTGACTATCACTGGCTTGTGAGCCATGACGGCCGACAAACCCTGACTGTATTTTGTGGCCAATGATTCAAGAAAATGCTCAACTTTTTGTTCAAACGCATTCGGTTTCGCATTAGCCAACAACAGCTTTGAACACATCATGGGAGACAGTGTCAGTGCGACGATGCCTGAAATGAAAACCGAGCCTGCTAGCGTGAGTGCAAACTCTTTAAACAGGGCGCCAGTCACCCCACCCATTAATGCGATGGGTGCATAGACAGCGGCGAGTGTGATGGTCATCGATATCACTGGGACGGCGATTTCACGGGTGCCAATAATGGCCGCTCTAAATGGCGACTCGCCAAGCTTGATATGTCTATCAATGTTTTCGACGACCACAATGGCATCATCGACCACTAAGCCAATCGCCAACACCATGGCTAGCAATGTCATTAAATTCAAAGAAAAATCAAACATTTCCATTACTACCCCTACACCAATCAGGGACAATGGAATAGTGACAATTGGCACGATTACCGCTCTAAATGAGCCCATAAACAGCATGATAACCACAATCACAATAATGGCTGCCTCAATGATGGTCTTAGCGACTTCATCAATGGAGTCATTAATAGCTAATGAGGAGTCATATAAGATACTGGCATGCATGGAAGCGGGGAGGTTTTGCTGGATCTCGGGCAGCATAGCCCTAGCATCTGCGGCCACGGTCAATGGGTTGGCGGTTGGTGTCACGTCCAGACCCACCACCACGGCTTCTTTCCCATTGGCAAGCGCGCGATATATATCGTGACTCTTGGCCAAGCTCACCTTAGCGATATCACTAAGGCGGATCACGGCGCCTTTTTTGCTACTGATAATTAAATTCTCCAACGCTTCGACAGTGGAGACTTGCGTGTCAGCCGTACCATTGAGTAAAGTGAAAAAGCTGTTAGTTTGCCCCACGGCCGATTGAAAGTTGTTGGCTTGTAGCACTTGCATTAACTCGGAGGCGCTAATATTAAATGCGCCCATTCTGGCTGGATCGGGCCAAATTCTTAATGCGTATGGGGTACCGCCATATAGGTTTACTTTGGATACGCCATTGATGGTAAAAAACTGAGGTGTGACCACCCGTTGGAGATAGTCGGTAATTTGACTTGAATTGATTTGATCACTTGAAAACGCAATATAAAGCGCAGAAGTTTGTGAGCCTGTCGACATAGTGACAGTGGGGTCTTGGGCCTCTTTTGGTAGTTGTGATGCCACCGAGTTTATCTGTGATAATACGTTGGCGAGCGCCGCGTTGGGGTCGGTGTTGAGCTTCATATTGACCGAGATAGATGACGTACCAAGGAAGCTTTGTGAACTCATAAAGTCAACATTTTCAACTTGGGCTAATGCTTGCTCGAGCGGTTGCGTAATGAAGCCTTCGATTAAGGTGGAGTCTGCCCCGTAATAACCGGTGCTGACAGTTATCACAGTGTTGGTCATCTTAGGGTATTGGCGAACTTGTAAACCTAATAAGGCATTAATGCCTAAGATCAGCATCAAGACACTAATTGAAGCCGCTAACACCGGACGTCGAATAAAAATATCAGTAAAGCGCATGGGAACCTCCGTCTATAGTTGTGGCAAGGCGGTCGGAGTGTTGATCTCATCCGCGACAATGCTAACTTTACTTTTATTGCTGAGTCGCACTAATCCTGATGTCACAATTTGTTGACCCGCCTGAAGCTTGCCTGAGACTAAGGCTTGGCTGCCCTGACGCTCAATCACATCAACATTCACTTGCTCGACTCGATTGACGGGCTTGCCTTGTTCTTCGGTCGTATTAATCACGTAAACAGAGTTACCGTAGAGGGCAAAGTTAATGGCGGTTTGCGGTAGCACAAATTGATCTTTTAATTCAGGGAGGATAATGGCCACTTGCGCAAACATGCCACTGCGCAGCAGGCTATCTTCATTGGGAATATTGGCTTGCACTTGGATTAAGCCACTTTGATAAAATACCGCAGGTTCTATGGCGCTGATGGTGCCAATGAAAGGTTGCTCTGGATAAGCATCGACGAAAACATGAATAGATTGACCCACATTGATTTTGGATATTTGTGTTTGCGGGATAGTAAAGCGGATCTTCATACTGCTGATATCTTCTAAGCGCACGATATCGGTACCCACTTGCAGGTATTGGCCTAAATTGACGTTTCGGATCCCCACCAAACCGCTAAATGGAGCGGTAATTTGGCGTTGAGCAATCGTGGCTTTGAGGCTATCGATATCGGCTTGCATGGATAAATATTTGGATTGGGCATTGTCTAAATCTTGTCGGGACACTGACTTCTGTTTATATAACCGGTTGAGGCGTTCATAGTCGGCTTGCAAGGCGGGTAATTGGACTTCGCTAGTTTTTAAGTTTGCGATTTGAACCGCGCTATCTAAGCCAATCAGTAATGCGCCTTTATCGACGTTACTACCGTTGTCGAAATCAATACTAGTGACGATTCCTGAAACCTCGTTAGCTAAGGTAACCCCTTGGTTAGGTTCGACAAACCCAATGGCATCAATCGTGGGTTGCCAACCTTTAGGGGTCAGTTTGGTAGCGGTCACCGGGAATTTAGCTTCTGGGATATTGGCGATTGCCTCGGCGGTTTTATGCTCAACAAACAGATTAAATGCGATAACGCTCCCAAAGGCGATGACGGCAATTATGAACATGATACTGAACCACTTCTTCATTGTAGAAGCCTCTTATGTGTAAGTTAATCGAACGAATTTAAGCTTAGTTCAAGAATGCTATCAGGTAGGTAGAGTTTGAATATCGTTAGGCGTTACAGTTGTTAACTTGGTCGTGCGTATGAATCAGGTTTAAGGTAGCGGCCATATGCTCGCCATCTAATCATTATCTAAGCTGCGGGTTTTTGCCTTTGATGATAGTGGATCTGCTATGATCCCCCTGATTAGTCCTTAAGGTTATAACGCAAATGAAATTAAATGCTGCGCAAGATGATGCCGTCCATTATGTCTCCGGACCTTGTTTAGTGTTAGCGGGAGCTGGCAGTGGTAAGACCCGTGTGATCATTAATAAAATCGCGTATTTGGTTCAAAAATGCGGTTATCAGGCTAAGCATATTGCCGCGGTTACCTTCACCAATAAAGCCGCGCGTGAAATGAAAGAGCGGGTGGCAAGCGCCATGGGGCGCAAAGAAGCCCGAGGGCTATGGATTTCGACCTTTCATACATTAGGGCTGGAGATCATTAAGCGTGAGTATAAGCAATTGGGGCTTAAACCCGGTTTCTCATTGTTTGATGATCAAGATACCTTAGCGTTACTGAAGGAATTAACAGAAAAAGAGTTACAAGAAGATAAAGATTTACTGAAGCAACTGGCGACGGCGATTTCCAATTGGAAAGGGGCGTTGGTCATCCCAGATCATGCTCGTAAAATTGCCAAAGGTGAGCAGGAACAGTTGTTTTCCTTGCTTTACCAGCGCTATGCCCAACATATGAAGGCTTATAACGCGCTGGACTTTGATGATTTGATCCTATTGCCAACATTGCTGCTCAGGCATAAGCAAGAAGTGAGATCTCGCTGGCAACAGCGGATCCAGTATCTATTAGTCGATGAATATCAAGATACTAACACCAGCCAGTATGAGTTAGTGAAATTGCTAGTGGGGGAGCGCGCCAGATTTACTGTGGTGGGCGATGATGATCAATCGATCTATTCGTGGCGTGGGGCTAAACCCCAAAACTTGGTGTTGTTGGGCACAGATTTTCCGCAATTAAAGCTCATTAAATTGGAGCAAAATTACCGCTCTAGTCAACGAATACTGCGCGCCGCCAATATCCTGATTGCCAACAATCCCCACGTTTATGATAAAGCTTTATTTAGCGAATTGGCCTATGGTGAACCGTTACGGGTATTAACGGCCGCGAATGAAGAGCAAGAAGCGGAGCGGGTAGTGGCAGAAATTGTTCGTCATAAATTCGTTAATCGCAGTCAGTATGGGGATTACGCCATTTTATATCGAGGCAATCATCAGTCACGCTTGCTCGAACGGGCGCTCATGACGAACCGCATCCCCTATAAATTAAGTGGCGGCACCTCGTTTTTTGCTCGGGCAGAAATTAAAGACATCATGGCGTACCTAAAGCTGGTGGTGAATCCTGATGATGACAATGCCTTCTTGAGAATCGTTAATCTGCCTAAACGCGGAATAGGTCCGGCCACGCTTGAGCGCCTTGGCAACTATGCCAATGAAAAACATATTTCCATGTTTGAAGCGATTTTTCAGGCAGAACTGAATCATCATTTGCCACCTGCGGCGATGGGAACCTTGTATGAATTTGGTCGCTTTATTGTCGATACCAGTGAAATAGCTAAGCGTGGGGAGCCTGTCGATGCGATCAAACAGCTGATCCGTAAAATCAATTATGAAGATTATTTGTACGAGACCAGTGCAAGCGCGAAAGCGGCAGAAATGCGGATGAAGAATATTTCGGAGCTGTACCGTTGGGTCACCGAAATGCTAGAGGGCGATGATTTAGATGAGGCTATGACTTTACCTGAGGTCGTGACCCGACTCACGCTCAGAGACATGATGGAGCGCAACAGTGAAGATGAAAGTGGTGATCAGGTACAGTTAATGACTCTGCATGCCTCAAAGGGGCTTGAATACCCATATGTCTTTATGGTCGGCACGGAAGAGCGCATTTTACCGCATCAGACCAGCATAGATGAAGATAATGTGGATGAAGAGCGCCGCCTGGCCTATGTGGGCATTACTCGCGCTCAACGAGAGCTATGGTTTACCCTATGCCGTGAAAGACGGCAGTTTGGCGAGACCTTACGTTGTGAGCCTAGTCGTTTTTTGATGGAGTTGCCGCAAGATGATTTAGTCTGGGAAAACCGTAAACCCAATCAATCTGCCGAGGAACGCCAGCAATCAGGCAAGGCCAATATTGCCAACATTCGCGCCATGCTTAAGAAGTAATCGTGTTGTGCTTGGATTTTTGGGGGGGGAGCTCGACAACATCGCCTAATAGTTGACCTTGAGCGAACCTCAATCCTAATGCTTGGTAGCTGAGTTGCTGCCAAGGTTCTGTTAACCCAGCACCAAAGCAGGTTAATTCCAGCGCTTCGGCGGCGAGTACGCACGCTTTGGCAAGCTTGAGGTGATGATGATGGTCTAAGTGCTGGGCAATACTAGGATCTAACTTGATGGCGCTAATGGGCATAAACGAAATATTGCTCAGTGCGCTATAACTAATACCGTAGGCATAAATCCCTAATTTGACCTGACACAAGTCGAGCGTTTCAAAGCCGAGCTTGCTGGCACTGCTGTCATGGGTGAGGCACTTTTCTTCAAACAGTAGTGTTAGAGCTGATTTAGCGTCACAGATGCTATGCAACACGGCGACTAACTCGGTAATCGCTGTATTCTTGGCAAGATGGAGCGAGCTCAAATGCACATGCAGTTGGCACAAAGGATAGTCGCGTTCAAGCCGTGAATATTCTGACTTGAGTTTTTCCAACAGATAGTAGTCAAGTGCACATCTAAAGTCGCCGTGGGCAGCCAAATTATTTAGTTGATCTTGTTTGATTTTCCCCAGCGCTGCGTGGCGCCAAATCAGCTTGGCCTCAAAAGCGACACAATGCTGGGTGGTTAAATCATAAATAGGCAGGTAAGTGATATTGAGCTTGTCGTGTTGTAAGGCGTATTTGAGTTCTTGGCTTAAATGGTGCTCAATGTGGTTATGATGATAGTGAGCTTGATGGCGATAAATCACATAACAACCTTTGCCCTGGGATTTGGCTTGATACATGGCCGTATCGGCATTTTTAAGCAATGATTCACTGGTTTCATTAGGCTTAGACTCATTGAGCGCCACACCGATACTGGCACCGGAGCGAAATTGACGATTACCCAGAATAAATGGCTTGGTTAAAGCTTCGATAATGCGGTCACACACATCAATAGCATCTTGCTTATGCTTGAGGTGTTGCAACAGGATCACAAATTCATCACCGCCTAAACGGCCAAGAATATCTTGGCCTCGAATACATGATGTTAACCGCGCTGCTGTTTCAATCAGAAAGCGATCGCCCTCTAAGTGTCCTAGGGTGTCATTGATCAATTTGAATCTATCTAAATCAATAAATAATAGAGCGAAGTTTTGATTGTCTTGCTGGTGGGACTCGTGAATTGCTGCGTCTAATTTTGCCATAAATAAGTGGCGGTTGGGCAAGCCAGTTAAATGGTCATGTTGTACTTGATGTGTCAGATTTTGCTCGATTTTTTGGCGTCTTGAGACTTCGTTTTGGAGATCTTGATTGATTTCAGAAAGGGCTTTGGTGCGTTGCACTACCTTTTGTTCAAGCAATTCATAATGTTGTTTGCGTTCAATGGCGGTCGCAATGTGTTGCGACACAAAGGTGAGCAATTCCACATCGCTAGCTTGATAGTTGTGAGCTCCCGCTAAGCTGTAAATGGTGAGGGCCCCCTTTACTTTCCCTTGGATAAAAAGCGGAATACCTATCCACTGATGTACGTCTTGGGTGTGATTGAGGTCGGGATCGAGTGCATAAATTTGTTTTTGTTCTAATAACTCTACGATTTGGTGCTGCGACAAGAGCAGTGGCCGGCGTTGCATCATGGCGTACTCAGATAAGCCATCGCTAATTTTTCTTACCTTGGGTGACGACAAGTGGCGTTGAGATAAGTAAAACGGAAAACTGATACTAAAATCGTCTTCGTCGAGAAGGGCAATATAACAATTATTTGCCGGTAATAGATGGCTTAAGATTTGATGTAATTTGGGGTAGAACTCTTTATCCTCTACGCGCGCATTTGCCAAGTTGGCAATATCAAATAACGACTTTTGTAGATGTTCCGCTTTGCGTCTTTCGTTGACCTCTTGCGTAAGGCGTTGGTTGAGCTGCGATAACTCGTAGGTGCGCTGCTGAATGGCTTGCTCAAGTGCTTCATGATGCATAAAGCGATTAAGCATCCCAGAAATATGCTGGCTAATGAAGTTCAGCAATTCAATATCATTATCGGTGTATACCGCCTGGGGATCATAAGACTGCACCGCGAGGACACCAGCTACCGTGTCATTACTCTTAATCGGGACGCCTATCCAATATTCGCTGGGGCTTCCTAAATCGACAATCTGTTGTTGCAGTACCAATTCTTGGCACTTTTTGGCATCGCAAATAATTGCTTCCCCAGTTCTGAGGACATAGCCTGTTAAGCCCTTCTTTAAGATGTCGCTTAATGCTTGGTCTGGATAGATAGCCGTGGGGTGAGAGTCTTTTTCGTCGGCAAAAAATGGCAGCTCCATCTGTCGCGTTTTCGGGTTGAGGAAGGCAATGTAGAAGTTATCGGCCGCGATCAGTTGGCGTAGCTTAGTATGTAGGGCTAAATAAAATTCTTTGGGAGAGGTTGCTGACATGACGATTTTGGACACGTCAAGCAATGTGTCGCGAGTTTGTTGGGCAACGAGATACTTATCAGCCAGTTGTTGAAGCTGAGTCATTTGATGTTGGCATTGGATATCTAGGCCAGATTGATGCGGCATATCCTTGCCATCATGAGCGTAAACGCCTTCCCTAGTCATATTGTGTAAACTGTTCTTGTTGTTTTTGTGTGGCTATTTACTTTTACCATACATTTACCATAATTATTGGCTTCCACCAAGCCAAATTTACCTAAGAAGATATACTTGATTGGAGTCAACTAGCTAAAAGTTGAGCAAACAGTTCCGAAATCGAAAACAGTGCTAGACGCGGGGGTCATTTATCCATACTATATGCCTCGCTGACAAGGCAGGCGCCCATAGCTCAGTTGGATAGAGCGCACCCCTCCGGAGGGTGAGGCCGAGGGTTCGAATCCTTCTGGGCGCACCAGATAAGGTTTCGGATTGTTAGCAAAGTAGAAAGTCAGTGGTGATTGTAGCTCAGTTGGTAGAGTCCCGGATTGTGATTCCGGTTGTCGTGGGTTCGAGCCCCATCAGTCACCCCATTTCTAGTTAAGATTTATGTTTTACCATTTCGGTGATTAGCGCAGCCCGGTAGCGCATCTGCTTTGGGAGCAGAGGGTCAGAGGTTCGAATCCTCTATCACCGACCAATTTATTACCGCTTGATTGACGTCGAGCGAGCAAACAAGTATTACGGTGATTAGCGCAGCCCGGTAGCGCATCTGCTTTGGGAGCAGAGGGTCAGAGGTTCGAATCCTCTATCACCGACCACTTATTACAAAAAAGCCTCGCAATGCGAGGCTTTTTTGTTGCCACTTTTTCTAGCAACACGGGACTCTTCATGCCTGAAGCGTCCCGATGCTTAGTCTTCTTTAATGTCTTGTGGTGGTGAAATAAATCCTTGATACGCTTGAGTATGAAGTGATTCAAATCGCTGTAATTGGGTTAACTCCTGGATCCCAGTAACAATCACATTAATATTCAATCCCTTAGCAACGTTAATTAAGGCGCGGCAAAGTTCACTGTTATGCTGACTTTCATCATAATAAGCGAACGACTGATCCAGTTTGACATACATGGGTCGCAACGTTTGCAGGTAAGACATCGAGCCAAATTGACGACCAAAATGATCGATACCAAAACTGGCGCCGGCATCTCGAATGATTTTACACAATGCCTGACAAGCGTCGGGATTACTGTAAACACCAGCTTCGGGAATATCGAAAGCGATGTTATGGGGATTTTTTTGTTTTTTGAGAAAATCTGCTAACCACTGATGGAATTGAACGTCAGATAAACTCTGATGGGTCAGGTTAATGGCCACCGACTCAGATAACTTATCGACGATGCCTCTGGTGGCCACAGAGTTAATTAAGCAACGGTCGAGTAATGACCCTAACGAGAGTAATTCGATATAGGGCATAAATTGACCGGCGTGAACGGTTTTGCCTTGAAGTTGCAACTGGCAATAAATCTCGCGCTGTAAAATCCCGGCATCGTTATTTAATCTCACTTCCTGCCAGCGGAATTGGAACTTGTCGGAGGTGATGGCGGTGTTGAGTTCATCGCGCCACTGCTCGCGGGTATAGAGCTGCTTAGTGTCTGATTCAAACCAGTGATAGACCTTATGTGCTTGAATGGCTTGCTGCAGCGCATTGTCCGCTTGCGATAAAATGTCTGACACTGTCATGTCACTGTGACGCTGAGCAATACCGATTGCAAAGCCTTCGTTGGGATTACAGCCGGCTTTGGCGACTTCTTGATTAATGGTTCTGACCAAGGTTTGTAGATAGGTGGCAATCTTTTCGTGATCAACATCAGCTAACATAAATGAAAACTCATAGGCGGCAATGCGGCAGATAACCGAGTCAGAGATTTGCGTTAATTCTTGTTGCAGCGCTTCCGCCAAGATACGGATGGTTTCATCGCGAACTTCAAAGCCGAATTTATGATGGACTTCATCTAACCAGTCCATTTTGACCAGAAAAAATGCCCCAGAATTAGGTTCGCTGACCCAAGCACCAAGGCGACCCATCATGTATTGACGATTGGGGAGGCCAGAGACATGATCCATCAGGTTCTTTTTTCGTAATGCAGTCACTTCTTCGTCTAACGAATCAAAGATTAACTTTAACTGCGAAGACATGCTGTTAAAGGCAGTGACTAATTCTTTTAGCTCTTCGGTTTTAGGTAACGCCATTTCTGGGCCGAATTGTCTTTGGGCAATGTGCTTGGCATGGACAGAGATTTCATGCAATGGCTTTAAAATCCAGCCTAAGCCATACCTAGCAATGATAATGGCAAACAAGAATAAGATAGAGAATAAGATAATCATGTTGCTGAGGATGCGCCACAACTCGTGATAGCCGAAGCCTGGGTGTGCAGTAATCTCTAATTCTGCCAGTTGTAACCAGCCCGAGGTAATTGTCGAACGGTTGGAAATAATGTCAAATAAATCTAAGGCGATAAACCATTGCGGTACGCCTTCAATCACTAGTTTATTCTCCCAAACTTGCTGGTGGCCATCGACATTCCAAGTCAAAATCACTTGTTGATAATAGCCGCCTTCAAAAATCACGTTGACTAAGGTTTCGGCCGTCGCGTTGTCACCCGATTCTAGCGCTGGGGCTAACATTAGCCCCAGTGAATGGCTGGCATTATTCAGGTCAGATTCC
Source organism: Shewanella sp. NIFS-20-20 (assembly GCF_019209865.1). Lineage (GTDB taxonomy): Bacteria > Pseudomonadota > Gammaproteobacteria > Enterobacterales > Shewanellaceae > Shewanella. The sequence goes on along the minus strand of NZ_JAHUTT010000064.1, from coordinate 6,059 downwards.
ATCTGCTTTCTAAGAAAGTCTTGAGTTTCAGTGAACTGCACATAGCCAGTGGTGGCAATGACGAGAATAAACAAGCTAAATAACAGCGCATAAAGCTGTCTAAACAATGTCATGTCGATTACTCCAATGATAGTTTGGGTTTTTTGAGGTTATTAACATTTAGCCGCTGCCTTAAGTTGTTCCACTTTTCAAGTTTAGAGGCTGAACCAGCGAGCTTACCTTGGCCTTTTTCTTTGTTTAACCACAACTGCTTACCATTAAAACTGTAAACCGGTAGCAGGTCTTTACGTTTGGTTGCCAGTTTGATTTGAGGGTCGAGATTATCTAAGACTAAGGGAATGGAACCTGGGGTTTCATAGTAAGTCAGCACCATATGGTACTGATTAACGCTGGTAGCTTTGACCATGGTGATGCGCATCTTTTCCTCAGGGATACCCAATTGCAACAATGAAAAGAATTTGGCAATGGCAAAGTCTTCGCAATCCCCACCATTGGCACCAATAAATTCTAACGGGGTGGCCCAGTAGTTGGAGTCACCCCATAATTTACTGTCATCGACAAAACGGAAGAGATTGAAAAAGCCATTGACGGCGGCAAGCTTGTCGGCTTCAGAACTCATTTGATTGGCATGAAGCACTTTAAACCAGGCTGTTGATCGCATCCCAGCTCTTTCTCCATAGCGTGCGCTCAACGCTCGAGTTATTTTCGATTCGTCCAACCAATCGAGCGACGCCATCACTGAGTTCACTATGCCCTGTGTCGCTATGAGTAAACAGCAACACAGGGGGAATAAACTGACCTTCCTTTGTCGTTTTTGCATATTCCCTTAGGGGTTATTATTCATCGGATTCATCTACACTAAAGATAGTCCATTTCATATCTGCAGTGGTGTCTTCACCGACCAAGTTGGCGATTACGCGACGGTTGGCGACATGAGCTTGTTTGGTATCGCTTGGATCAACGGGGCGATCATAGCTATAACCGATGGCCGTCATACGTTCGGGGGCAATACCAAATTGTTGTGACAACGTCGATGTCACGGCTTCTGCCCTTTTTTGCGATAACGTTAAGTTGTGTTCGTAAGATCCTGTGCGGCTGCAATGGCCTTCAATGGTGACTGTGGTGTTTGGGAATTGACGCATGAAAACGGCAATTTCTTCAATTTCACCATAGTATTGTGGATCAAGATAAAAAGAGTCATTGGGGAAGAGTACGGCCAATTGTTGGCTTTGGTTAATCGGCTTGATTTTCCCGCAACCATAATTATCGATAGCAGCACCGGCATACGTTTCGTTGCAGCGTTCACGGGCTTCAATCACACCATCTTTGTCTAAATCATTGAGATTATTGACTTGCTCTGTACCATTCATGGTATGAATATCTCGCATACCACACGCGCTAACCGCCAGAGCCATGCCAACTAATAATATGACTTTCATTAGTTTACTCCTCCTTCATAATTATCTTCACCCATCCACTCCAAAGGCCTGGTGACACGTAACGCATTGAGCAATTGGCCGGTGGCATTGAGTACTCGATATTGCGCAATCACTTGGTCATACTCGGCTTGCAAGTAGTCTTTTCTGGCCTCAAATAATTCGTTTTCGGTATCGAGTAAATCGAGCAGGGTTCGCTGCCCTAAATTAAACTGCTGGGTATAAGCAGACTGAGTCTCTTTGGCGGCGATGACGTGTTGTTTAATGTAATTCTTTTGCGGGCCTAATGACTCGTAAGCATTCCACGCCAGATTCGCTCCTTCAATCACCTGTCGGTAGGCTCGCTGTTGGACCTCTTTTGACTCGTTAACCTTATATGCGGCCTCTTTATCTTTGGCTAAATCCCTACCGCCATCGAACAGGTTGTATCTCATCCGCACCATGGCCACCAAATCGTTGTTATAACCCCCGACCTGAGCCGAGCCTAAGCTCGTACCATTCTCGCCATCGAGGTTATTATTCCAATTACCATCCAATTCTAATGAGATCGTTGGGTAATAATTTGATTGGGATGATTCTCGCTGGCTTTCTGCGGCTTTGATGTCAACTGCCGCTGACTTGAGGATCGGGTGATTCTCTTTGGCAAGTATTGATACCTCAGCAAAGGTCTCAGGAAGTAAATCTGCGTCAGGCACTGGGATGATCAGGCCATCAGGCGTGACTTCGGTGACTTTGATAAATTGAGCTTTCGCGTCATAGAAGTTGTTTCTGGCAGAAATCACATTGGCATTGGCGCGAGCCAGTCGTCCTGAAATTTGTGATAAATCAGCGGTGGACCCTAAGCCAGAGTCGGTGCGTTGTTTGATTTGATCATAAATATTCTGATGCGTGAGTAAGTTTTTTTCCGCTAAGGTCAGCACTTGTTCATTGCGAAGATAGTTCAAATAGACCTTACTGACCTCTAATGCCATATCCTCGGCAGCAGAGTATAAAGCCCATTGTTCAGCACTGGCTTCATACTCGGTTCTATCGAGTTCACTAAAGCTATAAAAGCCATCAAACAGCATTTGACGAATACTGATCCCAGCCTCGCCACGTTTTAGCTCGATATCGCCATTGTCTCTGCCTCGCGTGCGTCGAGTGCTGGGGCTATCGGTATTTTCGATACCGTAACCAGCGCTGACATCCAGTGAGGGTAGGAATCCAGCAAAGGCTTGATTAACCTGTTCTTCTTTTGCTTTGAAACGATTAAATGCAATACGCAACTCCGGATTGGTATCCAGAGTGTGGGCAACAACATGCTCGAGTGTTTGACTTTGCGCTGAGATAGGTAATAACAGTGCGATTGACACTGCTATTAGGCTTTTCTTGGCGCCAAGATTTGTCGTGGATTTCATTTTATCCCTCCAGATTGTAAACCTATCGCTCACGAAGAGCGTTTTCCTTGGCTCGTAAAATTGGATTTAAGATGTATTCCATAATCGTACGTTGCCCGATAATTACATCAACCGATGTCAACATGCCCGGAATAATGGGCATTAAGCTTCCATCATCTTTGATCAGGTTCGACTCATCAGTACGAACCCTAATGATATAGAAGCTATTACCTTCTTCATCTTGCGTTGTGTCGGCGCTGATATGTTCAACAACACCGGTCAGCCCACCGTAGCGCGTAAAGTCATAGGCTGAGACTTTGACGACCGCTGGTAGACCTGGATATAAAAAAGCAATATCTTGTGGCAGTATTCGAGTCTCAATCAGTAGTTGGTCCTCAGAGGGTACAATCTCGATAATATCGACCCCAGGTTGAACTACTCCGCCTAATGTATTGATGTTAATGCTTTTCACCGTCCCGTTGACGGGAGAGTTTATGATGGCTTTGCTGACTTTGTCTTGTGCTCCTAATTTGGCTTCATTGAGTCGTGATAAGCGTGACTGCTGCTCATTGAGTTCTTTACGTGCTTCTGAAATATAGACCAATGCCGCTTCCCTACGCTTAAGAATGGCTTCATCAAGCGCGGCTTTAATTTTTGGCAGCATGAGTCGCATCGATGATAATTCTCCCTGAATATCATTGACCGTCCGTTGTAATTTGAGAAGTTCGACTTCAGGAACAATCCCTTTGGCTGCGAGGGGTTTGGTCAGCTCAAGTTCGCGACTGATCAACTGAAAACTTTTTGTCATGGTGCGGATATTAGATTTCACTTCCTCAGACTCTTGCTGGCGTTGTTGAATTTGCCGAGCTTGGATCTCCAGTTGGTTATGTAAGTTATTCAGTCGGCTGGTGTATTCCTGGATCTGACGGGCAATAAGCGAGTCTTGGGAATCAATCAAATGTTGGGGAAATAATAATACTTGCTGATTGATCATCACTTGCTCTCGCCAATTGGTGTCAACCTCAGCTAAGGTAATGCTGGAGAGTTCAGTGCTTAAGCGCACGACATTCGCCTGTAAGCTGTTGACTTCTTGCTCTTGCTGAGCAAAATCCGAGCGGAAGCGGGTATCATCAATTCTAACTAATGGTTGCCCCTTGGTGACTAGGTTGCCTTCTTGCACGAAAATATTTTGGATCACACCACCATCAAGACTTTGTATGACTTGAATTTGAGATGAAGGGATGACTTTCCCGAGCCCCGAGGTGACACGATCGAGTTTTGATAATGATGCCCAAGCAATAAAACTCAAGATAAAGGCGGCAATAGCCCAGATCATGAGTTTGTGGCCTCGAGGTGACTCACTCAACATGGCACCATAAAGGTCATCGACCATGTCGAGATCTCTACTGGATAGATGGGCATTTTTCTTCATGATTGCTTATCCGCCAGTAACCCTAAGCTTAATTTTTTCAGCACTTCATCTTTCGGACCATCAGCCAGAACCTTCCCTTTATCGAGTACGATCACTCTGTCGACTAAGGACAGTAGTTTCATTTGATGGGTGATCAGTAATAGGCCTCTATTTTTGGAGGTCTGCTGCATCGCCCTGACAAATTGCTTCTCGGAGCGTGAGTCCAAGCTGGCAGTTGGCTCATCCATTACCAATACGGGTGGATCATTGAGGATGGCACGGGCAAGCGCGACGGTTTGTCTTTGCCCCCGCGAGAGGGATAATCCACCTTCACCAACTTGTTGATCTAATCCTTCAGACTCAAGATTAGTAAATAAGCTGACACCGGAAAGTTGAACGGCACGAATGAGTTGATGCTCTGTGACCTGACGGCTTCCGAATAAAATGTTATCTCGGATCGAACCATGAAAAAGCACGATATCTTGCGGTAAGTAACCAAAATTTCGGCGTAGATCGCAGGGGTGAATTTGATGACTATGGGTGCCATCAAATCTAAGACTACCTCCACTCGGTTGATATAAACCGGTGATAATTTTTGCCAAAGTCGATTTACCTGAGCCATTTCTACCTATGATGGCAACTTTTTCGCCGGGTTCAATGGTGAACGACATTGGGTGGAGGATGGGTTTGGGTGAATTTTGGTAACTGAAACTGATATTATCCGCTTCTATTTTTACATTGAGTTTTTGGACGTTAAGAAGATGGCCTTTATTCTCGAGTTCATCTTCAAAATTCATAATGGTATCGATTTGTTCCAGCGAGGTTCGGGTTTGATTCGCTCGGGTCATTAGATTTGCTAATTGTGCCATCGGAGATATAGCTCGACTGGATAGCATCACCGCCGCAATAATGCCCCCCATCGAAATATCACCATCGGCAACGCGATATACTCCTAATACCACAACCGCTACCACGACAAATTGAACAATAAAGTTGGCCACATGGCTGACAGAGTTAGACAACTTTTTGGCTTTTAATTGCCAATTTGCAGTGTGCCCAATCATTTGCTGCCAAGCACGCTGTACAATCCCTTCTGCTCCATAGGCTTTAATCGATTCCAGCGCAGCTAAACTTTCAATCAAGTGACCATGTTTTAACATTGAGTATTTACTACTTTCTTCAATGGCTGCTTTGAGTCTTGGTTGGATCAACAAGGTATAAATAATGATCAACAAGCTACCAATCATAGGCACAGCGACCAGATCACCCGCTACGATATATATAATGAATAAAAAGAAAAATGCAAAAGGAAGATCGACAAGAGTGGTTAAAGTTGCGGAAGTAAGAAATTCACGAATATTATCAAATTCGCTTAGTTGTTTAGCCATCGCTCCGATACTAGGTGAACGTTTTTGTAACGGGATCCCTATGGCTTTGGCAAATAATTTAGACGAAACGATGATGTCAGTTTTTTTGCCAGCAACATCAATGATGTAACTACGCAATTGCCGCAATATTAGGTCAAATAAATAAGCGATTGCTGCGCCAATAGCCAGTACCCACAATGATTCAAAGGCAAGGTTTGGTACGACCTTGTCATAGATATTCATAATAAATAGCGGTGAAACCAAAGCGAAAAGGTTTATCATTATCGAGGCAATTAACGCATCGCGATAAATAGAAGATGACTCTGTGATGGTCTTCCATAGCAGGGCAAGAGCGTGAATGTTTTTTAAGCATTTATTAGTTTTTCTAAATAGGCCGAATCCATTGCCGCTCGGCGTCTCTTTCGGCGAAGACTTAATTTGCTCGGTTCTTTTTTGAGAATATTGACCG
>NZ_JAHUTT010000063.1 GCF_019209865.1 Shewanella sp. NIFS-20-20 | reverse complement strand
TTGATATGAGTACGCGCCAAAGCTTCTGAAAGTTGCATAAAAAAATCCGATGACAAGGGGTCATCGGATTTTGATCCTTTCAGTGAGATCGTCAAGCGATCTGTCTTAACTGATCGGCATTACCCCTAGGGGCGCTAATGATGTTGGTGCGATTCGCTTATGCGAAGGCTAAGAATGGCGAGATACACAATAAGATGCCGGTGGCGATAATCACGTACAGACCTGCGCCTTTGTACTTATGCAGTGATGGCACCTGATAGACTAAGTACGCTGGGATTAAACAACCCACTAAGCCGAAGATTGGGCTACAGATAGAAGTGAAGCTCAGTACTGGCGCATTCAGCACAATCGCGCTCCATGACAATAAGATGGTAAACAGCATGATGCCGTAGCCAACTTTCTTACTGTTGATCTTATCTTCTGGCATGATGCGGCGCAGCAGGTTCATGGCTAAGCCTTGGCAAGCTTCACGGAAGCCTAAGTAAACCCCAAAATAGGCCGTCATTACCGCGAAGATATTTAAGGTCAAACTTAACAGCTTTAAGGTCGGTCCTGGCACCCCCTGAGCTACCATGGCTAAGGCTGAAATATTTTCTTCAGAGGCTTTGACCGCTTGCTCGTGACCCATGGCTAAGGTGAATGACACCGCGTAGAAAAATACCACTACGAATAAGATACCAAAGGCGATGTTCATGGCACGCATGGCTTTAAAGCGGGCAACTTCGATGGATTTTTCCCGTGAGCGGTAAGAGATCACCATTGGACTCAAGCTTTGGATAAACAAGATTGAGGTCAGGGTAAAAGGTAACATGATGATGGCGTCTTTCATCCAATCCCCAGCGGCAGGAATGGTACCAATGTTATTCATGTCCCACTTGTCGACCATCATCAATCCCAGTAAGGCCACCACACCTAACTTGGTTAATACCATCAGGGTTGAAATTTTAAACAGGATGTTTTCACCACGAGAAGCCAAGGCTACCAATAAACAGATTAAGGCGAGGCCGTAAAATGGGTTATTAGATAATAACTCTTGGGTCACCCCGAAGCTTTGCAAGAAGGAGGCGCTGTCATTGGTAATGGCGGTGGAGTAGACAAAAACCCAGATCACCAGCATCACAAAGTAGAGTGCACCCAGAAGCATGCCCCAGTTCTTACCTAAGTAACCTGAGATTACACTTGGGTAGTCTTGGCATTCTTTGGATTCGGCCAAGGTGTTAATAAACAAGCGTTGGAACATGTACATGGCGGGATAACCGATCACAGCTGACAGTAAAAATACCCATAAGCCCATTAAGCCCACTTGTACTGGTAAGAATACAATCCCAGCACCAATGGCCATGCCAATACTCATAATGATCCAACCCCAATCGGTACTATCAAATCGGGTAGCTTCTTTCCATGCTGCGGTGTCTTGACGACTAATCGCGGGCGATGATGCTGTCGTTGTCTGTGGTTTCATGTCGTAACCTTATCACTCTATTTATAGGTATCTATTTGGTTTATGCAAATATATTTGAGAAAAATACCGGTGACAATCAATATCACCAACAGAATGCAGTAAACCTGATAAAGTTCACAAATGGCTTTAAGTCTGCTGTTTGAGTACGATTTTGAAGTATTTATGTCTACTAGCTTAAACTGTAGTTGCAATTTAAAATAAAAATGCAAATAATATTGCAGCTAGATACATCGGATTATTAAACTAAATTTGCAAGGATTGTTAAAATGAAAACGATTATTACCGCAACAACCGCGCCAGCAGCTATTGGCCCTTATTCTCATGGCACGGCCTATAACCAATTGATCTTCACTTCAGGCCAGTTGCCTGTGTGTGCGCAAAAGGGCGGGGTGGTTGACGGTGGTATCACTGAACAATCTGTGCAGTCGCTGGAAAACTTAAAAAGCGTGCTCGAGGCGGGTGGCGGTAGTTTACAAAGCGTTTTAAAAACCACCTGTTATTTAGCTGAAATCAGCGATTTTGCGGCATTTAATGCCGTGTATCAGCAGTATTTCCAGCAAGATTGCCCCGCGCGCAGTTGCTTTGCAGTTAAAGATTTACCCCTCGGCGTAAAAGTTGAAGTGGAAGCGATTGCGCACGTGTTGGCATAAGTTGTATTAACTGCGGCCAAGTTTCCTCATTTTTGATTAAGGCACACACTATGAAAGCCCAATGGCAACAATATATTCAAATTATTCATCAGGTGGTTAAGCCTGCACTTGGCTGTACTGAGCCGATTGCTGCCGCCTATGCTGCCGCCTTGGCTCGGCAGGAGCTGGGCTGTCAACCTGACAGGTTAGAAATTCAGGTATCAGATAATTTGTATAAAAACTCGATGGGTGTGTTTGTGCCTGGTACCGGGAAAATTGGCTTAGCAATTGCGGCAGCGGCTGGCGCCATTGGTGGCGATGGCGATGCGGGTCTGGAAGTGCTGGCCAAGATTAGCAGTGAGGATGTGCTGGCAGCCCAGCGCTTGATTGACGCCGGTCAGGTCAGTGTTAAGCGCACGCAAACCGAGGAGTTTATTTACTGCGAGGTTACCGCCTATGGCAATGGCAACCGTGCCCGAGTCGTGGTCAGCGGTGGCCATACCATGGTGGTGTTAAAAGAGTTCAATGGCCTGGCGACATATACCTTAGCGCAAGGCAGTGCCCCGGCGACAGGGGCGATTTGTGATGGGGTGGATATCAGCATTGCGAGCATTTATCAGTTTGCGACCCAAGTGCCATTTGAACAGATCGCCTTTATTTTACAAGCCTCTGAGTTAAATGGGCTGCTATCGGCTGAGGGCATGAATAATCCGTACGGATTAGAAGTCGGTCGTACCATGCAAAAAGCCATGGATGATGGCCTGTTGAGCGATGACTTATTAAACCGGATCGTCATGCAAACTGCCGCCGCCTCCGATGCTCGTATGGGCGGGGCGACCTTGCCTGCCATGAGTAATTTTGGCAGTGGCAACCAAGGCATTGCGGCCACCATTCCTGTGGTGATCACCGCCAAGCGTTATCAAGCCGATGACAAGCAATTGGCGCGCGCCTTGATCATGAGTCATTTAGGCGCCATTTATATTAAATCCCATTACCCGCCCTTGTCGGCATTCTGTGGTAACTCAGTGACCAGTGCCGCGGCGGCGATGGCCATGGTGTACTTAGCTGGGGGCTCGTTTGAGCAGTCATGCTTTGCGATTCAAAATGTGATCAGCGATAGCTCGGGCATGGTGTGCGACGGTGCTAAAGCGTCATGTGCGATGAAGGTCAGCACTTCCTCTTGCGCTGCGGTGCGAAGCTTTTTAATGGCGCTAAATAGCCAAGTGGTTCAAGGGCAGGGTATTATTGCCATCAATGTGGAACAAACCATCAAAAATATTGGCAAAATGGTCACGACAGGCATGCCATCGACTGACTCCGCCATCATAGATATCATGTCGGCCTAAAGACATACGAGGAAAGGTACCAGTGAAACTGCAAGACTTAAGTCAAAGTGATTTTGATATATTAACCGCATTAGAAAATGTAGTTGATGGTATTGCCGCCATGTATGGCAAGCATACTGAAGTAGTTTTGCACAGTCTCGATGCCAACAATCCCTCGGTGATTAAAATTGCCAATGGCCATGTGACTGGGCGTGAAGTCGGCGCGCCCATCACTAACTTGGCGATGTTAAAACTAAAAACCGGCCAAGACATCTCTAACGCGTACATGAGTCAGACCGCAAACGGTAAGACCTTGCGGTCGATCACCACAGTGATCCGCAATCGCCACAATCGAGCCATTGGCTTGTTATGCATTAATGCCGACATGGATGCGCCGTTGCAGGAAGTCCTGCGGGTCATGTTGCCTGATTTACCCACAGAGACGAGTCCGCCGCAAGAAGTGTTTGCGCGCAATATTGACGAAGCCTTGCATGGCACCATCGACAGTGTGCGTATCGAAGTTAAGAATAACTCAGCAATCGCGCCCTCGAAAAAGAGCCGAGAAATGGTGTTTCAGCTGCATGAGTTAGGGGTATTTGAACTGAAAGACAGTGCGCAAGTAGCGGCGTCCCGTTTGGATATTTCGGTGCACACCATTTATCGCTATTTAAGAGAAATTAAAGCGTTGCAAAACTAGCCTTTATCACGAGGCTCAAGAAAGAGCCTCGTTATCCGTTAAGGAATAATGTGGGTGACAGTGGCTACCATTTGGCCCTGATTTAAGCGGCTATGCACAGTTTGGCCCAAGGTTAAGTTGGCAGCGTCATCAATCACATTGCCTTGCTCATCCGTGGTAATACTGTAGCCGCGTTTTAACGTCGCCAATGGGCTCACCGCCGCTAACAACTGGGCACCTTTGCTTAAACGTTGTTCGCTGTCGCTGAGCATTTCTGCCATTCGTTGCTGCAAAGTATGTTGCAGATATTCCAACTGTTGAACTTGAAGCTGCAAGGTATGTTGCGGTGAATGCGCCATTAACACACTGTGTTGCTGTTGCAGGGTTAAGTGGATCTGATTCAATCTGAACGTCATGGCTGTGTGCAGTCGATAATACGCTTCATCGAATTGTTGACTCAGCTGCTGCAAACGGCGCTTGGGATCTTGACGATACAGTTTTTGCTCAAGCAGGCCGAGATGTTGACTCCGCCCTTGGAGGTGATGGTGCCACGCACGGCTAAGTTGGAGACTTAACTGCTGTAAGTGCTGTTGTTTATGTTGCTTATCTTTTGAGAGTAATTCTGCCGCAGCCGATGGGGTGGCCGCACGAATATCGGCAATATAGTCACTGATGCTGGAATCGACTTCATGACCGACCGCACTGACCACCACCAGATTGGACTGGTAAATGGCATGGGCCAGCGCCTCATCATTGAAACACCATAAGTCCTCTAACGATCCGCCGCCGCGTGTCAGCAGCAATACATCGACCTCTTGGCGTTGGTTCGCCAGTTCAATGGCACGAATCAATTGGGCCGGCGCCGTGTCACCTTGAACTTGAGCGGGGTAAATCACCACTTCAAGGCCAGCATCTCGACGTTGAAGGACATGCAAGACATCCCGAATCGCCGCGCCAGTCGGGGAGGTGATCACACCAATACGCTGAATATTATTGGGTAATGCCCTTTTGGTGTCATGGGCAAATAAACCCGCAGCGGCCAATTTATTTTTAAGCATTTCGTATTGCGCGGCCAATAAACCGTCACCCGCCATCTGCATGCTGTCAATTAATAATTGGTAATCTCCCCGCGGCTCATACACGCTAATATTGCCGCGAACCAGCACTTGTTGGCCATTACTCGGGCGGAAGTTAACGCTTTGATTCTTGCCTTTAAACATGGCACAGCGGATCTGGGAACGGCTATCTTTTAGGGTTAAATACCAATGACCTGAGGCGGGAGCGCTGAAATTAGAAATCTCTGCGGTTAGCCAAATTCGGCTCAAGTTTCCCTCAAGAAGCTGGCGCACTTCACCGTTTAACTTTGAAACGGTATAAATATCTTTTTTGATAGTTTCCATGAAATTCCGGCGCGAAATGCGAATTTTTTACATTTTTGCATTTACGAAGTGCTAAGTGCAAGGTATAATCCCGCCGCAATATTTCACCTCTTAAATCCAATTCTCTTGGGGAGATGTTGCCATGCTAAGACTTAAAAAAGAAGCCCTGACGTTCGATGATGTTTTACTCGTTCCAGCCCATTCAACGGTTCTCCCTAATACTGCCAGCTTAACTACTCGTCTGACCGATAAAATCCAATTAAATATTCCTTTAGTGTCTGCTGCCATGGACACAGTGACTGAAGCCCGCTTAGCGATTGCGATGGCACAGGAAGGTGGTTTAGGATTTATTCATAAAAATATGAGTATTGCCCAGCAAGCTGAAGAAGTCCGTAAAGTTAAGATTTATGAAGCCGGTGTGGTTGCTCAACCTGTCACCGTCACCCCCTCGACCACCATCGCAGAATTAAAAGCGCTCACCGAAAAGAACGGCTTTGCCGGTTACCCCGTTGTAACTGAAAACCATGAACTGGTGGGTATTATTACTGGCCGTGACGTGCGCTTTGTTACCGATTGGAACAAAACCGTAGAACAAGTGATGACGCCTAAGTCTCGACTGGTGACGGTTGCCGAAGGCACCAAATTAGATCAAGTACAGCAGTTAATGCACAGCAACCGCATTGAAAAAATCTTAGTGGTTGATGGCGATTACTGCTTAAAAGGCTTGATCACGGTGAAAGATTTCGAAAAAGCCGAGCGTAAGCCTAACGCCTGTAAAGACGAGTTTGGTCGTTTGCGTGTGGGGGCCGCGGTTGGTGCCGGGCCAGGTAACGAAGAACGTGTCGATGCCTTAGTACTGGCTGGCGTCGACGTATTGCTGATCGACTCCTCACATGGCCACTCTGAAGGCGTATTACAGCGTATTCGTGAGACTCGTGCTAAATATCCAGAGTTACAAATTGTCGGCGGTAACGTAGCCACGGCCGAAGGCGCCTTAGCTTTGGTTGATGCGGGTGTGAATGCGGTTAAAGTGGGTATTGGTCCTGGCTCTATCTGTACAACTCGCATCGTGACCGGTGTGGGTGTACCTCAAATCACTGCGGTTTCCGACGCGGCTTATGCCTTGCGCGATACTAACATTCCTGTGATTGCCGACGGCGGTATTCGTTTCAGTGGTGACTTAGCCAAAGCAATTGCGGCAGGCGCCTCCTGCATCATGGCCGGTTCAATGTTTGCAGGTACTGATGAAGCACCGGGCGAAACCGAACTCTATCAAGGCCGTGCTTATAAGTCATACCGCGGTATGGGCTCATTAGGCGCGATGTCACAGACCCAAGGTTCATCTGACCGTTATTTCCAAAGCGATAACGCCGCCGACAAATTAGTGCCAGAAGGCATTGAAGGTCGTGTGCCTTACAAGGGTAAGTTGAAAGAAATCATTCATCAGCACATGGGCGGCTTGCGTTCATGCATGGGCCTCACTGGCTGTGCAACTATCGTTGATCTCAACACTAAAGCTGAATTTGTGAAAGTGACATCTGCGGGTATGGGTGAATCACACGTACACGATGTTACCATCACTAAAGAAGCGCCTAACTATCGCAGTATGGGCTAACTATCGTGGGGCGGCTTTCGGGGCGCCCTTCGTTTAGCTCGGTATTGAACTCTGTATTTGGCTCTAACAAGAGCATCACCAATTATTGAAGGTAGATCATGACTGATATTCATCAGCACAAAATTTTAATCTTAGATTTTGGCTCTCAGTACACTCAGCTCATCGCTCGTCGTGTCCGTGAAATCGGTGTGTATTGCGAACTGTGGGCGTGGGATGTAAGCGAAGCACAAATTCGCGAATTTGCGCCAAGTGGTATCATTTTGGCCGGTGGCCCTGAAAGCGTGACCGCCGCAGGCTCACCACGGGCACCTGAGTACGTATTTACTGCCGGTGTGCCAGTATTAGGTATTTGTTATGGCATGCAAACCATGTCAGAGCAATTAGGTGGTAAGGTGATCCAAGGTGTCGGTGAAGGCGAGTTTGGTTATGCGCAAGTAGAAATGCTGAGTGACTGCCAATTATTTGCCAATATCGAAGACGGCATTAGCGATTCAGGCAACTCATTATTGGATGTGTGGATGAGTCACGGCGATAAAGTGGCTGAAATCCCAGCAGGCTTTGTGCAGATAGCCAAGACCCAAACTTGCCCTTATGCCGCCATGGCCAGTGAAGAAAAACGCTTCTATGGTGTGCAATTCCACCCTGAAGTGACCCATACGCGCCAAGGCTTACGCATGCTTGAGCACTTTACCCTGCGCATTTGTGGCTGCGAAGCCGTATGGAAGCCAGCCTCAATTATCGAAGATGCCGTGGCTCGAATTAAAGAGCAAGTGGGTGATGACGAAGTTATTTTAGGCTTATCTGGCGGAGTTGATTCATCGGTTACCGCCATGCTGTTACACCGCGCCATCGGTAGCAAGCTGACCTGCGTATTCGTAGATAACGGCCTGTTGCGCCTCAACGAAGCCCAGCAAGTGATGGACATGTTTGGCAATCATTTTGGTTTGAACATCGTCCATGTCGATGCCGAAATGCGCTTCCTTGATGCCCTCGCCGGTGAAAACGACCCAGAAGCCAAGCGTAAGATCATTGGCCGTGTGTTTGTGGAAATCTTTGATGAAGAAGCCTCAAAATGTGCCAATGCTAAATGGTTAGCCCAAGGCACCATCTACCCAGATGTGATTGAGTCAGCGGGGAGTGCCACCGGGAAAGCCCATGTGATTAAATCACACCACAATGTTGGCGGTTTACCAGCAGAAATGGAAATGGGCTTGGTTGAACCTCTGCGCGAACTGTTTAAAGATGAAGTGCGCAAAATTGGTTTAGAACTCGGCTTGCCTTATGACATGTTATATCGTCACCCATTCCCAGGCCCAGGTTTAGGTGTGCGGGTACTGGGTGAAGTGAAAAAAGAATATTGTGACTTGCTGCGCCGCGCCGATGCCATCTTTATTGAAGAATTACACCAAGCCGACCTGTACAACAAGGTGAGCCAAGCGTTCACTGTGTTCTTACCGGTACGTTCTGTTGGTGTTATGGGCGATGGTCGTAAATACGATTGGGTCGTGTCACTGCGTGCCGTAGAAACCATCGACTTTATGACCGCTCATTGGGCGCACCTGCCATATGATTTCCTTGGCCGCGTATCCAATCGCATCATCAATGAAGTTAACGGTATTTCTCGTGTAGTTTACGATATTTCAGGTAAGCCACCTGCGACCATCGAGTGGGAATAATCTTCCATTAGTAAGTGTCTGGCTCTAACAGGCCATAGATAGCACCTAAGTCCGCGTAACAGCGGACTTTTTTTGTTTTTAACTTGATAGTTTTTAGCAATGTCTGGCAACGTCAAGCACGGTTTGACCGTGGTATTTTGATGGGTATGATTTATCGGTAATATCATGGTTCACGCCTGATACCATGCTGAGTATTTTTAGTGGTGCATGGTATTAACTTTTCATATCTGTCTGTTTATTAATGATTAATTTCTTGTTTTTGATGAGTTTTCCAGCATGGTATCAAAGAACAACTAGAGGCCGATTCAAGCTCACCAATACCAAGCTTCGCAATCTCAAACCGAGAGATAAACTTTATAAAGTAAATGATCGTGACGGCTTTTACGTAGCCGATACAGCAGCAGGCTCTGTTTCTTTCCGATACAACGATTCAATCAACGGAAGGCAAGCCCTATGGAACGCTTTTTAAGAAGTCTTAAGACAGAATGGATACCGGTCACTGGCTATCGTAATTTTACTGAAGCGCAGAATGAAATTACACGATACATTATTGGATATTACTGTCAGCTTCGCCCACATCAATATAATGGTGGACTGACGCCCAATGAATCAGATCGATTGTTTTGGTTAAACTTTAAGAGTGTGGCCAATATTAGTTGACCACTACGGCGCTTGAGAGGTGCTGCGCTTCAACGCCATCATGGGGAGACGACATTGATTGACGTGGCTGTGTTGGTCGTGTTTGTGGGTTTTTATTGGTTGTTAGAGGCGAGCGAAACCTCGAGGAAAGAAGCGAGTGTTGCCATTGGAGTTTATGGTGCTTACTTGGTCATCTACTTAGGTATTGGACCATTTCCCGCGGCAACCTCAATATACATGGGGAAACTTTATAGTTGGTTACCCATGTTGTCTGTGGGGGCTATTTTGTTCCCACAGTTTAATCCCAGTTCTCCGGAGGGGGTTACCCGAGTCTTGGGGTGGATGGGATTGACGGCAGTGATTGTTATTCTGAGTTATTTTAAATTGTTTGTCTGGTGATTGGGGCGCGCACCTCAGTTGAGGCTGGCAACAGTGTCAGGGGCGATACTCTTGGCTGAATTAGCAAGAGCGAATGGGGGGCATGGGATTGCCACCCATGTGCTGTTAAATGAAAATATTGCGTTGTATCAGCACCTTGGCTGGGAAATTACCCGCAAAGATGACACTAAGGTGTTAATGAAGAAAGCAACATGAACCGTCAGCCGCGCAGTTTACGATAGCGCCTAACCCGGCCCTGTGCCCGGCGAGTGTCGCGAACTAGCCCTTATGTGCATGGTAGATACGGAGTTGCAGTGAATTTCTATAATGATGCCGACAAGGTCGATGAATATGAAAGCATGTGTGCCGATTATGATGGCAGCCACTTATATCGGGTGCTTGACCGTCATCTGCGAGAGGGCTGCTCTCTATTAGAGCTGGGAAGTGGTCCCGGCAACGATATTGCGCAGTTACGTCATCAGTATCAGGTGACCGGCTCAGATCTTTCGGATGAGTTTCTTCGTCGCTGCCAAAGTAAGTTTAGCGCTGTGCCTTGGTTAAGGCTCGATGCTGTCACGATAGCGACTGAGGAAACGTATGATTGTGTGTTTTCAAATAAAGTGTTGCATCATCTACCTCGGCAGCAATTAGAGGCATCATTTAAGCGCCAGCAACAGATTATCAAACCCAATGGTGTGTTCACGCATACCTTCTGGTTGGGAGACAAAGAGGTTGTCATACAAGATATGTTGTTTGTGTTTTATGACAAAAATGACCTAATAGCACTGGTTTCAAACTATTTTACGATTCGAGAAACGTTCACTTATACCGAGTTCGACGACGATGACTCGCTATTGATCGTGGCGGTTAATGATCAATTCGCCCAGTAATCAACTAAACGCCGCTAAGTTAACCCGCTGATCTTGAGACGATATTTAGCCATAAATATCTAGTGCAGCATTTGCTGGTACTTCACCTAAACCTGGGCGAGAGGCTGCTCAGTTTATCGGTTTAGGTAAGTATGTTGACTCGATAACTTTCAATTGGGCATTAATGTCGGCGGTTGAGGATTCTGTTCGGATCCCATATATCCGCTCAGTCGATGAAGGCAATGCCTATTATTGCGATGTTATGTCGTGCTCTACCCGTGACGAACAGATTGCGATCAACTCTGGCTGAGTCAGGGGCAGTTACTTTGGCTTAGAGCAGGTTATTACTCAGGCTTAGCAGTTCGTAATGACTTTGGCTTAGCCGCACGTCATTGCTTAGGTCTCGCTGGCGATGGCGAACACTTTGTTGCCTGCTGCCTTGGTTGACTCAATTTGCGCTCGGGCGGCTTCCAGATAATCGTTCACATGTTCATGGGGTAATTGCCCATGCGCTATGGTCAGGGTCACTCGTAGGGGCTGGCCACTGCAGTGAATGATGTGTTCGGTCACGAGTAAGCGGATATGTTCGGCTTTTAACGCCGCATCTTGGCTGTCGACATTGGGTAAATACAACATCATCCAACCTGGCTCAAGTGGCGATAACCAATCTTGCTGGCGAATATTCTCTGTAATTAATTGCGCTAGGCTTAACTGCACATATTGCGCCGCTGCAGCGCCTAATTTATCTTGGATTGGGCTAAATCTATCGATGGCAATCACTAATACAACCACGGTTTTAGGGGCTTGCATCGGTTTGCGGGTTTGATACAGTTCGGCATGTTGCGCCACCGAACTCACCAGGTCTTGGTGGCTTATCTTGCTGATCAACTGGCTATGATCTTGTAAGGATTGGATCATTCGAGTGATACCTTGCCACAACATCATGGCGCCAATCATGGCAAAGCCTAAGGCATACATAAGGTAATGATTTAACTTAATCACAAACAGCAAATCAAACGCATACAGTAAATTGGCTAAGTATAAACCGCTAAAGCCTAAGACTAACCAAGAATAGATCGGCGGATGTTGGCGTAGCTGTTGACATTGCCACAATAGCGCTAACCAGCAAGTTAAACTGCCCAAGATTAATGCCAGCGTCATGCCGCTGTCAGTTTGCCAAGGTCTCAGTTCGGTGGTCGCCGCTAATAAGGCGATATCGATAACGCTAATTAGCAGTAAGGCCATCGGCCAGATAGGTGCCAGCATGGTCACGCCCAATCTATGAAGATGTTTCTCTAAGTGTACTTAAAATTTAGGCTCTGCTCGGTGGTTTCGACCAATCTTGCTAAAAAAGTATATACTGGCGCCATGCTTAATTTAATTTAAAAAACAATGGATCAGAGTCAACAAGATCAACAGTGGATGCGTGTCGCGTTAGATATCGCCAAACGTGCCGAGTTGCGCGGTGAAATTCCGGTGGGTGCGGTGTTAGTCAAAGACGGCCAGCTTGTGGCCAGTGGCTATAACCTGAGCATTACCCTCAATGATGCGTCGGCCCATGCTGAGATCCAATGCTTACGCGCCGCCGGCCAAGTATTAGATAACTACCGTTTGATTGATACCACACTGTACGTGACGTTAGAGCCTTGTTCTATGTGTGC
This sequence comes from Shewanella sp. NIFS-20-20, assembly GCF_019209865.1. Classification (GTDB taxonomy): domain Bacteria; phylum Pseudomonadota; class Gammaproteobacteria; order Enterobacterales; family Shewanellaceae; genus Shewanella. The sequence continues at coordinate 10,369 of NZ_JAHUTT010000063.1, read as the reverse complement.
AGGAGCGATGGTGCATGCCCGAGTGGGCCGTGTCGTTTTTGGCGCCCATGATGCTAAAACCGGTGCGGCTGGCAGCCAAGTCAACTTGGTGCAACATCCGAATTTTAATCATCAGTTACAGGTCACCTCTGGGGTGTTGGCCGCTGAGTGTAGTGCCCAATTAAGTGCGTTTTTTCAGCGGCGTCGACGTGAGAAAAAAGCCGAAAAATTACTGAGAACTCATACGATTAATCCTGACTCTGCAGGAAATTAAAAAATTGCTTATGGCGGCGTAACATTTGTTGCTGTCTCGATTTACGTAGCGTACGGCGACGAGCGGAAGCATTATTAATCGGTCTACGTTTCATATTTTACCTTCCTGTGTAGGCTGAACAGGCACACACTAGCAAGTGTCTGCGCCGATAGCAATATGAAGTGTGTCACATGGGGAACTGCGCCACATTGCGCTTGTGCGCATTTCGCTTGGCATTGCCCCCATGGATAACTACTGATCCGGTGCGATAAGTTCCGGATTACTTGCCGGTAATGGCGGCAAGGGGTTTTCACTGAGTGTGGCAGCCGTCTCGGCTTGTTGTTCCTGTTCGAGTTTTAATGCTTGCTGGGTATCTAGCCAAATCAGGGTATCGTAATAGCGGCGGATATTATCGACATAATGCGCCGCTTCAGTCCCGCGGGCGTAGCCATAACGCGTCTTGCTGTAATACTGACGTTTTTGCAGTAACGGTAAGACGTGCTTAACATCACTCCAAGCACTGGGATTGAGATCCATGGATTCAGCCAGTTTTCGGGCGTCTTCCACATGCCCCATGCCGATATTGTAAGAGGCGAGGGCAAACCACATACGTTGGTCCTCGGGAATAGAGTCTGGCAACCTGTCTAAGATATTACTTAAATATTTGGCCCCACCTTGAATGCTTTGCTCGGCATCGAGACGGTTTTCAATGCCCATTTGTTTGGCCGTCGGCAAGGTGAGCATCATCATGCCGCGCACCCCAGTCGGTGAGCGAGCTCTAGGGTTCCAATGAGACTCTTGATAGGCAGTGGCCGCCAATTTACGCCAATCGAGCTCGCCGGAATATTTTTCAAAGAGTGGCCGATACAGCGGCAGTTTGCTGTCGACGGCGCGAATGAATGCGCGGGTGTCAACATAGTCAAAGCGCTCAACATGCCCAAAATAGCGCTCTTGTAATCTAGCCAAGGTGCCACTGCTTTGTTCTTGATCCCAAAATGCCAACAGTTTAGCCATCAGGGCATCACTGCCTTTGGGTCGTAACAACCACACAATATTTTGCTCAGACTTGAGAACGGGGCCGGCGCGTAACTCCGGTAAAAAGCGCCGGTTAATCTGCAAGGCACTGCTGTCGGCGATGGTGTAGTCGATGGTCTCATCAGCAATTAATTGCAGTAGTTCTTCGATATCTTGGCTGTTGGTGGCTTGCCAATTGAGTTGCGGGTTATCGTTTTGTAATTCGACTAAGGTTTCTTCATAAGCTGAGTCGGCCACCACGACAATTTGCCCCGCTAGCTTGTCAATGTTATCGATGGCCTTGTCACCTTGGCGATACACTAATACTTGGTCGACTTCATAGAGTGGCGGGCTTAAGCGATAATTGAGGCGGCGTGATCCTGTGTCGGTCATGCCGGCGGCGATAATATCTATCTGGTTGGTTTCGAGCGCCTGATATAGCTCGGGTAAGTTGGCGTAAGGCGTCATCTCCAGCGGGATATCGAGATACTCGGCAAATTTAGCCGCCATTTCATAATCGAATCCGGTGATTTCTTGGCCATTGTTCATGTAGATTTGCGGACCATAAAGGGTACCCACCCGCAATGTCGTTAACGACTCAGGCAATGTTTCGGTGGGAGTCTGTTCCAAGTTGGGTTGACATGCACTCAGGCAAGTAAGCAACAACATCGGAAGTAAAAATGTCTGCAGATTTCTCATCATGGATAATAATGCGCCAGCCAATATAAAAAGCAACGTTTGATCATTAGTGACCATTGGGTCAATGGCCTTATATGGCCATGGGGCCGTGAAAGTGTGAATGTTTTATTTGCAGGAAATTGTTTTCTGCTAAGGTGGGGGTTTATAACACAAGTTAACCGCTTTTGTCCGCCTGCTTAAGATGATTTATGTGCATAATTTCCTTATAATACCGCCTCCTTTGACCCTACAATCAATCATTAATAAAGGTGAATAGAAGTGATGGAGATCATCCGCGGAGCCCCTGCTTTATCAGCGTTTAGGGTGCAAAAGCTGATGGAAGCCTGCCAACAAGCACAGCTTCCAGTACGTCAGATTTATGCAGAATACATTCACTTGGCTGACGTGTCAGCGCCACTAGACAAGGATGCCCAACAGCGACTCGCTAAACTCCTAACCTACGGTCCAGCCATCGAACAACACGCCCCCGAAGGGCAACTTTTCTTCGTAACACCCCGCCCCGGCACTATTTCTCCTTGGTCTTCAAAAGCAACTGATATCGCCCATAACTGTGGTTTGTCTCAGGTGACGCGTTTAGAGCGTGGTCTGGCTTACTATATTGATATGGACGCGATGAGCCCGTCTGAGCTCCACACATTGAAAGGGTTATTGCATGACCGCATGATGGAAGTGGTCATGGATGAGTTCAGCGCGGCCGCCGCATTATTTATTCAAGCCACTCCAGCGCCATTTGCCAGTGTCGATATCAAGGGGCATGGCCGCGACGCATTAGTGCGCGCCAATCTCGATATGGGCTTAGCGTTAGCCGATGATGAAATGGATTATTTGGTCGAGAACTTCACCCGCCTTGGCCGTAACCCGCACGATATTGAATTAATGATGTTTGCTCAGGCTAACTCTGAACATTGCCGTCATAAGATTTTTAATGCCGACTGGACCATCGATGGTGAAGTCCAGCCGAAATCATTATTTAAAATGATTAAAAATACCCACGAGATGCACCCTGAGCATGTGTTATCGGCTTACAAAGATAACGCTGCGGTCATGACCGGGTCGCAAGCGGGTCGCTTTTTCCCCGACAGCGATGGCGTCTATCGTTATCATGTGGAACCTATCCATGTGTTAATGAAAGTTGAAACCCACAACCATCCCACAGCCATTAGTCCTTATCCCGGTGCCGCGACGGGCTCTGGCGGTGAGATCCGTGATGAAGGTGCCACGGGTCGCGGCTCTAAGCCTAAAGCTGGCTTAACGGGCTTTAGCGTGTCAAACCTCAATATTCCAGGCTTTGTGCAGCCTTGGGAGCAGCCATACGGTAAGCCAGATCGTATCGTGACGCCGCTTGATATTATGATCGAAGGCCCCTTGGGCGGCGCGGCATTTAATAATGAATTTGGCCGGCCGGCGCTATTAGGCTATTTCCGAACTTATGAGCAGCAGGTCAATAGCCATAACGGCGTTGAAGTGCGCGGTTATCACAAACCGATTATGTTGGCTGGTGGCTTAGGTAATATTCGCGAAGACCATGTACAAAAGGGTGAAATCACTGTTGGCGCTCAGCTTATCGTCCTCGGTGGCCCGGCCATGAACATTGGTTTGGGCGGTGGCGCAGCTTCGTCGATGGCCTCGGGTCAGTCCCATGAAGATTTAGATTTTGCTTCGGTGCAACGCGAAAACCCTGAAATGGAGCGCCGTTGTCAGGAAGTGATCGACAGGTGCTGGCAGTTAGGCGATGCCAACCCGATCCAATTTATTCACGACGTGGGTGCCGGGGGCTTATCTAATGCCTTGCCTGAGCTGGTCAGTGACGCTGGGCGCGGTGGCCGTTTTGAATTACGCAAGGTGCTCAATGATGAACTGGGCATGAGCCCGCTAGAAATTTGGTGTAACGAATCCCAAGAGCGTTATGTGCTGGCAGTTGCCCCTGAGCATTTAGCAACCTTTAGTGCCATTTGTGAACGCGAACGGGCGCCATTTGCGGTAGTGGGTGAAGCAACCCTGACAGAAGACTTAGTGCTTAACGATGAGCACTTTGATAATCAGCCTATCGATTTACCGCTGGAAGTCCTGTTAGGTAAAGCACCGAAACTGAGCCGTGACGTGCTGACACTCACGGCCAATTCGCCGGCTTTAGCAACGGATAAGATTGAATTGGCCGATGCGGTGCAGCGGGTGTTGTCCTTGCCGGCAGTAGCGGATAAAACTTTCTTAATCACGATTGGCGACCGAACGGTAACCGGCCTAGTCAATCGCGATCAAATGGTGGGTCCATGGCAAGTGCCGGTGGCCGATTGCGCCGTGACCGCGGCCAGCTTTGATAGCTATCATGGTGAAGCGATGGCCATGGGCGAACGCACGCCACTGGCCTTGTTAGATTTTGCTGCCTCGGCGCGGATGGCGGTGGCCGAAGCGATTATGAATATTAGCGCGGCCGATATTAGCTCGTTAACTCGGATTAAATTATCAGCTAACTGGATGTCTGCTGCCGGTCATCCCGGTGAAGATGCCGGTTTATATCAAGCGGTTAAGGCTATTGGCGAACAACTGTGTCCAGAGCTGGAATTGACCATTCCGGTGGGCAAGGACTCAATGTCGATGCGCACCGCGTGGGAGCAAGACGGTGAACAAAAGGCGGTGACATCGCCGATGTCATTAGTGATCACCGCTTTTGGCGTGGTCAATGATATTCGTCGTACGTTAACGCCTCAATTGCAAACCGAGGTGGGTGACACTGCTATCTTGCTGGTGGATTTAGCGGCTGGCCAACAGCGTTTAGGCGGTTCTTGTTTAGCTCAAGTGTTTGGTGAGTTAGGGGATGTGGCGCCGGATCTCGACAGTGCGGCTGCGCTGCGTGCCTGTTTTGAGGTGACACAAGCCTTAGTAGCTGATGGCACCTTATTGGCCTATCACGACCGCAGCGACGGTGGGGTATTGACCACCTTATGTGAAATGGCGTTTGCCGGTAACACTGGGGTGTCGCTCAATGCCAGTGTGTTAGGCGGCGAATTGATCCCGGCGTTATTTAATGAAGAACTCGGGGCATGCCTGCAGGTCAAGCGCGGTGATGTCGAGCGCGTGATGGCACAATATCAGGCCCTTGGACTGCAAACCTCATTGATTGCTGAACTGAACCAAGAACAGCAGTTAACGGTTGAGTGGCAAGGGGAGACCGTCTTTAGCCAAGGGATCCATCAATTGCGTGGGGTGTGGTCTGAAACTAGTTACCAAATCCAACGCCTACGTGACAATCCATTATGTGCAGAACAAGAGCATCAACTGCGTCAGGATGCCAGTTACCCTGGATTAAGCGTCGATTTGAGTTTTGACCCAGCTGCAGATATTGCTGCCCCTTATGTGTTAAAAGGCCTAGCGCCTAAGATGGCTATCTTGCGTGAGCAAGGCGTTAACTCGCAGTTAGAAATGGCAGCCGCCTTCGATCGCGCCGGTTTTGAGAGTCATGATATTCATATGTCTGATGTCCTCAGTGGCCGCGTCGCTCTGAGTGACTACCAAGGGCTGGTGGCCTGTGGTGGCTTCTCTTATGGCGATGTGCTTGGCGCAGGTGAAGGCTGGGCAAAATCGATTCTGTTTAATGCGCAAGCTCGCGATCAGTTCAGTGAGTTTTTCTTACGTAACGACAGTTTTGCCCTCGGTATTTGTAATGGTTGTCAGATGCTGTCGAACCTTAAACAGATCATTCCTGGGAGCGAGCATTGGCCGCGGTTTGTGCGTAACCAATCTGAACGCTTTGAAGCGCGTTTTGCCGCGGTCGAAGTGCAGGCGAGTCCCTCGTTGTTTTTCAATGGCATGACCAATTCGCGGATGCCAATTGCTGTGTCTCATGGTGAAGGGCAAGTCGAATTTGCCTCGGCTGCCGCATTAGCTGCCGCTGAAGCGAGTGGTACGGTTGCGTTGCGTTATGTCGATGGCCTAGGCCAGCCGACCGAGCGTTATCCGTTAAATCCAAACGGGTCGGTCAATGGCATTACCGGCATGACAACTAGCGATGGGCGGGTGACCATTTTAATGCCGCACCCAGAGCGAGTATTTAGAACCGTGGCTAATTCTTGGCACCCGAGCCAATGGGGTGAGGATAGTCCTTGGATGCGGATGTTCCGTAATGCCCGTGTCAATGTCGGTTAAGGCAGTACATTGGGAAGGCAATGAGTTAACTGCTTAATTCCACACTAAAAAGTGAGCCATTTGGCTCACTTTTTTTATGCGTGATGGTACATCCTGATGAATGTCTTATTAATTATTCTTTTTAAATCAGTGCGATATGTGGCAGCTCTTGCATCATGGGATACTTAAGCAATCGTATTGTAGCTTAATTGTTGCCTGTGGCATTGAGGGGGATATTTCATTGTTTTTTTCTCAGGCAATGGTGGCAGGGCGCCGTGATAAAAAAAGCCCTGTGATGAGTGTTCATCACAGGGCCAGTTTTGCGCTAACAAAACGAGAAATAGGGGGACGGTTTACTCGCTACCTTATAATTCTCTTGAAGTATAAAGTTCAACGAAAACACGTTTGTAGCTGTTAACCAGACGATTGAATAACTTAGTCATGACATTTTCTCCACACAGTTTAGGGTCATTGTGCGCGGAATGGGCAAATGGCACGTATACTGCTGTAGTGCCCGAGCGTCTCCTTAACACGGGGCATATGATAGGGCTTGGGCACTATTTGTTCAAACGAGAAAAAATTCATTATCGCATTAGTTTATCTAATCCAGATTGATGTGTTTTTTATCTGAATAATAATTTTTATTTTATAAGTTATTGTTTTATCTGTGGTTGATGTCTTTGATGAATATTGATGGGTGAAATATATTTGATTTTGTTTGTTGCATATTTATTAATAATTGTATTTATGGCGCTTTTAGCGCTCAAATTGCTTGAACCCTTCAAAATTACACTTTTAATGGCGATGTTTTTATTTCCCTAGCATGTGGATCTTGCTCAGTAAAGTCTATGATTTGAAAAAGTGTGCTATGTCCCGCAAAAACAGCGGTTGCTATGGGGTTTTGATTGATATGAGTCAAACTTCGATGGTATAAAAACATTAGTTTTCCATTTCAATAGATATACGCAAGCTGTTGAAATAAATAAGAAAATTGTTTAATAAATGCATTTTGCGTGTGACGGTTGTCACGAGTTAGTTGTAACCCGTGAGTCATGTCACGCACAAGCAGCTAAACTGCTTGTTTTAGGGTTAGTAAATGCTAAAGCAAAGGCAATAGACTTTTTTGGGCGGTTTGCTGGTAGAGGCTTGGTGTCATGTGTGGGGCAACTTGAGGGTTCAGGTTGTTTTCCAGATGGGATTAGTCTCTTTGGCGGGCTATTTTTATATTTTTACTTACCAACGGCGTTAGTCATCCGCGATTAACTTCCGCCAAGTAAGGAGACACAAATGATTGTTGAAGAGGTTGTTGAGCTATCGCGCTTACAGTTTGCGCTAACAGCTATGTATCACTTCCTGTTTGTACCGTTAACCTTAGGTTTGGCCTTTTTGCTGGCTATCATGGAATCACTGTATGTGATGACCGATAAGCAGATCTATAAGGACATGACTAAATTCTGGGGTAAGTTATTTGGTATTAACTTTGCCTTGGGTGTGACGACAGGTTTGGCGATGGAGTTCCAGTTTGGTACTAACTGGTCTTACTATTCTCATTATGTTGGTGATATTTTCGGTGCGCCATTAGCCATTGAGGGCCTGATGGCTTTCTTCTTAGAATCTACCTTTGTTGGTATGTTCTTCTTTGGTTGGGATCGCTTTAGTAAACGTCAACACTTAGCCGTGACTTGGTTGGTTGCGCTGGGCAGTAACTTATCTGCCTTGTGGATCTTGGTGGCCAATGGTTGGATGCAGAACCCTGTCGGTTCTACCTTTAACTATGAAACCATGCGCATGGAAATGACCAGTTTTGCTGAGGTGGTATTTAACCCGGTCGCTCAGGTTAAGTTTGTCCACACCGTGGCATCGGGCTATGTGGCTGGCGCTATGTTTGTGTTGGCAATTAGTTCGTACTACATCCTTAAAAAGCGTGACTTACCCTTTGCCCGTCGTTCATTCGCTATCGCCGCCAGCTTTGGTTTAGCCTCTATTTTGTCCGTTATCGTGCTTGGCGATGAATCTGGTTATGAAACTGGTGAAGTACAGCGTGTTAAATTGGCGGCAATGGAAGCTGAATGGCACACAGAACCTGCTCCTGCAGCGTTCACTGTGGTTGGTTTGCCGAATCAAGAAACCATGCATACCGATTATGCGATTAAAATCCCATATGTCATGGGGATTATTGCCACTCGTTCTTTAGATGAGCAAGTGACCGGTATTCGCGATTTAATCAAAGAGCATGAAGTCCGTATCCGTAACGGTATTCCTGCCTACGCGGCCCTTGAGCAATTGCGTAGCGGTAATGAAACCCCTGAAGTACGTGCTGCCTTTGAAGCCGGTAAAGGTGACATAGGTTATGCCATGTTACTTAAGCCTTATACCGCCAATATCATCGATGCGACTGACGCACAGATTGATGCTGCGGCGAAGTCGTCAATCCCACAGGTGGCTCCTATTTTCTGGTCGTTCCGCGTGATGGTTGGTTTAGGCTTTATTATGCTGTTCGTGTTTATTGCCGCCTTCTGGCAGAGCACTCGCCACCGCATTGAAGAAAATAAATGGGTGCTGAAAGCCGCTTTATTTAGCTTGCCGTTACCTTGGATTGCGATTGAGTGTGGTTGGTTTGTGGCTGAATATGGTCGTCAACCTTGGACCATCTCAGAAGTGTTGCCTACGTATATGTCGGCATCGAGCCTGAGTTTAAGTGATATTTGGATCAGTATTATCAGCATCACGGTTTTCTATACTGTGTTACTGGTCATCGAAGTGTTCCTGATGTTGAAGTATGCCCGTCTTGGCCCTAGCAGCATGAAGACTGGACGTTATCACTTTGAACAATTGGATCCTAAAGCATAAAGGACCTATAAGGAAATCACGATGTTTGATTATGAACTGTTGAGATTTGTTTGGTGGGCGTTGGTCGGTGTGTTACTCATCGGCTTCGCGGTCACTGATGGCTTTGATATGGGTGTGGGTGCCTTACTACCTATCATAGGTAAAGATGACACCGAACGCCGTATTATGATCAATACCGTTGCCCCTCATTGGGATGGCAACCAAGTATGGTTAATCACTGGTGCGGGTGCTTTATTTGCCGCGTGGCCTACCGTGTACGCGGTATCATTTTCTGGCTTCTATCTGGCCATGATGATCGTGCTGTTTGCGTTATTCTTGCGCCCAGTGGGTTTCGATTATCGCTCTAAGATTGAAGATCCAAGATGGCGTAAATCATGGGATTGGGCATTGTTCGTGGGTGGTTTTGTACCGCCGCTGATCATTGGCGTTGCGTTTGGTAATTTATTACTGGGTGTACCGTTTGAATTCGACCAATTCTTACGTTCATACTACCATGGCAACATCTTTGGCTTGCTGAATCCATTTGGCATTTTAGCCGGCCTGGTTAGCGTTAGTATGTTTATGATGCAAGGCGCGACTTGGCTACAAATGAAAACCGAAGGTGAGTTGCGTGCGCGTGCTGCCACGGCTGCGCAAGTTGCTGCCATTGCCTTGTTTGTGTTGTTTGGTGCTGCCGGCTTCTGGTTGGCTACCGGAATTGATGGTTATGTGATTACCTCGGCTATCGACACTGCGGCAGCTTCAAACCCTACCACTAAGACGGTCATCGTTGAAGCCGGTGCTTGGTTAGCTAACTATGACAAGTACCCAATCACTATGCTGTTCCCTGTGATTGGCTTATTAATGCCGTTGTTGGTATTAGTGGTTAGTCGCTTCAACCGTAGTGGATTTGCCTTCTTGTTTAGCTCTATCGCCATTGCGGCGGTGATCTTAACTTGTGGTGCTGCCATGTTCCCATTCGTGATGCCATCATCATTGGATCCGAACGTGAGCTTAACCATGTGGGATGCAACGGCATCACAAATGACATTGACTGTGATGACTGTCGCCGCCATCATTTTTGTGCCAATTGTTCTGGGCTATACCTTGTGGACTTACATCAAGATGTATGGTCGCCTGAGCCGTAAGCACATTGAAGACAACTCAACGTCTCTGTATTGATAAAAGGATAACGAAACTATGTGGTATTTCACTTGGATACTCGGCATCTTACTGGCCTGTTCTTTCGGGATTATCAATGCACTTTGGCTTGAGAACACCGAAAACATGGATCGCAGCAGCGATGACGCTGAGTAAGCGTTAAATGTATAAAAAAACCCGCCTTGTGCGTAATGCCGATCAGTTAAGACAGATCGCTTGACGATCTCACTGAAAGGATCAAAATCCGATGACCCCTTGTCATCGGATTTTTTTATGCAACTTTCAGAAGCTTTGGCGCGTACTCATATCAAT
>NZ_JAHUTT010000062.1 GCF_019209865.1 Shewanella sp. NIFS-20-20 | reverse complement strand
ATTGATATGAGTACGCGCCAAAGCTTCTGAAAGTTGCATAAAAAAATCCGATGACAAGGGGTCATCGGATTTTGATCCTTTCAGTGAGATCGTCAAGCGATCTGTCTTAACTGATCGGCATTACGCCGTGGCGAGCTTTTTTTATAGCGATAAACGCCGCTGAGACTTACCTCAATTACTGTTTATCCTGAATCACTTTTTGCTGCGACAGTGGCTTGTCTTCTTCCACTAATGGCTTAGCATCGCCTCGGCTATTTGGCACTAAGGGCTCGGAGGCTACTGAGTTAGTCATTGGTAGCGAACTTTGCTCTAAAGGTACGGCAAAATCTTGGTTTAACTCATAGTCACCGCTCACGCTGCTGAGCTTACCTTGAGCGTCAAAGCTTAAAACCAATTCTTTATGAATGATGCTGGCATCGCGGCCACTTTTAAAATGATACACATAATACCAAGTATCATCGGCGAAACTATCGCGCAGCACAGGGCGGCCTAAAATGTATTCGGCTTGTTCCTTGGTCATATCAATCCGCAGCTTTTCGACTTGCTGAGGCTCCATATAGTTACCTTGCGGAACATCGGGCTTATACACTAGCCAATCAAACACACTGCAACCACTGATGCTGAGGCTTAATACGGTCAGGGCTAATACTTGTCTGGTACGTTTTATCGTTATCATTGGTCACTGCAAGCTATCAAAATTGGCCTCAATCATAACTAAGCAAAGGTATGACTGACAAGAGTTAATAGCCGCGAAGCCGCTATCCTTTGTGAATGCGATTGTGAGTGTTGGTTGAATTTGCGCGCTAGGCTGTCATCAAATCGCCATCTTAAGCCAGCATTTCGCTATAAAGTGCATATTTATTGATTTATTTTGCAATTTGACCAAATTAAATTTGAATGTTGGCTGATCTACATACACCCAGCGAACCATTATTGCCCCGCGCCCAGCATACACCTTTACGTAAAGGTAAAGTTAAAACGCGCGTTTGAATTTTTGCTTAGGCTGAATTTTAGTAAGCTTATGTTTTTATTGTATTTAATAGCATTCCGTTGTGGGCGGGTATAAACAGCCGCTACGATCTGCATTAAGATGATTCATGATTTTACGCGTATATATTTATATACGCCATGTAATTATATAACGTAATAACCAACAGGCGTTTGGCTTTGGTACATTTGTCTGACAACTGGCATCTCGACGTGACATAAGTCACGCTCAATCAATGATTACCTCAATATTTCAACAACTTAATGTTCGCGCTCTTTTTGGTAATACCAATTTCAGGGTGCCCAAAGGTGCCATTGCCATCCCTTTTTCGTATTGCGAGATTGTTGCTTTCGCAAATGTTCATCGGTAGCTTTTAGTACTAATTCAACATTTGAATGGTGAGCGCTAATCACAAGGCCTAGGCCAGCGCCATAGCAGTTGGAGTCGTTAGACCTTAGCTAAGTCAATGAATGAGTTAGCACTGACACTGATAACCGACACGGATAATCGAATAAAGAGGCATCGCCATGACAGATACATCAATGACAATCAGTCAGCACCAGTCGCCATTGACTATAACTGGTAACGATATCGCTGGAGCTGACACTGTATTTACTGAAGGTGCTCTGGCGTTTGTGCAGGCGCTTTGTCAGGAGTTCATGCCTGAGCGAGACAGACTCCTCGATGCTCGCAAGCAACGCCAGCTCAGTATCGATAAAGGCCAGTTACCGGATTTTTTACCACAAACTCGCGCTATTCGTGATGGCGAGTGGCAAATCCGCGGCATCCCTCATGACTTGCGAGATCGTCGTGTCGAAATCACGGGCCCTGTTGAGCGCAAAATGATTATCAATGCACTCAATGCCAATGTGAAAGTGTTTATGGCCGACTTTGAAGACTCTCTGGCGCCGTCATGGGACAAGGTAGTCCAAGGGCAAATTAACCTGCGCGATGCGGTTAACGGGACCATTACTTATACCAATGAACAGACAGGTAAACTGTATCAGTTAAATGACAACCCAGCGGTGTTGATTTGCCGAGTACGAGGCCTGCACCTGCCTGAAAAGCATTTGCAATTCAACGGCAAGATGATCCCCGGCGGCTTGCTCGATTTTGCCCTGTATTTCTATCACAACTATCGTCAGTTACTGGCGAAAGGCTCGGGACCTTACTTCTATATTCCAAAGCTGCAAGGGCATGAAGAAGCCCGTTGGTGGGCCAAGGTATTCGGCTTTGCCGAAGAGCGCTTTTGTTTGGCGCCCGGCACCATTAAATGTACTTGCTTGATTGAAACCTTGCCTGCGGTGTTTGAAATGGAGGAAATTCTGTATGAATTACGCTCTAACATTGTGGCGCTTAACTGTGGTCGCTGGGATTACATCTTTAGTTATATCAAAACATTAAAGAAGCATGCCGATCGCATTTTGCCTGACCGTCAACAGGTGACCATGGATAAGCCTTTTTTAAGCGCGTATTCACGGTTACTGATTAAGACCTGCCATAAGCGTGGCGCGCTAGCCATGGGGGGCATGGCAGCCTTTATCCCAGCAAAAGATGAACAGGCCAATGCAGCTGTACTGGCCAAGGTGCGTATGGATAAAGAGCTGGAAGCACGTAATGGTCATGATGGTACTTGGGTTGCTCATCCGGGCTTAGCCGATACCGCAATGGCAATATTCAACGATTACATCGGTGAAAACCACAGCAATCAATTGCACATTACCCGTGATGTGGACGCCCCAATTTTAGCGTCGGAGTTATTAGCCCCTTGTGAGGGTGAACGTACCGAAGAGGGGATGCGCCTAAATTTACGTATCGCGCTGCAATACATCGAAGCTTGGATTGGCGGTAATGGTTGCGTGCCCATTTATGGCCTGATGGAGGATGCGGCAACCGCCGAGATCAGTCGCACCTCTATTTGGCAATGGATCCAACATGGCCAGTCGTTATCTAACGGCAAGCTGGTGACTAAAGCCCTGTTTAAAAGCATGTTGGTTGAAGAGTTAGCTAAGGTCAAAGAGGAAGTTGGTCAAGAAACCTTCACCCGCGGTCAGTACACCAAAGCCGCGGTATTGCTTGAAGAAATTACCACCAGTGATGACTTGGTCGATTTCTTAACTGAGCCTGGATATCAGCTATTAACGGAATAACCGAATAACTTATCACCCTATTAACGGGCGCGAACGGTTTGCGCCCTCAACTAACGTTTTCAAGGAGAAAGCACTATGAGCCAGTCACAACCAACTCGCCAACAACAAATCGATGCCTTAAAGCAAGATTGGGCTGAAAATCCTCGCTGGAAAGGTGTCCGCCGTCCTTACACCGCCGAAGAAGTCGTCGCTCTGCGCGGTTCTATCGTCCCCGAAAACACCATCGCTAAGCGCGGTGCCGATAAACTATGGCAGCTGGTGAATGGTGGTGCGAAGAAGGGCTATGTCAACTCTTTAGGGGCGTTAACTGGCGGTCAAGCCGTGCAACAAGCTAAAGCGGGGATTGAAGCGGTCTATTTGTCTGGCTGGCAAGTCGCTGCCGATGCAAACTTGGCAGGTTCTATGTATCCGGATCAGTCGTTATATCCAGCGAACTCAGTGCCTGCGGTAGTATCACGTATTAATAACTCTTTCCGCCGCGCAGACCAAATCCAGTGGAGCAATCAAATTGAAGAGGGTAGCGATGGCTATACCGATTACTTTTTGCCAATCGTGGCCGATGCCGAAGCCGGTTTTGGTGGCGTACTGAATGCCTATGAATTGATGAAGTCGATGATCGATGCTGGGGCGGCAGGGGTTCACTTTGAAGATCAGCTGGCCTCAGTGAAGAAGTGTGGTCACATGGGCGGTAAAGTGTTGGTGCCGACTCAAGAAGCCGTACAAAAGCTGGTTGCTGCTCGCTTGGCCGCTGATGTTAGTGGTGTTGAAACCTTAGTGATTGCCCGTACTGATGCTAATGCGGCCGATTTGATGACATCTGATTGCGACCCTTATGATCGCGACTTCGTTACCGGTGAGCGTACTTCGGAAGGCTTCTATCGCGTGAATGCTGGCCTTGACCAAGCTATTTCGCGTGGCTTGGCTTATGCCCCTTATGCCGATTTAATTTGGTGTGAAACGGCTAAGCCAGATCTCGAAGAGGCGCGTCGTTTTGCTGAAGCGATTCATGCTCAGTACCCAGATCAATTGCTGGCGTATAACTGTTCTCCTTCGTTTAACTGGAAGAAAAATTTGGACGATGCCACCATTGCCAAATTTCAGCAAGCCTTGTCAGACATGGGCTATAAGTACCAGTTCATCACGTTAGCGGGTATTCATAACATGTGGTACAACATGTTCGATTTAGCCTATGACTACGCCCGTGGTGAAGGCATGAAACACTATGTTGAGAAAGTGCAGGAAGTCGAATTTGCAGCTGCCAAGAAGGGTTATACCTTTGTGGCTCACCAGCAAGAAGTGGGCACGGGTTATTTTGATAAAGTGACCAATGTCATCCAAGGCGGTGAGTCATCAGTGACGGCATTGACTGGCTCTACCGAAGAGGAGCAGTTCTAACTATTTGTTTTTTTTAAGTGAGTTGATTGTTGTTTTTTGAAGTGTATTTGCGGCCTTAGTGCCGCATTTTTTTTGTTTTTCCCTATACTAAAGTTACTATCTGAATGGTTTGATAGTTATTTTGATTCATATCAATATGAGTGGCCATGGACTATTGAGCATCGGATGCAGACTAAAACGACTCCTAAACGCCTCGATTTTTGGATTAAATTTTTAGGTGAGCAAGAACTTCCCGCCTTATGTTCAACTGTCCGTAATTTGGAATTATTGGCCGATGATGACGTGAGCCCTTTAGCCAATTTGGGCCGCAGTGTCATGCATGATAATGCCTTAACCACGCGTATTTTACGGGTGGCCAACAGTGTCACTTACCATAAAGGGGGGGCGCAGATCACGACCTTAAGCCGGGCGGCGGTGGTGCTGGGCTTTGATGTGATGCGTAATATTTGTCTGACGGCCAAATTACTGAGCACCATGGTCGATCAAGAGTTAGTGGATGAGGTGGTCTACAAGATTTTATTGACGCAAATGGCACGTTCATTCCAAGCGGCCATGATTGGGCGCATGATGCAGCAGCAACACAGTGAGCATGTTCGCGAGGAAGTGTTTATCGCGAGTTTGCTGTTTCACTTAGGCGAGACGGCCTTTTGGAGCAGTGGCTTGCCCGAAGTTAACCAGCTGGCCTGTACGCTGCAAGATTGCAGCAATGAAGACCAACGCCAGCAAGCGATTAAAGACATTATCGGTGGTCGTTTTAAGCAATTAACTCTGGCCTTAGTCACGCAATGGGGCTTAGGCGATATGCTGCAAAAGGCATTGAGTCCACCGCGCTCCGCCTCAGCGGAAGTGCAAAGTATCACCAAAGCCAATGAACTGAGTGTGGCGCTGAGTGAAGGCGAACGGGATAAGTCGGCGGTACTGATTGCTGAGTGCGCGGAGTTACTCGGCGAGGATCACGAGGCCTTTGAGCGCCGACTCGAGCTGTGTTTACAAGCCACCACTAAGTTGAGCAAAGCTTATGGTGCCAGCGAGCTCGGGAGTTTTTTGTGTACTTCGATAACGCCCGCACCCATCAAGGTCGTGAGCGCTGCGCCTGCAGCTAAACCCTTTGATCAGCAAAAGCAGTTGCAGGTGTTATCCCAATTAGCGGCGCTGGCGGGGGCTAAATCGGACTTTAACCCCATCTTGCAACTGGTGCTCGAAGGCTTGGTCGATGGGGTGGGGCTTAATCGCGCTTGCGTATTACTGTTATCGAAAGATAAACGGCAATTAACCCCGAAAATGGCCTATGGTGATCAGTGTTTGGCGTTGAAAGCGCAGCTGCAATTATCCATGGCTGACAATCCCTTGTTAGGGCAATTGCTGCGCGATAAAACCATGATGTATTACCAGAGTGATTGTCAAGCATGGCATCAATGTTTGCCACCGCAAACCAAGATTAATCTCAGGGCGCCCGCCTTGGGGGCATTGATTAAAGAACAGCATAATCAAACCTGCTGTCTCGGGGCAATTGTGCTTGAAAATAAAGCGATAGGGTTAGTGTATTGCGACAGTCACTTGCTGTTAACTGAGCAGCAAGTTCAAGGGGCTTCATTATTTTGGCAGCAAGCGAACCTTTGCCTGAACTTAGCCTACCAAAGGTAACGTCACTGCCTGTTACCTTGGGGCCAAGTGGCATAGTGTTCAGTGACTGACGGGCTTAGGTTGTGGGAGCCACTCGCTGGGATCGAGTCGATAGTATCGGCGTAAACACTGAAATAACTGCGGATGCTGCGCCTTTAATTGATGGGCTTGCTCAAAAAATACCTCAGTACACACAGCAAAAAATTCAGCAGGATTGGTCGCCCCATAGGCGTCTATCAAACTGGGTTGTTGCGATTCGACGGCGTGGTTGAGTTGAGCAAACTCGCGTTTCATTACTTCTGACCATTGGCGGTATTTTTTACTCGAACCGAGTCGCGGAGCCCCATTGGCTTTGCCGCTCAATTGATCCAATTGATGGGCAAATTCATGAAAGACCACATTGCCAGCTTGGCCTGGGGCCGCAGCATCCTTCAGAACGTTAGCCCAAGAGAGGATCACCTTACCTTGTTCCCAAGACTCACCGCTTAATACATGGCTGTGTCTATGGGCAACGCCAAAATCATCGACTTGTTCATTGTCGACAATAAATGCTTCGGGGTAGACCAAAATGGTGTCTAATTTGCCGTAATAGTCTGTTTCTTTTTCTTTATTGAGTAATAAAAGGCAGGCTTGGGCGGCAATGGTGACCCGTATTTCATCGTTGATTTCTAGGTCATTACATCCAATAAATTGCTTGTCATGCACAAATAAAAATATCAATTTTTTGAGTCTGAGCTGCAAATCAGTGGGCAGTAGAAAAAAGTATGGCACCTGCGCTTTTAAGATGTGGCGCCAAGGTTTAGGAAAGGGATTGGACATTACTTGGCGGCGATGCAGCGCTATCCGCCATGGATAAGCCATTATCCAAATAATGATAGCGAGGGATATAAAGGCCAAAAAACCGATAGTTACCATAGCGACTCCTTAAATTAGTCCTTATTCGAGTATGAACTAAAACGGGGGCTAAACACAAATAAGGTAACAACTTTCCCACATCATCTTAACTTGTATTTGTCTTCTAAGGTGGCTCTTTGCTGAGCCGTCAGCTGGTAATGGGCATGAATGAGTTGCCTTAATAATTTTGACTTAGATTGATGTTCTTCTTGCACCATCTCCGCCAACTCGGTAATGGCCTGCTCTGAAAAACTAAAGGTAGCATTTCTAAACTGGGTACTTGGCAATGGATTGACAGGTTCCACCAAGCGTAATGGCGACGGTGCGGGGTTAGTCAACTGACTGGTACCCATAGCGTAAAAGGTGGCATCATCGATAAAATCATCAATGCTGACTGCCGTCGTTTGTTGGCGATTAGCTGACGATGCGGTTTTCTTGAGATCGGCCATGCCCATATTCGCCTCCATTTGTGCTGGTTTTTGCGGTATTGATTTGCTGTAGCAACTCATCGACGGTGCTAACCCCTAAAAACTCAAGCGCGATAGCGCGGATTTCCGTCGCCGCTTTGCCATTGGGATCGATTTCGAGAACAGATAACCCCGATTCTTCACTATCATCATAAATGTTGCGGCTGTAGGTGATGGCGTCGAGCACATGTATATCGTAAGTGCGACACACCTCTTTTGCCTCTAAAATACGGTTGGCCTGATTAGGTAGATTGGGGCATTGGGTCATGATAAAGCAGGCGTGCAGATCCGGATTGACCATAGAGCAGGTGGCTACCACATCATCCATATGGCAGACGGTCTTTAAATCGCGACGTTTAGGTCGCAGTGGCATGAGTACATGTTGAGCCACCGACATACTGGCGCGCAGGGCGAGGTTATCTTGGCCGCCACAATCGATAATTACAAAATCATAGTGCTGATCTAGACTGAGCAAGTCGTTGCGGATCTTGCCATACAGCTGGACGCAATTAATTGGAGTGAGTTCGGGGTTATTATTGCGGGCTTGGATCCAGTCTGAAGTCGTGCGCTGAGGATCGCAGTCAACCATGATCACAGAAGCTTGGCAATCTCGGCTAAGAAATACGGCAATATTTTGTGCGAGGCAACTTTTGCCACTGCCACCTTTTTCTCCGCCAACCAATATAATCATTTTGAGCTCCTTATGTAGACTTAACTTCAAACTGCCACAAAAGCGCTTGAATAAGTCGGGTCCGTGTTATTCACTCTAGTGGCGCTCTTTGACCTTGGCAATGTGCGTTTATTTGGCGGAGTCATCATCTCGCCGCACGGTGGTAAAATTGACGATATTGCCTTGGGTGTCAGAATATTGTCACTGATGGTGATATCGGCGGGGTGCAAAATAAGTTGTTGATAATTTTCTGATAATTTCGTTTCCATTTTGAGGGGATGGCATTTTTACTGCGTCGGTTGTATTTTGATGGCTTGTCGCACGCTTTTCTTATATTCATTACTTATGTTTATTTTGTTTGTTATTTGTAAGTTTTCTAAGTGTTTTTCGAAATAAAGGAAGTCTAGTGTCTGAATTTGCACAACAGCAATTGATCGCCGCGATTAATCAAGTGATGCCTTTTGGTAAATATCGGGGCAGAAAACTATTAACCTTACCCGAACCCTATCTGGTGTGGTTTCATCGCCAAGGGTTTCCAGAGGGCAAACTCGGAGAGCAATTGGCCTTAGTGTATGAAATTAAACTCAATGGTTTGGAAGGGCAATTTCAGCCGTTATTAACTGAACGCTGAATTTATCGGCGACTATCATGATAAATTGCGATCTAAGTGGGCTTTTTAACGCCCATGGCTGCATAGAGCGCGCCGAATATGATATTGCTAGCGCAACAGAAAGGCTGTCATCGGGGCAGCTGTGTGGGGATAAAGTAATGAAATTAAAGTTATCTGGCTTGATTGCTGGTGTGGTGATGGCCTGTTGTTCATTAACCGCGATGGCAGATGAGGCATATCAAGGCAAGGTTATCGACACCATGAACGCGGGTGGCTATACCTATGTGCAAGTGCAACAAGGCGATAATACCTTTTGGGCGGCAGGGCCTCAGGTTGCTGTGAGCAAAGGCGATCAAGTGACCTTGGCAGGTCAAAGCTGGATGAAGAACTTTACCAGCAACACCTTGAATCGCACTTTCGATAAAATTTTGTTCGTTGGAAAAATCGATAAACAATAAGCGTGCATTTGACGTTTTTGTAAAAGAAAAGCAGCTATTTAGCTGCTTTTCTTTTTGTTAATTCTATACTCACTAAAGGTTTTTGATGAATGACAGCGACTGTGGCACAACCTCGATTCCAGATTATTGCTTATGACAAACGCTATGCGTTTGCTATCAGCCAATTGTTTCATCAGGCGGTGCGGGCGATTGACCATAGTGGCTATCGTAGCCAGCATTTAATGGCATGGTCATCGGCGCCGCGCTCGGCTCGTCATTGGCATCAGCGGTTATCGCGCACCCAAACATGGCTGGCGGTTACGCCACAGACTCAAGGTTGGCAGTGTATTGGTTTTATTAATGTCG
Source organism: Shewanella sp. NIFS-20-20 (assembly GCF_019209865.1). Classification (GTDB taxonomy): domain Bacteria; phylum Pseudomonadota; class Gammaproteobacteria; order Enterobacterales; family Shewanellaceae; genus Shewanella. The sequence goes on along the minus strand of NZ_JAHUTT010000062.1, from coordinate 13,172 downwards.
AGTCAGGCTTTAGGCAATTAGGGTATATCGATAGCTTGTATGTGAGTCCTGACTATCAAGGGCAAGGGGTAGCATCGGCGCTCTTAGATCAACTCTACCACTGGGCGCTTGAGTCGGGACTTGGGCGCTTAACTGTCGACGCTTCCTACCTGTCTCGGCCGGTATTTGCCGCCAAAGGATTTGTTGAGCAACAAAAAATTTATCAGATCAAATTGGGGCAGATGATCCCGAGTTTTCAGATGAGTCTTGAATTATGAAAGCATTTAAAGTTTATGATTATGACCCCGAAGATGCACATGCCATTGCCGAGGCCTTTCGCAACCATGCATTGGCTCAGATCCCAACCAATGGCACCGCGACTGAAGTCACGGATGCTCGCTTATCGGCGAGTTTTTGGCGCGCTAATTTACAAACCCATTATTCTTGGGTCGCCAAGCAACAACAGCAAGTGCTCGGCTTGGTGAGTGTTCACTTCAAAGGCGAGCAATGCTTCATCCAGTTTCTGTTCGTTAAAGAAGGGGAACGCGGGGTGGTGAGTGCCTTGCATCAGGTCATGCTTCATGCTTTAAAACAGCAACAAGTCGAGAGCGTGTATGTGGATGCCGATGTCAATGCTGTCGCGTTCTTTGAGCGCCGCGGCTTTGCTCGGGCAGCATCGATGAACTCGGCAATCGCTGCCAATACTGCCAACGTATGCTTATGTCAGTGCATTCGCTAATCATTGCAACAGGCTTGTCCAGACCTTATCAGGAACTTGACTGCTGATCTTCTGCCCGCGGTAGTCGGTGGCTAATATAGTTTACCGTGGGCAAAGGATGACAGGCTAAGTCGGCATATTGCAAATAATCGATAAACGCCGAGGGTAAGGTCAGATTGGGCACCGTTTGTTGCCACTCACTTTGTAAAATCGGATCATAACCTTCCTTACCCATCACGGTATAAGCACTGGACACGCCAGTGTATGTTTGCAGCGGCAGCACCATTTGCCAGCCGATGGCACTGTAATACTCGAGCCGGGTGATGCGTTGCCCTAACGGCAGGCGGCCATCATAGGCATACCGTAAGCCCCAAGTGTAGGGAAAACTGCCGGTCCCAGTGCCCTGAGTACCGTTGTTGGTCGCGGCGTTAATTGCTGATTCCAAGGTTTGTGATAAAAAGTGACCCTGAATATGGTAGCGCACCAGTGGGATCTCAAAGGGCAATATATTACCGAGGATATCGGCACGTGATACTGGGCCAGCCGCGAGCGATTGGCGGACGCCACCGGCATTGTGTAAAGCAAAATCCACCGGCAAGGAGAGTTTGGTTTGACAATAGAGACTCTGACTCACCAGCGGAGCTAATTGGCTGCCATGAGGCATGGCTTGTCCGGGTAAGCGCTGGTGAACAAAGGCTCTGGGTACCTGACAAATGATGTCTTGCTGTAATTTAATCAACGCCGGTTGATAGCGCGATTTGACGATATCATCAATGGCATCTAATGCATGGTGTCCAAGCATCGCCGGGTGCTTATGCACTCGTTCGCAAATATTGGCATAATCTTCATTGGTGAGTGTGCTATCAGAATCTAACAGTAATTGCTTGTCTTGCATGAAGTAATTACATCCTTCAAGCATGATGACTTTACCGCTATCGTTAAACTCAACCTCTGCCATCCCTAAGGTTTCGGCATATTTTCCGGCATGGACAATCGGCGTGTGATTATGAGTTTCGCCATAAGGCATATGACCCAGCCCAAGGTCGCTAAAGTCGCCTTGTAAGGTGTGGCTGTGTCCACCGACAATTAGACTGATGCCATTGACGCGTTGCGCCAGCAACCTATCGCCCTCAATGCCCAAATGACTGAGCACAATAATGTGGTAGATCCCTTGCTGGTGTAATGCCGCTATGGTGTGACGGGCAACCTGTTCGGCACATAAAAACTGTGTGTCGTCATCGATATTGGCAATTTTTGCCATATCGGTCAGGGTTAAGCCAATGATGGCCATCTGTTTATCAGCCAATGGCCGTAACAACACTTTGGCACAGCCTTGCTGCTCATCAAAATCATGCAAGCGTGAGTGGCCTTTGATCCCAACACCTGTGGGCAGTGCTTGGGTTTTCATGTTACCTGCCAGTAACGGGAAGCGAATGGTATCTAAGAAATTCTTAATGGGCAGGCTGCCACCATCAATATCATGATTGCCAAGCACCATGGCATCGGGTTGCAGTTTATTTAGCAGTTGCGCGTTAGCAATGCCTTTGAACTCGCGAAAATACAAGGTGCCTTGAAAACTGTCGCCGCCATGCAAAAATAAAAATGCTTGCTGGCTTTGCTTGGCCTTTAGCCTTGCTTGTTGTAATTGGTAGCCAATGCGCGCGGCGCCGCCGCTATGACAACTTACCCTGACGGATTGATCATGGTGTTTGACCACCAACTGAATTTTATTCGGTTCAAAATGCGAATGGGGATCATTGATGTGGGTTAACAGCAGACGATAACGCATGGCAACACTCGGTACTAACTGAGATAAATATGGCGGGGAGGGCTCCCCGCCAGAGGGCTTAATTGGAGACTTGTTCAAAATCACCGTCATCAGACAGGCGAATGCCTTTGTCTTGCATGCGGCGTTTCCATAAACGACGGGCTAGTTGCTGCATATCGGCAGCTGGGTCGTTTAAGTCAACAATTTCAAGGCCAAGCATAGATTCAATGATGTCTTCTTGGGTCACAATACCTAAGCCAGAACCATATTCATCCACCACCATGGCAATTTGGGTATTGCGTTTAATCATGCGCTCAAATAACGGCAAAATCTTGGCGGTTTCAGGAACAGCCATTAGGGTGCGTTTGAGTACATCGATCGCCACTTCTGGGGTATCGCGACTGGCTAATAGAATATCGGTGCGATTGACATAGCCGACGATATCGTCATGGTCTTGGTCATACACTGGGATGCGCGTAAAGGGTTTATTGATGTGAAGATCAATAAACTCCTGCTGCGTCATAGTGACGGGCAAGGAGAACATCACAGTGCGCGGCGTCATAATCGCGGTCACCGGTACGTCTCGGGCTTGCAACATCTGGGTCAAAATCTTCGATTCTTGGGCTTCTAATTCGCCTGATTCGTGTCCCATGCGGGCCATCGCACTCATTTCTTGACGAATATATTGGCCTTCATCGCCTTTACCTAATAATTGGGTCACTTGTTTTGACATCCAAATTAACGGCAAGGTGATCCTTTCCATCCAAAACAGTGCGTACGTGACCATAGGCGCCAGTGAACGCCAATAGTTAGCACCAATGGTTTTTGGAATGATTTCCGAGAAGAACAGAATAATAAAGGTAAGCACGCCGGAGAAAACCCCGAGCATATCATCGCCGAATACTTTTGCTGCTTGCGCACCAGCGACAGCGGCGCCGACGGTATGGGCAATCGTATTGAGGGTTAAGATCGACACTAAAGGCGATTCTACATTCTCTTTTTGCTTGCTGAGTTTGGCGGCAGCTTTTGGATTAGTATGCGCTAGGTTGGCGATATAACTGGGTGTCACAGACAGTAATACAGCTTCAAACACGCTACACAGGAAGGAAACACCGACAGCGACAAGGATGATTATGATGAGGGTAACCATAAAGGTGGAATTACAACTCCGTAATTTAGGCCGATATTGACCGCGCGCAATAATAGCACATAATCATTACTCAAACTTAAAAAATCACATTGAGTAAAGTTAATCTCGACAAACGCTGGATGAAATGTGAGCTAAGGCCTGATCTCATTAAAGAAAGTTAGGATTTAAACAAGTTTAGGTAAAAGTAATAACACCAGTGTCTAACTGTTACTAGCGTATTAAGCTGAGCATGAGTATAATTCGCCGCCCTGTGGCCGGTATTCGTTGTTGAGGTTAGCCAAATGAGTGAAAAGAAAATCAATTTATTAGACTTGGATCGTAAAGCGATGCGAGCGCTAATTGCTGAAATGGGAGAGAAGCCATTTCGTGCTGATCAATTGATGAAGTGGATCTATCATTTTGGCGTCAGCGATTTTGAACAAATGAACAATATCAATAAAGTATTGCGTCAAAAACTCGCTGCTCGTTGCGAAATCCGCGCGCCGGAGATTTCCAGCTATCAAAAATCAGTGGATGGCACCATTAAGTTTGCCATTAACGTTGGCGAAGGTCAGGAAGTCGAAACAGTTTACATTCCTGAGGAAGATCGCGCCACCTTATGCGTGTCATCACAAGTAGGCTGCGCATTAGAATGCACTTTCTGCTCAACCGCTCAGCAAGGTTTCAACCGTAATTTATCTGTGTCTGAAATCGTCGGTCAAATTTGGCGGGTATCGCATTTCTTAGGCTTTGCCAAAGAAACCGGTGAACGTCCCGTGACCAACGTGGTGATGATGGGTATGGGTGAGCCTTTGCTGAACTTAGCCAATGTGATCCCAGCGTTAGACATCATGTTAGACGATTTTGGTTTCTCTCTGTCTAAGCGTCGTGTCACGGTATCAACCTCAGGCGTGGTGCCTGCGTTAGATAAGTTAGGCGATGCACTGGATGTGGCGTTGGCGGTAAGTATTCATGCTCCCAATGATGGATTGCGTGATCAATTGGTGCCAGTCAATAAGAAGTACCCACTCAATGAATTTATTGGCGGGATCCAGCGTTATATTGCTAAGTCTAATGCCAACCGCGGCCGAGTCACGGTGGAATATGTGATGCTCGATCACATTAACGACAGCACGGACCAAGCTCATGAGTTGGCTAAGTTAATGAAAGACACCCCTTGTAAGGTGAATTTAATTCCATTTAACCCGTACCCGGGTTCACCTTATGGTCGTTCTTCAAATTCGAGAATCGATCGTTTCTCAAAAGTACTGATGGAATATGGCTTAACTGTCATTGTTCGTAAAACCCGTGGCGATGATATTGACGCGGCGTGCGGCCAGTTAGCCGGGGATATTCGCGATCGAACCAAACGTCTGGCGAAAAAACAAATGCAACAAAGTCAAATTTCAGTCAGAATGGACTAACTCTTTGTTTGCGTTTAAATAGGTCGAACTTAATATGCAAGGAATGGCGAAGTTAACCCTGACAATGATTCTGGCAACGGCAATCACGGGTTGTGTGACCGAGCAGACTTATTCAGGCACAGATGTCCAAGTAAAAGAGCGAAAATTTGATCCCGTCGCTGCGGCGAAGGAGCGAATTCAGCTGGGCCTGACCTACCTGCAGAAAGGTAATAGCGAGCAAGCGAAATTCAATCTTGATAAGGCGCAAGTTTATGCGCCTAATCTTGAGGAAGTTCATATTGCGATGGCGTATTATTATCAGACCGTAGGTGATGACCCGAGAGCTGTGATAGCGTATGAAGACGCGATTAAGTCCTCATCAGCCAGCGGTGATGCCTTTAATAATTTTGGCGTATACCTTTGCCAACAAGGACAGTATCGGCAAGCTGAAAAACGGTTTTTACAAGCAATTGAGCAACCAGAATATACACGAGCCGCTGCCAGTTATGAAAATTTAGGCCTGTGTAGCCAAGAAGCTGGAGAATTAGATAAAGCGCGCGATTACTTTATTGCCGCGCTTAAATATGAGCCCCGACGCAGAACGTCACTGTTAGCGTTAGTTGAAATTGCTTTGCAACAAGATAACTATTCTCAAGCCAAGCAATCATTAAAACAATTTCAACGCGTTGCAGCAGACACTCCGCAAAGTCTTGAGTTGGGGATACGGATTGAACTAGGTCTGAATGATCCGGAGGCAGCCAAGCGATATGGTATCCAATTGCTGGCAACATTTCCTTCCTCCAATCAGGCCAAAGAGTATCGGGCTAGTCTACATCAATGACAGAATCGCACACTGAAACATCCGACGTAACCCCAGAGGTTGATGCTGAAATCACTGCCACTGCGGGCCCTATTTTAAAAGAAGCACGCTTAGCGAAGAATATGTCGCTGAGCGATGTGGCCACGCGCTTACATCTACGCCCGGCCATCGTTGAAGATATCGAACGCGATTGCTTTGATAACATCGCCTCGCCGATTTATGTCAAAGGCTATGTTAAAAACTTCGCCCGCATCGTTGGCGCTGATGAAGCCTTGATTAAGGCCTGTATTTACGCGCAATTGCCTAGTGAAGAAAAGCCTGCCATGCAGAGCTTTTCTCGAAAAACCACGATTAAAGCCCGCGATAGTCGCCTGATGTTAGTCACTTGGCTCATCGCGTTTGTGTTAGTAGCGTTAATGGTGCTTTGGTGGGTGCAAAAGTCCAATACTGATACCACTTTGGATTTCTCTAAGCCCAGTGTTGAAGAAGTGGCTGCGAGCGATCCGAGTGCCAGTGTCGCCGACGATGTCGATGTCCTCTTAGCGACCAGCGCTGATAGTCTGGCGCCTGGGATCACCGCCGAAGAGTTATCACCGACGCCAAGCGCCCCTGAGCAAGCGCCTGTCAGTCAAGACACTGGCGCAGATGATACCGCGACGGCGCAACCCGAGCCTGCGGCCCCAGCGGTAGAAGTTAGCCCGAGCGCGCCGCCTTCAGACGCGGAAACTGTCAGCAATCAAGCCGGTGAATTGACCCTAGATTTAAGCGCAGATTGCTGGATGAAAATCATCGATGCCAACGGTAAAACCTTAGTCAATGGTGTTAAAACCGCGGGTGCACAACTTAAATTAAGCGGTGTGGCGCCCTTTAAAGTGATCATTGGCGCGCCGAAGGCCGTCACCATGACCTTTAATGGTGAGCCAGTATCGTTAGCCGCCTATCAAGATAAGGTTGCCCGTTTTACCTTGCCAAGCCCAATGAGTGAATAAGCGAGAACCCGATGTTTAGTGAATCTCCTATCAAGCGCCGCGCCTCTAGTCGTATTTATGTCGGCAATGTCCCGATTGGTGATGGTGCGCCGATTGCGGTGCAATCGATGACCAACACTCGCACCACCGATGTTGAAGCGACCGTGGCTCAGATCCGTGCGCTAGAGAAAGTCGGTGCTGATATTGTGCGCGTCTCTGTGCCGACCATGGATGCCGCCGAAGCGTTTAAATTAATTAAGCAGCAAAGCAATGTTCCCTTAGTGGCCGATATTCATTTTGACTATCGTATTGCCCTTAAAGTGGCCGAATACGGTGCGGATTGTTTACGGATCAACCCCGGTAATATCGGTAACGAACAGCGCATTCGATCTGTTGTTGAATGCGCGAGAGATAGAAATATTCCCATTCGAATTGGGGTTAATGGCGGCTCATTAGAGCAAGACTTGATGGACAAATACCACGAACCGACACCGGAGGCGTTGGTGGAGTCTGCCATGCGTCATGTGGATATTCTCGATCGCCTCAACTTTGACCAGTTTAAAGTCAGTGTTAAAGCCTCCGATGTGTTCTTGGCGGTGGAATCCTATCGTCAATTGGCCAAGCAAATTGTGCAGCCGTTACATTTGGGAATTACCGAAGCCGGTGGCGCCCGTGCAGGCTCGGTCAAATCCGCGGTGGGGTTAGGCATGTTATTGGCTGAAGGGATTGGTGATACCTTACGGATTTCTCTTGCCGCCGATCCGGTTGAAGAAATCAAAGTGGGCTTTGATATTCTTAAATCGTTACGGATCCGTTCTCGCGGGATTAACTTTATTGCCTGTCCTTCGTGTTCGCGCCAAGAGTTTGATGTGATCTCTACCGTCAATGCGCTTGAACAACGCCTTGAAGACATCATCACGCCGATGGATGTCTCTATTATTGGGTGTGTGGTTAATGGACCGGGCGAAGCGTTAGTGTCGCATATCGGCTTGACCGGCAGTCACCGTAAGAGCGGCTATTATCTCAATGGTGTGCGCCAGAAAGAGCGGTTTGACAACGACAACTTGGTCGACCAACTCGAGCAAAAAATCCGAGCGCAGGCGAGTTTACTTGCCAATCGAATCCCAACCAGTGACGCCTAAACAAGGCGTGCTTATCTGAGTGTCATCAAGCCAATGCATCTGCATTGGCTTTATTTTATCCAGTCGGATGCCAGACGCCCTTAAGGGGAGTTGAACTCGGCATTAACTCACAGGTTATAACGTAACTTGATGTGGGTGAACTTGGCCTTTTACCCCTGTTTAAGTATATAATGCGGGCGGTTTTTAATTAATAACGATATCGACGAGTCTAACGTGGCAAAACAGATCCAAGCGATTCGCGGAATGAACGACATTCTGCCAACACAAAGCCCCATTTGGCAAAAAGTAGAAGCGGTATTACGCCATACCGTTGCAGCCTATGGTTACAGTGAAATCCGCACTCCTATTGTAGAGAGTACCGATTTATTTAAGCGATCCATTGGCGAAGTGACCGATATCGTTGAAAAAGAGATGTATACCTTTGCTGATCGCAACAGCGATAGCTTGACCTTGCGTCCCGAAGGCACAGCATCGACTGTGCGTGCGGGTAATGAACATGGGTTGCTCTATAACCAAGAACAACGTCTGTGGTACATGGGCCCGATGTTCCGCCATGAGCGCCCACAAAAGGGACGCTATCGTCAGTTCCACCAGTTTGGTGTTGAAGTTTATGGTATTGCTAGCGCCGATATCGATGCTGAGGTGTTATTGTTATCGGCACGCCTCTGGCGCGAGCTGGGCATTACCGAGCATGTGACCTTAGAGCTGAACACCTTAGGTGATCCGGCTGAGCGTGCTCAATACCGTGATGCATTAGTGGCCTTCTTAGAGCAGTTTAAAGATCAATTAGACGAAGACAGCCAACGTCGGATGTACACCAATCCATTGCGTGTACTCGATACCAAAGATACTGCGGTGCAAGCCTTATTAGCCGATGCCCCAGAGTTGATGGACTATTTAGGCGAAGATTCTAAAAATCATTTCAAGCAGTTATGTGAACTTCTTGATGGTGTGGGTATCCAATATCGCATCAACCCGCGTTTAGTGCGTGGGTTAGATTATTACAACCGCACTGTGTTTGAGTGGGTCACTGATAGTTTAGGTTCGCAAGGAACCGTGCTGGCCGGTGGTCGTTATGACGGCTTAGTCGGTCAATTAGGCGGTAAAGATACCCCTGCCGTTGGTTTTGCCATGGGGCTTGAGCGTATTGTCTTACTGCTGGAAACCTTGGAATTAACTCAAGATATTGGCCCCGTGGTGGATGTGTATGTCACAGCCTTTGGTGATGCGTGTCTGATAGAAGCAACCAAATTAGCAGAACAGTTGCGAAATGAGGTGCCAAGCCTTAAGGTGATGTCTCACTGCGGAGGCGGTAATTTTAAGAAACAAATGAAGCGAGCTGATAAAAGCGGCGCACAAGTCGCGGTCATTATTGGTGAAGACGAGTTAGCGGCGGGTAAAGTCGCCATTAAATCGCTACGCACTAATGAACCGCAGCAGCTGGTTGATAGCCATCAATTGGCTCAGGTGTTAACCGATCTGATTGAATAAATAAAGCATAAAAACGTAGGGGATGCGCGTGGAAATTTATAGCTCAGAAGAACAACAAGTCGACGCAATCAAACAGTTTTGGAAAGACTATGGTACCTCGATCATTGTTGGGGCAGTCGTCGGCCTTGGTGGCTTGTATGGCTGGAATTATTATTCAGAAAAGCAAATATTGTCTGCTGAAGCCGCGTCAGAGCAATATCAAGCTATTTTAGCTGGCAATGCCCAAAACACAGGCTTTATGACAGAGGCAGCTGCGTTTTCTAAAGACACCAGCCAAGTGGGTTATCAAGCCATGATGGACCTGATGTTGGCGAAAGCAGCGGTTGATGCGGGTCAATTGAGCGAAGCCGAGACTGCGCTCAAACAAGTCATTGCCGATAAGCCTGACACTGGGCTGGTCATGATTGCGACGTTACGCTTAGCGCGTATTCAAGCGCAGCAAGAGCAACTTGGGATGGCGATTGCGACCTTAGAGCAGGTGACAGATCCTGCATTTGCGGCCCAGCGTGATGAACTAAAAGGTGACTTCCTTGTGCGTCAGGGCGAACTTGATAAAGCGCGACTCGCGTATCAAGCCGCGGCTGATGTTGGTGGCTTGACTGCGAGTCCAGCCCTGCAAATGAAGATAGATAACCTGAACAAGGCATAAGGAAAAGGCCGATGAAATCCTGGTGTAAACCCCTACTGGCGGCCGCAATTGCGGCGTCTTTATTGACTGCATGTGCCTCAAGCGATGTAGAAGAAGAGCCCATTAGCGAGCTAACAGAGCTTAATGCAACTGTATTTCCAACCATCAGTTGGAGCGCCAATGTTGGCAATGGCGTCGGGGCGTTTTACTCCCAACTGCAACCTGAAGTGCGTTACGGTAAGGTCTTTGTTGCCGACAGAGACGGTCTCGTCATTGCCTATGATGAAAGCACGGGTGAGCCAGTCTGGCAGCAGGATTTTACTAAGGCCTTTAACGATAAGTTACTGGTTAAAAATAAAGGCGCTCGCTTATCTGCCGGTATCGTTGCCGCGCGCGACAAGATCTTTATTGGCAGTGAATCCGGTTATCTTGGCGCCTTAAACGCCGAGACGGGGGCGGTTGAATGGTACGCCGAAACCGACGGTGAACTGATGTCTAACCCAACGGTGGCCGAAGATGTTGTCGTCGTTAACACGGGTTCTGGCGTGCTCCAAGCGTTCGATGTCGACAGCGGTGAATCCCTGTGGCGCTATGAAACCAGTTTGCCAGCGCTGACTTTACGAGGCACTGGCGCGGCGTCTTTTGAGGCCGGTGGTTTCTTCGTGGGCACTGCCGATGGCAAAGTGGCGGTAGTGGTGAAAGCTAACGGCCAGCCAGCGTGGGAACAAGCGGTGTTCACCCCGAAAGGCGGCAATGAATTCACCCGAATGGCCGACGTCGATATGATGCCGCTAATTTTGGGCGATAATCTTTACGCAGTCAGTTATAATGGCAACCTAGTGTCGATGGAACTCCGATCTGGTCGTGTCGTTTGGGCTCGTAAATATTCTAGTTTTAAGAATTTAGCCAGCAGTGGCTTACAATTATACCTAGTGGACGATCACAGCCGAGTGTATTCGGTTGACCGTCGTAACGGGCTAGAAAGTTGGGGTAATACCGAATTAACTAATCGTGAATTGACCGCCCCTGTGGTGTTCGGCGATTTCTTAGTGGTCGGTGACTTTGAAGGCTATCTTCACTTTTTAGACCGAAATGACGGCAAAATTGTTGGCAGAATTTTGATTGATGACGATGGACTGTACAGTCAGCCAGTGGTGGCTGATGACACCTTATACGTACAGGGCCGCAGTGGCAAAATTGCGGCAGTAACACTTCCATAAATCAAAGCATATTTTGATAAAGCCCCTGGAAGTTTCCGGGGGCTTTTTATTGAAGAAAATAAAGAGGCAAAAACATGATCCCTGTAGTGGCACTGGTAGGCCGTCCCAATGTGGGCAAGTCAACCTTGTTTAACCGTCTGACTCGCACCCGGGATGCGCTGGTGGCTGACTACCCTGGTTTGACTCGCGATCGGAAATATGGCCGCGCTTACCTGTCAGGTTACGAGTTTATTGTGGTTGATACTGGTGGTATCGATGGTACCGAAGAAGGTATCGAAACCAAGATGGCTGAGCAATCGCTGGCGGCAATTGAAGAAGCGGATGTTGTCCTGTTTTTGTGTGATGCCCGCGCTGGCTTAACTGCGGCCGATTTGGGTATTGCTCAGCACTTACGTAGTCGTCAAAAAGTGACGTTCGTGGTGGCTAACAAGGTTGACGGTATTGATGCAGATTCAGCCTGTGCTGAATTTTGGTCGTTAGGCTTAGGTGAAGTGTATCATATGGCCGCAGCCCAAGGCCGCGGCGTGACCAACATGATTGAATACGCACTGGCTCCTTATGCCGAAGCCATGGGCATTGTCCGTGATGAAGATTCGGAAGAACAAGCCGACGAGCGTTTCTATACTGAAGAAGAAGCCGAAGCCGAGCAAACCAAGCTGCAAGATTTGCCGATTAAGCTGGCCATTATTGGTAAGCCTAACGTGGGTAAGTCAACCTTAACCAACCGTATCCTCGGTGAAGAGCGCGTGGTGGTTTATGACGAACCCGGCACGACTCGTGACAGTATTTATATTCCGATGGCCCGCGATGAGCGTGAGTACATCATTATCGATACCGCAGGAGTAAGACGTCGTAGTAAGGTGCATGAAACCATTGAGAAATTCTCAGTGATCAAGACCTTGAAAGCCGTTGAAGATGCTAACGTTGTGCTGTTGGTCATCGATGCTCGCGAAGGTATTGCTGAGCAAGACTTGGGCTTGTTAGGCTTTGTGCTGAACGCCGGTCGCGCCTTAGTGATCGCCATTAACAAGTGGGATGGTATCGATCAAAATATTAAAGAGCGCGTGAAAACAGAATTGGATCGTCGCTTAGGCTTTATTGATTTTGCCCGCATTCACTTTATTTCGGCATTGCACGGTACTGGCGTAGGTCATTTATTTGAATCTATTAACGAGGCTTACGATAGCGCGACTCAGCGTGTAGGTACCTCGATGCTGACGCGTATTATGCAAATGGCACAAGATGATCACCAGCCACCTTTGGTCAATGGTCGTCGGGTTAAGCTTAAATATGCTCACGCCGGTGGTTATAACCCACCGATCGTGGTGATCCACGGCAACCAGGTTAGCAAGTTGCCTGACTCTTACAAACGCTACATGATGAACTACTATCGTCGTTCATTAAAGGTTGTTGGTACGCCAATTCAATTGCGCTTCCATGAGGGTGAAAACCCATTCGAAGGCAAGATTGAAAAGCTGACCTTGAGCCAAGAGCGTCGCCGTAAGCGTACTATGTCGATGATCAAAAACAAGAAAAGCTAATTAAGCTTGATTGTTACCAAGGCAAACTCCATTGAGGAGTTTGCCTTTTTTATGCCTGTGCGACAGGCGCTGGGCCGACCCAAGGTTAAACGCACCAACGTATCGCAAAGCTGATTGCAAAGCTTAGCCAGAGTGCTCCCCGACTGAGTCCGCTGGCTAAAGGGGGCAAGCGAGCCCTTGAAGGAAAGCAGTTATGCGGCGCTCATGAGTATTTAGCTTAAAAAAATAGCGCCCCTAGGGGTAATGCCGTTCACTTAGTGTGAACGGCATTTTTCTTAGACTTAATGGGATACTTGTTTTTACTCATTTTTAACGCACGTGGATAGGCCCTATCCCGTTTCCCATCAAGCTTGAACTGTCTCGCA
>NZ_JAHUTT010000061.1 GCF_019209865.1 Shewanella sp. NIFS-20-20 | reverse complement strand
ATTGATATGAGTACGCGCCAAAGCTTCTGAAAGTTGCATAAAAAAATCCGATGACAAGGGGTCATCGGATTTTGATCCTTTCAGTGAGATCGTCAAGCGATCTGTCTTAACTGATCGGCATTAGGCCTCAGGCCGGTTTTTTTTGCTATTTCAGCGAGCGCAACATGACACCCACCACGCGTGACGACTCATCCCGACTGAGTAAACCTCATTAGCAAATCCACATAACAAACCTACGCCTAAGCGTAGCGAGATCTCGCCAAGCATGGCGCGATCCTGTTTTTTCGCGGCTAGATGCCAAGATTAAGATACAATAGGCCATCATGCCTCCGCTCTTATCCTATGCGCCTCGATAAATTTGTTTGTAAAAGTACTCGCCTCACTCGATGTGAAGCCCAAGCACAGATCCTCGCAGGTCAAGTGTCGGTCAACGGCCAAGTAGCAACGTCTGCCGCCATGCAAGTACACGAAAATAATTGCATCACCTTAAACGGTCAACCATTGATTGCTAGGCCGTCGCAATACATCATGCTACATAAACCAGCCAATACCTTATGTTCAAATATCGATGGTGACTACCCCAGCGTGTTCCGTTATCTGCCAATGACGGAAGCTCGCGAGATGCATATCGCCGGTCGCCTAGATGCCGATACCACTGGGCTGGTATTGATCACCGATGATGGCCGTTGGTCATTTACCCTGTTTAATCCACGATTTGCTTGTCAAAAAATCTACCGTGTCGACTTACGAGATCCGCTCGATTGTTTGGCATTTCATCGTATTGAACGCGAGTTCAACCAAGGGATCATGCTGCCGGGTGAATCCCAACTAACCCGAGCCGCGACCATGACTCAAGTCTCGAGCCAACAGGTATTACTTCGCATCAGTGAGGGCCGATATCACCAAGTCAAACGTATGTTTGCTTTGGTTGGCAACAAAGTTACCGGCTTACATCGTCAACAGATAGGCGAAATATGCCTCGATGTCCCAGCAGGTCAATGGCGGCACTTAAGCGCCGAAGAAGTGGCCTCGGTGATAATCGGCACCGAGGCTTTTGAGGGGTAAACTTGCCGTACAGTATCCTGAAAAATGATTATTTGCTCGCCATTGGCGCCACGAGTGTGGCGGGGTCGAGTCGCACCTCAAACCAATTCACACGCCAGTCTAAATGTGGCCCGGTGGAGCGGCCGGTCGAACCGACTTCGGCAACCACTTCACCTTGCTTAACCTGTTGTCCGACTTTGGCTTTTAAGGTATGTAAGTGCAAAAAGGTCGAGTTCACCCCAAATCCATGGTCAATAATGAGGGTGCCGCCGGAGTAAAACATATCCGGCACCGCTAGGGTGACCACTCCCGCTGCCGGCGCCATAACGTCCGTCCCGCGAGGCGCTGCGATATCAATGCCAAAATGCGGGCGCCCGGGCTCACCGTTGTAAACCCGTTGAGATCCATACACCCCAGAGATCCGCCCTTGCAGCGGCCAAGCGAAATCAGCGATAAACGCCTCATGTTGACTCTTGATGGCTCGGGCTTGTTTCACTTGTTGTGAATCCAATTGCGCTCGCGCAATATCTTGGGGATCGGGCTGCATGATTTTCTTGGCAATCCCGCTGATCCGTTGAATGCGGTAATCACGCGCGGATAATTCAAAACTAAGTTGCTGTTTGTCTTGTTGAGGCAATTGCCATGTTAAACGCTGGGTTAACGGCGCATCACGTCCAAAACCTATGGCAAAATAGCCCTGCGGGGTAATCTCAACCGCTTGGTCATTCAGCCAGACTTGGGAACCTGCAGCCACTTGGCCACGGACTAATGCCCCTTGAGTCAGCCGTCCCCATAAACACACACTGTCGCTATTGATAGTAATGGCCGTATCGCTAGGACAATTCAGCCCGAGATCAGTCGGTTGCGCTTGCACATGGCCAAGCAGGCTGACGCCAAGCGCCAGCATAACGCCACTTACCCTTAATAATCCTGTCACTCTCTCATCCCTTCTCTTTGAGCGCTGGTCAAACACTATGCCCCAATTTAGCGGCAAAGCGATTAGCGGCTTAACCCGCCACGAAAATAGCTCCCTTACCAACACCTTCATACGCGATGACTCTAACGTGCTTTGCCAGTTCTGCACTCAATGTCTTCGCCATATATTGGGCTAACAACTCAACCGTGGTGTCATGGCCAATGATTTCACAACAGCCTTTAGGCATGGCTAACTGAAAATCGCCTTGCGGCGCCTGATAACGAAATCCATAATGACTGTCATCAGTGATCTTATCCGCTAATACCGACAACCCCAGCGCTGCCACCTCGCAGCAATCTTCAGTCGAACCTAAATAGATATCCTGCCAACGTTTCGCCCATAACGCCTCTTGCTGAGTATCATTCACCCCATCCACAAAAATTTGGACTGGGCTACGATGGCCGTGGGCAATCCGCTGACAATTGCCATCATGTTTTTTCAATCCATGGCTGTAATGGTAATAAGGCCGCTCGAGGATCTCGGCCCGTAAGGTTAAGCTAATACCTTCGACATTGGCAGGCAACGTTTGTTTTAAAGCCGCCAATAAAAAATGATTAACACTATCAAAATCAATAACATCGGTTGAGATAAGTGCAAAAGCTTGGGCGGGGCAAGCGAGATGAATATCTCCCTTATCAGAGCTAAAATCGAGCCAGATACGGTCGTTTTGTTCCGAGATTTGACAGTGATTATTGGCCATTGGCACCAATAAACGATGATCGGCTATCGAATCGATGGTTTGCTTAATCGTGCGCTTCACCTTGGCAAAATCTAGCACCATGCTTTGTTCATCTAAGCCACCATCAAGCACGACATCAACGATCCAGCTTTCTCCAACCATGCCGCGTTTTGGACATAAATACGAGAAATCTATCACGGTCAGATCATTCACGAACAATTGCATATTATCTCCTGCAGAAAAACAGTCTGCGTCAGTCGATGACACCTTGAGTGTCTAAAGCACCACAAGTCAGTTCGCCTGCGTGCATAGGTTAAAGGGTATTCTAATCAATTGACCCAATGACTGCGACTTAAATCGTTCACGCCAGCCAAGTCGAGTTATCTTGGGCCAATAGCGGCCCGTTTGCCGCTCCATGAGGGGTAACTTGGGTTATTTTTTACGATTACGCAGGTGTTGAATAGCTAATATAAGCAGGCCAAGCCCTAAGCAAAACAACAATAAATCGATGAGATAATTCATAAGCACAGCCCTGCAATAAAAAACTCATTATAACGTAAGCTGCAGGGTAGGCTCTATCAGAAGTTTAATCGCGCTGCAGAGCAACGATGGGATCCAGTTTGGCGGCTTTTTTCGCCGGATAAAAACCGAAACCAACACCGACCGCCATACATACCCCCAATGCCAGTAATATCGAGGATAACGACCACGCCACCGGCCAACCGGCCGCGGTCGCAATCGCCAGCGCTAATACGAGCCCGACGAGAAGGCCGATGATGCCGCCGGTGGCAGAAATCACAGTGCTTTCAATCAAAAACTGCCGGGCAATATCTGACTGTTTCGCCCCAAGCGCGCGAAATAAACCAATTTCACCCGTGCGCTCCAAAATCGTCGCGAGCATAATATTCATGATGCCAATGCCGCCCACCAGCAATGAAATACCGGCAACACAGGCCATCACAATATTAAATATCGTCTGGGTTTGTTGGTGTTGTGCTAGTAAGTCCGCTGGTACGATGACAGTAAAATCGTTTTCACCGCCATGACGTCGAGTGAATAAATGCTGCACACTTTGCGCCGCAAGGCTCGGGTCGACGCCGTCGGAAACGGCTAATTTGATACTTGAAAGCTGATCCGATAATGGCGTGAAATGTAACTTTTTAAGGGCCGTATTGAGTGGAATAAATACCTTATTGCGCTCGCCACCGAGCTTAACACCGGCAATGTTGGACTGAGACAGCTCGCCACTGGCTAACACCCCAACCACCTTAAACCATTGTTGATTAATCTTAATATTTTGCCCCAATGCCTGGCCATCAGGAAAGAGACTACGGGCAACTTCAGGGCCAAGGACTGCCACTTGGCGATAGTGATTGCCATCGGTTTGCTCAAGTAAACGACCTTCGGCGGCATCAAGCGATGACATGGCAAAGTAACTTGATGTTACCGCGGCTACACTCGCATCACTGCGACCCGAGGCACTGAAAAGACTTAAAACATCGACGCGCCGTTCAGCACTCCATTGCTCAATAAAGGGTAAGGTGGCTTTAATTGCCTCAATATCGCGCAAATGTAAGCCGATGCTATGTTCACGAACCGTTTTTAATCCATCCCCTTGAATGTCCTTTGATTCAATCACCAGGTTACGCACCCCCATGGATTCGATGGTTTTAAGGGCTTCGCGCTCCGCTCCTTCGCCGACACTCAGCATGGCCACCACGGCGCCGACACCAAATATCATCCCCAATAAGGTTAACGCGGTGCGGAGTTTATGATGGTGCATTTCACCAAAGGCTTGCTTAATCCCTGTGAGGTAAATTTGTATCGAGTTCATCAGTGACTCCCGGCAACTTGACTCAAAGCGATGACATCTCCGGCAACGAGCCCATCGACGATTTGCGTCCGATTTAAACTGCGCAGTCCGGTCACAATCTCTTGTTTTATGAATTGATCTTGCTGTTGTTTATACACCCAAGACACTCCATCCCGTTGAAATATCGCTTGATTAGGAATCGCGATCGTTTGCGCTAAGTCCACTTGTTCAATGCTGGCAATTAAGGCGCGCCCAGGTAACATAATTTCCTCATCGGTGTTATCGAGACTGATGGTCAGTTCAAAATAATTCACTGGGCTGTTTCGCTCTTTAGGTTTAGCGAGACTGTCCATCTGGCTGACAGTACCGCTGAAACTGCGATCGCCATAGGCGTCTAACGTCACTTGGGCACGTTGACCGAGCCCGAGACCTGCGGCTTCAGACTCAAGTACATAGACTTTAGCTTGCATCACGCGAGTATCGGGTAGTTGCCCCAATGCCATCCCTGACCACACCATGTCACCCACCTGAGGTAATTGATCATTCCAGGTGCGGGCATGAACGAAAATACCGTCATGGGGCGCTATGATTTCCATATTTTGTAAATTGGCACGGTAGCGTCCCATCTTAGCTTGATAGCCTTTTTGCTTTAATTGCAATAAGGATTGCTCTGCATTGGCCTGTTTACTGTGTTGCGATAAGCCCCAATCAAGATAGGATTGTTGTGCATGGAGATAATCTTTATTGCGCATCAAATCAATGATATCTATCTTGGTATAGACCCGCTCATCCTCACTAAAAAAGCGTTCGGCCAAATCTAACTCTTGCTCTGATAACTGCCGATCTAGTCCTAAATTTAATGCTTGAGTGCTATCTTGTTCAGAACGTAACTGGCGATCAACATCCAACTTATCAAAATCAAATTGCTCACGAATTAAATAAAATGACTCACGACTGGGATCGAGTTTTGCCACGACATCACCGGCTTTCACTTGGGTGTAATTCGGTAAAATCCAAGCCAAAGATTGCGGCCCTCGCAAACTCGACGGCACAGAAACAAAGGTCGATTGACTGGCTTCTAGTCGCCCTTCTGCCGGGACCGATACCTGAAAATCTTGGCGTTCGACGGTCATGGTTAAAATCGATTGCGTCGGCGCCTCATTGCAGGCCGTTAAGATAGCCGCACACATCATCAAGATCCCCAAACGTAACTTCACAACATCACCTTTTCCCCGGGCACTAAGCCACTGATGATTTCAACAAATTGCTCACCCATTTTGCCAATAATGACAGGCTTGTCTTGCTGACCATACCAAGTCGGTACCTTAACAAATGCTTGTCCCTCTTGATAAAATACCGCTGATATTGGCAATAATACGTGTTTAGCATCGCTGCTATCATCGAGCCGGATTTTGACCGTCATCCCGGGGCGCATCAGTTCAGCATCAATGTTATCGATACTGGCCTTGGCATCAAACACCACCAGCGGAACATCACTGCGCTTATTGCGAAAGACTGAGCCAAGCGCCACCAGCGCGCCAGTAAATTCCCGCTCGGGATTGGCGTCCAGTTGTAATGCCACCTTTTGTCCCACATAGATACGGCGCGCTTCGACCTCAGGGATCGTCATCGTGACTTGTAATTGGGTTAAATCAACAATACTCACCACAGTATCACCGACAAAGACTGACTGACCGGCCTTGATCTTATTCCCCTCGTGATCAGTGCCATGCATCAGCATGCCACTGCGAGGTGCCGTTAGCGTCAATGCCGCGATTGCGCGCTTCAGTTCATCCACTTCCAGTTGAAACGTTTGTAAATCGTTTTGAAGCATGGCCTGACGCTGAATGGCTCCTTGCCGTTCAAGCTCAATCTGTTGCGTAACCAATTTGACCTTGTCATGAGCGATCTCGGCGTCACGGCGGTATTTCTGTTTATCGATAGCGGCCACCGTATCGTCGGCAATGGCAAATTTTAAGTCGGCTTTCTCCGCATTCATTTTGGCTTCGGCTAAGGATAAGGTCAGCTCTTGTAAGCGCTTTTCGTTGCGTAAAGTCGAGGTGGTTACGTCTTGGCGCGTGGCTTCGAGTTCAGCCATTTTTACCGATAAACGCTGGCTAAGTTCCGAACTATCAATCTGGGCAACCACATCCCCCGTGTTGACAAACTGGCCTTCGTTTTCAAGATGACTAATTTGATATTGCCACATGCGGCGAATCGCTGGCGGCATTAAGTCGGATGAATTGGCCGCCTTAAGTTCGCCGGTCACGCTGATCACTTGTTGCAACTGACCTTGGGTGACTTCCGCGGTAGGTTTTGGACTACACGCCTGCAACCCTAAGAGACAAATCAGCATCATTAATGGTCTCATCAAGACACCTCAATCTGAATTTGAACACTCATGCCCGGTTGTAACTTCAGCACTGGTTCTGTGATTGATAATGCCACTTCAAACCACACACTTTGTCCCCAGCCCGGGAGTACAACCCCTTGGCGACTGATCTGACTAATTTTGGCTTGAAAAGGCTGGGTTAAATCAGCATCGAGACGTAGTTCTGCCGAGGTGCCTAACGCGAGTTTATCGATATCGACTTCATTCACAAAGGCAGTAATTTGGAGATCTTCCATCGCCGGAATAGTCACTACGTGCTGCCCGATTTGAACGGTATCACCCACTTGCACCTTGCGGTCCTGATTAGTGACCTGGGCATATATCACAGGGCCTTCGAGGGCAGCCTTCAAATCTAAACTATCTAAATCCTTGAGTGCTTTAGCCAATTCAACTTCGGCTTTGCGCTTATCTATGGCGAGCTTGTGCAGGTTGCCGCGCAACGATTGGTGCGCATCGTCGAGCGCTTGCTGCATTTTTTCAAGTTCAGCATCGGCCTTTAGTAAGGCAAACTGGTGATCGGCATAATCTTTGGCAGCAATAAAATCCACAGGGATAGCCGCATCTAATGCCGCTTTTTCACGGTTTAAGCGGGCTTGCTTCTCATTAAATTCGGCTTGTAGTACCGCGGCCTGTAATTGATTGGCACTACTTTTTTCTTCAGCATTGACTCGCAACAGCGCCGCTTGCAACTGCTCAATTTGATTCGCAACTTGGCTCTTATCAAAAATCACCACACTTTGACCCACCTTAGCCACGTCCCCTTCGGCCATAAGCCATTGCACTTGATAGCGCCAAGCATCACCGGCTTTAGGTACGCTCATCTTTTGAGCTTTGATTGAGGCGATTTGCCCCGTCAGTAACAAAGATTCCGCGCAGAGTGGCGCACTAGCCAACAGCACGGCACACCATAGATAACTACGCCACATTAGATTGACTTCCTTGATCTTGTTGAATATTACCGTCACGCATTCGAATAATACGTTTGGCGTAAGCTGCCACTTCTTCTTCATGGGTTACCACAATAATGGTCTGGCCCGCCTGATGAAGTTCAGAGAATAACGCCATGATTTCTAATGATGTTTTAGAATCTAACGCGCCGGTAGGTTCATCTGCCAATAAAATGGATGGTTGGTTGATTAATGCCCGAGCGATCGCAACCCGTTGTCTTTGGCCACCGGAGAGTTGATTGGGCTTATGATCTGCACGGCCGCCTAAGCCGACGCGCTCAAGTAGAGTCATGGCATGTTCCCGAGAGCCCTTAGGATGCGCACTGAAACGCAGAGGTAATAACACATTATCGAGTGCCGTTAATCTGGGTAATAAATGAAAGCTTTGAAAGACAAAGCCAATATCCTGATTGCGCACTATGGATAAGGCATCATCATCCAATTCAGCCACATTATGACCGTTAAGAAGATAGGTGCCCGAGGTGGGATGATCTAAACAACCCAGAATATTCATTAAACTCGACTTACCCGAGCCAGATGGACCCATAATCGCCACGTATTCATTGGCGGCAATGTCTAAATCCACTCCACTGAGCGCATGCACCTGCGCATCGCCCATGGGATATATTTTTTGAACATGACGGAGGGATATCATCTAATTACCTAATGATTTAGTACGCTGAGCACAATATAGTGCTTAGCTTGCCTCATACAAGTGTTAAACGAAAGGTCAACTTTGTAACGAAATATCAGTAAGGCAATGATCTTTAATAGATTAGCAAAGTGAATAAACTGGCAAATACCGACAATAAACTTCCGACACTGATCAATTGAGGTAAGCGTAAATCAGGGGATTCAAACCGCATTGTCCACGTGCGCCACAACAACCAAATGGCCATCAGCCCCTGATTAAGGCTAATAAACAGCAATAAGCTAAAGTTTTGTGACAACGACAGTAACTGCAATCCCGCAGCAACAAAAATAATCACCGCGCTAGATTGAAAGCAAAAACTCAACAGTAAGGCGCCATTGGACGCTAACGTCCGGGTTTCTCTAGCATGTTGATAACACATCAATGCCTGCACCGCCATCGACAGCAAGGTTGCTAGTGCCGCTACAATCAAGAGTTTTTGCATAAGATCCTAAAAATTAACCATCTGCCAATATTCGAGTCGTTGTTTAGGGTCAGCCAATAACTGTTTACAACTGTCTTTGTATTTGGCCATCAATCCGCCCAAGTTTTGACTGTTTTTTAATTGCATTATCTGTGCTTGTTTAGCACTGGCCAATTCAGCGTCTAATTGCTGCGCAGGTAAATACTCCGCCGCTAATCGCTTTGCCTCTGCGCTAGACTCAACTAAGCGGCTGGCAACAGCCTGCATTTGCGGCGCATTCATGGCACTGATGGCTTCACTACTAATATCATAATAACTGGCACATTCAAGTAGCTCTTCAGTATAAGACCGCTCGGCAACGCTCAGGGGGGTCGTGTCGGCAATCACCGGATGAATAGTCAACACTGAACAGGCGACGATGGCCAAGTACGCGCGATACAACTTCATAATATTCCCTTTTAAGTTAACATTTAACTGAGTTCATTCCATCAACAACTGATACTGGTAATAATGGCTATCTCTGCGAAATCCCAAAGATTCATACAGCGATTGCGCCTTAGTATTCACCGATTCAGTTTCTAAGCTAAGGCGCTGATAACCCCGTTGCTTAGCAATAGCAATCGCTTGCTCCATCAATCGTCGTCCAAGCCCAACGCAACGGGCATGTTGGGTGACATATAAATCATTGATCACCATAAATTCATCCATATCTAACGACGACAATTGCGGATACATTTGCACAAAGCCCAATCCTTGCCCTGCCGAATCAGTGGCCAAAATTAGCACTGAATCTTGCCGCACTAAACGCTGCTCAATAAAAGTAACTACCGCCGGCATATCGTCATTTAATTGATAAAATAGTCGATACTCATTAAATAAACGCGCCAATTCTGACAAATGCTGGGGTTGTGCAATCCCAATGTGAATATCCAATCCGGTTCCTATGCGAGTCGATGTTGTTGATATTTTTGCACTAATGTTGGCCACTCACTGTCCAAAATGGAGTACACCACTTGGTCATGCACTGTGCCATCGGCAAGTATTTGGTGATTCCTTAACACCCCGTCTTGATGAGCACCAATCCCCACGGCTAATGCGCGCACTTGCTGGTTATGCCATAAGCAAGCAAACTCTACCACCATGGCATTAAAACGCTCAAACGCATCTTGGATCAACAGCACACAAGCCTGCTGGGCTATCTCATAGTCTGCGCCCACCGCTAACCAATCGAGCGCTAACCTGGCTCTTAGATTGTGATGGTCCCAGCGTGAAATAGCCACGCAACCTAAGATGTCACCCTGATGGCGTGAGCGCACCACCCAGTGATAAGCCAAAAGTTGGGCATCATGGCTCAAGGATTGCGCAAACCAAGTATCAAAATCAGTGTTCTCAGGCATACAACTAAACCATAAGGGCCGCTGACACGACTTCAAATGTAAATATAATGCCGCTTTATGCGATAAGGATAATGGTTCCAGCACTACATCATCACCGGTTAACTTGTCTTTACCCATGCCAACCTCTGTCGGTTTTTTGTCCGCGCACTTTCCACCATATCAGGCCTTGTTGCTCGTCACCAGCCAAGGATGGCCTGGGTTAGCCCTTATAAATAACGGGCGTAAGCCTCGCCTGAGCGTTGTGGTTTGAGCTGTGCCGCAATCACAGGCGTGCCGACATAGAGATAGCCCACAATTTGATCGTCGCCGCTCAAGCCCAGCGCTTGATTAATCAGCGGATTAAAGGCGAGATCCCCCGTGCGCCATATCGCGCCAAGCCCTTGACTGAAGGCCGCCTGTTGCATCGCCATACAGGCGCAGCCTGCGGCCAATTGCTGTTCAAGCTTAGGTACTTTGTCATGGGCTTGATATTTACATACCACCACAATCACCATCGGGGCTCTAAGCGGTAAGGCGCCACTACGTTCAAGCACACTAGCATCGGCGCCCTCTTGTACCTTGGCCGCCACGAAAATGTCGCCTAAACGCTTGAGACCATCACCGGTGGCGATGATAAATTCCCACGGATTTAAGCCACCATGATCAGGCGCGCGAACCGCCGCATTTAACATCAAGCTTAATTGCGCCGGATCAGGTGCTGGCGCTTGGAGACGAGGACAGGATTGGCGATTCAATAACAATTCTGTAGCGAGCATACACACACTCATATAAGGCAGCTTTGGCTCATTGTACCAATCAAAATGTGATTTGTGTCAACATTTTATCAAGTTTTGCGCTACTAAACGTACAAAAAGTGAAGCCAAAGGCTTGGCTTCACTTTTCGAGACACTATCATCAGCTCAAGCTCTCAAATGGACTTATAACTGAGAAAACTCAAAACATGAATTACAAGTCACACCTTTGTTAAATATAGTGGCATTTGTACGCTCAATCTTGTTTGGTTGCCCGAGCAAGGTAATAGTCAATACTAAGACCTGGGCCGCCACCAAAGGCAAATAATGCAAACAGCATTAAGAAGTAGGTGATGGCAAATTCAATCCCATTATTCAAAATGACAATATTGCCTGAACTGGTCAGCCACTCGTAATTACCATATTGCTGTAATATCTCTTTGGCCTTGCCAAGTTTCTCGACTGAGGCTAACACTTGCTCATTGGCTAACCAGGATGAAGCATCACTAATTGCCAGCCAACCATTTTGCCAATGCACAGTCACAGCGGCCACCAACATGGTAATCATCATCGGCAATGCCACCAGTCGCGTGGCTAAGCCCACTAACAGCAATATGCCGCCAAAAAATTCAGTACCAGCCGCCAGCGCAGCTAACACTTCTGGCATAGGTAGCCCTAGGCCCCAATCGGGATTACCAAACCATTGTGCAGTATTACTAAAATTGCTCAGTTTATTGTAACCGGCTTGAATAAGCACCGGAGCGAGATACAGCCGCAGCCCGAACATCGCCAGCCCTTGGGTATAACTTGCACCTTGATTAAATAACTTGATTAGCTTGGTCAGTCCCATTGTATTTCCTCAATTAGATTATTCGCCCATTAGACCTTGTATAGCTCAATCACCTTTCAAAGATTCTGATTTAACGCGAGATTGTTCATGCCGGCGGCACTTAAATCGTTAAGATCGGCGATAAGATCTTGCAGTTTGTTCACCACTTTTCGTTGTTGATTGGTGGTCAAACTGGCGTGTAATTGTTGTAGGAGCTCGCCCATAGCCAGACGGTTTTGCACCAAGGCTTGCTGATATTCTGGGGCTTTTAATGTGTCGGCAGCGGTAAACAGCAGCACCAGTTCCCCATGTAATCTCACGGGGTCTTGACGGTGTTGGATGGTGGAAATAAATCGGCTCGACCAGTCGTCTTGATAGCGATACCACAGCGCGGTGGTACGAGGACGATTGCGGTTATACTTGCGGATCATTAGGCGTTGTTGCACAGATAACTCGCCCAACAAATCTTCGGCACGCTCGAGTAAATTCTCATCATTACGTTTCAGCCAATCTTCATCACTGGCATTGAGATACTTGTCTTTATCTTCTGCGATTTGACGGCGAATGTTGGCATCAATTTGAGCCACTTGAGCATCGCTTAAACTGGCGATCAACGCGGTTATCGCCTCTAGATTAAACGCCACCAGCCGTTGCCAATGGGCTTTGCCAAGTTGACTATGGTGCAGCCATCGTTCTGCCTCTAACGATGGCGTCGCAATATCCTCAATAACTTGAGTCAAATGTTGACTATAACGTGGCAATTCATTGGCTTGATGCCACAGGATAAATTCATCTATCGCTTGTGCCAGTGCCTGTTGCTGCTCATCATTTAAATCAACATAGTCATCGACTTCCCATTCAATCGCCCAATCCAAAAAGTAATAGCTCATTTTGGTCGAGCACGCCCCGAGTCCTAATAAGCACACAGTAATGATCAAGATTTTTAGGAGAAAACCACGGACTAGCATGTCATCGGCCTTAGCAACCAGCCATCAGTGCGGCGGGCAAGCATTAACTATTTAGTAACAACTTGCCAGAAACTATCAAACCAGTCCAGACAATCAAGCGACTGAGTGTCGCGCGCCTGATTGAGCGCCCAACAACAGGCAGTAAACCAATAACTATCTAACATGGCAGGCATTAGCTCGATATGCGCTAAGGTCAAGTGTGGATGAGCCTGTAAATAGCGACCACAAAATGTGCTTGCTTGCCGTGGTGGCAACTGGCAAGTGGCTACAATAGACGTGAGATCCCACAGTGGATGGCCTGCGCAACAAAATTCAAAATCGAGACAATACACTTGCCCTTGGCGCCACAATAAATTATCTGGGTGAAGATCTCTGTGGCTAAATTGCGACCAAGTAAGCACCTTATCCACCACAGCTAAACGCTTGCTGTTGACTTGCCAGTATTGCATGACTTGCGTTTGCGCTTGATACCAGCGTTGTTGTTCAGCCACAGGCCATCTTGCTGAAGGGGCGCGCTGCATTAATGCCTGCAAGTAGCCCTCAATTTGGGCGCCAGTCGACATATGCCGTTGCGGTAAGGGTAAGCGCGACAATTGCAACAACATGGTCAATAACGCGGCTAAGTGAGGCGCTAACGGCTCGGTGAATGTGATCTTTGGCGATGGAGGCGCGCGCTCTAACTTCAAGGATGAAATGGTGGAACCTTGGTGCGCCATGGCGCTAAGCCAATCGCTTGCTGAGGTGAACTTCGCCGGCGCGGCAAATCCTTGACCAAAGATATCGGCACAACTTGATGGACAATATTCACTAATAAATAATTGATAATCTTCGCTATGCCAGAGTAATGGCGGTGCTAATTGGGCGCTGGCCGCCGCTTGCCATGCCTGCACTTCTTGCTGGCGCAAGGCTAAGGGCTGTGGTGTATTACAGCGCAACACCCACTGGCTAGCAGCACAGTGTTCACTTGAGTTGTCGCAAGCCCCCTGCCCTGCGCACTTGCTCATTGGCTCTAGCGTAAGCAAAACATTGAGATTATTAAGCCCCGAGGTCAATAGGTTAGGCGGCGCAGAGAGCTGCAGCTGCCGCGCGTTAAATACAGCGACCACCGCAGTCAATGCGGTGGCGGCTTGGGGCGCGCGAGCTAACAACGCGGCGAGTTGCTTAAGATACATCAGTGCGCGGTGGCCAATGGCGAAGAGGGCTGTAATTGTTTACGCCACAAAAAATAGCCACTGATGGCTAAACCGACATACACCACAAATAATCCTGAGGTTAAGATCATGCCTTTATTCATATACAGATAAATAGACACAAGATCGATAACCACCCAATACAGCCAGTTCTCAACCACCTTTTTTGCAACTAATACTGTGGTCATCACTGCAAAACAGGTCGTCGCCGCATCTAAGTAAGCCATAGAGGCATGAGTATAAGTCGCCATCAAGTAACCTACCGCCAGCGAGATCAGACTGGTCGCTCCGATAATGACTGCATGGCGTTTCAGGCTCCAAGACACCAACGCTTGGCCTTGCCCTCGCTCGCCACCATGTTTCCACAACCAAAAGCCATAAACGGCCATCGCCATGTAATAGACATTAAGGACGGATTCCATTAATAGTGATACTTTCCAAAAGAGCAAGGTATAGATAGCCGTGCTGGCCAACGCCGCTGGCCAGCACCAAATGCTTTGGCGCATCGCTAAAATCAAATAGGCCATGGCTAACAACACCGCCAGCGCTTCCCAGCCATTCATCATTAACCAATCTGATTGTGCCTCTTGAGCCATCCGCTCAAACCACGCCATTATCTGTGCCCACATGCTACTGTCTATGAGCTAGATTAAGCTCACCTCCTAAAAACTTACATACAAAGGCGGCCTTACCAAATTTCTGATGAGCAGCGGCCATTTCGACCGCGAGCATGGCCATGACCTCACTGTATTCACCGACCACTTGTGTGGCCATCGCATTGGTCACTCGCTCGATGTTGGCATAAGAATCGACGCGCTGAATAAACCATTCGATGGCTTCAAGATAGTTATCTTGCAAAGGGTACATGCTAATTTCTGCGGTTAATTTCATCACAATATCCTAATGTTGCGGCACATGCCGCCAAAAATGGCCACAGCAGTGGCCCATGAAAACCCAACACGATTACATATAATCGTATCTAAACGTGACCCCAAGTTGACGAGGATCGCCATAGCGAACATATTCCTGATCCGCCCAATCTAGGTTCGGCTCATTACCAAACAAAAATCCTCTCACGCCGTAAGATTCATCAGCGAGATTGCGTCCCCATAAGAACAGCGACCAAGTGTCGGTCTCATAACCAAGGCGCATATTGAGCAACTGATAATCCTCTGAGACAAATTCATTACTGTCGGAATAATAAAAACTGTCCATCGCTGACAGGGTAATAGTGGCAAATAAGCCACTATCGCCACGCCAAGTCGCCCCCACTTGGTAATTATAACTAGGAGAATGTGCCAGCTCTCTGGACGACAAATCGATAATCTCACCCGATTTCTGATACTGGTAATCATCATATTGAGCGCGTAATAATCCTAACGATGCAAATACATCGACATTGGGGCTAACATACCAATGGCCTTCGGCCTCTAATCCATAATTGGTCGAACTGGTCGCATTGGCCGTGTAGAGTAGGAAATTACCCGTGCCAGGAATTTGAACCGAGGCATCCACTTGTTGATTTTGTCGGTCCATATAAAATAGTGACACTCGGCTGGTGACATCCCCTTGCCAATAGCTGCCACTATGACCAATCTCATAGTTATATAAAGTTTCAGACTCAAACGTGCGGTACTGACTTAACTCCGGCGGCAAATCCATATTAAAACCACCAGGTTTATAGCCTCGCGCCACTTTAGCATAGAGCTGGTGGCCATGATTGAGGTCATAGCTCACCGATAAGTGACCGCCCCACATGGTTTCTGACGGCGAGAATTGTTCTGGGGTTGAATCGCGATAGTCACTTTGCCAGTGCTCAACCCGCACCCCCGCAGAATAATGCAACGAGCCTAGGTAAGTATCGAGCTGGGCAAAGGCGGAGGTTTTACGGGCAAGATAATCACTGTCTTTGGTCGACAGATACGCCGGTGAGGCATCATAGCGCTCTTCCACCTGTAAATGATTACTTTCACTTAAGCGATTATAATAAGCCCCAACTAACCAGTCGGTGGTGTGATTAAAAATTCGCCCTGCATCATTACTCAGCAAGCGAATATCTTGACTAATGTTGCGACGCTTGGCGGTTTTATCCCACCAGTAGTCATAGACACAGGGAGCGCCATCACACTCGAACTGATCCCAGTATTCGGGATTGGACCAGTCACCATCATAGGCATGGCGCTGCTCGGTATCAGCAAAGCTGGTGATGGACTCGACATTAAAGGCCTTGTGGGCCTCCCAGCTCAGACTTAATCCGGCACCATTGGTGGTTTGGGTATCTTTGCCGGGACGATCTGTGTAGGTATTTTCACCGTTACTGTCCAGCGACCACACATCATACCCATTGTCAAAATCACCGTGAATCAGGGTCAAGTCTGCCTGCAAGCTATCAGTGGCGTACCAGCGAAATTTGGCTTTGGCAGAGACTTCATCTCTTGCATTGGTATCATCCCGCCCGAGATACTGATTTTCCATAAAGCCATTTTGCTGATGACTTTGCACCGAAATTCGACCTAATAGCGTGTCATCGGCATTCATGCTGCCTCCGGCGTAAACACCAAAGGTGAGAAGATCATCAGTGCCGGCAGACATCTCAACCCCCGCTTCGGTCACTGCCGTCGGTTCGCCACTCTTTAGGTAAATGGCTCCCGCTAAGGCATTGCCACCAAACAAGGTACTCTGTGGGCCGCGCAGGACTTCCACTTGCTCGATATCAAACAAACTGGAGGCCATGCCGAGACCAGAGAGATCAATGTCATCAACAAAAAAGCCCACCGATGAGTTAGGGGCGCCTTCATATTCTTCTTGATCACCAACGCCTCGAATTTGAAAGTATCGGGCCCGTGAACTGCCGCCAGACCAGTTGAGATTAGGGATGCCATTAAGGATATCTTGAAAGTTTTCAGCGCCATCATCTTGCAGTTGTTGTTTATCTATCACACTGATGCTCGATTGCACCTGATTGATATTTATGGCGCGGAAATCAGACGTTACCACTAAGACTTCCATGGGGGTATCATCGGTCACCGTTAAGTGTTGAGTTGCATCAGCCAATGCGGATGCACAGGGGAATGTCGCTGAAATAGCTAAAGATATTAACGAGATAGGATGTTTCATAGGACCTCAATCTGAAATAGGTTGAGATCCGGCAAGACGCACGGAGGCAATAAACGCACCATTCCTACGCCGGTATAAGCCGGATCAGGTTCTAAGGGTTCGTCTCTCGACATCTCAGTCAGCCTTGCTGACACCCCTTGGCGGCGGCAAGTATACCTCAAGTAGACAGAATGTTAATAGTAAACAATGGATTATTATTTACTCTTCATCTGAACCTACCGGTGACGGTATACTTAAGGTCTTATTGTGTAGTGCAATACCTAGTCGGCAAACACCTGCCGAACATAAACTTCAAAACTCACAGCCCCTTGGGCAGGCGCCATGGCTTGCACTTGGGTTTGTTGTTTTCCAAATAACGTTAACGGCAACCACGGCGACGAATCATCGTCTATCACAAAGCCACTGCCATCAAACCATGTGAACTTATATTGCAAATTTAAGTCGGTCGAATCGAGGCTAGTTAAGGTCGCGGTGCCCTGCATAAAACCACCCACCAAGCGACTGCGCAAATTGGTAATAGTGACATCGCGACTCACACTGGCATTATCGATTCTATCAACGCCAGTTGATGATGCCATCACCCCACCCGTACGGTGACTGCAACCCGACAAGGTCATTAAGCCGGTGATGACCACAACGGCCAATAATTTACTACCCCTTGTTGCTTGTTTCATGTGGTTCTCCTGTGATGCGTTAACTCAACAAAAAGTGCGCTCGAGCAGTGGCAATCAACTGTTTACGATTAGATTGCCAACAATCAATGCTGACATTGGCAACCCGTCGACCTTGGCGAGTGATCCGACACTCGGCAAAGGTATCTTTATCATAACCGGCACGCAGGTAATCAATCGAAAAATCAACAACTTTAGGTACATTAGCCGCTTGCATCAGCACCATAAGTTGCACAATCGCCGCCATTTCCATAAAGCCAGCAATCACGCCACCGTGTAACGCGGGTAATACTGGATTACCTAAGTTATTAGGGTTAGCGGGCAACCTAAAAATCAATTCATCGCCGAAACGCTCTACGCCCATACCAATATAGTTAGCATAGGGGACTAACGCTAACACTCGGTTGACATCTTGGCTACGGGCGGCCTGACGCAATAATGAGTGGCTATTTTCCATCTGGTGCATTGTCGTTATCCTTGCCCAATTCAGGCCCCATTAATGCCGCACGAAACACATCACCAATCATCTCAGGGCTAATACGCATAAAGGAGCCAACCGCATGAGCAATCGGTTTATCGATGGATTCTTGATAAGCAATCGCCCGAGTAAAAGCCACACTCGACGCCAATTTATAGCACTCGGCCATGGCATAGACTGGTAAATGGGGCTGTGCGGGGCGCATGTAATCCACCCGTAAATCTAAGGTCGGCGAAATTTCTAACGTATCGTATTTTTGCTTGATGGCACAAATCGTCGCGGTTCCACAACTGGTGTCCATCAAGGTGGTGATCACCCCGCCGTGGATCACCCCTGTGTCAGGGTCGCCGATAATGGCATCACTGTAAGGGAGTTGCAGTAGCACATGATGTTCACTCGCCTCCAGCACTTCAATCTGCAGGCGTTGGCAATGCGCGAGTTGACCGACAAAACGTTGTGCTAACCCCGTTAATGGGAAGTCCCGTGGTGACACTTTCATTGAGGTAAACTCAACATTTTACCTAACGGCTCACCACCAACTAAATGCAAGTGAATATGATAAACCTCCTGGCCACCATGACGATTACAGTTCATGATCACTCGATAACCGTCATCGCTGATCCCAGCTTCACTCGCCAGACGCGCCGCTACGGTCATCATGCGGCCAAGTGCGGCTTCATCTGAGGCTTTAACATCATTAAGCGTCGGGATCAGGTGATTAGGGATAATCAACACATGGGTTGGCGCTTGCGGAGAGATATCGCGAAAAGCCGTCACTAATTCGTCCTGATAGAGAATATCGGCTGCGATTTCACGGCGGATAATCTTACTAAAAATGGTTTCTTCAGCCATGATGATTCCTTATAACGTAGGGATTAAACTTGCTAACGACACCGAGTCGCCAGACACAAAGCACTCTCATTAAAATGGCGTCAGTATAACTGAAAATCAATAGCTTGTACTGAGATAAACTGTCGAGAACGCCCTTGAACTCATGACTGTCCATACGACAATTACCTAGCATATTGAATGAAAACCTCTGAGATCCCTGTAAATTTTTGCTAGCATACCCGCAGACCCCATAATGGATTACCCTATGCCACATTATCATATTAATGCCAATCAATACTCAGCCCATCTGTTTGATGTCAGCATTCACGTCACTGCGGTTCAGCCACAACAAACCTTTTGTTTACCCGCGTGGATCCCCGGCAGTTATATGATCCGCGACTTTGCTCGCCACCTCATTAATATGCGCGCCACCAATGAGCAAGGCCAAGCGGTACGTTTGATCCAGCTCGACAAACAGCGCTGGCAAGTCGTGGATGAATGTGAGCAACTGCACTTGCACTATCAGATCTATGCGGCCGACTTATCCGTTCGTAGCGCTTATCTTGACCATGAGCGCGGCTTTTTTAACGGCAGTAGCGTATTTGTGTGCTTTGAAGGGCTCGAACATCAAGCACATCATGTGTTAGTCAGTGGCCCTCACGATTGGCTCGTAGCGACCGGCTTATCACGGCTATCTGGCAATAAATGGCACTATGGCGAGTTTGTGGCAGACAATTATGATGCGCTAATCGATCATCCTTTTGAACTGGGAGCCTTTGCGCACCATAGTTTTGATGTCGATGGCGTTAATCATGACATCGTCCTCGCGGGGCGATTACCACCATCATTGCGCCAAGACCCAAGCCCATGTCTCGAGCGATTAGCCAATGACTTAACGGCGATTTGTCGAAGTCAAATCCAATTATTTGATAAGCAGGCCCCCTTCGATAACTACTTATTTATGACCGCCGTATTGGATAATGGTTTCGGCGGTCTAGAGCATAGGAACTCGACCGCATTAATGTGCAGCCGTAGCGACTTACCTCTCAATCAAACTCAAGCGATCACCGACGGTTACCAGACCTATTTATCATTGTGTAGTCACGAGTATTTTCATAGCTGGAATGTCAAACGGATTAAGCCAACGACATTTGTGCCCTACCAGCTCAATCAAGAAAGCTACACAGAGCAATTATGGGCCTATGAGGGTATTACCTCTTATTATGACGACCTGATGACTTACCGCAGCGGCTTGATATCACAACAACAATATTTAGCCCAACTGGCGCAAACACTAACTCGGGTGTATCGCAGCCAAGGGCGCTTCAAACAAAGCCTGACCGAGTCGAGTTTTAATGCATGGACCAAGTTTTATCAGCAAGATGAAAACGCACAAAATGCCATCGTCTCTTATTACACTAAGGGGGCGTTATTCGCGTTATATATCGACTTACATTTACGTGAACACAGCAACTACAGCCTTGATGATCTGATGCGCTTGCTATGGCGACACCATGGACTGACTGGCGTCGGTACGGATGACCGCAGCCATCAGGCCTATGTATCACAACTCCTCGGGCAAGATGCAAGTGCTTTATTTGCCTATCTCAATAACACCCAAGACATACCGTTAGCCGCGTTACTCGCCAATGTCGGAGTCAAGATGCACCTACGTGCCAAGGCAAGTACCAAAGATATTGGTGGCGAGGATTTAACGCCGTGGACATGGGACTTTGGCGCACAATTTAAACCAGATAATGCCGGCTTAATCATCACCTCAGTCCGTCAAGATAGTCCAGCGATGGCGGCTGGACTGAGTGCTAACGACGTCTTAATCGCCGCCGATGGATTAAAAGTGAGCGCCGATTTTATGGAGAAACTGCAAAGTTATCCGCAAGGCCAAGCCCTGCGTTTGCATTATTTCCGCCGCGATCAATTACTCTCAGGCAACATGCCGTTGCAAACTCCACCTGCCGACACCGTCTATTTTACGATTTCTGATCCAAAGAAACTGGCTAAGTGGTTATAGGACATTTAAGGCAAGCACTGACCGTGCTTGCCTAGTTCTGACCATGAAGGGCTAAAGCTGTTTAGTGAAGTGGTAGCCGCTCTCAAGCCATCAATGACCGAGCGTCATCGATAAGCGTTTACTACTGAGTCAGCGGCAACACACTGCAATCCTACACTCTTACCTCGTGCATATGTTGCTGGGCCCAAGCAATAGCTTGGCCGCGGCTAGACACACCAATTTTACGGAAGGCTCGGTATAAATGCGTTTTGATGGTGCTTTCGCTAACATACAATTTTTTGGCAATATCTTGGTTGGTGGAGCCGCTAAGTAAGGCTTGTAACACTTCTCGCTCTCTAAGCGTCAACGCATCTGTTTCTATCGCTTCAAGATTAAATGTTTCTTCAGCAAGAGCATGCGGAATGGCGCGCTCACCCCGTAGGATATTTGATAAGCCATCAGAGATCTCTAACAAGCTTTGATTACAATAAAACACCCCAGCGGTATAAAGCGGATTAAGTAAAAATTTAGCATCCACTTTCCTCGGGTAGTGCAGGTACGCGATTTTTATTGGGGCAATAGATTTTTCGGCTAAACGAGTGAGTTGATAGGCTGTTTGCAAATCGACTGTCGATAAATCGATTAACATCAAAGAGTGTTGACTCAATTCGACCGTGGTGATGTCTTCAGGAATAGTCGCATTTAACTTAACCAGAAACTCTTGGGGCCAGTATTGTTGGAGCAAATCTGAGAGTAATTTCGAACGTGATACCAATATCCATTTAATAACCTTGAACATTTTCTACTCCCTGAAATGCTTTATAGATTCGATCTAAGTGACACTTCCCGTGTCAGTATGGCCAGCTAAAATAGCCCCTCGATTGTATTTCATCCACCTGATGTTAACAAGTCATTAACCACTCGATCTTATAAGGAATAAGCAAAATTTTACCGGCACACCCTCGACTTCACCTAAATAAAATCAGTCGCTTAAGCATAAACCTGCCATCGATTGAATAATCTTCATCGTCGAAACTGATGCCAAAGGCAGCCCTTTCTTACCGCGATTGCGCGGTGAATCGTCTAACCTGCAGTCGTATAATGCCCATGATTACGTCATATTAACCGTAACAACAAAAATCCCAACTGTAGCGGTATCCGAGCGCTGCTTATGCGATGCATTTGAGAACATGCAATGACCGTCAATACGCTAATCACTAGAGTGATGATATCAATAAGAGAATCAGCGAGTGTCAGCCCCTCGCTTTTTTGCACTATATTTTCCTCAGCGACTGAATGATCAACATGAGCATTAAGTAATGTATTTGTATACTTGCCTTGTGCCAGATTGGAGTAAACTTAATTAAAGCTGAATAACCAGAGGCATATGAACAACGATGAATACAACAGAATATAAGGTATGGCATTTATCAGTCAGAATTTTTCATTGGCTAAATGTATTGCTAATTTTTATCTTGAGTCTCTTAGGCTTAATTATGATGTTTAAAGCCGAGTTAGGTATCGAAGGCTTAGCAGCCAAAGTTGGACTGAAACAAATTCATATTCTGATTGGATATGTGTTCGTGCTTAATCTTGCTATTCGTTTGTTTGCAGGCTTTATGCTACCTGGTAAGAATCATTGGCGCGCTCTATTTAAGCGCAATAATGCCAATCAAATCGGTCCATATTTACAAGGCATGAAATCAGAGACGCCCCCGCAATACCTGGGTCATAATCCGCTTGGCAGGCTAGCGATTATCGCATTATACCTGTTACTGATTGTTATGGCTGGTAGCGGCTTATTTCGCGCCGGTACCGATATTTACTACCCGCCATTCGGCGCGGCGATTCAGACTTACTTGGCCGCTGACGATGTCGCTCCCTCGAGTATTAAGCCTTATGATAAAACCGGGGTTAATCCACAAAAAGCTGAGCTGTTAGCCCCAATCAAAAGCAGCATAGGCAAGGTTCATCTCTATGGTGCCTATATCCTATGGCTCTTGTTGGCTTTGCATATTGCCGGTGCGATTCGACAAGATGTCACCAGCCAACCGGGCACCATTTCAGCCATGTTTTCGGGCAAAAAATATTTAGCAAGCCCGCCTGTCGATAAATACTATAGCAGGAGCACCCCATAAAAAAAGCCGGCTAACGCCTAATGCCGATCAGTTAAGACAGATCGCTTGACGATCTCACTGAAAGGATCAAAATCCGATGACCCCTTGTCATCGGATTTTTTTATGCAACTTTCAGAAGCTTTGGCGCGTACTC
>NZ_JAHUTT010000060.1 GCF_019209865.1 Shewanella sp. NIFS-20-20 | reverse complement strand
ATGCGAGACAGTTCAAGCTTGATGGGAAACGGGATAGGGCCTATCCACGTGCGTTAAAAATGAGTAAAAACAAGTATCCCATTAAGTCTAAGAAAAATGCCGTTCACACTAAGTGAACGGCATTACAGCTAAGGCTGGGTTTTTTATTAAGTCAGTCTCAAGGGGATCCTCAAGCTCGAGCGTTGCGCCAAGGCAGCCAAAGGCTGATGATAAGTGATACTTATTACTTAGCGTGCCGATTTTATTGTCATTTTGGCATAAGCCATTGTGCCTATTGTCTAGTTGTTACGTATGCTAGTTAAGTAAGCAATTGATACTGAGATAGGCAAGCACTGAGATAAACTAGCGAGGGCGGGAGCACATGGATAGCCATTGTTGAGTGACTCAAGCAGGCCATAAGCTTTTATTCAGCGGCGACACGCCTGCTGACTTGAGGCGGGGAGGCATTATCATGAAATATCTGATGGTGCACAGCAGTTAGGGGTTAAGTACACTTGATAAAACATTGTTATTAAATACAGAATGATAGCCATGTTCCTTAGGATATTCACTGGAGATAAGTATGCCATTATTAGACAGCTTTACGGTTGACCATACGCGAATGAATGCCCCTGCGGTACGCATTGCTAAGACGATGAAAACCCCTTCTGGCGATGCCATCACAGTGTTTGACCTGAGATTTTGCATCCCCAACAAAACCTTATTAAGTGAGCGCGGTATTCACACCCTTGAGCATTTATTTGCCGGGTTTATGCGTGATCATTTAAACAATGACAAGGTCGAGATTATCGATATTTCCCCGATGGGATGTCGCACCGGATTTTACATGAGCTTGATTGGCAGCCCCGCAGAAGTCGATGTGGCTGAAGCTTGGTTGGCGGCCATGGCGGATGTGATCAAGGTGAAAACTCAACGGGACATTCCGGAATTAAACCAATACCAATGTGGCACTTATGACATGCATTCGTTAGACGAAGCCCAAGACATTGCCAAAACAATTATCGCCGCGGGTGTGAGCGTTAATCGCAATCAGGAGTTGACCCTAAGTGATGAAATCATTAATGGTTTGTAATTGTTAGTTAATCTGACAATCTCGAGCCTAATTGGCCGCTAAACATCGGTCGCGGTCACGCAAATCTCATGCCGGTGGGTGATCTCACCGGCAATTTGCCGACAATAAGTGATAAATGACCACGATAAAAGTTAACTTAAGTCACAATCCTCTCGTATACTCTCAAGGGTACAGGGAATCATCATGAGTATCCCCACACTGCAGAAGCGGAAGTCTGTTGTTATTATTTTGTTTTGATGCTTTGTAAATCATTAAAAGATAATATATTTTTCTCTTTTATTCCGGCAAACGCCGAACTCGACTGGGTTTGTTGTATGCAAGTGGTGTTTTTAAAATCATCAATTGCCACTTTCAAAGGCTTGTTGATTAAAAATGGCGATGATTTTCGTAGCAGGAATGCATCATTTGCGTTAAAATGCGCGCGTACAGCGTGATTGGGGTCGCATTTCTGTAAATAATCTGCGCTAACTCAAGCCTTTGAAAAAGGGCGACTCTTTAGATTAAGAGATAGAAATGTGGCGCATTGTCTTTCCTTCAAACGTAGTGCTTGTGGATATGATTACAATTAACAAAGGATTGGATCTGCCGATTGCCGGTAGACCAGAGCAAGTTATCCATAATGGCCCAGCCATTAAACATATAGCTACTTTGGGTGAAGAGTATGTTGGACTGAAACCTACCATGAAAGTTAAGGAAGGTGATCAGGTCCAAAAAGGGCAGGTGATTTTTGAGGATAAGAAAAATCCCGGCGTGAAATATACTGCTTTGGCCAGTGGCACAGTTGTCGCAATTAATCGTGGAGCACGACGGGTACTACAATCTGTCGTCATCGCTCAAGATGACTCTGCAGGTATTGAATTTAAACAGTACCCCGCCAGTGAACTCGCTCAATTAGATGCCGAATTAGTCCGCAGTAACTTGATTGAATCAGGTTTGTGGACTGCGATCAGAACGCGTCCTTACAGTAAAGCACCCGCAGTGGATGCCGACGCTGCCGGGATCTTCGTTACCGCCATCGATACTCAGCCTTTAGCCGCCGATCCTCAGTTGATCATCAAAGAACATGAGCAAGCGTTTGCCAATGGTCTGACGGTACTGTCGCGTTTGACTCAAGGTGATGTGTATTTATGCAAGGCGCCAGGGGCGCAAATGCCAGCGGCGAATGCCAAAGTGCATGAGTTCTCAGGCGTGCATCCTGCCGGTTTGGTCGGGACTCACATCCACAAAATCTTACCGGCTTCAGGTAAGCGCTCGGTGTGGCATGTGAATTATCAAGACGTGATAGCCATTGGCCAGCTCTTTACTACCGGTCAGTTATTTACTGACAGAGTGGTGGCTTTGGCCGGTCCTCAGGTCACTAACCCGCGCTTAATCAGAACCCAAATGGGAGCTTGCATTAGCGAGTTGGTCGCCGGTGAAACCCAAGGTAATAACGATCGTTGTATCTCAGGTTCGGTACTTAATGGTCGCACAGCCAAAGGCCCAGTCGACTACCTAGGACGTTTCCACCTTCAGGTCAGCGTACTTGAAGAAGGCACGGAAAAAGAATTTTTTGGTTGGGCGATGCCTGGTGCCAACAAGTTCTCGTTTACCCGAGCATTCTTAGGTCACCTCAATAAATCCAAACTCTTTAATATGACCACCACGACCGGCGGTTCAGATCGTGCCATGGTACCTATTGGCATGTATGAGCGAGTCATGCCATTAGATATTCTGCCAAGCATGTTGCTGCGCGATCTATTGTCAGGAGATACCGAAGGTGCGATGGCATTAGGGGCATTGGAGCTGGACGAAGAAGATTTAGCATTATGTACCTTCGTTTGTCCTGGTAAGTATGACTATGGTGTCTATCTTCGTGATTGTCTGGATATCATAGAGAGGGAAGGCTTATGAGTTTGAAAGACTTTATCGAGCGTATTGAGCCGCAATTTGAAAAAGGCGGTAAATACGAAAAGTGGTATGCCCTTTATGAAGCGGCAGCGACCATCTTTTATACCCCAGGAAAAGTGAACAAGGGCACCACCCATGTTCGCGACAACTTCGATCTCAAACGCATGATGATCTTTGTGTGGGCCTGTACATTCCCAGCCATGTTTGTGGGTATGTACAACGTCGGCTTACAAGCACAAGAAGCATTGATTGCTGGGTTTGGCACGCCAGATATTTGGCAAGTTAGTCTTTTTAGCCTCTTTGGCGCTGAGTTAACCCCAGATGCCGGGATTGCCACCTTGATGTGGTATGGCGCTTGTTTCTTCCTACCTATATATGCTGTGACATTTGTGGTGGGTGGTTTTTGGGAAGTGGTATTTGCCTCGGTGCGTGGCCATGAGATCAACGAAGGTTTCTTTGTGACCTCAGTGCTATTTGCATTGACTTTGCCAGCAACGATTCCATTGTGGATGGTGGCGCTTGGTATCACCTTTGGTGTGGTGGTTGCTAAAGAGTTCTTCGGTGGTACTGGCCGTAACTTCTTAAACCCTGCATTAGCCGGTCGTGCATTTTTGTTCTTCGCTTACCCACTTAACATGTCTGGCGATACCACTTGGGTGGTTGCTGACGGTTTCTCGGGCGCAACGGCGTTAAGCCATGCCGCGAGCGGGACTCTGGAGTACGGATTGACGGCTCAATGGTGGGATGCCTTCTATGGTTTCATCCCCGGTTCAATGGGTGAAGTGTCAACCTTGGCTATTTTGATTGGTGGTTTATTCATCGTCTATGCCCGTATTGCTTCATGGCGCATCATTGCCGGTGTGTTCTTGGGCATGGTGGCCGTTGCCAGTTTACTCAACCTAATTGGTAGTGATACCAACCACATGTTTGCCATGCCTTGGTATTGGCATTTGGTGCTCGGTGGTTTTGCCTTCGGTATGATTTTCATGGCGACTGACCCTGTGTCTGCGTCATTTACCAACCAAGCGAAATGGGCTTATGGTTTGTTGATCGGCGCGATGGCAGTCTTTATCCGAGTGATCAACCCAGCGTTCCCTGAAGGGATGATGTTAGCGATTTTATTTGCCAACTTATTTGCTCCTTTATTCGACCACTTTGTGGTTCAGGCGAATATCAAGCGGAGGATTGCACGTGGCTAATCAAAAGGATTCGTTCGCAAGAACGCTATTTGTGGTTGTGGGTTTATGTTTGGTGTGTTCGATTTTTGTATCAACTGCCGCGGTCTTACTTAAACCTATTCAAACCGAGAACAAGTTGCTAGATCGCCAGAAATATATTCTGGAAGCGGCAAACTTGCTCGACAGTAAGAATGCCGCCATGAGCCGTCAGGAAATTTTGGCGACTTATGACAAGTTTGTTGAAGCTAGAGTGGTTAACCTGAAAAGTGGTGATTTTGTTGCTGCGCTCGATGGTAATACCTTTGATATGGCGAAGGCAGCACGAGATCCAAGCACCTCTTTCGTACCAGTCAATGATATTGCTTCGGTAAAGCGAGTGGCCAATGATGCCTTGGTGTATCTCATTCATGATGAACAAGGTCAATTAACCTCGGTTATTCTGCCGATTAAAGGGTATGGCTTGTGGTCCACCATGTATGCCTTCTTAGCCCTCGACCCTGACATGAATACCATTCAGAACTTGGTGTACTACGACTTCTCTGGCGCTGGTGAAACACCGGGCTTAGGTGGCGAAGTGCAAAATCCAAAGTGGATTGCCAAATGGAAAGGGAAAAAACTGTTTAATGAGCAAGGTGAACTAGCGATTAAAGTCACTAAGAACCCTGCCATTGCTGAAACAGTTTACGGTGTCGATGCCTTATCTGGTGCAACCTTGACCAGTGATGGTGTGCAATACTCACTGCAATTTTGGTTAGGCAATGAAGGGTTTGGCAAGTTTATTGACAAGGCCCGTGATGGAGGTCTGAGCTAATGGCTGATGTAAAAGAACTGAAGCAGGTCCTAACGGGACCCATCATTAATAACAACCCAATTGCGTTACAAATTCTTGGGGTATGTAGTGCCTTGGCTGTGACCAGTAAAATGGAAACTGCCTTGGTGATGAGTATGGCGTTGACGGCAGTAACCGCCTTCTCCAACTTATTTATCTCATTAATTCGTAACCAGATTCCGAGCAGTGTCCGGATTATTGTGCAGATGACCATCATCGCCTCGTTGGTGATTGTGGTTGACCAAGTCTTGCAGGCTTATGCCTATGACGTGGCCAAGCAATTATCGGTATTCGTTGGCTTGATTATTACTAACTGTATTGTGATGGGCCGTGCTGAAGCCTACGCCATGAAAACGCCACCATTGATGAGTTTTATGGATGGTATCGGTAATGGTTTAGGGTATGCCGCCATTTTATTATCTGTCGGTTTTGTCCGTGAGTTATTTGGTAATGGTTCGCTGTTTGGTGTGGAAATTCTGAAGAAAGTCTCTGAAGGTGGTTGGTACGTACCAAATGGTATGTTGTTGCTGCCGCCAAGTGCGTTCTTCTTAATTGGTATCCTGATTTGGATTATCCGTACCTATAAGCCAGAGCAAGTTGAAGCAAAAGGATAATAAGATGGAACATTATATCAGTCTGCTAATCCGCTCTATTTTTATCGAGAATATGGCCTTAGCCTTTTTCTTGGGTATGTGTACTTTCTTGGCGGTATCCAAGAAAGTCACCACGGCCATGGGCCTTGGTGTGGCAGTGATTGTGGTGTTGGCGATTTCGGTGCCAGTTAACCAAATCATTTACCAAGGTATTCTTGCTCCTGGCGCATTAGCGTGGGCAGGGCTACCGCAAGCGGATTTAAGCTTCCTGAAGTTTATTACCTTCATTGGGGTAATCGCTGCTTTAGTACAGATATTGGAAATGACACTGGATAAGTATTTTCCTCCACTGTACAACGCCTTAGGTATCTTCTTGCCGTTGATCACAGTGAACTGCGCTATCTTTGGTGCTGTTTCTTTCATGGTAGAGCGAGACTACACCTTAGGTGAGAGCTTTATCTTTGGTGTGGGGTCAGGCATTGGTTGGGCATTGGCACTGGTGTTATTAGCGGGTATCCGTGAAAAGATGAAGTACTCCGATGTACCTAAAGGTTTGCGTGGACTTGGGATCACGTTTGTGACGGCAGGTTTAATGGCGTTAGGTTTTATGTCGTTCTCTGGCGTATCGCTTTAAGCGCTACCCTCAGACTGAGTCATTACGACCTTAAAGGATAAGTAAATGGATATTCTCGGTATTTTTAAATCGACTCCACTTGAGGTTTACTTGGGTGTGAGTATGTTCACCGCGATTGTTCTGGTACTGGTATTGGTGATTTTATTCGCCAAATCAAAGCTGGTAGCCAGCGGTGATATCACCATTGGTATTAATGGTGATCCTGAAAAAGCGATTACGACAACGGCAGGTAACAAACTGTTAGGTGCATTAGCATCTAATGGGATTTTCGTATCAAGTGCCTGTGGTGGCGGTGGTTCTTGTGGCCAGTGTCGCGTGCATATTAAGTCGGGTGGTGGTGATATTCTGCCGACTGAGCTTGATCATATTAGCAAAGGTGAAGCCAAGCAGGGTTGCCGTTTATCGTGTCAGGTAAATGTTAAGTCTGATATGGAAATTGAGCTTGAAGAAGAAATCTTTGGTATCAAGAAATGGGACTGTGAAGTCATTTCTAACGATAACAAAGCCACCTTTATTAAAGAGTTGAAACTGCAAATTCCTGATGGTGAATCCGTGCCTTTCCGTGCGGGTGGCTATATCCAGATTGAAGCCCCAGCTCACCATGTTAAATATGCCGATTTCGATGTTCCACAAGAATATCGTGGCGATTGGGAACACTTTGGTTTCTTCAAGTTAGAGTCTATCGTCGATGAGCCGGTGATCCGCGCTTACTCGATGGCAAACTACCCCGAAGAGTTTGGTATTATTATGCTAAACGTTCGAATTGCGACACCACCACCACGTAACTTAAGCTTACCTTGTGGACAGATGTCATCGTACATTTGGAGTTTGAAGGCCGGCGATAAGGTGACGATTTCAGGGCCATTTGGTGAGTTCTTCGCTAAAGACACCGATGCTGAAATGGTATTTATTGGTGGTGGTGCGGGTATGGCACCTATGCGTTCGCATATCTTTGACCAACTTAAGCGCCTTAAATCTAAGCGTAAGATGAGTTTCTGGTACGGTGCTCGCTCTAAGCGCGAAATGTTCTATGTTGAAGATTTTGATGGCTTGGCCGCTGAAAATGATAACTTCCAGTGGCATGTCGCCCTGTCAGACCCTCAACCTGAGGATAACTGGGATGGTTACACTGGCTTTATTCATAATGTACTTTACGAAAACTACCTGAAGAACCATGATGCTCCCGAAGATTGTGAGTTTTATATGTGTGGTCCCCCAATGATGAACGCAGCCGTTATCGGTATGCTCAAAGATTTAGGGGTAGAGGATGAGAACATTCTCCTCGATGACTTCGGTGGTTAATTAACGTGAGAATCTAGGTCCAATGTTAAAGACCTTATGCTATTGGCCAGCCCTTGTTGGGCTGGCTTTTTTCGTCAGTGGTTGCTCACCTACGTCTGAGCTGGTGAAGTTATCTGGCCAGACCATGGGCACCACTTATCATATTAGTGTGGTTAGTAATGACCGCTTGCCTGAGGCGGCAGTATTACAGCAGCAGATTGATGTGGCGCTGGAGTTGGTCAATGACCAAATGTCGACCTATCGTCCAGACTCGGAACTGTCACAGTTTAACCAAGCTGGCAGCAACCAAAGGGTCAATGTTTCGGCCGATACCATCAAGGTGATTGAGGCCGGGATGGATTTGCACCGTAAGACCGACGGCGCGCTGGATATTACCTTAGGGCCTTTGGTTAACATGTGGGGTTTTGGCCCAGATAAACGGCCCATTACTGAACCCAGTCAAGCGCAAATCGATGCGGCCATGACCCGCACCGGTATCGATAAGATAGTGATTGATGGCTTGACGTTGAGCAAAACGTCAGAGGATCTCTATGTCGATCTATCTTCGATAGCCAAAGGGTTTGGAGTCGATACAGTGGCCTCAATCTTGGCCGCTTATCAAGTGCCGGGCTATTTGGTGGAAATCGGCGGTGAGATTGCGGCTTATGGCCATAAAGCGGATGGCAGTGCTTGGCGTATTGCTATCGAGCAGCCCAGTGAGAATGGCCGCCAAGTGCAACAAGTGATCGAACCTGGCAATATGGCAATGGCGACCTCAGGAGATTACCGTAACTATTATGAGTTTGAAGGTGAGCGTTTTTCTCATCTTATCGACCCTCGCACCGGTTACCCAATCAAGCACGCCTTGGCGTCTGTCACCGT
Source organism: Shewanella sp. NIFS-20-20 (assembly GCF_019209865.1). GTDB lineage: Bacteria > Pseudomonadota > Gammaproteobacteria > Enterobacterales > Shewanellaceae > Shewanella. The sequence goes on along the minus strand of NZ_JAHUTT010000060.1, from coordinate 16,759 downwards.
GTTAGCGCCCGAGTGTATGACTGCCGATGGGTTAGCGACGGCCATGATGGTGCTGGGGACTGAGGCTTCGCTGGCGTTGGCGAAACAAATGAATTTAGCTATTATGCTGATAGAGAAACAACCCCAAGGCTTCGTCGTTCATTATAGTGATGCTTTCCAACCTTATTTGTCGAAACAATAGGGATAACTTGGCTCAATTAGGAGTTGTATTATGAGTACCTTTATCGCTGCATTTGTGGTGTTACTTGTTTTTTTCTTATTGATGTCTGTGGGTTATATCATCAAACGCAAGGCTGTCGAAGGCAGTTGTGGTGGGCTGGGCGTGCTTGGCATTGAAAAAGCCTGTGATTGTGATGATCCTTGCGACAGACGTAAAGCCAAAATGGCTAAGGCGGCCGCCGAGGCTGAACGAGCCGCAAAATACGATGTTGATAGAATTATCTAAGTTATACTTACTTCATAAAAACCGCTGAAAAGCGGTTTTTATATTCTTGACTATAATTTTAAAAACGAAAAGGAAGTCAAGGATACGGGATGGCAGGTCAATCGGAATTTATATTAAATTCTGTTATTGAATTAACACAACAACGGCAGTTAATTCCGCTAGCAACCTCATTGGTCAACACCGTCGCTGAGACGCTGGATGCGGATTGGGTGACACTGATTGATGTACGAACTGATAATATTTTAGCGGTCAAAGGACAAGTACCACAATGGCACTGGCGTGAGTTAGTCAGCACCTGCGCGGAAGAGCAGCAACTGTTGGTGGATGATATCTTGGGTGTCGCCATTGCCATCCCAATATTCTCCGACATTGCGGTCAGCCATGTATTGTATGTGGTGTCCTCTAAGCTTGGCCTACATCAGCAATATTTCTTGAGCGGATTTGCCCGTATTTATGAAAACTTCTTAGCACTTGTCCATGAAAACGAGTCTGACACATTAACCTCCTTGTTGAATAAGAAAGCATTTTTTCCTTATGCGGAACGAATTATCCAATCCGCTCCGCCAGTCATAGAAGCCGATCTCCAGCAAGTCAGTTCTTGGCTCGCAATTTTTGATATCGATCATTTCAAATCGATCAACGACACCTTAGGCCACTTATACGGTGATGAGGTGTTGATCCAACTGTCGAATATTATGGCCACCACCTTCGGTGAAGACGATGCGCTATTTAGATTTGGCGGCGATGAGTTTGTGGTGATGTTAGCGCCGAGAACCAAGCAAGAAGCGGAAGCACTATTTCGGCGTTTTAAATCGTCAGTTCATACCTTACGTTCTTCCAAGTTACCGAGCTTTTCGATTTCAGTCGGGATAGCTCATATATCTAATGCCGATAACCCCAACCAGTTGATTGCCAATGCCGATCGCGCCTTATATTACGTTAAAGAAAGTGGTCGTGATGATTACTGTTTCTTTAGTGATTTACTTAAGGCGGGCAAATTGAGTACCAACTTCTACCAAGATGATATCGAGCTTTTTTAACGGCAGCGGCCCTTACAGTTGAGCTTTGTGGCATGTGGGCATATGCTCAATAGGATTGCCAACGGTATCATCAAGGGGGGGCCGGTGAAAGGTCATCACAAGGTTATTACAGTACTGAATGTACAACTCACGGCCGAGCTCACGGCGATAAATCAATATTTTCTGCATGCCAGAATGTTTAAAAACTGGGGGTTTCAGGCGCTCAATCACAGCAACTACCGTAAATCCATTCAAGACATGAAACATGCCGATGCCTTGATTGAGCGGGTTTTGTTCCTTGACGGGCTACCTAATTTACAACGGCTCGATAAAATCAATATCGGTGAACATCCTCAGGAAATGCTCAGTAGTGATAAACAAATGATTGAACAGCAACTGGTGTCACTGCGCCATGGGATCGCCTTATGTGAGCACAACCAAGATTTTGTCAGCCGACAATTACTGACCGCGATTCTCGATGACGAAGAGCAACATTTAGATTGGTTAGAGACGCAATTCACTTTGCTACAAGATATGGGAGTGGCCAACTATCTGCAATCACAAGTAGGGGAGTCATCATGAAAGGCCATCAACAAATTATCGACCTACTCAATCGCTTGTTGTCCAATGAACTGACCGCAATGGATCAATATTTTATTCATGCGCGCATGTATCAGGATTGGGGCTTAACCGCCTTATACGAGCGAATTGATCATGAATCGACCGACGAACGTTTACATGCCTCTAAACTAATTGAACGGATTTTATTTTTAGAAGGGCGACCCAATGTTGCTGACCGTAATGGCCTCGCTATCGGCGCCAATACCCAGCAAATGCTCGCCAATGACCTTGCCTATGAGTATAAAGTGGCTGAGGATCTCCGCCATGGGATCCATGTCTGTGAGCAATTACAAGACTATCTGAGCCGTGATTTATTGGTGTGGCTGTTAGAGGAAACCGAATCTGATCACATGTATTGGTTAGAGCAGCAGTTAGGGTTGATTGATAAACTCGGCCTAGAAAATTACTTACAAGTGCAAATGTCTGGCAAGACTTGAGTACTGCTTTTTTATACAGTAGTATGGCGATATCTACATACCAGTGAATGAGCCATGCGTAAGATCATACACCTAGATATGGACTGTTTTTTTGCCGCCGTTGAAATGCGCGATAACCCTGAGTTACGCCACCAACCTATTGCGGTTGGTGGCAGTCAAGATCGCCGCGGGGTGATCAGTACCTGTAATTACCTCGCCCGCCAGTATGGGGTGCGTTCGGCAATGGCGTCGGCGTATGCGTTACGTTTATGTCCTGAACTGATTTTAGTGCCTGGGCGTATGTCGGTTTATAAAGAAGTATCGCAGCAAATCAGAAGCATTTTTCTGCAATATACTGATAAAGTTGAACCCTTATCCTTAGATGAGGCCTATCTTGATGTTACCGACGCCAGCCATTGCCAAGGCAGTGCGACCTTAATGGCGACAGAGATCCGCTCGCAGATTGTTAAGCAAACGGGCCTGACGGCATCCGCTGGTATCGCGCCACTTAAGTTTTTAGCCAAGGTGGCCTCAGATCTCAATAAGCCCAACGGTCAGTTTGTTATCACCCCAGATGAGGTTGATGATTTTGTAAAACAATTGCCTTTGACGAAAATTCCAGGGGTAGGGAAGGTCACGGCGAATAAACTAGAGCAACTAGGCTTGTTAACCTGCGGCGATGTGCAAGCATTTGAAAAACACCAGTTAGTTCAACTTTTTGGTAAGTTTGGACACAGCCTCTACCAACGAGCTTGTGGCATCGATGAGCGCGAGATCTGTGCCGACAGGATCCGTAAGTCCGTCGGGGTCGAAACCACGCTCGGTCAAGATATTCATAGTAGTCGTCAATGCCAGCAGATTTTGGCGAAATTGATCCCCGAACTCGATAGGCGTATACAAGCTAGCGCCAGTGACCGCACCATAGTGAAACAGGTGGTCAAGCTTAAATTCAGTGACTTTATCCAAACTACGATTGAGCACCGGCAAGAGACCTTATCGGTAAATCTATTTTATGAGCTGCTTGAGCAAGCCTTGAAGCGTGCCCAAGGGCGCGGGATCCGCTTAGTCGGGGTTGCCGTCGGTCTAGGGGAAAAACAAGTGGATCATGCCCCAGCCGCTTTGCAATTGGATCTCGGTCTTTAATCATCGCCACACTAAGCGAGGGTCACCCGCATGCCCGCCGAGATATTTTCGAGGGCGGAGGCTAATTCCTCATTCGTGATGCCCTCACACAGCGTCAGGGTGATCTGGGCTTGATAAACGGTTTGGCCAATACTCGCCACCATCATGCGATTGTGTTCAAGCTGTTCAATGTTAGCGCCAACATTCATCAACAGGGCTTGGATATCATGGGTGAGTCCTTGCCTATCAAAACAATCTAATGTGACGACTTGTCTTCGCCGTGCTTGTTGAGCTTGGGCTTGAATATCATGATAGTGAAAGGCCAGCTGAGGCATGGCATTTTGCAGGGTTTGTTGCAAGGTGATTAACTGATGAGCCTCCACCTCTAACTTAATTAAGGCGCTAAACTGGCCTTCGAGTTGAATTATTTTACTGGTAAGCCAGTGGGCACCGGCTTGACGGCTGAGCCGAGCCAGTTCAGTCAAGGTATTTGCGGCGATGGGGCCTTGAACACTGGTGATCATTGTCTGTTGCATAACTGTCCTCACAGATTGATGGCTATCAGCGACGTAAACATTCCATAATCATAGCTGGAGATCACCGCTCAGGATGTGCGCTAGCATCAGAAAAACAAAAAGCTCAAATAGTCATTTGAGCTTTTTGCGTCTGCTTAAGGTGATCAAGCATTGGCGAGTTAGTGCTTGGCTGGGATCGCGGCCAGCACGGCCAGCAATAGTTGCCAGTATTGGCCAACCGTGGTGATATTCACCATTTCATCCGGGCTATGTGGGTAGCGAATGGTGGGACCAATCGAGACCATGTCCATCTCAGGATAAGGTTTTTTAAATAAACCACATTCAAGACCAGCATGGATCACCATGATGGTGGGCTCTTTGTGGTAAATGCCTTGATAGGTATCGCGGACGATGGCCATCACTGGTGAGCTGTTATCTGGTTTCCAGCCAGGATAGGCACCCCTGAGTGTCAAAGAGGCTCCCGCCAGTTCTGCCAAGGCTTGCAGTCGACCTTCCACTTCACTGCGACCTGAATCGATTAATGAGCGGATAAGGCATAACAAGGTGGCTTGTTGATTATCCAGACTCACCACTCCTAAATTGAGCGATGTTTCGGTTACGCCGTCAATTTCATCACTCATGCGTTCAACCCCATTGGGACAAGCGTGCAGCAAGCGGATCAGTTGCTGTTGTGATGCCAGCGTTAATACTTGGGCAGGCATTGCGATTGGCGTTAAGGTTAAACACGCTCCTGGATCGGCAATGGCTAATTCATCACGGATGATGCCTTGAAAGGTGTCCATGGCTTGGGTCAGTTCGGCTAAGTGAGTTTCGCTGATCACCAAATGACAGCTGGCTTCACGGGGGATAGCATTGCGCAAGGTGCCGCCGCTAAAGTTAGCCAGTTGGGCCAGGTTTCCATGTCCCATCAGGAATCGGGCTAACAGCTTATTCGCATTACCGCGGCCGAGGTGAATATTTACCCCAGAGTGACCGCCCTTTAAACCGGTGAGTTTAAGCTCAAAGGCTTGGCCAAGCTGCGGCGCTTGCCATTCTAAAGGTAAGGTTAGACTCGCATCGACCCCGCCCGCACAGCCCATATAAATTTCGCCTTCTTGCTCTGAGTCGGTATTAATTAAGATATCAGCCTCTAATTCTCCGGCTTGTAGACCAAATGCCCCGGTCATGCCGGCTTCTTCATCAATGGTCAATAAGACTTCTAACGGGCCATGGGGAATATCTTCGGCGCCAAGAATCGCCAATGCCGAGGCCATGCCGATCCCATTATCGGCGCCGAGGGTCGTTCCTTGGGCTTTAACCCAGTCGCCGTCGACATAAGCTTGGATTGGGTCAATGACAAAATCATGAACGGTATCATCATTCTTCTGTGGCACCATATCGATGTGAGCTTGTAAAACCACGGTTTTGCGATTTTCCATGCCGGCGGTCGCTGGTTTTTTGATGATCAGATTGCCTACCGCATCTTCCTTGAGGACTAAGCCTTTGGCTTTTGCCCAAGTTTGAATGTGCAGGCTTAATGCTTGTTCATGTTTTGATGGGTGAGGAATTGCACAAATTTGTTCAAACCACTGCCACAGTGGCTGAGGGGATAACTGACTGATAGTGGTCACAGGCACACTCCCTGAAAGCTGTATAAGAAAGTAGATTGCTAAAAGGTTAGCAATATCGATAAGCCCAGCAGTGTAACACAAGCAATATTTGACGGATATTGGCGCCGGTCTCAGGCCCATGGTCATGTTCATCTAAGTTGACATTGATGGCGGTTGGGCGGGGGTTAAGTTACTAGGAATGACATAAAATTACATTTTGCTTTTTATGAGCTAACCAGCTGTTTTATCTTATTTATATGTGGAGGCTCTGATATATCCTCAGCCATCCGTCAAACGCTAAACGGTAATAAAATTACATTTTGAAGAAATATGACATTTTTTACCCACATCTATTGTAATAAAATTACCAGTACGTATAATTGTCTACGTTGGTTGAGCAGAGACCTTATATGAGGACCTCAACCCCTCTAGTCATCCAGGACGGATAATTCTCCAAGGAATCGAGTGACAAGTTGTCTCCAAGGATATGAGAACCTCTAGTTCCAGGGAACCGAGCCAAGCTTTACCTAGAGTATTAATTCACAACTTTGTTAGGAGTACTATCTATGGCTTATCAAGGCATGAACACAGTTTATTGGCAGAGCACTTGGTTTAATCCAGCGGTTTTGCGTGGTGGCATTTACGCCATGGCTTTATAAGGGAGCACTTGCCCTAGCAGCTTGCTGCTAAACCCAGTGATTTTCATCCATCAACCTTTGTATCATCCCTTGGGATGTGTTTCAGACTCAAGTTATTGCGAATGACCATCGCATAACCAATATGTAAATAGATATTGGTCTATTTCATATTCATTCCCTTCCAGGAACACTTGAATTGTCTTTGCCTACTCGATTGAGTAGGCTTTTTTTTTGTTTTTTTATGACGTTTAAACGCACCCGAAAGGGGGTATTTTTGTTGAGGATTTCAAGTCGGCGTTAGGAATTTAAGATAAATACAAAGTCTTTAACATTCGCAATAGAGACATTATTAAATCAGCGGAGCGATCCCTATCAAGCAAGGCTGATATTCGTAAGACAATGTTCTTTGGCATTCTATTTGCGGTGATGTTGATTGCGCTGGGTTAATATCTTTTCCCCGCCCACGGCTGATTAAATCCAAAACCGAATCAGTACGTTGTTAGCCTTACGAATGGAAAATGGATGTCCATCGAACGAATTCCTATATACGCGTCTCCAGCCAACGTTATGGAACATCAATATTCATGATGCTACAGTTAACATTATTGAAACGCTTTTTTTGGGGAAAAATGAAAAAACTAACATTGGTAATGCTTACTTTAATCTTGTGCGTCACAGGAACCGCTGCCACAGTATTAGCCTCTGAATATCAGCCGATAGAAGAACTGCTATTAGAAATGCACAGAGCAGAGCTGAATCGCAACTATGGTGCAAGCGATAATGTGTACACCCGAATAACACGAAAAAAATCAGATACAACAAGTATTGTTATCACGGCCAGAGGGATTATTGCCAAAGACGCTACAAACTTCCCAGACGACGAACGCATCACCGAGGAACGCTGGTCAACAGATGACGCTGGTGATGGGTGGTACTTCGTGGATGTATTTGAAAGGGACGAGCTGGGGGACCTTGAAAAAGTGAGCACAGAAGCCCACAAACAAGGTACTAAACATTACGTGCCAAGACCGGGTTAACGGTCAGATCCAGTGTCTTTCCTTATCGCGGATCTCATCCAGCGACTGGAGCTATGCTGCAACCATGTCCTTGTTGGCTTCAGTGAATCCATCACCACCGTTTTGCCCCGCTCAGCGTTACGTTCGGCAGCCGGGCGGTCGCCGCCTCGGCCACAGGCCCCATTCTCGGTGTGTTGTTCTGATAGACCGCCTCCTTTGTATATGTGACCCAATCAATCCCGCTTGATAGTGTCTGTTTTACTCTTAGAACAAAGTGTTTGCTGAATAAGTAATTACTTAGCTGGTCTGATTAGTTGATGATCCTTATAATCAGCGACCTTAGATGTAAGTACCTATTCACTTCTAGGTACTATCCCACCTTTTGATACCATCAAGGAACCTTGTTCCATGTTAGAAAAAATTTTTAAACTGTCTGCAAATAACACCACCTTAAAACAAGAAGTTATCGCAGGAACCACCACCTTTTTGACCATGGCATACATTATCTTTGTCAACCCGATGATCTTAGCCGGTGCCGGTATGGATCAAGGCGCGGTGTTTGTTGCGACCTGTGTGGCCGCGGCTATCGGTTGTATTGTGATGGGACTGCTTGCGAATTATCCCATTGCTTTAGCTCCGGGAATGGGGCTTAACGCCTTTTTTACCTATACCGTGGTTGGCGAAATGGGCTATAGCTGGGAAACGGCCTTAGGTGCGGTATTTATGTCTGGCATCTGCTTTATGGTGCTGTCGTTAGTGCGTATTCGCGAGTGGATTGTCAATTCGATTCCGATGTCATTACGGTTAGGTATTGCGGCAGGTATTGGCTTATTTTTAGCGTTAATTGCCTTACAAAACGCTGGCATTGTCGTCAGTAACCCTGCCACCATGATCAGCATGGGCGATATCACTTCGTTTAATGCCGCCATGTCTGCGTTAGGCTTTTTTATTATTATTGCGTTAGTCCAGCGCGGATATAAAGCGGCGGTGATTTTAAGTATCCTGTCCGTAACCGCCTTAGGTGTGTTTTTTGGTGGGATTGAATATAAGGGCATTGTCTCTATGCCACCGTCAGTGATGCCCACTTTTATGCAAATGGATGTCGCTGGTGTGCTTGAAATATCAATGATTTCAGTTGTTTTCGCATTTTTGTTTGTGGATTTGTTCGATACCTCTGGCACCTTGGTTGCTGTGGCTCAACGTGGCGGTTTCTTGGATGATAAAGGGCGTCTGCCTCGTTTAAATCGTGCCTTATTAGCCGATAGCACGGCCACGATTGCTGGCGCGGCACTCGGCACGTCAACAACTACCAGTTATATCGAAAGTACGGCAGGTGTTAGTGCGGGTGGCCGCACCGGCTTAACGGCGGTGGTCGTCGGTTTACTGTTTTTAGCCGCGTTATTTATCTCGCCGCTTGCTGGGATGGTGCCAACCTATGCCACCGCAGGCACCTTATTTTATGTGGCTATTTTGATGATGTCTGGTCTGGTGCATGTGGAATGGGATGATTTAACCGAAGCTGCCCCTGTGGTGGTGGTTTGTATCTTAATGCCACTGACCTACTCGATTGCGACCGGCATCGCTTTAGGCTTTATCACTTATGCGGCGGTCAAGCTGATGAGTGGTCGAGTGCGGGAGCTCAATATTGGTGTAAGCCTGTTGGCGGTGATGTTTTTAGCGAAATTCATCTGGGGATAAAAGCTAGCTTATCCACCGAAATAGGTTGACGGTTAGTTGCGGTGATTGCGGATTAAGATGAATTAATCCGCAATCACCATTATTTTACTAACCGAGCGCGATGACAGCTACCAATTTCCTTGGGGATTGGGTATAAGAAAGCTTTTGGCTGTTAAGCTTATTCCCCATGAATACCAGTGAAATTGCATACCGCCGCGTGGTGGTAAAATTAGGCACCAGTGTACTAACCTCAGGTAGCCGCAGTCTTGATAAAGCGCAGATGGCTGAACTCGCTCGTCAAATGTCTCACCTAATGAAAGCCGGCGTCGAAGTTGTGCTCTGTACCTCTGGTGCTATCGCGGCAGGACGTGAACATCTGCAACACCCGCATTTACCCGATACCATGGCAAGTAAGCAATTATTGGCAGCGGTTGGGCAGAGTCAGTTGATATTGGCTTGGTCGCAATTATTCAGCATTTATGGCTTCAATGTTGGCCAGTTATTATTAACCCAAGCCGACTTGCACGATCGTGAACGGTATTTAAACGCTCGCGATACGCTCAATGCCTTATTAGCTCACGGCATTATCCCTATTATCAATGAAAATGATGCGGTCGCCACTAACGAGATCAAGGTGGGCGACAACGATAACCTTTCCGCCCGTGCGGCCTTGTTGTGTGACGCCGACTTATTGATTTTGTTGACCGATCAACAAGGATTGTTCGATGCGGATCCACGCACCCATCCCGATGCGAAATTGATAAGCCAAGTCAATATCATCGATGACAGTTTGCGCCAATTGGCGGGCGGCGCCGTGTCCGGGTTGGGAACGGGCGGCATGGCCACCAAACTGGAAGCGGCGGATATTGCCCGTCGCGCCGGGATTGAAGTGGTGATTGCGCCAGGTCAGCAGCTTGATGTCATTAAAAAGTTAGTATGCCAGCACGCCGTTGGCACGCATTTTAGCGCCATTGAAAATCCATTAGAGAGCCGAAAACAATGGATATTAGCCGGCCATAAGGCCACTGGACAGCTGGTACTCGATGATGGCGCGGTTAATGCTGTGGTCGCAAAAGGCCGCAGCTTGTTATCGAAAGGGATCACTGCTGTGGAAGGGCATTTTGTACGTGGTGATACGGTTCTTTTGGTTAATCAATCAGGTAGGGAAGTGGCGCGGGGCCTGTGTCGTTACGACGCGTCAGCCATGAAGTGTATTGCTGGCCATCATTCTGATAAGATAGAAAGCTTACTAGGATATGACTATGGCGATGCTGTAGTCCACAGAAATGATATGGTGGTGTTATGACAATGGATAAGCAGGCATACCTCGAGCAGTTGGGTCAACAAGCTAAAGCTGCAAGTTTTCAGTTAGCGGCGTTAACCAGTCCCCAAAAGAATCAATTATTGCATGCAATTGCCATGTCATTGACCGCCGCCAAGGACACCATATTAGCCGAGAACGCTAAAGATGTTGCTAGCGCTCGTGAGCAAGGGTTAACCGATGCCATGATCGATAGACTGTTATTAGATGAAGTGCGTCTTGATGGTGTCATTGCTGATATTACCAATGTGATTGCCTTGGCCGATCCTGTCGGTGCCGATATTGATAGTAAGCGTTTAGATAATGGCATGCGCTTAAGCCGCCGTCGCGTACCGCTCGGGGTGATTGGGGTCATTTACGAGGCTCGCCCTAATGTCACGGTCGATATTGCCAGCTTAGCTATTAAAACCGGCAATGCCGTTATTTTGCGCGGTGGTAAAGAAACTCGATTATCTAACTTAGCGTTAGCTGCGGCGATCCGCACGGCGATTACCGCACAAGGCTTACCTGCCGATGCGGTGCAACTTATCGATTCACCGGATCGCGAGTTGGTCAGTGGCTTATTAACGCTTGATCAGTATGTCGATATGATTGTGCCTCGTGGCGGTCAAAAACTGCAGCGTTTATGCGCAAAAAAAGCGACCATCCCAGTGATCTTAGGCGGAATTGGTATTTGCCATATGCTGGTGGACAAAGCTGCTGATCTAAGCCGAATTGCCCCAGTGGTGATTAACGCCAAAGTGCAGCGTCCCACCGTATGCAATGCCTTAGACACATTGTTAGTGCATCAAGAGGTTGCAGCGGCGGTGTTGCCAAGCTTATGTCAGCAATTGCAACAACAAGGAGTACGTTTTTATGGCTGCGAGCAAACCCTGACTCTGACTCAAGGGCAAGGGTTGGATATTCAAGCGGCTAGCGATGAAAGTTATGGCACCGAGTGGTTGTCTTTGACGCTAGGCATTAAAGTGGTTGCTTCTCTTGATGAAGCCGTTGCCCATATTCGTCGCTATTCTAGCGGCCATTCAGAAGCCATTTTGACCGATAATATTGCCACTGCCGAACAATTTGTCGAACAGGTGGACTCTGCGGCGGTGTATGTCAATGCCAGCACGCGCTTTACCGACGGCGCTCAATTTGGGCTGGGTGCGGAAGTGGCGGTTTCTACTCAAAAATTGCATGCCCGAGGCCCCATGGGACTCGAGGCATTAACTACCTTTAAATGGGTGGCATTAGGCGATTATACGCCGCGGGCATAAGTCGAGATGTGTTGTTGATAAAAAAGGTCGCCATGGCGACCTTTTTGTTGCGTAAAGCGGCGGCTATCGCCGCTTATTCTTGGGTGGCAATCGCGGCAAAAGCTGCCCGCAGTGCTTTGGCTAAGTCATTGGCATTAAGCGACATTTGTAATCCCCGCTTGCCTGCACTGATATAAATGGTATCAAAAGAGCGCGCCGACTCATCAATGACTGTTTTGAGTCCCTTCTTTTGACCTAAGGCGCTGATGCCGCCGACAAGGTAGCCAGAGCTTTTTTGCGCCGAGGCAATCGCGGCCATATTGAGCTTTTTAAGCCCCAAGGTTTTGGCCAAAGCTTTTAAATTCAATTGCTGACTCACTGGTACTAAGGCGACCGCGATGGGCGCGCCTTCGGCGGTATCGGCCACCATGAGAGTTTTAAAGACTCGATTGGGATCGAGTCCGAGCTTTTCGGTGACTTCATTACCGAAATCATGGACATCTTTATCATGTTGATATTCGTGCAAGCTAAAGGCCAGTTTGGCCTTTTTGGCTGCGACAGTGGCTGGTGTCATATCTTCACCTTAAACTCATGATGATTACTGCCTCTGGCGATTTTAATCAGGGGCATGGATTAGGGCTAGGCAGGCGTTTGATCTTTGCCATGGGGAGAGCCTAGTTTTGGCAGTACTTGTTGTAAAGCCAGCGCCGATAAAATAAAGCCCATGCCCACAAAGGTGGCCCTGGCAATATCCTCTTTGAGGATCAAGGCGATTAATGCCATGGATAATAACGGCGTGAGAAACACTAAGGTGCTAATTTGCGAGGCGCTCTTGGCCTTTTTTAGCGCCATTAACCACAACACGAAGCTGATACCCATTTCAAACAATCCCACATAAATACCGGCGGCTAAGGCCGATGGACTCATGCTTGGCAAAGACTGGCTCCACAGCAGGGCGATGGTGATAAAAGGCAAACTGACACAGAAACTCAGGAGCAGGCTGATCACAGGGTCGCCCTTATCCTTGGTATTGACTATCCAATACAGACACCAAAGTAAGGTGCTCGCCAGAGCAAAGATAATCCCTAACGGTTGTTCAAAGGTAAAGCTGGTAATGTTACCGCCAGTGGCAATGATCACCACCCCAATATAGGCCACCACGGCAGATATCACGTCACTCTTGCGCAAGGCTTGTCCTAACAGCGGCACTGCCAATAAGGGCAGTAAAATCGCCCAAGTGTAATTGAGGGCTAATGCCTGTTGGGCCGGCAGTAAATCATAGGCTTTAAATAACACCAGATAATATAAGAACGGATTAAGTAAGCCGGTTTGCAAATACAGGCTCGGTTTTTGCCAAAATTGCTGCACCATTAATTTGCATTTGCCTTGAAAAATGACCATGGCGCCTAAGGTCACAATCGAGGTGATCGTGGCGACAAAGACCAGTTGCAGTGGCGTGAAAAAACCGAGGGCAATCTTAAAGGCGGTGGCCACCGTAGACCACAGCAAAATGGCCGCAAGGCCAAAGAGATAAGCAAGATGATGCGACGTCAAAGGGGGATCCTTTCGCAAACAAGCCTCCGACAAGGGGCGACTAAGTGATTAAATTGGATGCATTATACTGTTTGCGTAAAAATCTTCGCTTATTTTGATAAAAAATTTCAAACTCGCCCTTGTTTTTTAATTTGCTATCCCAATATATGTGTTAACAGAGATTTGGCAGTCAAGTTAGCGCATATATATCCTCTTACCGCCATATCGTCACAAATCATAGCTTTGAGTTTTTGGAGGACCCCCATGGGTAAAATTATTGGTATCGATTTAGGTACAACCAACTCTTGTGTAGCAGTACTTGACGGTGGCAAAGCACGCGTATTGGAAAATGCTGAAGGTGAACGTACCACGTCATCTATCATCGCTTTCACCGATGAAGAAACATTAGTGGGCTCTCCTGCTAAGCGTCAAGCGGTTACCAATCCAACCAACACTTTCTTCGCGATTAAGCGTCTGATCGGTCGTCGTTTTACCGATGATGAAGTGCAACGCGACGTTAGCATCATGCCATACAAAATTATCGCTGCTGATAATGGTGATGCATGGGTTGAAAGCCACGGCAAGAAAATGGCTCCGCCACAAGTTTCTGCCGAAATCCTGAAAAAAATGAAAAAGACCGCCGAAGACTTCCTCGGTGAGCCTGTCACAGAAGCGGTAATTACCGTACCTGCTTACTTTAACGATTCACAACGTCAAGCCACTAAAGATGCTGGTCGTATCGCGGGTCTTGAAGTGAAGCGTATTATCAACGAGCCAACCGCTGCGGCACTGGCTTACGGTATTGATAAGAAGCAAGGTGACAACGTTGTTGCGGTATACGACTTAGGTGGCGGTACCTTCGATATCTCTATCATCGAAATTGATAGCAACGATGGCGATCAAACTTTCGAAGTTCTGGCAACCAATGGTGACACTCACTTAGGTGGTGAAGACTTTGATAACCGTTTGATCAACTACTTGGCAGACGAGTTCAAGAAAGAGCAAGGCATGGATCTGCGTAAAGACCCATTAGCCATGCAACGTCTGAAAGAAGCTGCTGAAAAAGCTAAGATTGAATTATCAAGCACCACACAAACTGAAGTAAACCTGCCATACATCACTGCTGATGCAACAGGTCCTAAGCACTTAGTGGTTAAGATCACTCGTGCCAAGTTAGAGTCTTTGGTTGAAGATTTGATTCAGCGTTCTTTAGAGCCTCTGAAAGTTGCTCTGGCCGATGCGGATCTGTCTGTGTCTGACATCAACGAAGTGATTTTGGTGGGCGGTCAAACCCGTATGCCAAAAGTACAAGAAGCGGTAACTAACTTCTTTGGCAAAGAGCCACGTAAAGACGTTAACCCAGACGAAGCGGTTGCCGTTGGTGCTGCTATCCAAGCTGGTGTGTTGGCGGGTGATGTTAAAGACGTACTGTTATTGGACGTTACGCCACTGTCTCTGGGTATTGAAACCATGGGCAGCGTGATGACCAAGCTGATTGAAAAGAACACCACCATCCCAACTAAGGCACAGCAGACGTTCTCTACTGCTGATGACAACCAGAGTGCTGTGACCATTCACGTACTGCAAGGTGAGCGCAAGCAAGCTAGCGCGAACAAGTCTCTGGGTCAGTTTAACTTAGAAGGTATTGAGCCTGCACAGCGCGGTATGCCGCAAATCGAAGTCACCTTCGACATCGATTCTGATGGTATCTTGCATGTGTCTGCTAAAGATAAGAAAACGGGTAAGTCTCAAGATATCACCATCAAAGCATCTTCTGGTCTGTCTGATGAAGAAGTGGCGCAAATGGTCCGTGATGCTGAAGCTCATGCTGACGAAGACAAGAAGTTTGAAGAGCTGGTTCAAGCGCGTAACCAAGCCGACGGTCTGTTGCATGCCACTAAGAAGCAAGTGACTGAAGCTGGTGATGCACTGGGTGCTGATGACAAGGCTAAGATTGACGCGGCCATGTCTACCTTAGAAACCACCATTAAAGGCAATGACAAAGAAGCGATTGAGAAAGATTCACAAGCGCTGATCGAAGCCTCTGCTAAGTTGATGGAAATTGCTCAAGCTAAAGCACAATCTGCTGAAGGTGACGCACAGGCTGATAACAGCAAAGCGGCTGCCGACGATGTGGTTGACGCTGAGTTTGAAGAAGTGAAAGACGATAAGAAATAATGACACGGCACCTTAGGTGCCCCCTCATTGTTTCCCGGCGGGCGTTATGAGGTAACTCTAACGCCCGCAAAGCTAAGTTAAGCGCAGAGAAAGCAAAGAATATGTCAAAGCGTGATTATTACGAAGTATTAGGCGTAGGCAGAGATGCCAGCGAACGCGAAATCAAGAAGGCCTATAAGCGCCTGGCAATGAAGTATCATCCGGATCGCAATCCCGATGATAAAACTGCCGAGGCTCAGTTTAAAGAAGTCAAAGAAGCCTACGAGATCTTAACCGACGCTGACAAAAAGGCGGCCTATGACCAATTTGGTCATGCCGGTGTCGATCCTAATCGCGGCGGCGGTGGTGGTTTTAATGGCGGCGGCGATTTCGGTGATATTTTCGGTGATGTGTTCGGCGATATCTTTGGCGGCGGTCGTCGTGGCGGTGGTCAGCGTCAAGCGGCCCGTGGCTCAGATCTTCGTTACAACCTCGAGTTATCGTTAGAAGAAGCGGTGCGCGGTTTAACCCGTGAATTACGTATTCCAACCTTAGCCGGTTGTGATGCTTGTGATGGCAGCGGTGCCAAAAAAGGCTCGAGTCCAACCACCTGTGGCACTTGTCATGGTGCTGGCCAAGTGCAAATGCGCCAAGGTTTCTTCGCGGTCAATCAGGCATGCCCTACCTGTCATGGTCGCGGTAAGATCATCAAAGATCCTTGTTCTAAGTGTCATGGCGAAGGCCGTGTCGAGAAGACCAAAACCTTATCCGTTAAAATTCCAGCTGGGGTGGATACAGGTGATCGGATTCGTTTATCTGGCGAAGGCGAAGCCGGCGAGTTTGGTGCACCGGCGGGCGACTTGTATGTGCAAGTATCAGTACGCGAGCATCCTATCTTTGTTCGTGATGGTAATAACTTATACTGTGAAGTGCCGATTTCATTCAGTAAAGCGGCCTTAGGTGGCGAAGTGCAAGTACCGACCTTAGACGGTAAAGTTAGCCTGAAGATCCCAACGGAAACACAAACCGGCCGTATGTTCCGTTTACGTGGTAAAGGGGTTAAATCAGTGCGTAGCCATGCGACAGGTGACTTGTTGTGTAAAGTCGTGGTGGAAACGCCAGTGAGCCTCAATGAGCATCAAAAAGAGCTGCTACGTGAATTTGAAGCCTCGCTGACAGGGGAATCGCGCAAGCATAGCCCTAAGGCTGAAGGTTTTTTTGATGGCGTCAAAAAGTTCTTTCAAGACTTAAATAGCTAAGCCTGCAATTGCCGTTAAAAAACCCCGTATGCTTGTAGCCTACGGGGTTTAATTAGATGGTCCGCCTCACCCCTAAGCTAAGCTTAGGGTTAGGCAAACAAAGAGGCGAACCATCATGTCTACTATTAAAGTAATTGGGATCGATTTAGGCAAATCTTCTTTTCATCTTGTTGCT
>NZ_JAHUTT010000006.1 GCF_019209865.1 Shewanella sp. NIFS-20-20 | reverse complement strand
TACCCACGGTGCGGTTGATCCTTATCCGGCATGGGGAGTGCGAAGGCGGCGCTATTTTTCGGGGACATTGCGATGTGGCTCCCACTGAGCTTGGTCAGCAGCAATTACAACAAAGCTTAACTCAGGCGCATCAACGAGGAGGTGGGCCATGGCAAATTATGAGTTCAGATCTTAGCCGTTGTCGTCAAGGAGTGTTGGCGTATTGCCAGCAACATTGGCCTGATGAAACTACACCATCAATTGAATTTACTCAGCAATTGCGTGAGTTAGATTATGGCCAGTGGGATGGTGAGTCGATGGCTACCGTGTTCCATCAAATGCCAGAATTGGTGGGTGGCTTCTTTCGCAATCCGTGGCAGCAGTCGCCTCCTGGTGGTGAATCCATGGTAGCTTTTGCCGCGCGTATCGATGATGTTTGGCAGCAACTGTTAAGCAAGGTGCTAGCAGGGTTTGCTTCGTGCCAACTCGAATCTATTGATGGCCCCTCTGTTAATCTGCCCTGTGTGTGGTTAGTGACCCACGGTGGGGTGATGCGCTACTTAATTGCGAAAGCCTTAGGGCTCGGCCAGCATGCCGGTGTTTATGCTCAGTTGCAGCTCGATTATGGCGCTCAAGTTGATATTCATGCCTGTTTTGACCAAGGCCAGTGGCATTTACGCTTACAATGGCCAAGCATGTTGTAATTTCCTCATGGCGCGGCAGTTTGTGGTAACGAACAAGGCAGATTTACGTTAGAATTAACCGCTTGTCGAGGTTATTACCACTGAGGTGGACACTCGACATAGCGCGATAATTAAGAGTCAAAGGTGCTAAGACAGTTCGCTGTAACTTAGCTGTAAAGGGAATCGGGGAGCTGAGCTCATAAGCCCGAACTGTACCCGCAACTGTATGGGCCTGCGCCCGAGTCAGAATACCTGCCTTTGACTACCACCTATCATGCTAGGCGGGGATACCTAGTTGGAGAGACCAAGTGATCCTAAGTGTGACTGTCAGTGCCAATGTCGCCATTGGTGTGGATGTGCCTTCCAACGTGAGGCGCACCGATGGCCAGCGTTGAAGTAACTCAATTATGCTGGCAACCTCACGAGCGCGCCCTGCTCGACAATATCTCGTTTGCATTACCTACGGGACAAATGTTGGGGGTCATTGGCCCCAATGGTGCGGGAAAGTCCTCATTGCTGCGTTGTTTATATCGTTATATCTGCCCAACGTCGGGCAGTATTGCGCTCGATGGCAAGGATGTCGCACGGCTATCGTCCAAGGATTTTGCTTGCAAGGTGGCGGTGGTGCAGCAAGACACTCCGGTTGAATTGGATATGACGGTCGAGCAATTAGTGGCGCTCGGTTTAACACCTCGCAAGGGCTGGTTTGCCACGATTAATGCGAATGATAAAGGTCAAATTGCCGAGGTGCTTGAGCGGGTCGGCATTACTGAGCTGGCCTCGCGTCCTTACCATGCTATCTCTGGTGGGGAAAAACAACGTGCCTTGATCGCCAGAGCCTTGCTGCAACAACCCCAATTATTGATCCTCGACGAACCCACTAATCACTTAGACATACGTTATCAAATTCAAATCATGGAGTTAGTACACAGTTTAGATATGACGGTTATTGCCTCTATTCACGATCTGAATCTGGCCAGTGCCTTGTGCGATCAATTGCTTATGCTCGACCATGGTCAAGTCGTTGCTATGGGTGAACCAAGCGAGGTGCTGACCGAGGCACGGATTGCCGATGTCTTTGGTGTTTGCTGCCAACTCGTCGCCCACCCACAACATCAGCGACCTGTGATCCAATACTTTTATGGTTACCAAGGCGGTCATTTGCCCGAGGGGGAGTATTAATATGACCTCAATATGGCGTCTTGTCGTGGGCATGAGTGTGGTGGTTGTGGCGGTGGTATTCAGCTTGCTTGCGGCCTCAAGTTTTGGGGCGGTGGCGATTGATTTAACCCAGCTAGTGACTGGGCAGCTCGATAGCTTGCATCAACAAATATGGTGGCAGTTGCGTTTGCCTCGGGTGTTATTAGCGTTTATTGCAGGTGCGGGATTGTCCTTGGCTGGCGCTGTGTTGCAAATGGTGACTCGAAATCCGTTGGCAGACCCTTATCTGTTTGGCATTTCCGCCGGGGCATCCCTCGGTGCCGTGGTGGTGTTGTCCGGTTTTGCAGGTTCGTTGGTGAGTGTTTTTGGCCTGCTAAATTTACCGATAGGCGCATTCATTGGCGCCTGCCTATCCGTTATTTTAGTTGTAGGTATTAGTGGTCATGGGCTGCATGGTCAAGTTGAGCGCATGCTGCTCGCAGGGGTTGCCACCTCGTTTATGCTGTCGGCGTTGGCGAGTTTATTGTTGTATATGTCAGATCCCATGGCGGCAGCTTCAGTGCTGTTTTGGACCTTAGGCAGCTTTAGTGCGGCCAGTTGGCAAGGCCTATGGTTACCTGGTGGCGTGGTCTTGGCGAGCTTAGGGATATTACTGGCAATGAAACGGCAGTTATTGGCCATGCTAGGCGGGGATGAAACCGCGCATACCTTAGGGCTTAAGGTCACTAGTTTACGGCTTAAGGTATTGTTACTGTGCTCGTTAATCACTGCGACCTTGGTTGCCAGTTGCGGCGGTATTGGGTTTGTCGGCCTGATGATCCCTCATACGGTACGGCTATTGTTACCCGGTCGCCAACCGCTATTGTTAATTGCCCTCGCAGGTGGCACCTTTATGGTGTGGGTCGATGTCTTGGCGCGTTTAGTCATCCCTAATCAGGAATTACCCGTTGGGGTGATTACCGCGGCCTTAGGCAGTGTCTTTTTTCTTTTTGTACTCAAACGGCGACAACAGGAACATTATGTTTAATATCAAAGCCATCGATAGTCATGATGTGTCTAATATTCAAAATAAGATCAACAACAAAACTAAGCCGCTAGGCTCTCTTGGGCAGTTGGAATCGTTAGCCTTACAAATGGCTAAAGTGCAAGCGGGTCAAGAACGTTTAACCATCACTGCACCGACCATGTTGGTGTTTGCCGGTGACCATGGCATTGCCAAAGAGGGGGTGTCAATTGCACCGCAGGCGGTCACAAGGCAAATGTTACTTAACTTCTTGGCCGGCGGCGCGGCGGTGAATGTGTTTAGCCGTCAATCAGGCTTGGCGTTAGGGATTATCGATGCGGGTATCGTTAAGCCGCTAACCTTTGCCGAGCAATCTTCGCGTCATGCCTATTATTTTAGCCAGCGTTTGGGCGGGGGGACTCGTGGCTTTCATATGCGTTCGGCGATGACGACTGAGCAAGTGGATCAAGGTTTGATATATGCCCGAGAATTGGTGGAACAATATCATGCCAAAGGATGTAATTTATTGGCATTAGGAGAGATGGGGATAGGGAATACCTCATCAGCGGCCGCTATTTTGGCCGCATTAACCGACTTAGATGCTAAAGATTGTGTCGGCCGTGGCACAGGGATTGATGATGAAACCTATGCCATTAAGGTGGCGCTAGTGCAGCAGGCGCTTAATTTTCATCGCAAAAAATTAGTGGATGCGAAATCGATTTTAACCCATGTGGGCGGCTTTGAAATTGTTCAATTAACCGGCGCCATTTTAGCGGCCGCTGAGCGGCGAATGCTGGTGGTCATTGATGGCTTTATCGTGACGGCTGCGGCGTTACTCGCCGTAGAAATGCATCCTGAATGTCGTGACTATTTAATTTTTGCACATAACAGTGCCGAAAGTGGCCATCAATTAATGCTTAACCTGTTGGGGGCGGAACCGTTATTGCACTTGGGCATGCGGCTTGGAGAAGGCAGTGGTGCTGCCTTGTGCTTACCTATTATTCAGGCCGCGGTCAATTTTTATAATGAGATGGCGAGTTTCGACGATGCCAAGATAACCTCTGTGATTGACTGTCAAAAGGTGCCCAATTAACCATGATGTGGTTGATACAACAATGGCAATTATTCTTGATTGCCATCGGATTTTTCACCCGTATACCTGTGCCTCAGTCTATTCAACACGATAGCGAAAAACTTAATCGCGCCAGTCGTTATTTTGGGGTGGTTGGCTTGGTCATCGCAGGTGTGTGTGCCTTGGTCATGTGCGGCCTTGCTCAACTATTACCCCTGTCGTTAGCCGTGGTGATTAGCATGATAGTGAGCGTATTGCTGACAGGGGCGTTTCATGAAGATGGCTTAGCCGATAGCGCCGACGGCTTTGGCGGTGGTTGGCAAGTGAGCGATAAGTTGGCGATCATGAAAGATTCAAGGCTTGGCACCTATGGCGCCGTTACCTTGATGTTGATTTTATTGCTCAAGTGGCAAGCTCTGCTCTTAATTGCCGAGCAGTCGTTAACGGCAGTTGCTCTGGCTTTAGTGCTGGCCCATGGCTTAAGTCGGGTGCTAGCGGCCACCATCATCTTTAGCGAAACGTATGTGCGTGATGAGGGTAAATCAAAGCCCTTAGCCAACCAACAGCAAGCGCAAGATCTGGCAATATTATTAGTCACCGCGGCGGGATTAATGCTGTGGCTCTTGGGGTGCGGGCAAGCGCTTGGCAGTGTGTTGTGGCTTATTCTGAGCTTGGTGGTGACCCGCCAAGCATTAGTGTATTGGTTTCGGCGCCAAATCGGCGGCTATACCGGCGATACCTTAGGCGCGGCCCAGCAAATCAGCGAGGTCCTAGTTTATTTGGTCTTGTTAGTCACCGGGCTCCCCTATGGGAGCGGGTTATGATCCATCTCGTGTTGGGGGGATGTCGCAGCGGTAAAAGCCGCTTTGCCGAGCAAACCCTGTTAGCTGCGTTGGCCAATGCGCCTCACCGTCACTGTCATTATGTGGCCACCGCCTTGGGTTTAGATGATGAAATGCGGCAACGGATTGAGCGGCATCAGCAAGATAGGCAAGCGACAGGCATCCCGTGGCACAACCATGAAGTGGGCACTGAACTTACTGCCACATTAACCGCCCTGAATCATAAGGAATACTTGGTATTAGTTGACTGTTTAACTTTGTGGCTAACGGGGTGGCTCTGCGACGCCCCTGACGATTACTTACCCGCCAAACAGCAATTGCTGGCGGCAATCACTGAGTTTACAGGCCATCTGGTGCTGGTGAGTAATGAAGTCGGTTCTGGCATCGTGCCCCTAGGGGAATTGTCACGCCGTTTTAGTGATGAAGCCGGTTGGCTTAACCAAGCGATCGCGCAGCAAGCCGATAAGGTAACCTTAGTAGTGGCCGGATTACCTTTGGTGCTGAAATAACATCTCGCCAGAATGACTCTAATAACAACAATAACGTCTCCCAGCTCCCGATAAGGATGGTGCATGAACAAATTGGTCTCAATGAACACTTCAATAGTCAAGCCCGCCGCCAGCGCTAGCTGTTTAATGGTGCAAGGCACCAGCTCTGATGCCGGAAAAACCACCTTGGTGGCCGGCTTATGTCGCATCTTTGCTCGTCAAGGTCTGCAAGTGGCCCCCTTTAAACCACAAAATATGGCGCTGAATAGTGCGGTGACCATTGAGGGCGGCGAAATTGGTCGCGCTCAAGCATTGCAAGCCGCCGCCTGTTATCAGCCGCCACGCAATGATTTTAATCCGCTGTTACTTAAGCCTCAGTCTGACACTCAGGCGCAGGTGGTCGTTCAAGGTCAAGTGCTCAGTTCGGTGGCTGCTAGTGAGTTTTTCGGCCCTAATAGCCTCAAGGCTAAAGCTCAAGTATTCGATGCCATTTTAAGCTCTTACCATGGGCTGAAACAGGAATTTGATCTGGTGTTGGTCGAGGGCGCGGGTAGTCCTGCCGAAATCAATTTACGCGCGGGTGATATGGCCAACATGGGCTTTGCCGAAGCGGTCGATTGCCCGGTCATTTTAGTGGCCGACATTGACAAGGGGGGGGTGTTTGCTCAAATAGTTGGCACCTTAATGCTGTTGTCTCCTTCAGAGCAGGCACGAGTCAAAGGGTTTGTGATTAACCGCTTTCGCGGTGATATCAGTCTGCTCGAGCCTGGACTTAAGATGCTGGAGGAGCGTACCGGTAAACCTGTGATTGGAGTCATCCCCTATTTAGACAATTTGCAATTAGATGCCGAGGATGGTTTTGCCAATTTACCCATGCCAAGCTCCAGCGAAACCAGTATTCATGTGGTGGTATTAGTCACGCCGAGGATCAGTAATCACACCGATATTGATGCGCTGCGGCAACACCCAAGAGTCAAGCTAACCTTAGTGCATGCCAGTAGCGAGTTAGCGCCTTTGCCGGCCGCGGATCTGATTATTATTCCCGGCAGCAAGCAAGTTAGAGATGACTTAGCGTACCTGTATCAACAAGGTTGGGATGTGGCGATTAAACGGCATTTGCGCTATGGCGGTAAGGTGATTGGGATTTGCGGTGGCTATCAAATGTTGGGACTAGAAATTGATGATAGCCAAGGCATCGAGGGTGAGGCTGGCGTGAGTGAAGGCTTAGGGTTATTGCCGATGATCACCGAACTGCAAGCGCACAAACAATTGCTTAATGTCACCGGGACTCTCCAGCTCAATGGGCAAGCCGCTAAGCTCAAAGGCTATGAAATTCATTGTGGTGTGAGCCACTTGCTGCGAGCCAATAGCCAGATTGTTAGTCTCGATGGCGATCACACCAATGCCGCACGTCAAGATGGCGTCCTTTCCGATGATAATCAAATCTTAGGCACTTATGTGCATGGGCTGTTTGATCATCCCGAAGCCGCGAACCTGCTACTGCAATGGGCGGGTCTGAATCACAGCCAACAGGCCATCGACATGGAGGCATTACGGGAAGACAACCTCAATCGTCTGGCCGATACCTTAGCGCAACACTTAGATTTTTCACTGCTGCAACTTAGTTTAGATACTGGAAATCAATCGCATTATGGATAAGCAACAAGAGAGAGCAAGCTCAGAAACCAAAGTGACAGAAACCAAAGCCGAGCGTCATAAGCAAAGGCAGAAAAAACTCAAAGCTGGGGTGGACGCTAAAATCGCCGCCGCGCAAGAGGAAAAAGGGATTTTGTTGGTGCTTACTGGTAATGGTAAAGGCAAGTCAACCTCTGGCTTTGGCACGATAGCGCGGGCTGTTGGTCACGGGCAACGTGCCGCGGTGGTGCAATTTATCAAAGGCAATTGGGAGTGCGGTGAGCGTAACTTATTGGAGCAAGCCGGGGTTAAGTTTTATGTGATGGCCAGCGGTTTTACTTGGGAAACCCAAGATAAACAGCAAGACACGGCGGCGGCAGAAGCGGCGTGGCAACAGGCGGAGCAGTTACTCAGTGATGACAGCGTAGATTGCGTCATGCTCGATGAGCTCACTTATATGCTGAGCTACCATTATCTCGATGTCGATAGGGTCATTAATGCGCTAAATAACCGTCCTAAAATGCAACACGTGATCATTACCGGCAGGGCTTGTCATCGCGCGGTGCTTGATATCGCCGATACCGTGAGTGAAGTGCTAGCGGTCAAGCATGCCTTTGATAATGGGGTTAAAGCGCAAGTAGGTTTTGACTATTAACGCGGGTCTTTTAGGGCGTTCAATAGGTGTTAGCCTCCTTTTCACCCTGTGCTATGTCTACGTCGACGTGGCGCGCGGGGGCGAACGCCAATGAGCCCTATGACCTATCGCGTCAGTGTTATGTGCTGGTTTGATGTTTGTCAATATCAGCCGAGAGGTTTGGATAATAATTAATGAAAGCATTAGTACTTTGTGGTTTGTTATTACTGGCCGTCGCCAACGATGCGTTGGCCGCGACGCCCACCGAGCCTGCAATGCGGATTGTTGCCTTGTCGCCCCATAGCGTTGAGCTACTTTTTGCCATTGGTGCGGGTTCCAAAATTGTGGCCGCGACCGATCATGCCGATTACCCTGAGGCCGCTAAAAAAATTCCATCGATTGGGGGGTATTATGGGATTTCCATCGAAAAAATAATCTCACTTAAGCCTGACTTGGTGGTGTTTTGGCAATCAGGCAACCGCCCGGAAGATATACAGCGGCTTAAGTCGTTAGGGATTGCCTTAGTTAACTCTGACCCCAAAACCTTGGCTGATATCGGCGCCACGCTGATCAAGCTTGGGCAATTAACGGGATTAGAGGCGAACGCTCAGCAAGCTGCCAGCCACTATCAAGCGCAGTTAGACCAATTGCAGCGACATTATCAGCAGAGTGCTCTTGTGAGCGTGTTTTACCAGTTGTGGCCTAAGCCGCTGATGACCGTTGCCAACGGCAGTTGGATTGAACAAATATTGACGGTTTGTCATGGTGATAATATTTTTGCGGGATCAGCCACTGAATACCCCCAAGTCAGTGTCGAGCAAGTCATCATGGCAGCCCCCGAGGTGATCCTGCAAAGTGGTAATCAAGGCAATGTTGCTGGGATTGATTGGCAACAATGGCCAAGTATTCCGGCGGTAAAACGGCAACATATCATTCAGTTGGATGCCGATTTGTTGCATCGGCCCACGCCGAGAGTGTTGCAAGGCATAACTCAGGTTTGCCAAGCCTTAGATCAGGCAAGAAAGTAAAGTGAGTCATCGTCTTGCTTATTTGCCATTGTCGTTACACTCTTATGGAATTATTTATCGAAGGAGTCAGCCATGAACAAGAGGCTAATAGCGAGTACTTTTCTGACCAGCGTTATCTTTATCGCCCCCGTCTGTGCTGAGGATGTGGTCGTAGATATGGCGTTATTGACCACTAACGGCGGCCAACCCATAGGCGAGATCATTATCAGCGATAGCGATTATGGTGTAGTGTTTACCCCCAAGCTCAGCGGATTAACCGCTGGCCAGCATGGTTTTCATGTCCATGCAAATGGCAGTTGTGAATCCAGTAGCAAAGATGGGAAAACCGTATTAGGCGGCGCTGCCGGTGGACATTATGATCCCGATAATACCGCTAAACACGGTTACCCTTGGACCAAAGATAACCACAAGGGTGACTTGCCGAGCTTAAGTGTCAATGCTGATGGTACGACTAACACGCCGGTGTTAGCGCCAAGGTTGACGCTAAAGGATGTCCAAGGTAAAGCCTTAATGGTGCACATGGGAGGGGATAATCATTCGGATCATCCGGCCCCTCTTGGCGGTGGTGGTGCGCGAGTCGCCTGTGGCGTGATCCAATAAGTCCTTAATTGACGGCTAAAAAATATCGCTGCTGACACTCTTGTCAGCAGCGGTTTGTCCTGACAGACTGTGATTCTTATTTAAGAAGGCGAGCCATAGAGCGCCTTCTCACTGTGGGAGGAGTATTGGGTAGCTTTCTCAAAGGAAAATTAGTGCGTTGGCATCATGACAAAGGTTATGGTTTCATTAAGCCCGACATTAGCGTTAATGCCGGACGAGATGTATTTATCCATATTTCATCCTTGAAACAGTCCAGCAGAACCCCTGTGATTGGCGATATCATTTTGTTTCAGCTAGATAGGCAAGCCGATGGTAACGTCAGAGCCATTAACTCGGCGATTGACACCTGCCAACAAGCCAAGCCCAAAACCATGGAGCCTCAGCTGGCGCCGGCGCAGAATCAACCCATGTGGTTATTGAGTTTTGGTAAGCTTTTTATCGTGGCTTTGCTGATATTAGTCTGTGCCGCAGCTTATCGACTTTACCTTAAAAATGCTCAGCAACCCGAGCTCACCTCCTCGCTACATTCAATATCGCTTAGCTCCTCGGTTGGCTAAGCCATAAGACTATCTCAACCCAGCGGCTCAGGCGTGAGCGGGCGGTCAGCGCCCGCAAGTCGCCCCATTGGCCGAATGACTGCTTACACTCGCCACTCGCTCATAGCGATATTGACGTTTACTGGCAGTTGATTACTCATCGGCTCAAAATTCGTAATATTTAATTAAAATTGAGCCTATTGGAGGTGTGTTGCTGTCAAAATGGGGCTATTCTTAGGCGATAAAATCAAAGAGGATAGCGTGATGAGAGCAATACATGTACTGAGCGAAAACAGCGTCGGCATGACTTTAACCAGCGCCGACATTTTTGAAGGCCAGCCGATGGCCGATCCCTTTACTTTTGGTGACGGCAAGCAAAACTTGTCACCGCAATTAAGTTGGCAAGGCGCTCCGGCCGACACCAAAAGTTACGCCATTACCGTGTTTGATCCTGATGCACCAACGGGGTCTGGTTGGTGGCATTGGCAAGTGGTGAACATTCCCGCCAGTATCACTTCGCTGGGCCGCGGCGCCTCTGGAAGCATCGCCGGTGCCAGAGAGCTTCTGAATGACTATGGTAGTTTAGGTTACGGTGGCGCTTGTCCGCCCGCGGGCCATGGCATGCACAGATATCACTTTACTTTGTGGGCTCTGCCGGTGGCTAGCCTTGATTTACCTGACAATCCTTCTGCCGCCATGGTTGGTTTTATGCTCAATGCGACCGCCACTGCATCGGCGACGTTGACGGCTATTTATGTGCAAGAGTAATGATTAAGAGGGGATTGGGGTAAGCAATGTCAGTTTATCAAATGACCAGCTTTAAGAGTTGTCATCGGCAAGCGCTGCATAATGTGCAGTTGTTTGCCCCAACCATTACTTGGGTGCAAAAGGGCAGTAAAGCTCTGTGGTGGCAACAGCAAGAGTGGCCACTGAATAAACTGCATTGGTTACTGAGTCCGGCAGGACAATACCTGACCTTTGTTAATCATCCTCATCAAGGTGAGTTTTACTCTCGCACCTTGAGCCTGCTTACTCCGCCGCCGCCCCACATGTTGCAGCAATCCCGACAGCGGCAACTGGCATCACCAATGCTGGCGGTTAGCCCTGCGTTGGCGTGGTGTTTTGATACCCTGTGGCAGTTGCCGCAGCAGGCTCTGAGTGAGGCGGCGCAAGTTGCGTTTGTGCACGGTTTATATGCCGAGTTAGCTGCCATTGGCGCCTTATCGAGTTTGTTTAGCGACCAACATGAAACCCTCAAACATAAACTCACCCGATTATTGTTGAGCGATCCCAGTGGCAACCATACCTTGGCGTCAGCAGGGGAGAGGTTAGGTATGAGTCGCGCCACCATGACTCGCAAATTGGCTCAAGAAGGTGAACATTTTAGTGATCTGTTGGCACAAGTACGGATGAATCATGCCCTCGCTTTATTGCAACAAGAGCAAGCCTTAGATGATGTCGCCAAAGCGTGTGGCTATCAGTCAGAAAGCCGCTTTAGTGCACGCTTTAAAAAGCAATTTGGGGTGACACCTAGTCAGTATGCTAATACCTTAATGACGCATTACGGTTAACTGAGTCATTCGACTCGTAGGCTTACTGGTATGTCAGTGGTGTTGTGTCATGCCATTGACTGGGCCAAGGTTGCAAGCTTGCGCCGCAGGCGCTAGTGAGATGGCTCCCTCAGAGCTGAGCAGACTGTCCTTTGTCTTTGCCCTTTGCCTATTGGCTAAGGGCAATAGGCTGTCATCGAGTCGCTTTATTCGCTTTGGTCGACAATGCTCAGGGCGACAATTTTCAACGGATGATTGTCATCAAACGCGGGGAAGTCGGGATAGCAATCGAGCCATTCGGCCTGACTCACCGCTAATCCTTGTTTGTTGACGCAGCGCACTAGACTCTCAAACCAGGCATTTTTATCGACTTTGGCGACGTTATTGCAACAGACGATGGTGCCGCCTTGTTTAGTGGCTAATAAGGCAGGTTTAAATAAGCTTTGGTAATCATTGATCAAATCAACAATACCAAAGGGACTCTTGGCATATCTCGGTGGGTCGAGAAACACTAAATCAAACTGTTGCTGCGCAAGCTTAGGGTAGCTAGGGAGTTTTTGCTGGCGACGCCCACCGACGGTAAGTCCGGCTAATTGGCGGATGGCCGGAAACACATCGCTTTGAACAAACTCACACACCGAGGTCACTTGGTTAAGGTCGGCATTGCGTTTGCCGGCGGCTAAGGCAAACGATGAAAAGTCGACATTCATGACTTGAGTCGCCCCGCCGACTGCGGCGGCGGTACCGATACCGCAGGTATAGGAAAATAAGTTTAAGACGCGTTTACCTTGCGCATGGCGCAGCATATATTCGCGGCCGATACGCATATCTAAAAACAGCAGTGGGTCTTGGCCTTCGTGGCGTAAACGGCTCGTAAATTGGATGCCATTTTCTTGCATGATATGCTCTTCGCGGGCGAAGGCATCGTGCTCGGGACTGAGATCGTTATTGATGCGCGAATGGCCACGAGAGCGGTCATTGTAGATCACTGGTAAATCAAGGTGTGCGCATAGGCACTGGCGGATCTCATCGAGACGCTGTTCATCTAAAGGATCGTGAAAACTTTGCACTAGCCAAGCGTCGCCATAGCGGTCGATATTCAGACCATTGCATCCCTCAACTGTGCCATGAAATACTCGATAACAATCTGTATTGTGTTGCTGGGCGGAAGACAAAAAAGTCTGGCGTTGCTGCAAGGCATGTTGCAGTGCCTGAGTAATGGACATGGGGAAGGCTCTTTGGCTGAAATAGTCGACGTTGACTGGGGCATAATAGCAAATATGTAACCAAAGATCTCATCGAACACGCTCGGCGGCAGCCCAGCGTGATGAGTTTTATGCTCCATTATCTTCGTAAGTCAGGCGGCTGATCACCCCAAGGTGAAACCAGTGCTGGAGACAAGCCATCAGCTGGACTGGGATCTGATCAACACTGAAATAGGCTTGGAGTTGCTCGCACAGTTCGGCAAAATTCTGCCCCTCAAGCAAGTGTTGTACAAGCTCGGCCTGCCAAGGCGTTAAGGAGATGAATTCGGTCAGGCGCTCATGGTTGCGAAATAATAACCAATGATAGGCTTGCTGTTCGAGTGCTGGTGGCGGATTATCGACTTTTAAGGCTTGCCACATCGCCACAGCATTGGTGTGTTGGTTGCATAATTGCACGCTCGGATGAAAACCAATTCGGCAGCTTGGCCATAAGGGTGGCGCCACGGCTTGTAGGTCGCTAAAGCCTAATCGATCGCTGTCGGCGCCATCAAAGCTAGCCAGAAGCAAGCGTTCAAACTGGGCGAGCTCGGCTAATTGTGGGTACTGACGCCATTGAGAATGTTCCGCTAAAAAGGTGGGTAGCTTGTCACCAAATTGGCGAAGTGAGCGGGCGGTTGAGGGATAAGCCTCAATATAAGCATTGACCATGGAGTCGAACATCTCATCGCCGAGATACAGGCCTAAAAAGGGGTGATCTGTTTCTATGGCTTCAATTAACCTGAGCCGATAGGCGCTGGCATAAATACCAAGTCGTTGCTGCAAGTCGGCTTGAGAGTCGCTATGAATGTGAGCGCTTAGTTGAGCTTGATGGTCATCGCTTGGTACTAATAAGAAGTCCATAAAGGCGGTTTGCATTTGCTCAAGCATCTTAGGTTGAGTCATGGCTTAACCTACCCGTTGTTGCTTAGTGGTGGTCGCAATATGCTTCACCTTGTCTAATTCGGCGTTGAGGCTGGCAAAATCAGGTATATTACCATCACGTTCTATCATGGTACTGATGGGGCCAAAACGCAGGTGGGCGGCGCGATATAATTCAAGCACATCGTCGCATATATCTTGGTCGTGGGTATCAATAACATAATCGCCATAGTCACTATGTCCGGCGAGGTGAAATTGCTGCACTCGTTGGCTATCAATGCCATTTAAGTAGTCGATTGCATCGAAACCGTGATTACGACTACTGACATAAATATTGTTAATATCAAATAGTAATTTGCAGTCTGCGCGGCGGGCGACCTCATTAACAAACTCCCACTCACTCATACCGTCGGCTTGATAGCTAAGGTAGCTTGAGACATTTTCCATTAAAATTTGGCGTCCAAGAAAATCTTGCACTTGGCTAATACGCTCGGCGACATGGGCTATAGTGTGTTCATCATAAGGCAAGGGCAGGAGATCATGACTATTGATGCCATGAACACCGGTCCAGCACAAATGGTCAGAAATCCACTGAGGTTGCACCTGATTAGCTAAGGTTTTAAGGGCTTTGAGGTAATCAAAATCGAGGGGGTCTTGGCTGCCAATCGACATGGAAACACCGTGCATCACTATGGGGTAACGTTCGGCGATGGCATCTAAGTAATATTTAGGTTTACCGCCCGCGACCATAAAGTTCTCGGAAATGACTTCAAACCAGTCAGCGCTGACGGGGCCGTTTAGTACATCCTCAAAATGACTGGGTCGCAACCCTAAGCCGAAACCTAAATAGGGGAATGTCGATGACACAGAAACTCCTTGGTCAATACAATATCGGATAACATTTGTTTGCAGCATTCCATGGTGCAAGACCTTGGGGGCGAGCTAAGTGATTGCCCTAACTAGAGCAAGCACTCGCTCGCATCACGGCACGATTATTCGCCGATCTTGCCGCCAATATCGGCACAGGCTTTCGCTGGGGTGGCCACGAAACCATGACCTTTACAGGTCGCGTGACCGGCACACGCATTTTCAGCCGTCTTACAATCATTATGGCCTTTACAGACATTGACGCCATAACAATGGACTAAATCGGCCTTGGTGACTTTACCGACCCATTTGTCTTTGACTTCGCCGCCAACATCCGCGCAGCTTTTCGATGGCATGGCGACAAAACCACTGCCTTTGCAGCTAGCATGACCAGCGCAGGCATTGTCCGCACCTTTACAATCATTATGGCCTTTGCAGACATTGACGCCATAACAATGGACTAAATCCGTGGTGTCACTATCCATCGCTGCCGTTGGCATGGGGTCGGCAGCATTAACGCTACCGGCAAGTACCGCCATTGCTAAGGCAAGGCTAGCGCCAGAAAGAGCAGCTTGAGTATTAATTTTCATTGGTTGTTCCTCGTTGTCGGTGATGTCTAAATCCGCGCTGTGTTAACAATATGTTTAATTAAGCGTAGTTGGTAATAGCCACTGAGCTGCGATGACATTTAAGCTAGGTGATCGTAACTACAGGTTGCCATATCAGACCGCAGAACTTGCTAAGCCCTTTCAGTTTGTTGCGGAAAAGATCCAATTTTTATAAGGTTTTTAACAATAAATTCGATAATGTAGAAGTATTTCAAGCAATTAGGATGATGAGATATATGCCACTAATGAGTGATGTTATGATCTGGTCATGACAATTCATCGCGATAGAATATGAACAAATTACTGATGCTGGTGACGCTATTGGTGTTGACAGCCTGTAGTCAGACTTCTGATTGTGCATGTGAAAATGAACCAATGATCGGCCCGAGTTATCAAGATCAACAAGCATTTGAGGCGCTGATCCAATATTTTGCCAATGAAGTAAAAAAAGAGTGGGGAGAAAGCAATTATCTCGAGGCCAGTAAGCATCACTATGTGAAATATATCGATGGTTACCGAACTCGGGCACACATTGACTTTGATAAAGGCAAGATTTATGTCAGCACGGTTGACCGTCATCGCCCCCAGCAAAGCTTGCGCTATGCCATCATCGAAACCCTATTAATGAGCAGCGATCCCAGTAAGGTTGATTTATTCAGTGATGCCAAGCTACCACTCAGTGGTAAGCCATTTTTAATGGGGCAGGTAGTTGATCACGAAGGTCACACGATTGAATGGCAATGGCGGGCGCAGCGTTTTGCCGACTATCTACTGACCCATAAATTACATCGCCAACAGCAGGCGGGGACGTCGGTGCATTACGTAGAAATTGATATGGTGCGGGATCATTTGGCCCAGCGCGAATACCAATATGCGCATTTGATCCGTGCTGCCTCACAGCGATATGGCATAGGCGAAGACTTGATTTACGCCATTATTAAAACCGAAAGCAGTTTTAATCCTTATGCCGTGAGTCATGCCGGTGCGTACGGTTTGATGCAAGTGATGCCTAAGACGGCGGGGGCCGATGTATTTGCATTAGTGAAAGGTCGCTCTGGGGTGCCGAGCCGAGCGTACTTATTTGATCCTGCCAATAATATCGATACTGGTGTGGCGTATTTTCAATTATTAAAGCAGCGCTATTTAAAAGGAATTAGCCATCCTACTAACCTGCATTACAGTATGATTTCTGCTTATAACGGCGGTGCTGGCGGGGTGTTGTCGACCTTTAATCGCGATCGAAAGCGTGCGGTTAAGGATATTAATGGCTTACAGCCGCAGCAACTCTATTGGGCGCTCACCACTCGCCACCCCAAAGCGGAAGCGCGGCGTTATTTACAAAAAGTGGTGAAGTTTCAGCAGGCATTTAATCAAGGTCAGTTATAAGTCATTTGCGGGCGGTTATTGCGTCATTTTGACGTTGGCAGGTCACGCTAAGCCCCTGAGTCGGTGTTTTCGCTACACTTAGCTTGAGCCGAAAAAGCAAAGGCGGTAAAGTGTGCCGCTATTTTTATGATGAGTCTATGCCATGTCTGTATGTCGCCATTTTGCCGCCGCTGAATGTTTATCTTGCCCCCATTTGGCGATGCCGATGGCGCAGCAATTGCAACGCAAAATGACCACCTTGGCAGGCTTGTTGCCGCATGTCGAGCCGGCCGCAATGTTAGCCCCGGTATCAGGCGCGGCCTTGGCCTTTCGCAATAAGGCTAAAATGGTGGCGCTGGGGGCGGCGCATCAACCGATATTAGGCATAGTCAGCCCGCAAGGGCACAGTGTTAGCCTGTGTGATTGCCCTTTGTATCCTGCCGATATGCAGCAATTATTAGCGCGCTTGCAGCAGTTTGTGCAGCAAGCTGGGATTCCGCCGTATCGAGTCGATAAAGCCAAAGGCGAGCTCAAGTTTGTATTGCTGACTCGAAGCCAAGTCAATGGCGAGTATATGCTGAGATTTGTGTTACGAAGCGAGCAAGCTATTGGCCGTATCGAACGTGAATTGCCTCGACTGTTGGCCGAATATCCGCAAATTAAAGTGGTGTCGGTTAACTTACAGCCGGTGCATATGGCACGCTTAGAAGGCGATGAAGAAATCTTTTTAACCGCACAAACTCGCCTCGCCGAAGTGTTAAATCAGGTGCCTTTATATATTCGACCAAAAAGCTTTTTCCAAACCAATCCAGAGGTTGCCGCCCAGCTATATGCCACGGCTCGCGATTGGACCGCAGAGCTAAATCCGACATCCGTCTGGGATTTATTTTGTGGTGTGGGCGGCTTTGGATTGCACTGCGCTAGCCAAAAGACGGCGCTAACTGGGATTGAAATTGAAGCCGAGGCGATCGCCTGCGCCAGTATGTCGGCGATGGAACTTGGGCTCAGCAATGTGAGTTTTACCGCCTTAGATTCGACCGAGTTTGCCTCGGGACAGCAGGCGCAAGATGTCCCCGACGTGATTATTGTTAATCCGCCCCGTCGCGGCATTGGAGCGAGTTTGTGTCAATCATTGAGTCAATTTGCCCCAGCCCACATTATTTATTCGAGCTGCAATGCCAAGACTATGGCGCAAGATCTTGAACATATTCATGGCTATAAAGTGACTCGACTACAGCTATTCGATATGTTCCCACACACAGATCATTTTGAAGTCATGGCGCTGCTCGAACGTCAGCCTGACTGAGTGAGTTTTCTTGAAAGCATAAAATGTCATTGAAATGTCATTAAAGTGTCATATGCTAACCGAAATGGTTATTGAGTGAGCGGCAAGATGATTTGGCAAGTATTTGTGCGGTTTTTCACGCTGGGGTGGGTGAGTTTTGGTGGCCCTGCTGCGCATATCGGCTACTTTCGCTATACCTTCGTTGAGCATTTAGCTTGGCTAGATGAACGCAAGTTTGCCAGTTTAGTTGCCTTAAGTCAGTTTTTACCCGGGCCAGGTTCTTCGCAATTGGGGTTTGCCATCGGCCATCATAAAGCGGGAGTAGCAGGCGCTATCGCCGCCTTTATTGGCTTTACCTTACCCTCCTTTTTACTGCTGTATTTATTTGCCACGACCAGTAGCCTTTATTGGCATCTTGATTGGGTCCAAGGGGGGACCCATGGCTTAAAGTTATTGGCCGTGGTGGTGGTCGCCGATGCCGTCCTTGGGCTCTTTAAGCAATTTTGTGGCAAGTTAGCCGCGCGCTTGATCATGCTGAGTGCGACGGTGGTGATGTTACTGACCGCGGGGTTATTGGCTCAAATGCTGGTGTTAGTTGCCGCAGCGATTGCCGGCATATTGGTGTTTAATCGCCAGCCATCGAGTGAGCATTTGCCAACTTCTCAAGGTTCGTTAGCGATTAATGGCGGCTGGTTAGGGGCATTTTTACTGTTACTTGTCATGAGTTTGTGGCAATTGAGCCTCAATGATAACGGCTTGCTGTCGCTGTTTGCCCAGTTTTATCAAGCGGGCAGTTTAGTCTTTGGCGGGGGCCACGTGGTGTTGCCACTTCTTGAGAATACCGTGAGTCACAGCTTGAGTCAGACGAGTTTTCTTAGTGGTTATGCCTTAGCGCAAGCGGTACCCGGTCCGATGTTTAGTTTGGCCAGTTACCTTGGCGCTGAAATCTTACCACAATCCTCTTTGATGGCAGCGCTCGTCGCCACTAGCGCGATTTTCTTACCGGGATTTTTGTTATTGCTGGGATGCATACAGGCTTGGCATGCCATCAGTCAACGCCCGCGCATTGCTGCGGCGGTGGCGGGTCTTAATGCCGCGGTGGTGGGGTTAGTGGCAAGTACCTTGTACGACCCAGTGTTTACCAGTGCGGTGACAAATTCTACCGAAATGTCGATAGTGATCTGCGGCCTAGCCTTGTTGCGTTGGCGCCGCCCTTCCATTGTGTTATTGGTCCTTGGCTTCTCTTTATTAGGCGCTATTCTCAAGCTCACTGGCTCTATGAGTTAGTCTGCCCAAAGTGCTGCGTTATCAATATTGCTCTTGGGGGTATTGATAACGCAGCCAGCCCTCCTTAGACGGTGGCTAATTTGCGCAGGTTAACGGCACAAATTTTAAACTCGGGGATTTGAGCCACAGGATCGAGGGCATTAATCGTGAGTTTATTAGCGGCGGCCTCGGCGAAATGGAATGGCAAAAATAGTACCCCCACTTGCGCGCGTTTACTCACAAAGGCATCAATAGTAATAGTGCCGCGACGCGTACTCAGCTCTAGGCTATCCCCGTTTTCAATGCCATATTGCTCGGCATCATAAACCGAGATCATGACCTTGGGACTCGCGAGCATATCAAGCCCCGCGGTTTTGCGCGTCAAAGTGCCGGTATGGAATTGTTCCAGTAAGCGTCCGGTGGAGAGGATTAATGGATAGTCATCGCAAGGCAGTTCGGCGGGTAATCGATAGCTAACGGGTTCGAGCTTGGCCTTACCTCGAATAAAGCAGTCTTGATGTAATATTGCGGTGCCCGGATCGCTGGCGTTGATGCAAGGCCATTGCAAACCTTGTTTGGCGACCTTATCTATGGGTCTGAGTCTGTCCCAATAGATGCCACGATATTGCGGGGTGGCTTTAATCGCTTCGCTCCACAGCGTTTCTTCAGAATCATACTGCCAGTTAGCCCCCATGGCATTGGCAATCGCCTGAATAATGCGCCAGTCTGGCAGTGCTTGCCCAGGAGGATTGACCGCTTGTTGTAATTGCTGCACTCGGCGCTCAGTGTTGGTGAAGTGACCACGTTTCTCGGCAAAGGCCGCAGCGGGCAAGACGACGTCGGCGTAGGCGGCTGTTTCGGTTAAGAAAATATCTTGCACCACCACAAATTCAGCTGCTGCGAGGCCTTGGATAACATGGGCTTGATCGGGGTCGCTCAGTACCGGGTTTTCGCCCATGATATACAACGCCTTTAGTTGCCCATGCGCCAAGGCTTTCATCATATGGGTGGCGGCAATACCGACCTCGGTACTCAATGGAGCTTGCCATAAGTCAGACAAACGGGCGAGGTTTTCACTGTCGTGGTAGCGGCGATAGCCCGGCAAATAGTCGGGTAGGGCTCCCATATCGCAGGCGCCTTGAACATTGCTTTGGCCCCGCAACGGGTTAATGCCTGCGCCTTTGATACCTATGTTGCCGAGTAAAAGCTGCAAGTTGGCAATGGCGGTCACATTGTCATGGCCAGAGGTATGCTGAGTGATCCCCATGGCGTAGAACACGGCGGTTTTTGTGGCCGTGCCCAGCATGCGGGCAAGCGTGGCGATGTCATCAGCGCTAACGCCAGTGATCTTTGCGGCCATCGCTAAGCTGTAATCTGCTTTCATTAGTTCAGTTTTCAGCAGTTCAAAACCTTCGGTGCGCTGTTCGATGTAGGCGGTATCATGCCAGTGATGGATCAGGATTTGCTGCATGATGGCGTTAAGCAGCATGACATCCGTTCCAGGTTTGTGGCTGATATACAGCTCGGCCTTATCGGCGATGGAGACTTTTTTCGGATCGGCTACCACTAAGCGAGCTTGGTGATAATTCACGGCTTCTTTTATTCGTGAGGCGATGATCGGATGCGCTGACTCTGTGTCTGAGCCTAAGATAAAGATCAAATCTGCGTGCTTGATGCCCTGTATATCATTGGTCATAGCGCCGCTACCCAAATTGGCATTAAGGGCGCTGACGGTTGACGCGTGGCACAGGCGGGCACAATGATCTATGTTGTTGCTTCCTAATACGGCTCGTACAAATTTCTGCAGAAGATAGTTTTCTTCGTTGGTCGCTTTCGCCGAAGACAAGGCGGCAATGGACTTGGCACCGTGTACCGCCTTAATGTCGCTAAAACGTTTAGCTATCAGGCTAATGGCTTGCTCCCAGCTGGCCGGCTCCAGTTGGCCATTGCGCCTGATTAACGGCGTGGTGAGTCGTTGTTCACTGCCGATAAAGTCAAAGCCAAAGCGCCCTTTAACGCAGAGCATGCCTTCATTGACTTGTGATTCACTGTCACCGACCACATGTTTAATGGTGTTGTTGGCACGATCGACATGCATGTTAAGGCGGCAGCCTACGCCGCAGTACGTACAAATGGTCGATACCGTATCGAGCTGGGTGGTGCGCGCTTGGGATTTATCTCTGGCATCGGTCAGGGCGCCGGTGGGGCATACTTGGACGCAGTTACCACATTGCACACACTGGCTATCAGCCATCCGGGCGCTAAAACCGGCACGCGGCGCGCGTCGCAGTAGTGCCCCATTGTCATTGGGGACAGCGCTAAAGCTATTGGGCTCAAAGCAAATGGCGTGATGGCCGCTTTGGCGTTGACACATATCGACACAAGCGCCACAGCTAATACAGCGGTTGGCGTCAAACTGAATAAATGCGGCACTCTTGTCGACCATAAAACGCTGACAGTCTTGAGTGTCTAGGCTAGATGAGTCCACTTTATATTCGGTGGCATAGTCTCTTAATGAACACTGAGTATTGGCTTGGCAAGCACATTCAAGGCAGCGAGCGGCTTCTTGTAAGGCGTGATCGTTACTGAAGCCCAGTTCGACTTCGTCAAAGTTGCCTTGGCGCGCTTGGCGAGATAACTCAGCCATCTTAAAGCGCTCATGCTTGGCGACATTGGCATAGAGACTGGGATCTAGTTGCGGATTACTGAGTTTGCCTTTAGTGGCATTGAACGGCTGTTGCACGAGATCGCACACTAAGCCAGTCGTGAGTTGCTTATGTATCGCCTCGCTGGCGCGGCGGCCATCGCCAATGGCGGCAACCGCGGTCGCTGGCCCTCGGCGTGAGTCGCCAATTACAAATAGTTTTTCAATCCCTGCGGACATGGTGTGTTCACAGCCCGCAAAGGTATTCCAGCGTGTCAGGGCTAATTTGCCGTTAGATAGTTGGTTTTGCGGTTGGCTTAAAAAGTCCATATCCGGGGTTTGCGACACCGCGGCTATCACGGTATCAAAGTCTTCGGTGAAGGTTTCACCTGTGGCCTTTGGTGAGCGCCGCCCGGAAGCATCGGGTTCGGTTAACGCCATCTTGCTCAAGGTGATGGCCTTGACTCGGCCGTGATCATCACTCAGGTTTTCAAGCGGATTCGTTAAAAAGTGAAACTTAACCCCTTCGACCTCAGCCTCGTGAATTTCATAAGGCTCGGCAGGCATATCCGCACGGGTCCGGCGATAAATTAAGGTCACATCGGCGCCGGTGCGCACCGCAGTTCGGGCACAGTCGATGGCGGTATTACCGCCACCAATGACAGCCACCTTGTTCCCGGTAACTAATGTCTGCTCGGTACAAAAGTCTTTGAGGTAATCAACCCCAAGGTAGCAACCGGCAAGATCGGCGCCAGGATAGTCCATGGCGACGGCTTTTTGAGCGCCAATGGCCAGACAGACTGCATCGAAATCAGCCACTAACTCTTGAAGTTGGATGTGTTGGCCTAAGCGGGTATGGGTTTCAATCTTAAGGCCGTTAGCACACATCAGCTCGATTTCTTTATCGAGGATAGCTTTCGGTAACCGGTATTCTGGAATGCCATAGCGCAACCAGCCGCCCGCCTTGGGCATCGCCTCAAAAAGAGTGACATCATGGCCTTGATTCGATAAAAAATAGCCCGCGCTCAAACCCGCCGGCCCCGCACCGATAATGGCGACTTTTTTGCCGGTATCGGCGGCACGCTCCGGCATCCACGGTTGTTCACTGTCGAGATCGATATCCGCCGCATGACGTTTTAACTGGCGAATTGCTAATGGTTCATCGACTAAGCTGCGGCGACATTCACTCTCGCAAAAGGCCGGACATACGCGGCCAATGGAGAGTGGCATCGGCAAGGTTTGCTTGATCACCTTTACTGCTTGCTGGTGATCGCCTTGGGCCATGTGATACAGGTATGATTGGACATCGACGCCTGCCGGACACGCTTGCTGACAGGGGGCTTCACAGTCGGCAAAATGGTCATTGAGGATCAGTTGTAAGGCTTGTTGGCGCATGTTTGACAGGGTTTGCGATTGGGTCACGACGGTGAGACCATCGCTCACTGGCGTGCTGCAGGCATGGCGGTATTGCCAGCCATCTTCACTTGCTATGGCTACCGTACAAAGATGGTGGGTTTGCCCTGACTCATCGGCTCCCGGATTGGCGCACAAATGCGGTAGGTTAATGCCTGCCTTGAGGCAGGCTTGCAGTAGGGTATCGCCGGCATTTGTCTGCAGTGTCTGATCATCAATCACGAGAGTCATCATGTGCTGGGCCTTCATCTGGAATTAGGATAGCGAGCAAAGATGCGATAAGTTATTGATAGTTCAATACTGACGCGTCGCTTTGTCCAAAGTATACCTAGCGCAAGCAGGGTCTCAGGTCATGCCAGCCGATCTTTGTGATGGATTCGTGGCAAGACTCACGTTTTGGTTGTTAGTGTAGGGTGCGCGTCGTTGTGGTCTAGGTTGGATTGATGGGGATCTCGTTTTTTTAGGGGCGGCGCTCGCATGCCGTTATTAAGTTACGGTAAATCATGTGACTTAGCCCCCATCGCTGCTTTAGCGTGTCATTTTCTTTACAAAGACCACGACGAACAAGGCGATAGTAAAGCTGCCGGTAAATGCTTCAAAGGCCGCCACCGCCTTGGAAAATCCCACCGGGGTGAAGTCGCCATAGCCCAAGGTGGTAAATGTGACCACTGAGTAATATAAGCAATTAAAGAATAATGAGAGATACTCAGAAAATTGCATGTTGGCGTGGGCCACATGGGTCTGGCCGTTAAACATTAATCCAGTGAAGAAATACACACAGGCGCAGCATACAATCAGCGCCAGCGAAAAGAAGATGACCCTAAGGGGTGCTTCGCCATAACCGCAAAACATATCAATGAGTTTAGAGACCATTCGTTGCTGGCTATACTTGGGCATCTGTTGGCGACGCATGGTGAGTTCTTTTTGAATATATTCCCCTGCCATGGCAAATAAGCCTTCATGCTCAGCCGCTTTGCGTAAATCACGGTAAATTTCTTCGGCTTGCTCGAAATAATCCTGCGCTATCTCATGTTCATCGAGTTTTAACGCGCGATAGGCTTGTTGCTCTTGAATAATATCGCCACCAATATGCACATTTTCAATTTTGGCTCCGGCCCATTTGACCCCGAGAAGATTGGCTTGCGAGAGTTTGGTTAAATGTAAGTTAGCGTCACGTAAGTCGGCTTTCATGACATTGGCTTTGTCGAGATTGAGATTGAATAAATGCGCACCTTGCAAATTGGCGCGATAAAGATCGGCATGGCTCATATCGTAGCCAGTCTTGCTGTGGTGATGCACTAAGTCGATGCCTTCGAGGTTGGCATGACGCAAATGTATACCACGAAGCATGCCACCTTGATGAGCAAACTCTTCTAATTGTTTGGCGGTGTCAGGGCTATCTTTGAGCTGTTTTGGATCGTGCCAATAGCACAAGCCTGAGGCTAGCGCGGGGGCGTGGCACTCATGTCCGTTATCTTCCTTGTAACAACATGTTTTTATTTCGTCCATGCTGTTGAGTATAGTCGCTAACGCCATAATGCTAATTTTTCCAGCCGAGGCTGAATCCGAATCTTTAAGCTCAACATATGAATAAAAATCTCTCTAAATTTAGCGCAAATAGGGTGGTGCCTCGAATTGATGGCGAGTTGATCTCATATTCGGGCGGAGGGAGGCGGTATTTTTAGGGGAAAAACTTGAGTAGTTTTGATGGCTATTCATCTGTGATTCGCGATGGAATTAGGGTAAAATGCCGCCTTTATCGCCTTTTAACTCCAACTCGAAAGTAAATCATCATGTTTGAAGTCAATCCTGTGAAATTTAAGATTAAGGAGCTGGCCGAGCGCACCCAGCTTCTTAGGGGGTATCTTTGACTATGACGCCAAGAAAGAGCGTCTAGAAGAAGTGAGCCGTGAGCTGGAAAGCTCTGAAGTATGGAACGAACCTGAGCGTGCTCAGGCCTTAGGCAAAGAGCGTTCAAGTCTCGAAGCTGTGGTAGAAACCATCGACACCTTAGACACGGGTCTTGAAGATGTTGAAGGTCTGCTGGAATTAGCCGTTGAAGAAGACGATCAAGATACCTTCAATGATGCTGAAGCCGAATTGGCCGAGCTTGAAAAGCGTTTGGCTGAACTCGAATTCCGCCGCATGTTCTCAGGCCCACATGACAACAATGATTGTTATTTGGATATTCAATCGGGTTCGGGTGGTACGGAAGCTCAAGATTGGGCCAACATGGTACTGCGAATGTTCTTGCGTTGGGGCGAAGCCCACGATTTTTCGCCAGAACTGATTGAAGTGTCAGACGGGGACGTTGCGGGTATTAAGAGTGCCACGATTAAGTTCAGTGGCGAATACGCCTTTGGCTGGTTGCGCACTGAAACCGGTGTTCACCGCTTGGTTCGTAAATCACCATTTGATTCCGGTGGTCGCCGCCATACGTCATTCTGCTCAGTGTTTGTATACCCTGAAATTGATGATGAAATTGAGATTGATATCAACCCCGCGGATTT
This sequence comes from Shewanella sp. NIFS-20-20, assembly GCF_019209865.1. Classification (GTDB taxonomy): domain Bacteria; phylum Pseudomonadota; class Gammaproteobacteria; order Enterobacterales; family Shewanellaceae; genus Shewanella. Next base: position 95,182 of record NZ_JAHUTT010000006.1, on the reverse strand, counting down.
GCGCGTCGATACTTATCGAGCCTCTGGTGCCGGTGGTCAGCACGTTAACCGTACCGAATCGGCGATTCGTATTACTCACGTGCCGACCAATACGGTTGTGCAGTGTCAGAATGACCGCTCGCAGCATAAAAACCGTGATACCGCGATGAAGCAATTAAAAGCTAAGCTGTATGAGCTGGAAATGCAGAAGCAGAATGCTGAAAAGCAAGCCGCTGAAGATGCTAAGTCTGATATCGGTTGGGGCAGCCAGATCCGTTCATACGTGCTCGATGATTCACGTATTAAAGATTTGCGTACCGGAGTGGAAACCCGCAATACCCAAGCGGTATTAGATGGTGACCTAGATAAATTTATTGAGGCCAGCCTGAAGTCCGGCCTGTAAGGGCCATTCAGATTGACCAGGTGGTCGGTTCGCCGGCCAATGTTGGCACAGAGAGAAAGATATGACTGAACAAGTGCAAGTAACCCAAGATGAGAACAAGCTGATCGCCGAGCGTCGCGCTAAGCTTGAGCATGTCCGTTCGCAGTGTCCTGCTAACGCTCACCCTAATACTTTCCGTCGCACCCATAAAGCGGCTGAACTGCAGGCTGAGTACGGTCACAACACCAAAGAAGAACTGGAAGCGTTAGGCTTTACCACCAGTATTGCTGGCCGCATCATGGCTAAGCGTGGTCCCTTCTTAGTGATCCAAGATGTGTCTGGCCGCATTCAGGCGTACGCCGAAAAGAGCGTTCAAGGTGATATTAAAGAACGTTATCAAGGTCTGGATATTGGTGACATCATCGGTGTGACTGGCCAGCTGCACTTGTCTGGTAAAGGCGATTTATACGTCAACATGGAACAATACCAGTTGCTGACTAAGGCGCTGCGTCCTTTGCCAGAAAAATTCCATGGTTTGACCGACCAAGAAACGCGTTATCGCCAACGTTATGTTGATCTGATCGTGAACGAAGATTCTCGTCAAGCCTTTATGATGCGCTCTAAAGTGGTGGCGGCTATCCGCAACTTTATGGTGAAAAAAGAGTTTATGGAAGTAGAAACCCCGATGATGCATGTCATCCCTGGTGGTGCTTCTGCGCGTCCATTCGTGACCCATCATAACGCTCTGGATATCGAAATGTACCTGCGTATTGCGCCTGAGTTATATCTCAAGCGTTTAGTTGTCGGTGGGTTTGAGCGTGTGTTCGAAATTAACCGTAACTTCCGCAATGAAGGTTTGTCGCCGCGTCATAACCCAGAATTCACCATGATGGAATTCTATATGGCGTACGCTGACTACAACGATCTGATTGATTTAACCGAAGAAATGTTGAGCTCTATCGCCAAAGATTTGTGCGGTGATACCAAGCTGCCTTATGGCGAACACACCATAGATTTCGGTGGCCCATATGCCAGAATGAGCATGCTCGAAGCGATTCAGCATTACAATCCTGACAATGCCACTATCCAAGCCATGACCTATGAGCAAGTCAAAGATCTCGACTTTATGCGCTCGCTGGCGAAGAGTCTGCATATTGATGTGGAAACCTTCTGGAGCTGTGGCCAGCTGTTAGAAGAAATCTTCGGTGAAACCGCCGAGCCGCAGTTAATGCAGCCGACATTTATTACCGGTTATCCTGCTGATATTTCACCACTGGCTCGCCGTAGCGATGGTAATGACTTTATTACTGACCGTTTTGAGTTCTTCATTGGTGGTCGTGAAGTGGCGAACGGTTTCAGCGAGTTAAACGATGCTGAAGATCAAGATGCGCGCTTTAAAGCTCAGGTAGATGCTAAAGATGCGGGTGATGATGAAGCCATGTTCTATGATGCCGATTATATTACGGCGTTGGAGCACGGTCTGCCACCGACCGCCGGTCAAGGTATTGGTATCGACCGTTTAGTGATGTTGTTCACTAATACTCATACCATTCGTGACGTGATCCTGTTCCCAGCGATGCGTCCTCAAGCCTAATTTGGCTCCATGAGTCGTAAAAAAGCCCAGAATATTCTGGGCTTTTTTGTCGGTGTCGATACGCACTAACAGTTAAATTTAGCGATTTGGATCTTAATCTGTTGCGCCAGCTGCTCGAGCTCAGTGGCAGCGCGCTGACTTTGACCGCTGCGTTCTTCACCTAAGCGTGCCAAATCCGTCATTTGATGCAGATTTAGGGTAATGTCATGTGCCACAGCACTTTGCTGTTCGGTGGCGCAGGCAATATTGCCGCTGAGCCCAACTAATTCATTAATGCTATTGGTAATCGCATGAAGTTCGCTCCCGACTTTTTGGCCTTCGGCAGCCGAATGACTGCCCAGTTGTTGGCTGGTGTCCATTTGCGCCTTGGTGTGTCCCACTTGCAGTTGTAACTGCTGAATACTTTGTTCGATTTCAACAATGGCCTCTTGGGTGCGTTTAGCCAGTGAGCGCACTTCGTCAGCGACCACGGCAAAACCGCGCCCTTGCTCACCCGCTCTTGCCGCTTCAATCGCCGCATTTAATGCTAATAGGTTGGTTTGTTCGGCGATAGCATTGATCACTTGGGTGATCTTGCTGATAGCCACGCTGGCGTGCTCAACTTCCGTGACCGAGTGCTGACTGTCATCAATTTGCTGGCGCAAATCTTCTAGGTTTTTAACGAGCTGAGTCACTTGTTGCTGGCCGACGGATGCCGAGCCGCCCACCTCTTGGCTCATGCTCGCCCCATGTTGGGTATGTTGAGCCACGTCTCTAATCGAGGTCGACATTTCTTCGATGGCGGCCGCTATTTGGTCGGTCTGAGACAACATGGTTTGCGCTTCTTGGCGATTGACATCAGCCTGCTGGCGTGAGTCATTGGCTAAGGTATCTAACTGTGTCACCGAATGTTTCAAGGCTATTAAGGTCGCGCTGAGTTTGGTGGCCATGTGTGCAATGCTGGCGGTGATGCCATCGACTTCATTGCGGCTATGGGCTGGGGGTTGAATTAACGCTTGTTGCAGGTCGCCATCGCCAAGGGCGGCAACACTGGTTTGCAACTGCCGGAGCGGCTTTAAGCGATTGACTAGCACTGCGGCTAAGGCAAGACTGATAAGAACCACGCCGAGTAATGATAGTAAGCTATTGCTGGTCAGCAATTGCAGGCTTTCTTCATTGAGTTCATGGGCAGGAACCTGGGCCACTAAGCTCCAATGCCAACCTTTCACTTCCTCGACAAAACCGTACATGGCCACTTGTTCATTATTGAGGTAATGGCGTTCATACTCGTTGGTGGTGATTTCACTTGGGGTCAATCCATTTAGGATCGCAGCGGAGACTGGAGTGCCAAACGGCGACTGATGATGAAAAATAACCGTGTTGTTATTGTTATTAACTAATAAAAAGTGGCCAGACTCTTCCACCATAAGTTGTTTGATACTATTGCGTAAATGTGCGATTGAATTGCTGATGTCAAACCCTATGTACATCACGGCGATGAGCTTATCGTGTTTATCCGTGATGGGGCGGTAGACGGCCATGTAATCGCGACCAAACAATTCGGCATAACCTGCAAAGGGTTTCCCCGCGATTAACGCCCCATAAGCGGGGTGATCTTTGCCAAGAAATGTGCCCAGTGCGCGTTGGCCATTGTCCATGGCCACTGAGGTAGAAATGCGTTGAAAATCATCGCCGACCCGCACAAAGACGGTAGCATTGCCGCCGGTGATGTTGGCAAACCTATCCACCTTACTTTTGGCGGAGTTGATTAATTCCTTTTCATGAAATAGTGCTGGGGTTTGTTTATCGAGAATTTTGATACTGCGATCGGTTTGGTAAAATTCACCCGGATACATGCTACGAAACACGTCGGCATTGTGCTCGGCCATGTTCAGCAGACTGTGGTACTGCATTTCGAGCAATTCTGACACACTATGCACTTGACGTTTAACGGAAGATATCCCTTTATCTTGTAATGACTGCGCCGCGGTAAAATAAGAAATGGCCCCGATACCACCTAAAATGAAAATGCTTAATAATAATGCTAAAACTCCAATTTGCCTGGCAATAGGCCATGTTTGAAAATTCACTGCAATTCCCTGCGATAGTATTTTTTTTCGCACTGTAGCGAGTTTTGGCTTAAATTGGAGTGATCTTGTTCTAGCTATCAGATTTTCATGAATAAAAATTGTTCTGCAATCGATGCTGGCCATCATAAACCGAGTCTTTATGGGGCTTGTAGAGAGTATGAACACCAGAGACAGCAGAGAGGGAGTCGCCGGCTTAGACAGCTAGAAGGCTATCAAAAAATAAACAAAATACTGCTTTACTTTGGCGAACGCTCACTGCTATTATTCTGCCGCTACTTGAGAGTAGAGTTATTAAAATAAGCATAAGTTCAAGCAAAACCCTAAGATGCATTCTCGTTTCGTTTTTGTCCTCAGTGTTTCCTTTCGCTTCTTCGTAAATATTAATAATTCGAGCTTTAGTATTCCAATCTATTGGAAATTCATTTAATTAATTATTTATAAGGGACATCAAATGTCTAATTCAAACACTGGTTCAGTAAAATGGTTTAACGAAGATAAAGGTTTTGGTTTTATCGCTCAAGATAACGGCGGCCCAGATGTATTCGTACATTTCCGCGCTATCGTTTCTGAAGGCTTCAAAACTTTAGCCGAAGGTCAGAAGGTTACTTTTATGCTTGAGCAAGGTCCTAAGGGTCCTCAAGCTGCTAACGTTGTTGCTCTGTAATTATATAATTACTTCGACAAATATTTTATCTAGTTTTCTATAATTAAAGGGGCATCATATGTCTAGCACTGGTTCAGTAAAATGGTTCAACGAAGAGAAAGGTTTTGGTTTTATTGCTCAAGATAACGGCGGTCCAGATGTATTCGTACATTTCCGTTCTATCGTTTCTGATGGCTTCAAAACTTTAGCTGAAGGTCAAAAAGTGTCTTTCGCTCTGGAACAAGGTCCTAAGGGTCCTCAAGCTTCTAACGTTGTTGCGCTGTAATTAGCCACCAATAAGAAGTTAAAAAGGTCGCCATAAGCGACCTTTTTTGTATCTGCAGTTTAGATTTTCTTCAATTAAGGTAGCGGTTTAGGGCTGTTTCCTTCGTCTAAATCCTGGCTGAGTATTTCAGCTGTCTGCTCTGGTCTCTGCTTCGCTATGGCAGTAAACATGGCAACAAAATCATCTGCCATTTGCTCATAATTGGTTTTGGGACTTTTATTCTCCCCTTGGTGATTCATTGGGGCGCGAGTACTCATAGTCTTGTCCTGTAGGTTACATCAGCTGACAACATAATTGTTTTTATAGTATTCAAGCTAGCAAGCCAATGCGCCTTGAGCAAGTAGATCGTTATCAATTGCTGACAATTATCATGTTTGGCCGCCAATATGAGATTAGCTATTGGCCATTAACCATTGCTGAAGATCGGCCCCGGATAATGCACCGGCTTGTTGCGCGATAATCGTGCCCTGCTTGATGATGATCAAACTGGGTATGGATCGAATACCAAATTGGGCGGCTAATTGTGGCTGAGCTTGGGTATCGACTTTGCCGAAGCGATATTGCTGGCTAAAACGGCTCGCGGCGGCGCTAAAGGTGGCGGCAAAACTCTGGCAGGGGCCGCACCAATCCGCCCAAAAGTCGATCACTATGGGGAATTCAGATTGATTGGCATGGCGGCTAAAGTTTTGAGCGGTCAGGGTGATAGGTACACCACTGAGTAATGGTGATTGGCAATGGCCGCACTGAGGGTTATCTGATAAACGCTGGTCACTAACCCGATTTAAGCCGGCACATTGAGGGCAAGAGATAAGCATGCTACATCCTTTAATCACTGGTTGAAGCAATGATTTTAGCGAAATGTTAGCCCTATGACGAGCCCATGGAGTGGCTTTCGAGACTGGCTTAATCGGGTGTTATAAAAAAAAGCGACCAAGACGCATAAGTATTCATTGCTTGTTGAGGGTAAATAGCGTTTACTTCTCAATAAATGAAAATCAAAGTCTAGGGATGATCTATTTGTGAGCCAGTTTAAGTCAATCAAAGTTACTGATTACTATGAGTTATCGCGATTTGAGCGCATTAAGCAGTTTGCTAAGCATAAGCCAACGCCCTGTGTGGTGATCGACACTGAGATTATCGCTGCACAATACGATGAAATGACTAAAAACTTCCCGTTTGCTCATATTTATTATGCGGTTAAAGCGAATCCTGGCGCACCTATCCTGGCCTTGTTGCATCAAAAATCCGCTAATTTTGATATTGCCTCTATCTATGAGTTAGAGATGGTGATGGCGCACGGAGTCAGCTGCGATCGCATCAGTTTTGGCAATACCATTAAAAAGCGTCAAGATGTGGAAGCCTTTTATGAGCGTGGAGTGCGTTTATTTGCCTCTGACTCAGAGGCCGATATTCGTATGTTGGCTCAAGCCGCCCCCGGTAGCCGAGTTTATGTACGTATTCTGACCGTGGGCAACGACACCGCCGATTGGCCATTATCACGTAAGTTTGGCTGTCAGCCTGAGATGGCCTATGACTTATTAGTATTGGCACAATCTTTAGGCCTTGAAGCTTATGGGGTGTCATTTCATGTCGGTTCGCAACAACGAGATATTGGTGCATGGCAAGTTGCGATTAATCAAGTGGCACAACTCTTTACTCGTTTGTCTGAACAAGCGGGTATTAAGTTGGCGATGATCAATATGGGCGGTGGTTTTCCGGCGAATTATTTGGATAAGACCCAGGCATTAGCTGGGTATGCCCAAGCGATCACCGGCTATTTGTCGCAGGCATTTCCAGAGACAATGCCGAAAATCATCCTTGAGCCAGGGCGATCGCTGATTTCAAATGCCGGGGTGTTGATTTCCGAAGTGGTGCTGATTTCTCATAAATCGAGTGACTCTAATGAGCGCTGGGTGTTTGCGGATGTCGGCAAGTTCTCTGGGTTAATTGAAACCTTGGATGAGGCGATTAAATTTCCGATTGTGACCGATAAGCACGGGCCCTTAGGCGCTTGTGTCATTGCTGGCCCCACCTGTGACAGTGCCGATATCATGTATGAGCATTATCGCTATGGGTTGCCACAAGATTTGGCCATCGGAGATAAATTATATTGGCTAACAACTGGCGCTTATACCACCACGTATTCGGCGGTATGTTTTAACGGTTTTCCGCCGCTTAAAGATTATTACCTTTAATTGATAACGACTCATCTCAACGTGAGCTGAGTCGTTAGTGAGCATCCCGGCTTATTGGGCGAGACGCTTACCTCCTAAATATTTAAAAATACTTAGAAATGATGGTTTGGATGAAGTTTGCGGCGCAGGGATGTGCAGGCGCTCTGCGATATCGGCAGCGTCCACTAAGCCGCGAATTTCGTGTTGTTGGTTATCGACGACCAAGCAATGACTCAAACCTGACAGCTTGAGCGTATTCAGAATATCCCCGACCGTACTCGATAGCAGTTGTTGAAAATCCAATGCGATTAATTGATCTCTTGGGGACATCAAATCGGCCACTGTGATGTCGCCTTTTGGCGTGAATTTGTTCTGATGTTGGGTGATAGCCTGAGGGGATAAGGCCTCTTGGGTAATAATCCCGATAAGATCTTCATCCCGATCGATGACCATCTTTATGGCGCAGTGCTCGTGGCGCATCATTTCCTGCGCACCAATAGCTTGAGTGTCCGCATCAATCATACTGGGCGGAGCATGGTGAAAGTCGAGAAACACTTCGCTGGCCGCCGACTCGAGATTGATATTCGTTAAATGATGGGGTTGAGTCAGGTGATCAATTTTATGAATAGGGTACGCGTTTAGGATTTTCATTGTCGTGCTCCCAAGACTTATCGAGGAGAAAAGCCTCTTGTGACATTCATTGATGTTAACACTAACAATTTACCTTAAACCACAAATGCCGCGATTGCCAGTTCAAGGGATGAGAGCCGAACACTTGCGCCCTCACACCCTCATGGGCCGACAGCTTAGTTGGCTTGTACTGGCCCTAAATAGCCACTTAAGCCTTTAAAACCACCCTTTAAAATTCTAACGTTATCAAAACCTGCATGACGCAGCGCCGTGCCGATGGCCGTGGCTCTCGCCCCAGATTTACAAATAATCACGACCGGCTTATCGGTGGGCAGTTTGGCGAGATTTTCGGGTAAAAACACGGTTTCAGCCGACATGGCTAAGCTGCCCGGTAAAGATAAACCAAAGATGTCCATTTCGGCGGGCGTACGGATATCGATGGCCACCAGATCAGTACCGGCTTTGATGCTGTTGACAAAGGCTTCGGGGCTCATCAAACCGAGGTTTTTACCGGCGGCGGCACCTTTAATCGGGGCGAAAAACGTTTGATAACTGGCTGCCAGTTCGGGGTTATAACTGCTGGCATTAACCGCGCCGGAGAATAACGTCGCTAAGGCCAAGGTGCTGATATATTTGGTGCGCATAATGATCATTTCTCTAATGGTTGTGTTTGTCCTTATCATTCTTGGCTGGATTAATCTCTCGGTGCAATGGCGATGCTTTGACGAGACGACATTTTTATAATTACTTATTTTTTAAAGAATAACCTTTGGATTTATCGATATTTATTGGGATTAATCGCGCTTTTGCTTGGTGACAGTAATACGTTTTAGACATGAAAATTTATTAAAAGGGTTAACTCGAGGGGGAAGCGGCCTGCACCATCCTTAGTGCGGCGCCTGGTTTAACCTTTGACTTTTTGGATAATAAACAAGAGTAACACTGCACCTATTGTCGCACTGATAATCGAACCTATGATGCCAACGGAAGCGAGTCCGAGTAGCCCAAATACAAATCCTCCCAAAAATGAACCAACAATTCCGACAACAATATTGCCCACAAGGCCAAAGCCACTGCCTTGCATGATTTTGCCTGCTAACCAGCCGGCGACCGCGCCGATGATTAACATGACTATGATGGCTGACACTGTCATATATTCTCCTTAGATCAATAAGTACCGAAGAAGAGTATAGGACAGCTTCTGCCCTGGTGGGGCGGCGGGGGCAAAACATCGCTAGGCCGCTAAACTTTCACGGCCTAGCGATGTTTTGATACTGTTAAAGAATAAACGTTGCCACTTGCTGATTGAGCTTGTCGGCACGGATTTTAAGGGTTTCAGCGTGTGCTAAGCCTTGATTGGCGGTGTTGCTGACTTCTTCGCTCACATCTTTAATGACCACGACGTTGTAAGAAATTTCGGCGCTCACTTGGGTTTGCTCTTCGGCCGCGGTGGCAATTTGAGCCGCCATATCGGAGATCACGGCAACCGCTTGGGCGATTTCCGTTAAGGCTTGAGCGGCAATATCGGCATCGGCCACGCTGTGCTGGGCCAGTTGCTGACTGGTTTGCATCATGGTGACTGCGTGAGCTGTGGTGTGTTGCAGGGTTTCGATGGTGGCTTGAATTTCTAAGGTCGAATCTTGGGTGCGACGTGACAATATGCGCACTTCGTCAGCGACAACGGCAAAGCCGCGACCGTGCTCGCCTGCGCGCGCGGCTTCAATGGCGGCATTGAGCGCCAGTAAATTAGTCTGCTCGGCAATGCCTTGGATGGTGCCTAAAATGCTGGAGATGGATTGTGCGTGGCGGTTGAGCTCGTGAATGATACCGGTGGCGCTTTCAACCTCGCTGGCCAAATGATTAATCGATTGCCGAGTTTGCTCTACTTGTGAGTGCCCTTGATGACTGCTGGACGCTGATTGTTGCGCGGCCGCAGCGGTCTGCTCGGCATTCATTGCTATCTCTTGAGTGGCACTGGCCATTTCGGTGACCGCGGTCGCCACCATGGTTATTTGTTGCTGCTGCTTGTCGAGTTCTTGGCTGGCCATTTGGTTAGTGCTTAATGCCACGTTAGCATCCGCTTCTAATTCAATACTCAGCTGTCGCACTTGGCTGATTAACTGCTGCTGGGTGATCACAAATTGGTTGAAACTGGTGGCGAGCTCCCCGACCTCATCATGGTGCTCAATGGTTAATCTTTGGCTGAGATCGCCACTGCCTGCGGCGATTAATGACAGGGCATCGGTTACCCGCGCCAATGGTGCCAACAACAGTTGCACTAAATAGCGGATCACTAAGACACTGATCACCAGTGCCAGCGCGGCAATGGCTAACTGAGTCCACAGCATCTGCAGCAAGGGGGCGTCTAAGGTGTCCTTGTCTAAGATTAACAACAATTGCCATTGGGTATTGGGGATGGGTTGGGCCCACACTAATTTTTGGCGTTGATCGCTATCCATCAGCAGTGGGTAAAATGCGCCACTCGTTTGATTAATTTGCGCAATATTGCTGTGCAGTTGGTCATCAATCTGCGTCAAGGGCATTAAGGCTTTGCGGCTATCCTGATAGGCAATCGTGGTGCCATTGTTATGGGCTAAAATGGCTTGGCCATTCGCGGGCAACGGCATGGCGCTTATTTGAGACACTATCCCAGCAATGGAGACATCCGCGCCGACAACCCCATTGGCCACCGCCTTGGCAAGCGTGATCACGGTAATGTTATAGGCAACATCCACATAAGGTTCGGTGACCACCAGATCATTGGCTGCCGTCGCGGCTTGATACCAGGTGCGGCGGCGGGGATCATAACCGGTGCGATCTATGCTGATATCAGAATCATGCATCTGACCGTTGCTTTCTCCGAAATAACTGAGTTGGAAATTGCCTGAGGCTTGGCCTTGCTGTAAATGGGTGCTGATGTCGCCACTTATGTGGGTCGCCATCGCATTGAGAATATTTTTACGGACTTGCAACCACTCACTGATGCGGTTGGCTTCAAGGTTCGCCACCTGTTGCATTTGCGCCAGACTGGTTTGGGTTAAGGTGTCCTTCTTATGACTGTAGCTTTGCCATGTTAATAAGGCAGTTAATGCGGTTAAAGCACAAATAGTGGCGAGGAGTATTTTCGTATTGAGCGACCAAGATTTCATAAATTAACAACTAAAGATGATGCGCAGGCGCTTGAGTGCAAATCAATGCCGGCATAACAAAGAATGGCGCGGATAGTGACATAATTTAGCCTTTACTCATAGATATTCACTGGCAATGTTTGAACTTTCTCAAACATCTGCTGGCTAAATGGAGTGGCGGCGATAAAAAGTATGTGTTTACTTTGGGTTAGCCGCTAGATGTTCGTTGGCCTAGCCGAAGAAAATGATGGTTAATGGTAGAGTGATACACACAAGTAAGGTTGGCCAAAACCAGCGATTAGCACACCAAGTTAATGGCCCTAATAAGGCAAATATGCCAATGATTGGCCAGGGTGAATCAATACCGAACTCGCTTAAGACCTGACGACTGCCTTCGAAGGCGTAAATGCCAAATGCCGAAATAACGATGGCGAGGATAAATAAACCGAGTTTTTCTTTGTTCATAAATAGGGGGGCTTAGTGCAGCGCAGCAGAAATTATGCTGGCTATCATATCGTGTTAGCAAGTTGGCGTCATGGTCAATCCTTAGGTGTGCGACCTCAGTAGAGGTTGCTTTGGCTGAGTCATTGCCTGGCCAAACTAATGAGGGCTCGGCTCGGCGGAGTCTTTTTTATCAAAAATACCGTGACCAGAGTTGAGTAACATCGAGATTAACACCTTATTATCTATCTCCTCGCCATTGAGCATGCGCGCCAAGACTTCACTGCCAAATAATTGAGGCGATAAAATAATATCTGGCTGTACCATTTTGATTTTATTTATATTTTTGCTGTCATTGACGATAACGACTGTCTTGACGTCGGCGCTAATATCGCGAGCAGACAATAAGATAAAGGCGTTGTCAGCATCGTTTTCTGCCAAAGCCAATATGGCGCGACAGTTTTCTATGCCCGCTTTTTTTAATACCGAACTGTCGCTACTGTCACCGGAAATGATGTCAAACTTGCCATCGAGGCTTTGTTCTATCAAGGGAAACTCATCTTCTGGACGATTGGTAATGATGGTGACATCGAGTCCACGTTGATGTAGTTGGTTGATGGTATTCATGGCCATCATCGAGGTACCGCACACAATAAAGTGATCTTCGCGTTTCATGGGTATTTTGTTTCCTTTAACCAGTTTATTAAGGCCGCCACGAATGAGCGGTCCAAAAATGGTGGTGACCGAGGTGGCAAATACGGTAATGCCGGCAATAATCACCGAAATAGTGAAGATGCGAGCAGCTTCGCTGACGGGCAATATATCGCCGTAACCTACCGTTGTCATGGTGACCATCGAGAAATAAAAAGCCGTCATGATGTTGTCGATTTTTGGCTTGAAACCATCACCGAAATACAAGCTACCATAGGTGGCATACGCCACTAAAATCACGAAGGTTATCAGCGAGAAAATCCCGCCAGCCGTGACACTACTACGATTGAAGTCTTTGCGCAGTAAGATGAGAAATAGCAAGCTTGCAATACACAGGTTGATGCTGTGTTGTTGATCCGGCAAGAAGTGCCACGTAAAGAGTAAGGTGGTGACAAGCAAGGCTAGGCTCATGACCCAAGCGATGCGAGCTCGGAAGACTAAGCCAATGGAGTTGATGACTAAAAATACCCCCAGCATAAACCAAGGGGCATTGGTGAGCGAGGCGATATTAGCTTCGGAGAAATTGGAGATATGAAAGAGTTCAAAGACATTGCCAGACATGCCATAAACGGTTTTAAAAATCAGTAAGCCATTGAGTAGCACAGCAATAGCTACCAAGTTATGGCGGACAGATACCCACAGATTGATGATTTTTTTGAACAAATGCTTAAAGTGCTTCAACGGCATTGGGTGCAAAAGGATTTGATGCCAGTATAGGATAAAAATCCTAAGAGCTTAACTTTACTACCGATAATTAATCTGTGTGTTAGTGAACTCATCATCCTCTCGTATCCATCGGATACCATTGAGGATGATGAGATATTTAGGCTGGTTTATCGGCGAAAATCGATCACTTGCTCTCCCTGATGATAGATGCGACTGACCGCCGGTTCGGTGCTGGCGATAACTTTGCCGCCACGAACAGAGTAACGCACCGGGACTTGACGACGTAGGGCATCAAAATCACTGTCGGCTGGTAGAATGATTAAGTTGCCTGGGCGGCCCAGTTCAATCCCATATTGTTCGCCCAAGGCCAACGCTTTGGCGCTATGGCTGCTAATTAAATCTAAGGACGTATCGAGTTGCTCATAACCCATGATTTGACATACATGCAGCCCCATATGCAGTACTTGCAGCATATTAGCGGTGCCCAGCGGATACCAAGGGTCAAACACATCATCATGACCAAGACAGACATTGATATTGCTGGCCAGCATCTCTTTGACACGGGTGACACCGCGTCGTTTCGGGTAATCATCAAAGCGGCCTTGCAAGTGGATATTCACCAACGGGTTAGCCACAAAACTAATGCCAGAAATCTTGAGCAAGCGGAATAAGCGAGACGCATATGCGCCATTATAAGAATGCATCGCCGTGGTGTGGCTGGCGGTGACTTTGTGGCCCATGTGATATTGATGGGCTAAAGCGGCCAAGGTTTCGATAAATCGGGATTGCTCATCATCGATTTCATCACAATGGACATCGATTAGGCGGTCATATTTTTGCGCTAATTCAAAAATATAGTGCAGAGATTCAATGCCATATTCGCGGGTGAATTCAAAATGAGGGATCGCGCCAATGACATCGGCACCCAGAATTAAGGCTTCTTCCATCAAGGCCTTACCATTGGGGTAAGACAAGATACCTTCTTGAGGAAAGGCAACGATTTGCAGCTCGATGAGCTCCTTCATCTCGGCTTTCACTTCCAGCATGGCGCGCAACGCCGTTAAGCTGGGATCAGAAACATCGACATGGGTGCGTACATGCTGGATCCCATTAGCAATCTGCCAAGACAAGGTTTGCTTGGCGCGCGCCTTGACGTCTTCGATAGATAATAGGGCTTTACGCTCGGCCCAACGCTCAATCCCTTCAAATAACGTGCCTGAAATATTCCAGTTAGGTTCGCCAGCCGTTTGGGTGGTATCTAAGTGGATGTGTGGCTCACAAAAAGGCGCCATCGCCATGCCGCCCTCACCATCGAGCACGGTCGCGTCAATATCGACAGTTGCATCGCCATCATAAATGGCACTGAAGCGACCATTTTCAATGACAATTTGCTTAAGACCAGACTGACCTCGCAGGGTGACATTGGTAATGAGTAAGGTGTTATTCATGAATTTTCCTGACATTTATCTTGGTTGGCTTGCGTCGGCAATTGGCGCAAACGGCAGCTCAAGGTATCGAGTAATAAGTAACTGCCGGCACCAGCTAATACGGCATTAAGTGGCACGATGCCGGGCAATAAATGGCCCGCAGCTACGCCGATGGCAACCCCAATAATTGCAGACCAATTTACCATGGTTTGTTGGTGTAAGGTGCTAGCAATATCAGTGTATTTCTGGCGATTTTTAATAAAGTCGGCAATCAGAATGCCGCCGATAGGTGGGATGGCTGCCGATAAAAAGGTGAGCCAACCGACGAAGTTATTATACAGCCACAGCGCACATAAGGTACCGATGACACCATTGATAACCGATAAGTATTTGCTTGGTAGCCCTGTGATGTTGGCAAAGCCTAAGCCTGATGCATAAAGAGCGTTATCGTTGGTCGTCCAAATATTAAGCCCAAGCACTATGATGGCTGGGATCAGTAACCCTTGGGCTATCATCACCTCTGAAATATCGGCTTGGCCAGTCGCAGCAGCCCCTGCCGCACCAAAGATAAACATTAAGGTGTTGCCTAAAAAAAAGGCCACCATAGTGACCACAACTGCTGTTTTCGCGTGACGTCCAAAACGAACAAAATCCGCCGTTAAGGTGCCGGCAGAAATAAACGACCCGACCACCATGGCAATGGCTAAGGTCAGGCTCATGGGCGCATCCGGAGTTAATTGTTGCAGTGCCGAGATACCGCCAATGCTAGCAATGGCTTCAATCACGCTATAACCGCCGAGTAAAGCGATGGCTGGCACGGCGATGGCGGATAACACCATTAATGCCTTAATGCCGAAATAAACCGTGGCTGTCATTAACACGCCGGAGACTAAGATCAATACTTGGGTATCAATGCCCGTGGCTTTATGCACGGGAATAGCAAACATGGCCACGCCTACGCCAAACCAACCGACTTGGGTTCCTCCCAGCAGCAGTGAGGGTAACCACGAGCCTTTTTCTCCAAAAGAGTAACGAGCGAGTAAGTGTGTGGATAAGCCAGTGGAGGCGCCAATATAGCCTAAACAGGAAGTGTAGATACCTAAGATTAGATTGCCGATGATCACGGCGAGAAGAAAATCATTCAAATTAAGACCGGTACCTAACGTCCCGCCGGTCCACATGCTTGCGGAGAAAAAAGTCAGGCCTAACATCACCATAGTTAACGACAGCGTGCTTTGGCGTGCAGAGAGCGGAACCTGGCCCAAACTAAAATTATTATCATTGCTCATTTTCCCACCTCATATTTTTTTTGTTATCACACATTTTAGGCAAATTGCGCGCATTTTATTGATTTATTGGCGCCGGTCAACTAAAAACTTAATTGATGTGCTATAAGTCCATATGTACTTTTTAAGTTACTGTATTTAATGCTTTTTAAATAACCCTAAAAAGCACTCAACTTTAGTGGTGTGTAGGCATTTATAGCATCTGGCATTTCATTGTTGCTGTTTGTGGATGTTTTTTTGGCTTATTACCTGAAAATAAGGGTGTTTTTTGGATGTGTCGTCGCTATGCCCCTCGCTGTTGCATTGACGCTGATCCCAGCGGCGGCGAATATTGATGTTGCTGCTGGCTTAGCTTAGTCTGGAGGATAACGGCTGAAAAAATTACCATCGACTCGGAGTGAGCATGAATGAACATCAAGCATTAACGGACTTTATTGAATACTCTCCTCAAGACATGCTCAGTCGCGCCGAGGCTAATTACCACGAGGTAAAACGGCGTCATTCCATTCGTCAATTTAGCTCTCGACCGGTAGATAGAGCCATTATTGAGCAATGTTTATTAGCAGCGGGCACGGCACCTAATGGCGCTAACCATCAACCGTGGCACTTTGTTGCTATTGAGAGTGACGAGATTAAATTGCAGATCCGCGCCCAAGCCGAGGCCATTGAAAGTGCCTTTTACGAGGGCCGAGGTGGCGAAGAATGGTTGTCGGCACTCAAGCCCTTGGGCACCAATGCCAGTAAACCTTATTTGAGTGAAGCCCCTTGGTTAATTGCCGTGTTTAGCCAAAAACGCGGCGGTCAGCATGAAGATGGTCATACCCAAAATTATTATGTCCATGAGTCGGTAGGGATTGCGACTGGCTTTTTAATTCAGGCTCTGCATCATGCGGGGTTAGCCACCTTAACCCACACCCCCAAGCCCATGAGTTTTTTAACTGACATTTGTGGGCGGGATGCCGACAATGAACGACCCTATATACTTATTGTGGCCGGCTACCCGCGGGCTGATGCCACGGTGCCTGAGCACGCTAAGTATAAGAAACCGATTGAACAGTTAGTCAGTTTTTTATAAGTAAATCAGCGCAAACAACCCAAAGAGAAAATGATGCAACCACAGCTGAGGGGCGACAAAGGCATTCGGATTGCCACCATCAATTTATTGAATTTTATCGCGCCCCCGTTGGCTTATTACGAGCAGTTTAATATCTATTCGGCATCGCAATGGCAGCAAAAGTGTCGTTGGATTAGTGACTATTTAGCCTTACATCAACCGGATATCGTCGGGTTTCAAGAGGTCTTTAGTGTCGCCGAGTTGCGCCAGCTCATGGCTGAAGCCGGTTATGAATACTTTGCCGTGATTGATGAACCCCAATTATTAGACGCCTACATTTACCACCAACCGGTTACAGCGCTGGCGAGCCGTTATCCCATTATCGAGCTGGGCACAATTAACATCAGTGCCGATGCCAGACAGCAGCTCGGGGTGAGTCCAGATTTTGAATTTAGTCGTCAGCCGTTATGGGTCGAGGTTGATATTGCCGGTCTCGGTCATTGCGATTGTTATGTAATCCATTTTAAATCGAAACGGCCACAATTGAATGCCACGGCTACCGGCGCCATTAACAGCGATTATTCTCACGGCGCGTCGGCCTTGCAGCGTCTCGGTGAAGCCAGTTTGTTGCATGGTGCTTTAGCCGAGCGCTATCGGCGCTATGGTTTGCCTATGCTGGTAATGGGGGATTTTAATGATGCGCTGTCTAGCGATTTATTAGCGGGACTGTTAACCCCGATGACAGGGGATTTGTCCGCGGCCAATCCGGCGACAATCTCATTACAATTGCACGATAGTTTCCAACTATATCAACAAGAAACTGGCCAGAGTTTAGCGCCCATACCGACCCATTATTATGGTGGCCAAGGGCGGGTGCTCGATTATGTGTTATTGAGCCAAGACTTTGCGCCGCATTATTCGTTGCAATTAGCCTGCGTTGAAGGCTATGAAGTATTTGACCGCCATTTATTACGCCCAGATTATGCTTTAGATAGCCACAGTACCGATCACGCCGCGGTGATGGTTAGCGTGCAATTACGCCGTTAGCTTGCGTAACCGTCTTGCGGTTGCTGATGGGAATTATTTGAAAGTCTAGCGCTGATCTCCCCCAGTTATTCATGGCTGAGACAGTGGCAATTTGCTATGATTGTCGCCATGTGCGGCGCCTAGTCGGCGCCGTTTTTGTCTTTATTACTCGCCTTCGGGCTAGAGGTTTACCCTTGACCGCACCAGTTTCTGAAACCAGTCTATTTGCTAGCTTGCCTTTGCGTACCGAGCTGCTGACTAACCTAACGACCTTAGGTTATACCCAAATGACGCCCATTCAAGCCGCATCCTTGCCACTGACATTAAATGGCAAAGATTTGATCGCAAAAGCTAAAACAGGAAGTGGCAAGACTGCTGCCTTTGGTTTATGTCTGCTGAATAAATTGGATGTGAAGCGTTTTCGGATCCAAACCTTGGTTTTGTGTCCCACCCGTGAGTTGGCCGATCAGGTGGCGCAAGAGATCAGAAATCTCGCTCGTGGTATCCATAATATCAAAGTACTGACCTTGTGTGGCGGTATGGCAGTCGGCCCGCAAATTGGTTCATTAGAGCACGGCGCCCATATTATTGTTGGTACGCCTGGTCGAGTATTAGATCACTTAGAGCGGGGCCGTTTAGATTTAAGCCACCTGACGACCTTGGTGCTCGATGAAGCCGATCGTATGTTAGAGATGGGCTTTGAAAAGCCGCTGCAAGCCATTGTCGACAGCACGCCTCATTATCGCCAAACCTTGCTGTTTAGTGCGACGTATCCTGAAAAAATTAACGCCATGGCGGCGCGTTTTATGACCCAACCTGAAATGGTCGAAGTGGCCGGTGGCCACGATAATCTGGCGATTGCTCAGCATTTTTATCAGTTAGAGCGCAGCGATCGCTTAGATGCCTTGCGCTTAATACTGTTGGCTGAGCAGCCGCAATCAGCGGTCGTTTTTTGTAATACTAAGAGTGAATGCCAACAAGTGGCAGACAGTCTGCAAAATTGGGGATTTAGCGCCTTATCCCTCAATGGTGATTTAGATCAGCGCGATCGCGATCGGACCTTAGTGCAATTTGCGAATAAGAGTATCAATGTGCTGGTGGCAACCGATGTGGCCGCTCGTGGCTTAGATATCGATAACTTGGATGTGGTCGTTAACTATGAATTGGCTCATGAGCCAGAATTGCATGTGCACCGCATTGGTCGTACCGGACGCGCCGGCGCGCAAGGTAAAGCATTCAGCTTTTGCCGCAGCAATGACGATTACAAAATTGCCTTGTTAGAAGAAACCTTGGACATCAGTATTCAATATGATCACTTGCCAAGCGAGAGCGTGTTAAGCCGTGCGCCAGCCGAGCCGGCTATGATCACCTTACTCATCGACGGTGGCAAGAAAGACAAGCTAAGACCTGGGGATGTGCTGGGTGCCTTAACGGCTGATAAGCAACTCAGTGGCGATGATATCGGTAAAATCATGATCACAGATATTCGCAGCTTCGTGGCGGTTAAGCGTCCTTTGGCTCGTAAAGCCTTGGCCATCTTGGCAAAAGGAAAGCTTAAAGGTAAAAACTTCCGCGCGACCTTAATGCAAAATCGCTAGCGCGACCACGCGCCAATAAAAACGCCGCTAACTGAGTTAGCGGCGTTTTTTTATGATGTCATGGCGAGTTAGGCGATTCGGTTAAGCCGAATGACTGCGTCTCTGGCCTTGATAATTGCCCTTGTTACCTTTGGCGACAGGCTTGCTGCCCTTGTCCTGATGCTTGTCGGCACCGGCTTGACGTGAGGGTTTGCTGTTAGCGTAAGGGCTTGAGTTTTCGCCACTCGGCTTAGCTTGGCTGCGTGACTGACCGGTGCGCGCCCCATGGCCTTGGTTGGTTCCACTCTTGTTGGCGGCTTTGGGGTTTACTTGGCGAGCACGCTGGCCTGCACCGGCGGTTTTTGGCTTCGCCGCGCCACGGTTGCGATTTTGTGCCGGCTTTTTCGCTGGGCTTGGGCTGGTCGGGCTATCCGGTACCGCTTGTGACGGCTCATAGCCATCAAACACTTTACGGTTTAAGGTTTGACGGATCAGCTTTTCAATATCCCGCAGCATCTTGGTTTCTTCACTGCTCACCAAAGATACGGCTTGGCCTGTGGCACCTGCGCGGCCAGTACGGCCAATGCGATGCACATAATCTTCGGCCACTTGAGGTAAATCAAAATTCACCACTTGAGGAAGTTGCTCGATATCTAAGCCGCGGGCGGCAATATCGGTGGCAACTAAGGCTTTTACCTTACCAGCTTTAAAATCTGCTAAGGCTTGCGTGCGGGCATTTTGGCTCTTGTTGCCATGAATGGCAGCCGCTGAAATGCCGCGCTCATCTAAATAGCGTGCCAAGCGGTTGGCCCCGTGTTTGGTGCGTGAAAACACCAGCACTTGGTTCCAGTCATACAGCTCGAACAGCTCAGTGAGTAACGCCGACTTACGGCTCTTGTCGACAGTGGTGATCCACTGAGTCACTGTGGTGGCAGTGCTGTTTCTTGGGGTGACTGAAATCTCAACAGGATCGTTCACTAACCCTTTGGCTAGGGCACGAATGTCATCGCTAAAGGTCGCCGAAAACATCAGGTTCTGACGCTTAGGTGGCAGCACTTTTAAGATGCGGCGGATATCGTGAATAAAACCCATATCCAGCATGCGATCGGCTTCGTCTAATACCAGAATTTCGAGCTTGTCGAACTTCACCGCGCCTTGTTGGTGCAGATCCAGCAAACGACCAGGTGTTGCTACCAGCACATCCATCCCGCGGCGTAATTCAGCAATTTGCGGATTGATGGAGACGCCACCAAAAACCACGGTGCTTTTTAAGGGTAAATGGGCGCTATATTGGCTGACGTTTTCGCTGACTTGTGCCGCTAACTCACGCGTAGGAGTGAGCACTAAGGCACGAATACTGACGCCGCGAGCACGCTCGCCACGACTTAATAATTGTAACATCGGCAGGGTAAAACCTGCGGTCTTGCCCGTACCGGTTTGGGCTGCAGCCATAATATCGCGTCCAGTCAATACTGCTGGAATGGCTTGTGCTTGGATGGGGGAAGGAGTTTGGTAACCTTGTTTCGCTACCGCTTTTAAAATCGGGGCCGACAGACCCAGGGAGGCAAAGCTCATGCATTAATCTCTTGTTGCGTATTGCCAAAAAGCGCATACGCCAAATACGGCTGGCACACATTAAGTCACACAATGGCGCCTGAAGGTCGGGCAGCTTACCTGATCTTGAGCACAATGGCTATCAAATAAACAATACGGGCATGGTTTGCGGCCATGAAACCGCGCTAACAGTGGAGGTTAACGGCCGCTAATTGATCTAAATCAATTTATGTGAGTCGGCTAACAAAAGTCAGCATCTTGGTTTATCTCTGCCTTGTGGCCTGCGATACTGACTGCCTAGAAGCAAGCGGTCATAGTGGTAATACATAAGTCATGGATAAGTCGCGGGAACAACAACTGATTAAATGGCTCAAACAGCAGCAAAAGGCCTGTGGTCGGTATGTGCAGTTAACTGTGCTATTGGGGGTAGCCAATGGCTTGGCCTTGGTGGCTCAAGCATATTTGTTAGCCGACGTGCTGCAAGGGGTGATCATGGCGGGTGACAGCGCCTCGGCGTTTGTGGCGCAATACCTTGCCTTAGTGGGGTTATTTATCGCGCGCGCCGCCTTAGCCTATGGGCGTGAGCGTTTGGGATTTATGGCGGGGATGCGTTTACGCCAAACCATGCGAGCCGCGGTGCTCGATAAATTGGCGCGTTTGGGCCCAGCGTATATCAAAGGGCGCCCCGCCGGCAGTTGGGCCAGCATGGTGCTCGAACAAGTTGAAGACTTACAAGATTTTTATGCGCGCTATTTACCGCAAATGAGCCTAGCGGCAATGATCCCGGTGATCATATTACTGGTGGTGTTTCCATTGAACTGGGCCGCGGGAGCGATTTTGCTGTTAACCGCGCCTTTGATCCCGCTGTTTATGATCTTGGTGGGGTGGGGCGCGGCTGAAGCGAATCGCAAAAACTTTCAGGCATTGTCCCGCTTAAGTGGCCATTTTATGGATAGGCTCAGTGCGTTAAGTACTCTCAAGCTGTTTTACCGTGGTCAGGCTGAGCTCGGTCAAATATCCTCTGCCAGTGAAGAGTTTCGCAGCCGCACCATGTCGGTGCTTAAACTGGCCTTTTTAAGCTCGGCGGTCTTAGAGTTTTTCGCGGCGGTGTCGATTGCGGTGTTGGCAGTGTATTTTGGCTTCAGCTATTTAGGTCACTTAAATTTTGGGCATTACGGTGAACCTTTAAGTTTATTTGTGGGCTTATTTGTGCTGATCCTTGCGCCTGAATTTTATCAACCCTTACGAGATATGGGTACGCATTATCATGCCAAAGCGCAAGCGGTCGGTGCGGCGGAGTCAGTGTTAACCTTGTTATCCCATGATGAAAATCTTAGCCATGGTGATGCAAAAATCCAAGGGGCGCTGACCATTCGCGCCCATAAGTTAATGGTAATGAGTCATGATGATCAAGTGCTGCTAGGCCCCATTAGTTTTGAGTTGACGCCCGAGCAAACCTTAACCATAGTTGGCCCCAGTGGCGCCGGCAAAAGCACATTAATTAACGCATTACTTGGATTTTTGCCCTACAAAGGTCAATTGACTGTCAATGGGGTGGAGCTGAAGCACTTAGATATGTCGCACTGGCGCCAACAGGTGGCATGGTTAGGCCAAGAGCCACAACTGTTTTTTGGTTCAGTGCGTGACAATGTGGCCATGGGAATGCCTGAGTTAAGTGATGATGACTGCCGCTCATTATTGGCAGCGGCGCATATCGCTGAGTTTCAGGATAGGTTAACCGAAGAAATCGATGAGCATAGTGGCGGGATCTCGGTGGGGCAGGCGCAGCGCCTAGCCTTGGCTCGGGCGTTGGCCTTGTCGCCGCGCTTGTATTTGCTCGACGAACCCACGGCCAGTTTAGATTTTCACAGTGAACAACAAGTGATCAAGGCCTTAACTAAGGCAACGGCGCATCAGGGCTGTTTATTGGTGACCCACAGATTAGATTTACTGCAACAGCAACCGACCATCTTAGTCTTGGATCAAGGCTTATTGGTGCAGCAAGGCTCGTTTGAGCAGTTAGCACATACCCCCGGCGTATTTAAAGACATGTTAAGTGAGCTTGAAGATGATGGCGTCATGAGTGCCCAGCCAAGACCCTTGTTTCCTTCATCGATGGGTGATCATCAGGAGCACAGCTAATGCGAGTGTTATTGCCGCTAGTGAAATTATTTTCCCGTCAAGCCCTGTTCATGAGCCTTGGGATCTTGCTGAGTGTGACTACCTTGGCCACAGGTTTTGGCTTGTTGTCGTTATCCGGCTGGTTTTTATCGGCCACGGCGGTGGCGGGCTTAACCGTCGCGACGGCGCAAGCATTTAACTTTTTTACCCCCGCGGGGGGGGTGAGGTTTTTATCCATCACTCGCACCGCCAGTCGTTATGGTGAGCGTTTAGTGACCCATGAGGCGACCTTTCGACTTTTGACGGAATTGAGGGTGCATGTGTGGCAAAAAATCATGCCATTAAGCGCGGCCAACCTCAAAGGCCTACGCCAAGGGGATATGCTCAACCGCTTAGTGGCGGATATTGATACCTTAGATCATCTCTATTTGCGCTTGCTGACCCCTGTGGTCGCGGCGCTGATTATGATGGCTTGTTTATATGGGTTTTTATCATGGTTTGATGCCGGTTTAGCCAAGATCTTGGTGGCGGCCTTATTGCTGGCATGGTGCGTATTGCCGGCGCTGTTTTATTGGTTGGGTAAAGATCATGGTCGCGCGCTGGTGAATACCAAGCGTCAATATCGGATTAAGCTGGTTGAGTTTATTCAAGGCCAAGCGGAATTGACTTTATTTGGAGCGGATAGGCGTTATCGCGCCCAACTCGATAATGCTGAGCAGGCATTATTACTCAGCCAACACCAGATGGCCAAGGTGACCGCCTTAAGTCAAGCGGCCTTAGTGGTCGCCAGCGGCGCTGTCATTCTATTGATGCTGGTATTGGCTGCAAAGGGGGTGGGAGAGCATGTGCCCCCAGGACCTATGTTTGCGTTAATGGTGTTTGCGGCCATGGCCTGCTTAGAAATGTTGATGCCGTTGGCGGGGGCGTTTCAGCATTTATCTTCTTGCGTGTTAGCCGCGCAGCGTTTAGATGAATTAACCTCGCAAACGTCGAATGTGAGCTTTGGTGCAAGCGCCGCGACTATCAGTCACGGCAAGATCAGTATTTCGCAGTTAAGGTTTGGTTATCGCGCCGACGTCCCAGTGCTCAATGGCATTGATCTCGACGTTAAGGCCGGCACTAAGGTGGCATTACTTGGGCAAACGGGCTCGGGTAAATCGAGTTTACTGGCATTGTTAACTCGCGATTGGCTGCCTGAGAGTGGTGACATCAAGATTGATGGCACTGCCATTGCTGATTTTCAAGAGTTGAGTTTGCGCTCGGGTATGTCGGTGATGAGTCAGCGGGTGGTTTTACTCAGCGCCAGTTTGCGCGATAACCTTAAAATGGCGCTATTACCCGATCAAACGATCAGTGATGCTAAGCTATTGGCGGTCTTAGAGCGCGTTGGCCTGCGGGTACTCACTCAAGGCGATAACCCGCTAGGGCAATGGCTCGGGGATGGTGGCCGTCAATTGTCTGGAGGGGAGCGCCGCCGGATTGGTATTGCTAGGCTGCTATTGCGTGATGCTCCCTTATTATTATTGGATGAGCCGACTGAGGGCTTGGATAAACGCACTGAGCGAGAAATTCTGGCCTTGTTATTTGATTTTGCCAAAGACAAAACCGTGTTAATGATCAGTCATCGTTTGACGGCGATGAATTTCATGGATGACATTCATTTGCTCGATAATGGTGTCATTACGGCCAGTGGCGATCACCGCCACCTGTTAGCTACCAATGCTTATTATCAAAGCCTATATCAACGGATTTAGCCGCGGGATAACGGGGATCAAGTGAGGCTGGCTTACCAGCCTCATAGGTTTTAGTTGATGCTTTTGAAGTGGTTGAATCTCAGGCTTTCTGGGGCCATTTCTGGGGCGGTGAGTAAGCTTGGCGCCTTATCGTGACCTGAGCAGCCACAACCGCCACCACAGCCGCCTTTTTTGGCATGATTAAGGGATACTCGCGCCTGACTGATATCCATCAAGGGCAGTTGACCTGCTGCAAACTGTGCCCGCAGTTGGTCGATCCCTTGGCGATAATCTCCTTGATACACCGCAATACCCGCACTGAGTAATTTGCCGAGCATCCGCTCACCAATATTCTGCACTATGATGGCCTTTGCCCCTTGACGCTTAATGAGGTTCAACATGGCTTTTTTGGCGGCGCAGCCGCTTTTCGCGTTAGGATCGATGGCCGGATTATCAAACTGGCTGATGGCACCATGGCTATCGTACAGGGCAATGGTTTTAGCCTTGGTAAAGTGGCTGGCCATATGATCGCGACTGATGGGAATTGCTAGCATAATTACCTCGGTAAATAGCAGGGCAAGCGCTTGACTCCGTTGCCGCGCTAAAAAGGGATAGTCAATAAGGCGCTTAGTGTGCCCAATCCCACCCTTAAGGTCTGTGCCTGCCTTCGCACTTTAGGGTTAATCTCCATAAATGCGCTGACTGAAAAAGAAAAAGGCTGCATAGCAGCCTTTATAACATCAAGCATGACAATCAGTGCTTAGTCGTTGTCTTTGGTACAACTAGAGATTTCATTGTTAGCACCTAAGGTACATTCAACTTCAACGCGCTGACCCACATAGCCATTTAAGCTATCATCGCTAGCGCTATAGCCGAAGATTGAAGGGGTACCATTAGCGTTCAATACCACGCCTTCGATTTCGATTTGAGAATCTTGTTCACTAAGCTCAACTTCCAGCACAATATGTTGGCCATTTTGCTCATAACCTGACATTTCAACCCAAGTTTGACCGTTTAACTGGTTTGATTGGACATCATCAAATTCAGTGTAAGGTGTGGCCAAAAAGGTAATGCCATTCATAGTGATGGTGTTTTTGGCGGCACTTAATACTGGCTTACCTGGCACTTCAAATTCAATATTCTCTATCTCTGATTCTGGAATGCTATCGTTATCGTCAAATTCAATCTTGCTGGCTTTGATGTTGGCCGCACCTAAGTCCCAAGTGCCTTCAACTTCGATATTGGCCCCCACTTTAAGATCGGCTTTAGTACCATCATCGAATTGGGTATTAGTTAAAATAGCGACCGATTGATTTTGATTGATCACTAAGTGATCCATCTTTGGGCTGATCCAGCTGATAATGCCTTCGACTTCTAAATCATCATCATTGTCTAGCAAGTCATCGAAACTTGGATTGTCGATTTCAATGTCGGTGGCGCTGAGGCTAAATACCCCATTGGTGTCGGTTAATTCACCTTCAACTTCTACCCAGTCACCCAGTTTGATGCCTTGAGGTAATACCCCTGAGACTTTGACTTGGTTCAACATAAAGGTGTTATTAACCGTATCCAGTTGGGTGACCACACCTTCGAGCTCAGTTTGAGTCGTATCATCTTCCAGTTCAATAAAGGTCGCTTGGATGGTTTTACCATCCACAGCATAACCGCTGATCTCGACAAATTTATCGGCCAGTTGGCTAATGGAGGTCACACCCTCAAGTTTGGCATTGTTAGTTAACACTTTCATGCCTGCAACCATCAGGTTGTTGTCGCTATCTATGCTCGTGACAGGGGCTGTCATCAGGCTATCAAAAATGATGGCGTCGGCAATGTTGCCGTCGGTGGTCACGGTTAATTGCATACCGACTCTTAAGTCGGCAAGGTTTAGCTGTGGCTGAGTGCGGCTTGGAACTGGGTTCACGCTGGCACTGCTCACATCGACGGTTTGTTGATTAATGGTTAGCAGGTTGCCATTTTTCGCGGTCAGTTCGCCAGAGATGACTTTAGCCAGCGGGGTAGGTGTTGGCGGCGGGGTTGGATTACCACCGTTATCACTACCACTATCGGAACCACCACAGGCTGATAAACCAGCGATTAAAGGTAAAATGAAGATACTGCGCTTCATGGGGGATGCTCTTAGGTTGCTAAAATTGCCGCAATAATACTCTGTATTAGGTGTTTTTTCTAGCAAATGAAGCTGAGTTAATCCAATTGTAAGGTTGCTGTAACTGTTTGATACATGTGTTGCTGCTAAGGAGGTGTGCCCGCAATGGCGGGCACGAAAGTGTCAAAAAATTGAACTAGCCTAAGCGTTTTGCAAAGTCTAAATAACGCATCACTTCGGCTTCAGGAAAGCGAATGTCATCGCCTTCTTCGACACTGCTGAGTAAATTCTCACGAGCGTAGCGTTTTATGGTGGTGGGGGATTTATCCAAAATTTTACACACTTCATCCAATGTCAGTAGTTTGTCACTCATGATTCCATTTCCTCTGTGATCCTTGGGCTAATGACCTGACGTTAATCGCTAAAAAAATGTCAGGCCTGAGCAAAGTATAGTCAAAGATCCAAGGGGTAAATTGCCAAGCGCATTAATTGCATGCGTAAGGTTTTACTTGTTTGATAACACTCGGTAAAGTGGCGCATTGGTTACGTGAAGGCAAAGGTATGTTATCAGGTTTATTGTTTGTATTAATTCCCTTATTGATGGGCTATATGTTTGTTATCAAGCAAGCCCTGTGGCTCGAGCGGATTAATCAAAGCTGTGGTCACTTAGTGGTAGTGATCTTGTTTTTAATGGGCATGAGTTTAGCTAAGTTAGATCAGCTGGGGCAAAATCTTACCCAAATTTTGACCATCGCCGGAACCTTGTTTGTGTGTATCAGTGCCACCAACTTGTTGGCCTTACCTTTGTTAGATAGCTTATGGCGTCCCACAGTGAAGGCTCAGAGAGTGCCATTGCCACTGCGGCATATGTTAACCGACTCGGGCAAATTAATTGGGTCGGTATTGGCAGGTTTAGCGGTAGGGTTAGTTGTGGTCGCTCTGGTGCCAACGGGCCTGTTTTGGGTGGATGCTGGCAGTGAATTTATCTTGTTATTACTGCTGCTGTTAATTGGCATCGGTTTACGCAATTCAGGGATGTCCTTAAAGCAAATCATCGTTAATCCTAAGGCGATGGTACTGGCCTTGGTGGTGATGTTGTCAGCATTTCCTGGGGGGATGTTGGCGGCCTGGCTATTAGGTTTTAGCTGGAATCAGGGGTTGGCCTTGGCATCAGGCTTTGGTTGGTATTCATTAACCGGGATTTTAGTCAGTGATTACTTGGGGCCGGTGATAGGCACCGCCGCATTCCTCAACGAATTATTACGTGAGTTAGTCGCAATTTTATTGATCCCAGCGTTAATCAGTCGTTACCCGCACACCACCATAGGTTATGCTGGCGCGACGGCCATGGACTTTACCTTGCCGGTGATCCAGCAAGCTGGCGGCAATCAGTTTGTCCCCGTTGCCATCGTCAGTGGTTTTATTTTGAGTATGGCGGTGCCGGTTTTAGTGGTGTTCTTTATGACACTTTAACTAGTTAACTCAGCGACAAAATTCGCTCAATTTTTCAAATTGGTTGCTGGGTATTGTTGCAATATCCTTGCAATTAAATTCATTTCATAAACTGTTATGCAGCTAGGTTTGGTCTATCTTAAGGAGGTCATTTAACCAAGGAGAGTTCAAATGGGCTTGCATAGTCAGCGTCAATCGGAACATGCCGAAGATATTTATCAAGATCCCCTGACTGAAACCGTATTACCTAAATTTCAGTTGCCTGCCGACAGTCACCCGCCGCAAGTTATTGCGCAAATGAT
This sequence comes from Shewanella sp. NIFS-20-20, assembly GCF_019209865.1. Taxonomy (GTDB): domain Bacteria; phylum Pseudomonadota; class Gammaproteobacteria; order Enterobacterales; family Shewanellaceae; genus Shewanella. Next base: position 66,843 of record NZ_JAHUTT010000006.1, on the reverse strand, counting down.
CAAAGATGAATTGCTGATGGATGGTAATTCTCGGCAAAATCTCGCCACATTTTGTTCGACATGGATGGAAGAACAGGTCCATGAAATCATGGATTTATGTGTCGATAAAAACATGATAGATAAAGATGAATATCCCCAAACGGCTGAAATGGAATCCCGATGCGTACATATTCTGGCTGCGCTGTGGAATAGTCCACAAGCTGAAACAACCTTAGGGTGTTCTACCACAGGATCTTCCGAGGCGGCGATGCTTGGGGGCTTGGCCATGAAATGGCGCTGGCGCGCCTTGCGTGAGGCCAAAGGGCTGGATACCAGTAAGCCCAATTTAGTCTGTGGTCCCGTGCAAGTGTGTTGGCATAAGTTTGCTCGTTATTTTGATGTGGAACTACGCGAGATCCCACTCGATGGTGACGAGGTGTGCATGAATCCTGATAAAATTAAAGACTATGTTGACGAAAACACCATCGGCGTGGTGCCCACCTTGGGTGTGACCTTTACCTGTGTATATGAGCCGGTTGAGCAAGTCGCTAAAGTCCTCGACGCGATTGAGGCCAAGTTTGGTTGGGATATTCCCATTCATGTGGATGCTGCCTCTGGTGGTTTTATTGCGCCGTTTGTGCAACCCGATCTCAAGTGGGATTTTCGGATTGAACGGGTGAAATCCATCAATACCTCAGGTCATAAATATGGCTTATCGCCACTGGGAGTGGGTTGGGTTATTTGGCGCGCTAAGGAAGAGTTACCCGAAGGCTTGATCTTTAATGTCGACTATCTCGGCGGCAATATGCCGACCTTTGCCCTCAATTTCTCGCGTCCTGGCGGACAAATCGTGGCTCAATATTACAACTTTATGCGGTTAGGCTTTGCCGGTTATAAAGGCATTCAAGAAGCTTGTATGGATACCGCTCAATGGTTGGCCGATGAAATTGCTAAAATTGGCCCCTTTGAACTCTTTTACGATGGACGTGGTGGCTTACCGGCATTGAGCTACACCCTTAAAGCTGGCGACCATGGCTTTAGCCTCTACGATCTTTCTGATCGTGTGCGGATGCGCGGTTGGCAAATTGCTTCTTATCCGTTGCCAAGTCATCGTCATGACACAGTGATCCAGCGCATTATGATCCGGCATGGTGTCAGTCGAGATATGGCGGCCCTGTTACTGGAAGACATTAAGGCTGCCGTCAGTCACTTTACGCAATATCCTCAAGTTAATTCCGGCGCAACTCAAAGCTTCAATCACAGTTGAGTTTGATGAGTTAGGAATGATGTCAACCACTGTCGCCAACATCTAAACTCTACTGTTGGCGACAGGTTAGAAGGAAATAGCCATGAGACATTTAGTCAATCCACCGGGTTCGGTGCGTCACCTCAGTTTATTTGGTTTTTTTGCGTTAACCGCCACCATGGTAATGACGGTTTACGAGTACCCGACCTTTGCGTCATCAGGTATATCATTGGTGTTCTACTTAGTGATTGCTGGGGTATTTTGGTTTTTACCTGTGGCCTTATGTGCGGCAGAAATGGCCACTGTTGAGGGCTGGGATCGCGGCGGGGTCTTCACTTGGTCTGGGCATGCATTGGGGGAGAAATGGGGCTTTGCCAATATTTTCTTCCAATGGTTCCAAATCACCGTTGGCTTCGTCACCATGATTTACTTTATTTTAGGGGCCTTATCCTATGTGTTTGATTGGGCAGCGCTCAATGATAACAACACCATTAAGTTTATTGGGGTCATGGTGATCTTTTGGGGATTAACCTTGTCGCAGTTTGCCGGTACTCAGTACACGGCAATGATATCTAAAATTGGTTTTATTTTCGGGATCTTGATCCCCGCTTGTATCTTATTTGGCTTATCGATTGCCTTTTTTGCCACCGGCGGCATCAGCGATATGCCTATCACCATGGACGCGGTGATCCCAGACTTTACCCAGCTCAATACCTTAGTGGTGTTTGTGTCATTTATTCTGGCTTATGCTGGCATCGAAGCGTCGGCGACCCATGCCAATGAAATGAGTAATGTCAAACGTGACTACCCCATTGCCATAATCATGTTGGTTGTACTGGCCATTGTGCTCAATACCATCGGTGGGGTTGCCATTGGTGCCGTGGTTCCTGAAAAGCAATTGGGCTTATCTATCGGCGTAGTACAAGGCTTTGAAGGACTGTTTAATTACTTTACTCATGGCATGGATTGGGCGGTCAGAGTGATTGCCGTGTTAATTGCTTTAGGGGTGGTGGCTGAGGTATCCGCTTGGGTCGTCGGTCCTTCGTGGGGGATGCTAGAAGCGGGTAAAAAAGGGTTGTTACCCAAAGGGTTGTCGGCGACAAATAGCCAAGGTGTACCGGTGAACTTTCTGTTATTGCAAGGCGCTATCGTGACCATTTGGGCTGCGGTACTGACCTTTGGTGGCGGCGGAGCCAATGTCTCATTCTTTACCGCGATTTCATTGACTGTGGTGATTTATGTGGTCGGCTACATCATTTTCTTCCTCGCCTATATTAAGGTGGTCATCAGTGATAGTTCCCTAAAGCGCGCCTTTGAAATCCCAGGGGGCAAACCGGTGAAACTGGGGGTGGCGTTTGCGGGCTTAATTATCTCTATTGTTGCGTTGGCGATTTCTTTTGTGCCGCCAGCGCAGCTCGGTGGGGGCGCGGCGGCATCGGAATATATGACCATATTGGTCATCAGTTTTGTGGTGACTTTGTTTATTCCATTTGTGATATATCACTGGATGCGTAGTAAAAATCCACTGCCCGCAGGCGTGCGGATGTTGGATGATGATCCCGCGGAGAAAACGGGCGATTAATCAAGGTGATGCTCTGAGAAACAACGCCAGCTTCGCTGGCGTTTTTTGTCTTAAGGGCGCCATTAATTGGGGCTTCGACACTCTTGGAGTGCTTGCTTAATGCTAGCGATGTCGATGGCTTGCTGACTAATGACTTCGATACGTGAGTCTAAGGCGTCATCGAGTTCAGTGATGGTTAAGTCATCATCGACACGGTTAAAGGCAGCAATGCCATCTGGGGTAATAAATACTGCTTTGAGACGGATGCCGTGAATGCTGTTGATCACAGTTAATAGACGGCGCAAATCAAATTGCCAGCGCAAATCAAATACCCAGCCCGCACTGTAATGCCCAGCGAGGTGCTGTTGATGGTGGCAGATCCCTAAGTGGTCATAGGCAATAGCGGGCGCTTGGTTATCGTCGCGCCCAAGTGTTTGCTGAGCTAACGCCATGACGCTTAATGGCCTTGGGGCTTGTTCGGCTGCGGTTGATTGACCTGAGGCTTGATTGAGTTTTGGGATGAGTTGCGCCGCGATGGATTGCTGGCGGCCATGGGCCACGATGGGGGATTGAATGCCGAGCTTGCGAGTAAAGCTTGTAAGCGTCGCCAGCTCGTTATCAGCATAGCAATCGGCTTTACTGGCAATAATTATATCGCTCAAATGGAGCTGCTCTTGAAGATTGGGGAGCTGGCGATAGCGCTCATCCTTGAGCTTTCGAGCATCGATGACACACAGGCTAGTTTGCAGCTTGAGTACTTGGGCAAAATGCTCTGATTGCAGTAATTTAAGGATTTGGCGTGGATGACCCAAGCCTGAGGGTTCTATCAACAAACGATGGGGGCGAGCCTGCTGTAAAATTTGATTGATGGCAATATGGGTGGGCACACCACTGGCACAGCACATGCAGCCGCCAGCGACTTGCTTGATCTGCACCTGATTGACTTGGGGCAAGAGCGCGGCATCTAAGCCGACTTGACCAAACTCATTGACTAACACCGCCCAGCGCTCGTGCGGCGGCTTATGTGCCAATAACTCTTTAATTAGGCTGGTTTTCCCTGCCCCCAACAAACCTGTGATCAGGTTTACCGCCACCGCTGTTACGATCATGCTTATCTCGAATCTGCCCCAAGAAGTTGAAAAATAATAACATGATTTATGTTATTGGCTGTCATCCATTGCTTGCGTGAGTATTAACTGGACCTCATGGCATAGATAACAGAGATATTTGCGGAGTGCTGACTAAAATATCGACGTTTATTCCAGTTGTACTCATTTGGGGGTGAATTAGTGTGAGCTGACTGACATAGTCATATTTTTGTTATGCAGAATTAAATAATCACATGCAATATTATTTTGGTCGTTCAAGTGCGGGCTATAAGGCTAATTGGTTGCAATTATCCTTAGGATATACCTGATTAAACGCCTTCAAATTTATTCAATAAAATGATTACTATGGCTAGGTGAGTATAAAAATTGCGCGTTATTTGTTGCTCACTTTCAGTCTGGATTTATTTATTCCAACCATAAGTTATCGTGTTATTTGCTGACCGCTGATGTCTCTTTGGAGTTGCTGTGTCAATACTATTGCTGTCGGGTCATCCCGATTTAAAACAATCCGTAGCTAATGCGGAAATTATTCGATTATTGCAGGCCGAGCCAACCCTCACATGCCGCTGTTTGGACGAGCTTTATCCTAGCTATGGCATTGATGTGGATGCTGAGCAGCAAGCATTAATGTCGGCCGAGCTGGTCGTGCTGCAGTTTCCACTTTATTGGTCAACTTACCCGGCGTTAATGAAACTATGGTTTGATCAGGTGTTTAGTTATGGTTTCGCCTTCGGCCCAGCGGGCAGCAAACTGAAAGATAAACCGCTGATCCTCTCGATAACCTGCGGTGCGACCGCCGCCTCCTACGGCCCTGATGGTTTTAATTTTTTTGAGCTGGATAAATATTTAGCCGCGGCGATGCATCCTGTGCATGCGGCGCAAATGGCTATTGTTGATACTGTCGTGACTTTTGAAATGAATTCGACACCAGCCGAAGGTGGGGATGTAGAGCGAGTAATGCAATTATCGCAGCAACATGCCCAACAGTTGTTACAAACTATTCGTCAATATAAAAATAAAATATAAGGTTCTGAAATGTTGCAATCATTATTAGGTGTCGCCGTTTTATTGCTCGTGGCGTATTTATGCTCAAACGCTAAAGCCAGTATTAATTGGCGCACAGTGGCTGGCGCATTAGTTATTCAAATCGTTATTGCGGGATTTGTATTAGCGACCGAGTTTGGTAGTGAAGTGTTATTAGCTATTTCAAATGGTGTGTCGAGTGTATTGGGATACGCGGCGCAAGGTATTTCATTTGTCTTTGGTAATTTGGTGACATTCCAAGTGGAAAACTTGGGCTTTGTGTTCGCCTTTCAAGTATTGCCCGCGATTATCTTTACCGCGGCCTTGGTCAGCTTGCTACATTACTTAGGTATTATGCAGTTTTTCGTTCGCATTTTAGGGGGTGGCCTCCAAAAAGCCATTGGCTCGTCTAAAGCGGAGTCGATGAATGCTATTGCTAACACGGTTTGTGGTCAGACCGAGTCGCCTTTATTTGTAAAACCTTGGCATCCACACCTGACCAAGTCAGAGATTTTCGCCATCATGGTGGGTGGTTTAGCATCGATTGCAGGCTCTATTTTAGCCGGGCTTGCGGGCATGGGCGTTGAAGTGAAATACTTGGTTATGGCTTGCTTTATGAGTGCGCCAGCAGGCTTGTTATTTGCCAAGTTAATGGTGCCTGAGACCGAGCAGCCCGTGAATAATGTGCCTGAGCTACCTGATGATGAAAAGCCGACTAACTTTATCGATGCCATTGCCAAAGGGGCCATTAATGGCTTACGGATTGCGGTTGTTGTGGGTGCCATCTTAATCGCCTGTATCGGCTTGATGGCGATGGTAAACGGCATGTTGGGCGGTATTGGCGCTTATATTGGTTTTCCGAGTCTGACTTTAGAGCTGATCTTAGGTTATGCTTTTGCGCCAGTGGCGTGGTTAATCGGGGTGCCTTGGTCAGAAGCCACAGTAGCCGGTGCCTTTATTGCGCAAAAGCTGGTGTTAAATGAATTTGTTGCCTATGCCGGTTTTGCTCCTTATATCAGCGGTGAAGCTGTGATTGCCACGACAGGTGAAGCGATGTCGCCTAAGTCGGTGGCCATTATGACCGTCGCCCTGTGTGGTTTTGCCAACATTGGTTCAGTTTCTATGGTCGTGGCGGCCATGGGGACGATGATCCCAAACAAGTCAGGTTACATTGCTGACGTGGGCATGAAGGTGTTATTAGCCGCTACGTTAGCTAACTTATTGTCGGCGACTGTGGTCGGTATATTTGTCTCTTTCTAAGGTGCCAGTCACTGGCGGCTAGCGGTGCGTTAGCTGTTAAAGAGTGGAGGCAAAAGAACCCAAGCTAGCTTGGGTTCTTTGTTATCTGCGAGTCACTTATCTGTGAGTCACTTAGCCGTGAGGCAGACGCCTTTACTACCGGTTAATTATCGCTTAAGGATAACAGTGTGGTGTTGCCGCCAATGGCTGTAATGTTGTTAGTGCGCGTCTTTTCGGTGACAAAGCGGCTCAGGTAGTGAGGACCACCCGCTTTAGGTCCCGTGCCGGATAGACCTTGACCACCAAAAGGTTGAACTCCAACTACGGCACCAATTTGGTTACGGTTAATGTAGACATTGCCGACATTGAGACGACTAGCAATAGCCAGTGCGTGGCTTTCATTGCGACTATGAATACCAAACGTTAAGCCGTAACCCGTATTGTTAATCTCGTTAATCACATCATCAATCTTATCAGCTTGATAGCGGATAACGTGCAGTATTGGCCCAAATTGTTCTTTCTCTAGCACGGTGATCGAGTCGATAGCGACGGCATAAGGTGTTACAAAGTAGCCATGCTCACACTCAGGGGGCAGCTCCAGTTGCTTAATGGTGCGTCCGACTTGCTGAATATGCTGGATATGGGCATTGAGTCCGGCCTTGGCATTGGCATCAATCACCGGGCCAACATCTGTTTTATATTCTCCAGGATTGCCTATGATCAGTTGATCCATGGCGCCTTTGAGTAAATCAAGCACACGGTCGGCGATTTCATCTTGCAAATACAACACCCGCAGAGCAGAGCAGCGTTGACCTGCACTGGTAAAAGATGATGACACGACGTCATTGACCACTTGCTCCGGCAGGGCGGTCGAATCGACGATCATCGCATTTTGGCCACCGGTTTCGGCGATAAATGGCAAAATGGCGCCATTACGCTCAGCTAACGTCATATTGATCCGCTTCGCCGTTTGGGTCGAGCCGGTAAAACATACACCGCCAATGCGAGGATCGGCGGTCAGTTGTGCGCCGATTTCAGCGCCGGTGCCGGGTAAGAATTGCAACACATTGTTGGGGATGCCAGCTTCATGCGCCAGCTGTACAGCGCGATACCCTATGATACTGGTTTGTTCTGCGGGTTTGGCGATAACACAGTTACCGGTGGCAAGCGCGGCGGTGACTTGGCCTAAGAAAATCGCTAAGGGGAAGTTCCATGGGCTAATACAGACAAAGACCCCGCGCCCCAGCAAAAATAACTCATTGAGTTCACCAGTGGGGCCTGGCATCAGTTCGGGTTGAGCCATCATTTTCTTGGCGTTAAGGGCATAATAACGGCAAAAATCGACCGCTTCACGGACTTCATCAATGCCATCTTGCAGGCTTTTTCCTGCTTCGCGAGTACACAGCGCGACTAATTCATCGCGATTCTCTTCGAGTAAATCTGCCAGTTTTTGCAGGGCTTGTGCGCGGTGCTCAACTGGGGTTTCGCGCCAACGTGGGAAGGCATGGTGGGCGGAAGATAATGCCATATCGACGGCAAGTTTATCGGCAAACGCCACTTGACCAACGGTTTGGCGGGTATCAAAAGGGCTCACTACGGGATGAATGGTTCCTGCCAATGTTTCGCCATTGACCAGCGGACCGGCTTGCCATTGGTGTTGGCTAAATTGTGCTAACGCGCTGAAAAATGGGGCGGCTTCTGATTGAATATTCATATTGAGTCCTTTGGAATTACGTCGCTGCTGGCCAAAAATATCGGCGGGCAGCGCAATCTTACGATTGGCAAAACTGCTAAAGCTGTTCAGGGTCACTAACGGATGTGTCACTAAGCCCTCGATGGGGGTTTTAGGATCGACCAGTTTGTGGACGAAAGAAGTATTGGCGCCGTTTTCCAGCAGGCGACGCACTAAGTAGGGCAGCAAATCTTTATGAGCGCCAACCGGGGCATAAATCCGCACTGTGTTGATGCGTTTTTGGCTGAGTAAGGTGTCATACAATTCTTGGCCCATGCCATGTAAGCGTTGGAATTCAAACGCGCGCTGACCATCGTGCATATGAAGTATGCTGGCCACCGTTTGGGCGTTATGGGTCGCAAATTGGGGGTAGATGGCATGGGCGGTTTGCTCACTTAATAAGTAGCGCGCGCAGGCTAAATAAGAGACATCGGTCGACGCCTTGCGGGTAAACAGCGGGTAACCACCTTCGCCAGCCACTTGAGCCCATTTGATCTCACTGTCCCAATAGGCACCTTTCACGAGACGGACCGGAATGATGTCACCCTGCTCTTTGGCCAAGCGGGTGATCCAGCACAATACCGGTAAGGCGCGCTTGGAATAAGCTTGCACGACTAACCCGAGTAAGCCCCAACCACGGACTTCCTCAGTTTGATACAGTTGTTGGAATAGCTGCAGCGATAACTCGAGGCGATCCATTTCTTCGGCATCGATAGATATGCCGATATTGACGCTGCGAGCAAGGCGGATAAGCTCCATGACGGTATCAAAGAGTTCGCTCAACACCCGCTCGCGGTTTGCGACTTCATACCTAGGGTGCAAGGCTGACAATTTGATCGAAATGGTGGGGCGGGGGGCATCCTGCTCATGGTATTCATGACTGCCAAGGGTACGTATAGCGTTAGCATAATCGTTGAAATATTTGCGAGCATCGCTGCTGGTCAGGGCAGCTTCGCCGAGCATATCATAGGAATGGGTGTAGCCCAATTGACGCGTGTCTTGACTGTTTTTTAGCGCTTCGCTGACGCTGCGGCCTAAGACAAATTGCTTGCCCATGACTTTCATGGCGGCGTAAATCGCTTTGCGGATCACCGGCTCACCGAGACGGTTAATTAAGCGCTTCAATAAATGACTCGGGCTACCATCAAGGTTTTTATCCATCTTGACTATCTTGCCCGTCATCAATAGCCCCCAGGTGGATGCATTGACGAGCACTGACTCGCTTTGCTTAATGTGCTTGTCCCATTTAGCGCCAGACAATTTATCCTGAATTAAGGCATCGGCGGTTGCAGTATCAGGGATGCGCAATAAGGCTTCGGCAAGGCACATCAAGATGATGCCTTCATCTGTTTCTAGGGTATATTGTTGCAAAAATGCATCGACCCCAATCATCATGCCTTTTTTTTCAAACTGCCTGACTTGCTGGACCATGTGGCTGGCATTACGGCTAATCGTTGTAATGTCCTGATCGTCACTGGGAACCAGTGTAATTAATTGATTAAGATATGTTTCTTCATCTACGATATAGTTGTCGCTAATCGCGTTAAACAGCTCATCGAGAGTAGCGTGAGCATATTGCCCTGCCAGTACTGCACTCGCATTGAACATAGTCATGATCCTTTGGCCTGAAAGTCGATAATATGCGTTCTTTCGTAAAAATTATTATGTGTTTTGTATACAAAATGTATCGAGGCGCGGCGATTATAACCTGAAAATGTGAGCTTGGACACTCAAGTGTGAATTTCTTGGTGTTGTGTTGGTTTTTTGTTTTATCTTGTTGTTTTTAAAAAGTTAATAAAAGCCGTCGTATGAAACGACGGCTTTTATTCGGCAAGAATAGCTGAAAAGATGAGGGGTAATTACATCCAGCGATCTTTCTTTTTGCGTTGTGGCTTTGGCAGATAGACCAAGAAGATACCTAAGAGCAGACCGACAAAGGCGATCAGCGCTCCTTCTTGCCATAACTTATATTCTTGATTGTCTTTAATCTGTTTTAATTCAGAGGCTAGTCGATCACGCTCTTGAGTGGTGACATTCAAGGTTTGATTTAACGAAGCAATTTCAGCCGTCATGCTACTGTTGTTAGATTCGGTGGCGCTATTGGCTTCGCTAAGCGCTTTGACGCGAGCTTGGCTATCGGCCAACTGCTTTTCTAATAACGGAATACGCACTCTAAAGCTCGGCTGAGTATCGAGCTCGGATGTCTTAATCCAACCTTCGCGATCTTTGTGGTCGATGATTTTACTGTAATCGCCTTCAGTTTGGCCCAAAGAGGTGACTTGTTGGCCGGCTTCGACACTACCAAGAATGCGGAACTGATTACCAGGACCCCCATGAATGAAGGTATAGACATCTTCGGAAACATAGCGGGTTTGTGAGTTTGCCAAAGCTACAGGGCTGGCGAGTAATACACATATCAATGAAAGCAGTCTAAACACTTTTTTGTCTCACAGTCATAAAGTTGCACACATGCTAGGGATTGTCTGGCACCAATGCAAGAGGGAAGTCATTAGACTTCCCTCTTATCAGCGAGTTTTTGTGGCGCAGCGGACATTAGCTACCAAAAACACCTTTGATGATGTAGAAGAAGATGATGGACAAACCAGCACCTGCCGGCAGAGTCACTACCCAAGACACCACGATATTGCGAACCACACCTAAGTTAATCGCTGCGATGCCGCGGGCCATACCCACACCTAACACTGCACCCACTAAGGTTTGCGTGGTCGAGATAGGCAAGCCGGTACCAGACGCCAGAACCACGGTTGACGCGGCGGCTAATTCCGCAGCAAAACCACGACTTGGGGTCAGGTGAGTGATGTTTTTACCAATGGTTTGCATCACGCGCTTACCAAAGATAGCCAGACCTAACACAATACCGAAGGCACCCAGAGGTAAAATCCACCACACCAGCGTCGCTTTTGATGAAATTTCACCACCACTTTGAACCACAGAAACTACTGCAGCTAATGGGCCAATGGCGTTAGCAACGTCGTTAGACCCGTGAGCAAATGCCATACAACAAGCGGTCACGACCATTAAAATCGCAAACACTTTTTCAACGTTAGCAAACAAGGTTGCACGGTTGGCATTTGGATCCATTTTTAAGCGGGAGATCATTACCTTACCAAAAACACCTACCGTAACGGCAATGGCGACAGATGCCATATACGCTTCGGCAGTCGATAAGTGCAAGCCAACATGCTTCAAGCCTTTAGTGATGGTCACTAATGACATGATGAAGCCCGCTAATGCCATGTAAAATGGAACATAGCGCTTGGCATTACCCAGTGGGTCATCGGTATTAAAGATAAGCTTTTGTACGCTTTGGAAAATAACAAATGCGATAAAGCCTGAGATTGCCGGGGTCACGATCCATGAGCCAACGATTCCCCCCACTTTGCCCCAGGCGACAGCTTCCATACCCACACCAACCGAGGCGAAACCAATGATGGCACCGACAATGGAGTGGGTGGTAGAGACTGGCCAGCCCAATGCAGAAGCCACCACTAACCAAATACCTGCGGCCAGGAGGGCTGCAATCATACCGTACACCAGTAATTCTGGTTGGGCGGTAAAATAGGATGAGTCAATGATGCCATTACGAATGGTGCTTGTGACTTCGCCACCGGCCAAATACGCACCGGCAAATTCGAAGATCATCGCAATGATAATCGCTTGTTTAATCGTGATGGCGTTAGAGCCTACAGAGGTACCCATGGCGTTAGCCACGTCGTTGGCACCAATACCCCAAGCCATTAAAAAACCAAACAGCGCCGCGATACCAATCAGCATTGGTCCATTAGCTACTAATACTTCAACCATGTTATTACCTTGAAAATCAAGTTATCAGACGCGAGCCAACAGCAGCTCTAAACGGGAACCTACGCGCTCTGACAAGTCCGCCAGGTCGCCTACCCATTCAATAATTTTATAAAGGAACATTACATCGACAGGGTTTAGTTCAGCTTCCATGGCAAATAGCTGACGACGTACTTGGATTTGTAAGTCGTCGGTATCTTCCTCAATCAGATCGAGTTCGGCGATCATTTTAGCCACTAAATCAACTTCGCGGCCGCGAAAACCGGTTTCTAATAACTCATCTAATTCATTGATGGCATTTTTAGCCAAGTGTGCAGCGTCAACACAACGGGTCAAATAGGCCAAAAACGGCGCTTGCATAGAGGCAGGCACTTGTAATTGACGACCTATCACACGACCAGAGATGTCTTTCGCTTTGTTGGCTATTTTGTCTTGCTGAGTTAGAAGTTCCAGTAGATCGGTACGTTCTACTGGCATAAATAGTCCACTAGGCAGAGTCAGACGAATTTCTCGCTTGAGGAGATCGGCTTCTCTTTCTAATTGGCTGATTTGTTTTCTTAACTCAACCGCTCGATCCCAATTACCGGACATCGAGGCTTCGAAAAAGGGGACAAGTACTGACGCGCAGTCATATACTTTATCTATGTGGTCTTGCAGCGGTTTGATTGGCGATTTTGCAAACACGCCTAAAATAGAGTTTACTGGCATAGCCGTTACCTATTTAGGTTATTCCATTTTTTGGAAAAAGCGGGCGCATGTTAACTCAAGCGTCCGCGTATTGAAACTGTGTTTTTCTTTCTTGGCCACAGTTTTATCATTTACGAGTGATAAAGCACTCTTGGGATGCATCCTAGGGTGGCTTTATTACAACAATATTACAATATGTTCATCAGATGAACTTTTGATGAAAATTATATGACGTATGACGAACTTATGCCCGCTGAAATTGAATTAAAGTTGTTTTTCCCATCCCACACTTACGCTGAAATTATATCTCACTTTAGCAGCTTAGCAGAGGTTGAAATAAAGGCACCGCCGCATTTAAGTAATGCCTATTTTGATACTCATCATCAGGACTTACGTTGCTTAGATATGGGGCTGCGTGTACGCGTGGGGGAGCATGTGCGTGAACAGACCATTAAAACCGCCGGCAAGGTGGTGGGCGGCATTCACAGCCGGCCAGAATACAATGTTGATATTGAAAACGATTTTCCGGATTTGTCACTATTCCCAGCCCATATTTGGCCACAACCGGCAATGGCAGCCCAATGGCAACCTCAGTTGTATTGCTTGTTTCATACCGATTTTGAGCGGCGCAGCTGGCATATCTGTGTTGATACTAGCTTGGTAGAGGTGGCATTAGATCGGGGCATGATCCGCACCGATGATGGCCGTCAAGAGCCAATCTGTGAAATCGAATTTGAGTTACTCAGTGGTGACAGTCATGCCTTACTGGTGTTGGCTCAAGGGCTGGCCGTAAAGGTGCCGGTCGCGATTGCGCGGGCGAGTAAAGCGCAGCGCGGCTACCAATTAGCCGGATTAAGTCCATTGCCTACGGTGGTCAGCTCGCCTGCGTTATTGGGGATGACGGAGCGCCAAGCGCATATCGTGCTGCTGGAATATGGCTTAGATGCCTGGCCCATGTTAATGGAAAATTTGGCCGCAATCGATTGGTCTGCGCCGCCAAGGGCTGCGCATACTGCCGTCATGCAAGCGAGTCGCGGCTGGCTGGCCTTGATCAATGTGATTGAGTTACTCGCTCAAGATGCGTTAGCGCACGGCGCGCCGCAGCAAGCTCATTTTTCGTTGCTAAAGCAACACTTAGCGGCCACGGCGGAGGTATTACGCCAATGCGGCGTGGTTAACGGGACTGAGTTGCATTGGCAACACACAGACACAAGGGCGCAGCACACGTTAGTCAATCACCCTTGGGCGCAACAGTTAGCCGCGTTGCAGCAATTGCCTTGCATCGGCCAAATACAATTAGCCTTGTTAGGCCAATTGTTGCAGGCGCAAAGGTAACGGCCTTTAAGGTGAGCCCCGCTAATCTGCAGGTGGTGCTTGGCTGTCGCTTGAGTCCTGAGCCGCTGGGCTTGGCGCCGCCGAGCGTTGACTTACGGTGTGGTTGAGCTTAGCTAATTGCTCCATCATGGCGGTTTGGTTTTGCTCTAATCTGGCAATCGTGGCATACAGTTCTTGGCGAATGTCCTGCTGAAAATCTTCCTTGTCGCTATCGTTAGAGCTGACAAAGACCGAGGCCATATAACCCGAAATCACCCCAAAAAAGCTGACACCACAAATAATCACGATAGCGCCAATAACATGACCACCGCTCGTGACGGGGTAGAAGTCGCCGTAGCCGACGGTGGAGACTGTGACTAATGACCACCATAGGGCGTCTTGCGCTGTGATGATATTGGCGCCGGGCTCACCGCTTTCCATGACGAGGATTAACAATGATGACAAGGTCAAAATGGTGAGCATGGCCAGCATGAGGCTGGCGAGCGTGGTTTGCCGCTTTTGTTTAAGCAAGGGCACCAAAATATGGCGGGTGGTACGTATCAGCCTGATCACTCTGAGCACTTGGAATAAGCGCATCATTCGCAAGGCTTCAATGGTGGGAATACTGGCTAAAAAGTCGATCCAATGATGGCGCAAGTAAAACCGTTTATTGCGCGCCTTAACTAGCCCAAAAAAGAAGTTGGCCAAGAAAATAAAACAAATGCCAGTATCAATCATTAGCAGTAAGTCGTGCGTCTGCTGCGCTAATGGTGCGAAGGTAATACTCAACACCAAGATCACTGAGACCAGTGATAACACCATCATGGCCAACTCAAATGGCGTTGGCGTATTAATAGTGCGAATTTTGCTCGGGCGGTTTGGGCCAGCCGTGTCTGGCGAAGACGAATTGGGCATGAGACTTCCTATCTATTGACTCTTAACGCAAGCGGTCAATATAGCCTGTTATTTGGTAGAATTGTGAACAAAGTTGACCAAGTCGTCGAGCACGCGTTTTTTTATTTCAAGTTGATCCTGTGCATCAATGCCGTACTTGACGGCCAAGGCTTGATAGTCAAGCCCAGTCAGCGACACAGTTAATCGAGGGCGTTTGGGGCGCTTGGGGCCATCGAGGCCTAAGATGGCGCGGATTTGATCTGACGGACTCACGCCCGCTTCCAGCGCGGCTTTACGAATGGCGTATTGAAACTGCTCATCTAAATCGAATGCCAATTGTGAGGCGCGGGCCGCTTGTTGGTTTTGTTGCCAACTTTGGGGTAATTCAGTTTTGTTTCGACTCATGGATTGCCTCTTGGCCAAAATTCTTGAATGTCAGTTTGCGGGCGTACAATGCCTAAGTAAACTTCAGTCTCTCCCGATGACATCACTTGGACTAACAGCGCATGCTGTTCATCACTAGATTCAAGGAAATAGCGCTCAAACGGTTGGCCACCTTGGTGATCATCGGATTGAGGCGGTCGCTGCTGGCGATAATCTTGGTGATGCAAATAGCCAAATTCAGCAAAACTAATGCGGTGATATTGCTGGCCAATCCACGGCGTTAATTGTGGCAAATTGCTTAGACTTTGCGGTGTTAAAGGCATGGCGCCTTGTGGCTCAAAAATCTCGCTAAAGTCATCCATTGCAAACACTTGCTCGACCTGAGCTCGGGTGAGTGATAGCCACAATAGCAGGTGATCCTTATGCTCGACTAGCCTGAAGGCGTGTCCTTGTTGGTTTTTAAACCAATAGATGGCATCGATAGTGTGTTGATATTCATCACAATAAACGTGTTCCAGCACTAAGGTTTGACTGCGAAGGGGGGGCGGTAAACCAAAACTGTCGTCTAAGGTGATCATATCACCGAGTTGCAGTTGCTTAAGACTGTGGATTTGGCGTAGCTCAGGTTCACGCTTTTTAAACCATTTACTCAAAAATCCCATCATGGCTCCAAAGCCACACGCCGAGTCATCTGCTCGGCGCTAGGCATGGTTAGTTTTTGGCTTTCAGTCTATCCAGTACCGATTGAGCGGATTGCTTCGATTCACCAATGCCGGCGGCTTGCAGTTTGGCTTGTAGCGACGCATCACTGCCTTCGGCTTCTAATGATTCGGCGGCTTTTAACCTGTCATCAAAGGCTTGTTGGCGGGCCTTGATGCGTTCGAGCGAATCTTTGGCATTCATCAGCTTGGAATTGCTGTTGGCAAAAGAGCTGGAGATAGACGCCGAGGCTTTTTGCACGCTCTCAGTGGTCTTGACCATGGATAACTGGCGTTGATAATCGGCCAATTGACGCTCGGTTTGCTTGACCAAATCTTTGAGGCGTGTGGCATGGTTGCTAAAACTATCATTGGCGGTTTGTTGTTCCGTGAGAGATTGCTCAAGCGAGGCAATTTTCTCTGCGACTTCAAGCGCTAATCCTTCGTTACCTTGGGATAACGCTTGGGTAGCATAACCTTCATGCTCACTAATACCGCGCTTAAGACGGTCGATTTCACGGTGACCCTGCATCTCTTTGGCCATCACGTCGGTTAATTCGCGCTTGGCGTTATTAAGGTGACGTTCAGCGTCGCGAATTTCTTGTTCGAAAATACGGGTAGAGTTGGCATCCACGATGGATTGTCCCACTTCGCTGGCACCACCACGAAAAGCCGTCAGTATTTTGTTGAGAATGCCCATGAGCGTCTCCTTAGATGAGGTAGTCTGTCATTTCGTCTATCACTTCTAGACAGTTATCAGATAACACGGTGAGTTCTTGCGCGATTTGATCGATATCTGCATGCGTCGATAAAGCCCCGTACAACACGTATTTGTTATCAATGCTGGCAAATGCAGATAAGGGCATCGGGATGTTGAGTTCCAACATGGCCGCCATCATCTCAAATTGTTTGTCAGCGATAACTTCATCTTTGCCCCAAAGATAGGTAATGCACAGGATTTGGTTGTCAGTAACTGACAAGAAAATCGGCAGTTCTTCGCGGCCGATAATATTGACCTGTAAGACTTCAACATCGCCGGCAATGGGGTAGCAATCAAACTGCATCGAACCAGCTTGTTCGGCAGGCAGTGCATTGAGTTTATTTGCAATGGTGTGAAGATTCATTTGTGTCCTCTCTGACATAATATGTCTATAAACAAGATAACACCGCGACATATTATGTCAAGGTGTTGAGTGTTATTTAATCAGGTTATTCTAAAACAGACCTAAGCCAGAGGTCTGTTCCTGCCAAGCTTCTTGATGGTATTGGTATAAAGTCATCGAACCTAAGTGGTTGATTTTTACCTGTTCAATATCAGAGTACAAACTCGCTGGCGCCGCAAAACTGGCTTGCATTAGCTCAAGAGACAACCAATCGTTGCCGTGTTGTAATTGATGCTGTTGACTGAGTCGCTCACGACCACTGGCGCCAGAAAGAGTGGCCAATGTCCAACCCCACTGGCCAAAACTGGGGACATTGTATTGATATTGATCGACCCTAAAGCCGGCCTCGGCCAGGGTTAAGCCAATGGATACAAACGCCTTGCGCGCATGAAATGGCGAGGTAGACTGCACCGCCATGGCCCCATCGGCATTGAGCAAATAGCGCAATTTTAAATAAAAGGCATCGCTATACAATTTATTCAGATCCGGATGACTGGGATCGGGTAAATCAACAATAATCACATCATAATGGCGTCCAGCGGCCAGTAATGTATCGACACCATTAAAAGCATCGTCAAACATTAGCTCAACCCGGGGGTCGTTAAGGGCATTTTGATTGAGTTGGCTTAGGGCTGAGGCGACCCGAGTCGGTAAGCTTGATTGAACGTGGGGCTGACGAAACAGTTCGACTAATTGTTGATCTAAATCGATGAGGGTGACGCGGTTTGGTTGCCAGTTAAGAATGTCTCTGAGGGCTAAGCCATCGCCACCACCTATGATGAGCACTTCTTGTTGGCGGGCACTGGCATGCATGGCGGGTTGGACTAAGAAGCTGTGATAAATATGCTCATCATCACTGGCAAATTGCAGTCGACCATTAAGGTATAGGCTGTAAACGGGAGGCAAGCCGCTGCCGCGCAGGCGTTCGGTAATTGTATGTTGTGCAAATCGACTCGCTTGATTAAACACCACCTGATCACGATAGATGAGATTATTAAAGTCTTGCTGCCATCCCGGCCCTAAGCGAATTAAGACCACTACCAACACGGCCAAGATGCCATGGCCAATGGCCAGCGCCATGGGGTAGCAGATTTTGTGCCAAAAACGTATCAGGAAAATTAATCCGGCCAATAAATTAATGCTGGCGGTCAGGGCTGCAGCCAGCTGAATATCCATACTCAACATCACGCTGACCCACACCGCCGCCCCAAGGCCTGCCCCGATATAATCGGCGCCATAAATCGTGCCGGCATTATGGAGTAAATGTTGTTCACATAAGGCTTGGCGTACTCGCGCAATCAGGGGGATTTCCATGCCAATCATCAAGCCTAATATCGCGCCAAAGACATAAGGTAAATAACTGGTTAACGCTTGCAGCTCTTTGATGGGGGAGCCATTGGGTAGCATATCGGTGGGCAGGAATAACACATCGGCCAAGTAAGCGGGCAAAGATTGAGTCAGACCGATGGCCGCAGCAATCATCAACACAGAGGTCGAGCCGATAAAGGCCAACGCCAGTTCGAGTTCGGCAAAGCGGCTAAATGGATCGCGAATGCCGCGAGCGGCGAATGCTCCTATGCCCATAAACACTATCATTAGGCCAATCATGGTATAAATGGCGGCTTCCATTGCGCCGAGAATACGGCCGGCGTAATGAGACAGTAGGTATTCGTAGATCAAACCACAAGCGGCCAAAACCGCCATGATCAGCAGTAACAAGATATCGTCAATGAGCGCCAGTTTGGCTGGTCGAGAAGCAGAACTGGCGTCCATCAGGTCTTACACCATTAACGAGGTGAGTAATAATGCGACGGCAATACTAATCGCCATTTCCACCGTCGCAATCCCGATGTTGTGCTGTTGCTCTACTTCAGTGTTGACCTCAATATTGGCTAAGACTAAGCGTTTTACTAAGGCTAACAGTAGGTTCAAAATGATCAGCATAACCACCGAAAATGTCAGCCAGCCAAACAAGTTCATCGCATAAGCCTTGGGATCATAAATGAGAAAATAACTGGCGGCTTTAAAGGTGAGTCCTAATGAGATCAGGTAGCCGCTATGCCGGATAGCCAAGGCTAAGCTGTCTTGGCCTAAAGCCTCTTGCAGTGAATCGCCTTGATTACCACGCCGATAAGTATACTCACGCATGCGAGTCAGTAAGACAAACAGCATTTGCGAAATAAAGAAAACGCTGACCACCGCCACTAAGGTATCTATGGTGAGGCCCTCCGCCCAAAGCAACACTGAGCGAATAATTAACGCGGTGGCAATGCTCGCGCTGGCGTCGACCAGAGCGATTGATACATTGCCATCAAGAATTTGGGCATTTTTATCCACCTCATTGAGCGCCAATTTATCGTGAATAAAACGGCCGGTTCGGATCAGCACCAGTCCGGCAATGCCGTAGGCACTCATGCCAATGGCTTCGATAAGATATGAGGACCCCGCTGCCCCAGTAATGGCGCCTGTTAGGACGATACCCATGGCGGCAATGGAGCCGGCGGTACTGATACCAAAAGCGAAGTTATCACGTTCGGCCAGCTCATTGGTGCTGTTAACTTTGATGCTCCAGCCCGATAAGTAGCGCATCAGCACCAGTAATAAAATGGCGATGGTGATATCTATGCTCAACATAATTATTAAATCTTGGCTTAGGCCGTATTCGTTAAAAAAGTTCATCGAATGACTCCGTTATTTTCCACGCCTAAGGCTACGATTGGTTCGGCTGCTTGATGTACGCATACTGCTGTTTTTACTGTAATTAGAGCGAAATTGTGGCTGGCTGGCAGCAGGGGCTTTGCGGCTAGCGGCAGACAGGCCAGTCGAGCCACTGCGGTTTTTTGCATAAGGGCTGGTAAAGGTTTTACCTTGTGATGAAAATTGCTTTTGTCGCTGACTACTAAGGCCTTCTTGGTTTTTCATTTGTTGCGGTGAAGAATAGCGATAGCGACCGACATCATTGTAATAACTGTAGCCCCGTCGCCCAGCCCAGCGATCGTAACTGATGGGGCGGGTGAGATTAGAAAACATCGAATACATGCCATACCAAGCCCAAAATGACATGCCATTGCTGCCGGTTTGCCATTGGCCATAACTGGGGTTGCCCACCAGTTGGCTGCCAGGGCCAAAATCATCGGCTTGATTTGCCAGCATTTCGGCCTCTTTGCTCATGGCATTGACTCTTGGCAGCTGGCCTTGAGAAAGATCGGCGATAACATTGATGGGATCAGAGAGTAAGTCATTGAAAATCGCTGGGTTAGCCGCTTCGTAGATATTCTGTAATTCTTGCAGTTGTGCGTCGCTATCGGCAAAATTAGCCGGGTTGTTCGCGGCATTCAGGCGGCGAACTAGGGCTTGGTACTGGGGGCCTGCTGGTGTGGCATCTTGGCTAAGTTGACTGAGGAGTTGTTGATATTGCGGATCTTTTTTTTCTAATAGCTGGGCGTATTGACTGAGCACTGTGGCATTGCGGATTTGCCCTGAGTCCAATAGCTGTGACAATTGAGTGAGTTGCTGCTGAGCCAATTGCTCATACTTGGCAATTTGGGCTGCCTGATTATCTGAGCAAGCCTGCAACGCTATCAGCAGCAATATTGGCAGATAGAGTCGAAACCATTTTATTAGCATAAGCTCCCCTTTGCGATGATGTTTCGATACGCCAAGATTAGGAATGAGTTAATATTTACTTACGGCTTGCTACTCTCTGTGTATCAATAGCTGGGTGCCATTGACACACTCATGATTAAGGCAAGCATCTTAACTATCAGTACCGTGAATAAATTCATCGGCTGTGGCTGCTCTGTGGGTCAAATCCATTAGAGCAAGGCAGCTAAGTCATTACACCATAACAGGGATTATTATGGCTGGCCAAACTTTGTGCAATGATTCTCTGCCTGAAGCGTTATCGCAATTAGCGGACGAACGCTGGCAGCAACTGCTGGCAAGCGCACCAGCAACGGTGGCGCTACTGGATGTCTCAGCGCAGGCTCAAACTCGCTTAATGCTCGCCCTGAGTGACTTCATTCACACCCAAATCATGCGCCACCCTGAATGGCTACTCTGGTTACATCAAGGGGGGCTGGGATCACTCCCTCGACAATCCCATGCCGAAGCATTAGCCCGGCAACTTGCCAATGCAGACGATGATGTGGCGGCCAAACGGATCATGCGCCAGTACCGCAATCTTCATATGGTGCGTTTGGCTTGGCTCGATTTTGCTAATCAGCTGGATATTGAAGAACAGTTAGTCGATTTGAGTGTGTTAGCAGAGTCCTTGATTATCGCGGCTCGGGATTGGGCGTTTAGCCAGCTTTGCCAGCAATATGGCACCCCGACCAATAGCGCGGGGGCCGTGCAGCCGCTGATGATCTTAGGCATGGGTAAATTGGGTGGCCGTGAACTTAATTTCTCCTCGGATATCGATCTCATTTTCACCTTCCCGGAGCACGGCGAAACCGAGGGCGGGCGACGTCCGCTCGACAATCAGCAGTTCTTTATTCGTATGGGACAACGGCTGGTGGATTTATTGCACGATACCACGGTCGATGGCTTTGTATATCGGGTGGATATGCGGCTGCGCCCTTATGGCGAGAGTGGCCCTTTGGTGGTGAGTTACAGTGCGCTGGAAGACTACTACCAAGAACAAGGCCGAGACTGGGAGCGTTATGCCATGGTCAAAGCGCGCGCGTTAGGGCCTTGGAGTGGATACAGTGACGAACTGCATCAGTTGCTGCGTCCATTTGTGTATCGGCGCTACATTGATTATTCGGCCATTGATGCCTTGCGTAAGATGAAGGCCATGATTGCCCGTGAAGTGCGGCGGCGCCAATTGACCGACAATATTAAGCTCGGTGCCGGCGGGATCCGCGAGGTCGAGTTTGTGGTGCAAAGCTTGCAATTAATTCGAGGCGGCCGCGAACCGAGTTTACGCCAACAGAGTATATTTGCTGCGCTTAAAGCCCTGCATCAATGTGAGCAATTAAGCTTTGCCAATTATGATGAGTTGAAAAGCAGCTATATCATGTTGCGCCGAGTTGAGAATATCCTGCAAGCCATTGCCGATCAGCAGACCCAAACCTTACCGGATAACCCCCTCGATTGGCAGCGATTGTGCGTGATCTTAGCGCGCGTTAATGTGATGGATTTTCGTACCCATCTTGAAGCGGCCATGAATAAAATCCATCAACACTTTCGTGATACCGTCGGTGGTGAAAGTGTCGAAGAGTCAGAGCATTGGACTCAAGCTTTGTGGCAGGAGCGCGATGTGGCCGTGGCACAAGAGCTGATGACGCTTCATCATAATGACGATGATGATTTTTTGACCCGGCTGCACTCTTGGCGGCAACAAGCTCAGCAAAAACCCATGGGGCCGCGAGGGGTCGAAACTTTAGATAAGTTAATGCCAAAATTGCTCGATGAGGTGTTGACCATAAGCAGCCCAACCACAGTGTTTAAGAGTATCAGCAAGGTGCTCGATAGTATCTTAACCCGCACCACCTATTTAGAACTCTTATGTGAAAATCCCGGCGCTCGCTCGCAATTAGTGACCTTGTGTAGCGCCAGCCCTTGGATTGCCAAACAATTGTCACGTTTCCCGATGTTGCTCGATGAGTTAATTGAGCCCAGTCATTTATATGATATCGGTGAGCTTAGCGAGTATGGCGCCTTACTGCGTCAAAGCTTATTGCGGGTTGCTGAAGATGATATGGAGCAACAAATGGAATACTTGCGCCAATTTAAGTTGGCGCAACAGCTAAAAATTGCTGCCGCGGATGTCACCGGCGTGCTGCCGGTCATGAAAGTCAGTGATCACTTGACCTATTTAGCCGAAGCCATTGTCAGCCAAGTGGCGCGGCAAGCCTGGCAGCAGATCACAGCGCGCTATGGTCAGCCGCCGGGGCTTAACGACGGTGATATGGGGTTTGCGGTGATAGCGTATGGCAAGCTTGGGGGGATAGAGCTCGGCTATGGCTCGGATTTGGACTTAGTGTTTTTGCATAATGCTGATCTGCAAGCCATGACCAATGGCGAGAAAGCAATTGAATGCGGTCATTTTTATCTAAAATTGGCCCAGCGAATTTTACATTTGTTTTCAACTCGCACCAATTCCGGCGAGTTGTACGAAGTCGATATGCGACTGCGACCTTCCGGCTCGTCAGGCTTAATGGTGAGCCAAATTGAGCGTTTCGGGGAATATCATTGCCAAGAGGCTTGGACATGGGAGCATCAGGCCCTCGTCCGGGCTCGGTGCATTGTTGGTGATGATGACTTGTGCCAGCGTTTTAAGGCTGTCCGTGCTCAAGTCATCGCGCTGCCACGCTCTGCGGACAATTTGGCCAGCGAGGTTCATCAAATGCGGCTCAAAATGCGTCAGCATTTACTCAAGGTTGCTGAGGGGGAATTTGACTTAAAGCAGAGTGCTGGTGGTATCGCCGATATCGAGTTTATTGCTCAATATTTAGTTTTGTTGCACGGACATCAGTTTCCGGAATTGGCCATCTGGTCGGATAATGTGAGGATCTTTGAGCTGCTAGCTCAGTTAGGGTTATTGCCGCAAATCACCGCCGAGCAATTAGTCACTAGCTATTGTTTACTGCGGGATGAAAGCCATCGACTCACCTTATTAGGATTACCCGGCCTTCTTCCCGCCTTAGATGTGGCAGATCATGTTGAGCATAGCGCCAATATTTATCAGTTAATTTTAGCCCATCCCGCTGGGCAAGAGCGCGCTGATCCAGCGGTGATATAAAGGCAAGCCGATAAGCACATTCACAGGGAAGGTGATCCCAAGGGCGGCTAACATCGCCAGACCAATATTGGCCTCTGGGATCGCCGCCTTAATGGCTGCTGGCGCAGCAATGTATGAACTACTGGCGGTGAGGGCGGCTAACACTAAAATACTGCCGGCGGGTAAGGCTAAATACAGACCGACTCCGATACCAACCCAAGCTAAGGCAAAGGGAGCCAGCGCGGCAAAGACCATTAAGCGCCAATGCTTTACGGGTAATGGACGGCACACCTTCGCGGTCGATAATCCCATTTCTAACAGAAACAGCGCCAGCAAGGTTTTAAAGCCGCCGAGTAACACTGGGGTAATATCCGCGAGGCCTTGTGGGCCATAAGCCCAGCCGATAATCACGCCCCCGACTAATAACACCACGCCGCGGCTGGTGAGGGCTTCATGTAGAATGCTACCACTGCTGACATTTTGGCCGCGGGTTTGCACGCGTTTTGCTAGTAAAAAACGGTGCCACCACAGCATCACAATAATGGCCGGCAGTTCTAATAAGACTAAGTATAAGGTGGTCTCTGGTGCCAGTGGCCAACCGATATGAGCCGCCATGGCAATCACCACGGCAAAGGTACCGGCACTGACTGAACCATAGTGGGCGGCAATACTGACGGCATCGGCCTGACTTAAGCGGATGACTCGGCGCAGTAACGGATAAATACCTAAGGGAATAATGATGCCCAGCGCCGCTATCAGTGCTAACGCCATGAGATTGAGGTTGTCAGTGTGGCCATGGAGTGCCATGCCGCCTTTTACGCCTAAGGTCAGCATTAACAATATCGATAATGTTTCGTAGATTGACTCAGGAACTTTTAGATCTGATTTCACCCAGCCAGCGAGCAAGCCGAGGGCAAAAAAAGCAATAACGATATCGGGCATGATTCCTCCTTTTTAAATTGCGCTCATTTTGCCTAACAAAACCTATAATTAAAAATAAAAAATTTAACCATTTGGTATAGATTATTATCTATAGCGCAAATAGGATGAATGCTGAGTAGATATTGCGGCCGCAAGAAAAGGTGAACATGGATATTCGTAAGCTGAGCTTCAGATTATTGCAGGTCTATTTACAGGTGGTTCGCAGCGGCAGTATGTCGGCGGCGGCTCGGCAATTGCATTTAACCCAACCGACGGTTTCGGTGCAAATGCGTAAATTAACCGAGGCCATGGGGCAACCGTTACTGAGCAGTCGGGACGGCATCTTGACTCCGACCGATGCCGGCCAAGCCTTGTATTTAGCGGCGCTCGAAGTTACTCAACGTTTCGATGAGCTCGCCCATCAGCTCAATGACTTACACTTAGGGGTCAGCGGCCATATCAGTATCGGTTTAGTGACGACCGCTAAATACGTGATGCCTAAGATACTGGGGGCCTTTTACCGACAATTCCCCAATATTCAGGTGACCTTACACATAGGTAATCGCGCTCATATTGTGTCTCGATTCGAGTCGATGCAAGACGACTTGTACTTATTTAGCCACCCTCCCAGTGGTGAGCATGTCGACGCCAAGCGCATCTTACGTAATCCATTGCAATTAATTGCCCCGCCAGATCATTGGGCCGCTGGGCTAAATCGGCAAATTAGCTTTGACGATATTCGTCAAGAACGCTTTCTTATGCGCGAACCGGGATCGGCGACACGAATGATGTTTGAATCTTGGTTAAGCGCCCAAGGCTGGCAGCTTGAGCAGAGCATGCAAATTGAAAGCAACGAAGCGATTCGACTCAGCGTGGCCTCTGGGCTGGGGCTAGCCGTCACTTCGGCGCACACGTTAGAAGCGGGGCGCGAGCGTGTTGCTGTCCTTGATGTGGCTCAGTTTCCGTTACACAGCCACTGGTATTTGGTGACTCAAGCCGATAAGCGCCCGAGTGCCGCGTTGCAACAATTATTGGGTTTTATTGCTGCCAATCTGCATGAGTGTATTGCTCCCGTTTGGTTGCTGCCTCAACAACCCATGAAAAATGGGGTAACAAATGTTTAACTTTGTGATCGCCGTTGGCATTTATCTGCTGAAAATTTAGCTAAGATAATCACACAGGCTCAAAACAAGGATTGCATATGCACAATGAACTGGATCTCCGCTGGGCATTATCTCTCGCAGGTAAAATTCGCGACAAGGGCGAATTAGTCAGTGGCAACGACGAGGCGGCATTAGTGTATCGGTTGGCGGCTATCACCCTAGAAACGGATAGCGATGGTTACACGATTAAGCTCACCGACGGCCGCGTTGATTTAACCTTATTCTTTCACCATAAGTATGAGCTGGATTATCCTGACGCCAGCGCGTTGGACAGTTTTATGGCTAAGTTGCATGAACTCGATAACACCTTGCCACAGTAAGCTTTGCCCGTGAGACTGACTGGCCGTGAGCGCGCCAACCTTCGGTCGGCGTGCTCATGACTGACAATGGGCTATGGTGTAACTGACGGTTGAATATAAGCTTGGGTGCCCCATAAGGGGACGGTCGATAAACTGTGTTTGAAACTGCCTGAGGTTTCTTTGGTGGCATAAGATAAATACAGTAAGCTTTGATGCTCTGCATCGTAAATTCTTCTTATTTTCATCGATTTAAAGAAAATGCTTTTCGATTTTCTAAACACCACATCCCCATCACTTCCTTTGCCAATATTGGCTATCATCTCTGGCGTGATCTCGCCGGTCTGGCGGCATGAAATTGAGCTATCGCTCGGATCCGACAAGCTAAAGTTGGCTTCAATGGAGGCAATATGACAGGTGACGCCGGGCACATCGGGATCGACTAAACTATTCAGTTTGATGTCTTTTAGAGTAAACATGCCTAAGGACACATCGCCAACTTCATTGTCGGAGCAGCCAAGTAAGGCTAAGGATAAGCTGGCGGCGAGGAGTAATTTGTTCATCGATAATCCCAGTGATAATGTCAGCGCTAATGCATTAAGTCAGTCTATCATGATATCTGTGGTTGCAAACCTTGATTGCCTTGCAGGTGGTTGAGCTTGGGTATCACAGTGAATCTAGTCGCCGCCGTGATGGCTCAAGGCGCTAGAGTCAAACAGAGCATAAGGAAAGGGCATGAAGCGACATACCATTTTGTTTGATATCAATGAAACCGTGCTCGATTTGGGGGGATTAAGCTCCCACTTTGCCAGTGTTTTTGGTGATAGCGCCTTAATGCCAGGCTGGTTTTCTAATTTGCTCCACAGTTCCACCGTCTGCGCTTTGACCGGGGTTAAGAGTGATTTTGCGGCGCTTGCGAGCATTGCCCTCGATGCGCTGGCGGCGAGACTCGGCCGCACATTGGACCCTATCGACAAGGCGCAACTGCTCGCAGGTTTTGCTCAAATACCGGCACATCGCGATGTGATACCCGCATTGGTACAACTGCAAGCGGCCGGCTATCGGACGATTGCCTTTAGTAATTCGTCGTTAGCATTAATGAACGCGCAAATCGTAAATGCTGGCTTAACCTCTTATTTTGACGAGATTATTTCGGTAGAACCAACTGGGAGTTTTAAGCCGGATCTCTTAGTCTATCAGTTTGCAGCGCAACAACTGCAACAACCGATTGAACAGTTACGTTTGGTAGCGTGTCATGATTGGGATACTCATGGCGCGCTTACGGCGGGGATGCACGCGGCCTACATTGACCGTTCTAGGGCGCCATATCATCCCTTGTATAGACCCACCGATGTGACGGCCAAGGACATGGCAAGGTTAGTGGCAATGATCATTGACTGTGATTGCCGCTCATGAGCGCCCTTCCAACCATTGGTTATTTTAACTCTGCGGTCGCGCCCAGTGTAAAACGCTAACCTTTATGCTTACTTTGTTATTTTCCTCTTGATATTTAACGATTCCAGCGAGGATGTGCTTGACTGTTAACTGTCGGTAATGTTAGTTTTTGTTTGCGCAGGTGTTGAGTTTTATGGTGTTTCAGTGGGGCTGTTCGGCCACCGCTAACGTCAACGGATGATGTGATTTACTCGGTTTCTGCTTTATCAACCATCAATTCATTTACTTGGTCATCATCAATGCCAGCCTTAACTCGAAGGGGTGTCTGAGCGAGTATTGCTAATATATAGGGGAACACATGAGAACATCTCTGTCATTATCAATCGCTATGATCACGCTTGGGATTAGTTTTACTCTTCAAGCTGAGTCCCCACCGGTGATTGAGCTGTGTGATGGTAATCTCTACACCATGAATTCTGGCCGAGGAGCCGTGGGTTTGCTGGTTGATATTCATGAAGGACGAGATTTAACCAATACCCGTTACTTCTCTGACGCTAGCAACCGTGCCAGTTTGCATTCGCAGGCATTGTTTAGTTCAGCGGCGATGGACTATGACAAGGTGAATGATCGTATATATTACGCCAGCACGCCCACCCCCAATAGTTTTCACCTTGAGAATCTAGATTCACTTGGCTTAAGCCCTGAGGCGTTGTCGCAATTAGGCTTACATTCCAAAACCAATGAGCCTTATCAATTAGCTTACTTTGATGTGGCAACTCAATCGCATCATTGGGTTGGAAATACTCGCTTCCCGATTTTTAGAATGGCCTTTGATCCTAATACTGGCGTGCTGTATGGATCAGACGGTGGCCGTTTTTATACCATAGATCCCAACACGGGCACACAGACGGTGGTGGCGGCCTGGAGCAATAATGTCAGTTCCTCTGGGTTTACCTCGTGGGGCGACTTTATCTTTAGAGATAATGAATTGCTATTAGTGACTAATACTCGGGTATTTACTGTGAATACTGCCAATGCTGAGGTTAGTGTAAAGTTTTTCCACAATATTGATTTTGTGACTGGGGCGAGCCTAGATCAAAACAATGAAATCTTGATTGCTGCTAAAAATCAAAATGTCACCGGCGAAGTTAATAGCTCTCATTTATGGCGACTCAATCCTGAGGCTGAATATAACTACCTGCCGGTGCAGAAATACTTGGGTTTGTTTCCTGTTAGAGTCGATGGCATGGCCCGCGTCGATAGTCAGCAAGATACTTGCTACCCCCCCAGCTTTTATGCCACAGAATAGCACATTCACTGGCGCCAACATTCACCAATATCCGGGTTGAGTGCTGGGTAACCACTCATGTTGCACCCGCATGGCCACCACCACCCGAGCGGTGGTGGCCATTATCTTGACCCATATAGCGCGAACCTCGCTGTCGACACTAAAGCCGCGTTAAGCCAAGGCCTGCGTCAAGTGAGCCACTGGCAGCAGGCTGGCAGTGACTCGCTCATCAAGGGGTGTTATTGCCTGTCGGGTGGACGGTTATCGCGCGCCCAGCCCTAGCGCCATCGGCACTCAAGGCTCGTACCCAGACACTTCCGGTCACGACTGGTGGCGTAAGCGCGTCATAGTCCTGCCAGTCACTGTGGTTAAGTGAGTATTGCAGGGGTAATCCCGGCAGGTTGATGTTCATCAGTAATTGACCTTGTGTGATAATGGCCCCAGGGATGGGGATGCGATATTGCACTTGATGTTTATCGAGTTTGTGGAGCTGCTTTTGACCCAGCTGGTTGGCAAATTGGGTCCAGTCCTGCACGAGCGCCTGCTTATCAACTCGTTGGCTGTCTTGGTTAAACTCGACACCCACTTGGTAAGGCAACTCCCAGCTGGCCTGATGCCACGCACGCTCGGCTACAGCGAGTAATCGTGGAAATACCATGTATTCGTATTGCTCGTCGGTTCTGACTGTTTCGCTCCATAGTTGGGCGGACAGACCGTGGAAACTTGGCGCTTGCACTAGGCCTTTAGCATCGAATCCCTTGCCATCACGATCGCTGGAGGTCTCGGCATTCTGGGGTAAGTTGTCTGGCGCAAAGCTAAACATTTTGCGTTCATCACTGGCGCGTGTCGCCCAGTAATAGCCCCGCTCTTTTGGATCCACTTCATAGGGCATATCTAAGTAAACATAGTCTGGGCTGGAGATAATGACCTGATACCCTTTTTGGGCCCATTCATACGCTGAGTTTGCGCCATCAAAGTAGAGTAAATCCCAAAAGTTCACTTTAATGACATCGCTGTCATAGGCGCTGGCATCCGTTGAATATTTTAGGCCATCTTGCCACGCCTGAAACTGCGGAATACCCTGCTCGGTGGCCATGGCCGAAATCGTTTCAGCAAAATAACTGGGCAAGTGGGCGGCATCACTGACCTTGCCGCTGGCAATTAATTGTTGGCATACCGGCGATTTAGCAAAGGGATAGTCTTGCTTGCTGAGATCAAGATTGCCGCGCCAGGCGACAGAATCTTTAGCATTGCTATCTTGGAAGCCATTCCCCAATTTGATGTTTTTGGCTTCATCACCGCCAAAATGCCAGGTGGTTAACGGCACGCCTGCAGCCAGATGCATGGCCTTGACTTCGGTCATGACTTTGGCGGCAAAGCGTGATGAAGATGCTAAGCAAGGATTGATAAAACTGTGTTTATCATAAAATTGGACCGTGGTGACATTGGAGCTGTCTTGTGGGTCAATTAAGCGATACTCATCGGCCGCCTCAGGCTGTCCTTCAGCCATCAGGCGTTGGTATCTGGCTTCCATTGACATGACCGCTGCCCGTGAGTGGGCGGGCATATCGATTTCAGGGATCACTTCAATGCCGCGGGCAGCGGCAAAGCGCAGAATGTCGATGTAATCGGCGCGACTATAAAAACCGCTGCCAAAATTATCACTAGTGGGGCCTGAACCTAGCTGAGGTAACAAGCAGTGGCGCTCACTTAAATCGTGACAGCGATTGGCGCCAATGTCGGTCAGCTCAGGTAAGCCGTCAATGGCGAGGCGCCAACCTTCATCGTCGGTGAGGTGCAAATGTAACTTATTGAGCTTAACGGCAGCCATTTGTTCTATGGTGCCTAAAATAGCCTCTTTAGAATGGAAGTTACGCGCCACATCCACCATAAAGCCGCGATACGGGTAACGCGGCGCATCAAGCACTTGCATGGTGGCAATGCTCATATCGTCGAGGGTGATCGCACTCAATAGCGACTGCACGCCATAATAAGCACCAACGTTATCAAACCCAACCACGTCAATGCCTTGCGGACTGACTTCGAGTTGATAGGCCCCGGCCGTTTGCGCTGATGGCGCCAATGCGGTGGCATCGACCTTGATGGTGACAGGGAATTCCCCTTGGCTTAATCCTAAGGTTGTGGCTTGGGCGGTGACCGCGGCCATCATCTCGGCAGGCAGCGCATGATTTTGCCAGTTCACCCCCGCCGTCAGACGAATGTCATCACGGCCTAATGTTTGTGATTGTGGCGTGGGGATAATTTTGCCGCGCATGGTCGAGCTTGCCAGTAACTGTGTATCGAGATTGTTGTGGTAGCGGCTAAGTGCTGTGGCGGGCACATTGGCATCATCGGCGGTGCGTAACTGAGCATCTGCGGTGATAGGGCTAACAAAATCGCTGAGCACTTCGGTATCCATCGAAGCCAAGACTCTAGGCTCGGCATCGCCGACAATCACGTAGGCTCTGGGCATAAAGTCCGATTCAAATAATGACCAGAACTCAGCCACGAGGGGGATCGCTATGGTTTCCCCTTTATTAAAGCCAGCAAAGCTTGCTGTCGGCGTGAGCTTGTGTAAATCACCGGTGAGGCGCGTGACGGTAAAGTCGGGATGATCCACCGCCAAGATTAAGCGCACACTATGGAAGTATAAGCTCCAATCTTGCGTGGCGGGCAGGGCCGTTTGACTGCTAAGGTTGAGATGAATGGTGTGGCAACTGGCCCATTCGGCGCCGAGTTGCTGACACTTAAGTCCCTGATGATTACCTTGCTTGGTGAACACTTGATACTGAAGGTTTAGCCCTTGCGCGAGCGCATCGGTCGCGGCTTGGTTATCGAGTGCGGCGGGTTCAAGCTGCTCGGCTTGATGAGTTGGGGGTTCCTTTGAACAGGCTGTTAGCACCGACACCAGCGCCAATGCCACTAGGCTATTTCGCATCATTACACTCCATTGTTGATCTCACTGATGGCATGAG
Source organism: Shewanella sp. NIFS-20-20 (assembly GCF_019209865.1). GTDB lineage: Bacteria > Pseudomonadota > Gammaproteobacteria > Enterobacterales > Shewanellaceae > Shewanella. The sequence goes on along the minus strand of NZ_JAHUTT010000006.1, from coordinate 35,227 downwards.
CATCCACGAGAAAAGCAGTGACCGAATTTTCCATTGCGACCACAATCTGAAGGGTTGATGTTAAATTATTGCGGTGTTCATTTCCAATGTTTTAACGTCAAAACCGTTTGCTTTACAGTGTGGTCTCGTCGGTAACAGTATGATTGGCCAATGGTTTGGGCGCAGTTTTGGGAGCTGGCATTTACTTGGAGCGTTTGAATTATGCCTTGGCTGCTAAAAAAGCAGCCAAGGCCGATGGTTACTGAGTGATCCGCATTGGTATCCCTGTCCGGTTTTCTAATGCTCGCTTTAAGGCAAATGAATCAGTATTTTTATGGGCAATAATGCCGCTAATCGTAGCGGGGATGTCCAAGGGAATATCGGCATCAGAGGCAAACTCGGCTTCTGAGCGCGATAGCGGTTGGTGCACTTCGATATAGCGGGTATCACCAGCTTCAATACTGGCTTTAATCGGCTGATTGATAAATTGTACGCGGGTGCCCACTGGCACCTCGGCAAACAAGTTGGCGATATCGTCATTACGCAAACGAACGCAGCCCTGACTCACTCGCAGGCCAATACCAAAGTCGGCATTGGTGCCATGAATGGCGTAGAGGTTGCCGACATACAGGGCAAATAATCCCATCGGATTATCTGGGCCTGCGGGCCAAACATCGGGCAAGATCACGCCGCGCTCGGCATATTCTTTGCGCATTCTTGCGGTCGGTGTCCAAGTGGGATTGGCACGTTTGCGATAGACCTTAGTAGTCCAGTTTTCCGGGGTGTCGCGGCCGATTTGGCCAATGCCAATGGGCAGCACTTGCACCATGTTTTTACCTTTAGGGTAATAATACAGGCGCATTTCAGCGGTGTTGATAACGATGCCTTCGCGCTTGGTGTTCGGCAAAATTAACTGGTGAGGAATGATGATGGTGCTGCCAGGTTTTGGCAAATAGGGGTCAAGGCCCGGATTGGCTTCCAGTATATTAGTCAGGCCTAATTGAAACTCGGCCGCGATGCTTTCGAGCGAGCGTTTATCGTCAGGCACAGTGTAATAGATGTTTTCACCCACTAAGCTACCGCCATTGACGGGTAATACATAGTCGACAGCCAGCACTTGCGCACTGGACATTGCTAGCCACAGACTGCAGATGGCACCAAGATGTTTAAACATGGGTTATGGTAAATCCTATATTGAGTGCTGACGGTAAAGCGAAGGCGAGTCGGGATCCGGGCGGGTTTTAAAGCGCCGATGAAGCCACATATATTGGGCCGGATTACGACTAATAATTTGCTCGATAATGCGATTCCCGCGGTCGGCATCGCTCACTTCATTGTCGCCGGGGAAGTCGGTTAATGGTGCCATTATTTCGATGTTATAGCCACTATCATCCTGATTGCGTTCTACAAAGAAGGGCAGGACTTTAGCGCGTCCCAATTTGGCTAGGGTGGTGGCACCGGTGATAGTCGCGGCATCTTTGACGGCAAAAAAGGGAATAAACACGGCGCTTGAGCGGCCAAAATCTTGGTCGGCGGTGTACCAAATAACCTCAGTAGCCCTGAGACAGCGTACCATTTGGCGCATATCGCGCTTGGGTACCAAGCCCTTGTTAGAGCGGAGGCGGCCTTTGACTTGCAGGTATTCGATCACGGCATTGTTATGGGGACGATAAACGCCGACGCCGGGTTGAAATTGCCCAAAAATACGAGCGCCCATTTCTAAGGGCAAACAGTGGACGGCAAATAAAATCACACCATGGCCTTCAGCGCGAGTTGCTTCCACATACTCTTGGCCTTTGATCTGCATATGGGCGTGAATTTTACGGTCTGGCCACCACCAAGCGTTAATCGTGTCAAAGATGGCTTTGCCGGTTTCTTCAAAATTACGTGTGAGTAATTCGGCTTGTGCTGCGGGGCTAAGATCTGGAAAACATAACTCAATATTGCGCTGCGCGATCCGTACCCGACTCTTGACGAATTTCATGGCAAAGCGGCCGATGGCGGCACCTATTCTCATCTGTATTCGTAGGGGAAGGAGCAGGATTAATCTCGCAATACCAACCCCAAGCCACACGATCCAAAAGCGCGGGTGTAGGAGTTTGGCGGAGAATTGAGCTTGTTCGACCACAGCATTCTCTCAAGTTAGGCAAAAATTAGCCGTTATTCTAACGCATTTTATTGAGAAAATTAGGTACAATTACGCATTAATTATGAATTAGATATTGAGCCTTATGAAGCATTCCTTACCAGCGTTTGAGCAAGCCCGCGTGCTGGTCGTGGGTGATGTGATGTTAGATAGATATTGGGTGGGACCGACAGGCCGCATTTCCCCTGAAGCGCCGGTGCCTGTGGTTCAAGTCGAGCAGATTGAAGATAGGCCCGGCGGCGCCGCTAACGTCGCGCTGAATATTGCTACTTTAGGTGGTCAAGCCGTGTTGTGTGGCTTAACCGGTAATGATGATAATGCCGAGATATTAACGCGCGCATTAGCCACGGTCGGCGTCGACAGTCAGTGGCAGCAAGTTGCTGATAAACCAACTATTACTAAGCTGCGGGTGTTATCTCGCAATCAACAGTTGTTGCGTTTGGACTTTGAGCAAAAGTTCAGTCAGACCGATAGCGAGCGCTTGATGGCGCATGCCGAAACTCATTTGGCAAATTGCCAGGTGATGTTGTTATCCGATTACGCCAAAGGCGCGATTGACGATCCCGTGGCATTGATTGCCAAAGCTATTAGCCAAGGGGTCAAGGTATTAGTCGATCCTAAAGGGAGTGATTTTGGTCGTTATCGTGGCGCGTATTTACTGACGCCAAACATGTCTGAGTTTGAGGCCGTGGTTGGTCAGGTGACCAATGAGGCTGATTTAGTCGCTAAAGCGCAAAGTTTGCTGACGGCCTTTGATATTACCGCCTTGCTGGTGACTCGCTCTGAAAAGGGCATGACCTTAATCACTCGCAATGGCCCTGAGCTGCATATTCCTACGGTTGCCAAAGAAGTTTATGACGTCACCGGCGCTGGCGATACTGTGATTTCAACCTTAGCCTGTGCATTAGGCGCCGGCAGTGATTTAGCTAAAGCGTGTGCGCTTGCTAACACGGCCGCTGGCATAGTCGTAGGCAAGTTAGGAACATCGAGTGTGACTCGGATTGAGCTGATTAATGCCTTAGCCGTGGTGCAAGAGTCTGGCCTTGGGGTGATCAGTGAAGATCAGCTGATGTACGCCTTAGAACAAGCGCGCTTGCGGGGCGAGCGGGTGGTGTTAACCAATGGCTGTTTTGATATTTTGCATGCTGGCCATGTCAGCTATTTGCAGCAAGCTCGGGCGCTTGGGGATCGCTTAATCGTGGCGGTCAATGATGATGCCTCAGTGAAACGCTTGAAAGGCGAAGGCCGTCCGGTCAACCCTACCGAAAGACGGATGGCGGTCTTGGCGGGCTTGGCCTCAGTCGATTGGGTTGTGCCTTTCACTGAAGATACACCACAGCGATTAATTGCCCGTTTACTGCCTGATTTATTGGTTAAAGGCGGCGATTACAAGGTCGAAGACATTGCCGGAGGGGCCGAAGTGATTGCCGCGGGTGGTCAAGTGCAAGTCTTGTGCTTCGAAGAGGGAGTGTCGACCACCAAAATCATCGAAAGCATTATGGCGCGCCAATAATGCTATGCCTTACCGCCAGAGCCCGATGCACCATTTGGTGATGCCAGCAAGCGCATTTTGCGTGCGCCGCTCATGGACACTAGTGCTAGCCGCTGTGCTCATGAGTGGGCCCAGTTTGGCGGTAAATCACCTAACATTGACTCACCACAGCAGTCAGACGCCATCGCTGGCTAGCGCGACCTTTCTCGAGCAGCAAGTGCGGGTGTGCCAGGCCGGTGAATTAGCCGAGTGTTTAGCGCGATTACCAGCACAGTGGCAGCAGGCGCTGCCTTCAGCGCCACGCCTGTTGGTGAGTCTGGGGCAACACGGTGCCATGAGTGTGAGGGTGACGCTTGGGGCTGAGGCGGGTGACGCCCTTCCAAACCACTCGGTGGCAAGTTACGGCCTGATCTTATTGGCCACTGCGAACTTGCCAACCTATGCCAGCGCTTATAGTCGTGGGCAATATTGGCAACTGCCATTAGCGCAACAAGCCTTAATGAGTCAGTGGCATGAAGCCGGCCATTTAGTGATAGCCCATCTGCAAGATCAAGCCGTATTACCTTCCCAGTTGTCTAAGCCTCAGCAAGAAACCTTGGCTGATATTTACAGTATTTGGCGCAGTGCTCACCATTTTGGAGATCTGGCTCTTGGCTGGCAGCAATACCATCGCCGCAATCTCGCCTTGATTGATTCGGTTGACAATGTTTCCCATTGGAGTGTGCCGGTATTGCAGCCACTATTGGCGCAATTGCCGCTAGAGCAATGGCTGCAAGCTCAAGACTTTGCTGACTTTATTGGTGTCAGTCCTTTGCGTTGGCGTTTACCAAAGCATCGAGAGCTCAATGAATTAGCCAGTTTAACCCAACAGAGTTTTGGTGAGCATAGCGGCCCCAAACTCGCGCGCTACTTATATTGGCGGCGGGAGCAACTCTGGCAGTTATTATCACCCACCTTGGCGCAGTTCTTGACTGTGGATGAATTGGCGCAGTTACAACAAGAATTCATTGATTAATAGATAAAAAAAGCCGCTAGGATGAGCGGCTTTTTGATAAAGATCACCGACCATTAGTCGGCTTCATTGAGGCTCTGAGTCAATTCAACGATGGCTTTTTTACCATCACCAAATAACATCAAGGAATGATCCATGGCAAACAGTGGATTTGGTAAACCGGCAAAGCCAGGGCTTAATGAGCGTTTGACCACAATCACATTGCGCGCTTTATCAACATTGAGAATTGGCATGCCATAAATGGGGCTGCCTTTATCTTCGCGTGCCATCGGGTTAGTCACATCGTTAGCACCAATAACAATGGCGACATCTGTTTGTTCAAACAGAGGATTAGCTTCATCCATTTCGAGCAGTTGCTCATAGGGGACTTCGGCTTCCGCCAATAACACGTTCATATGACCTGGCATGCGTCCGGCAACTGGGTGGATAGCATACGTCACTTCAGTGCCTCGCTTTTGCAGTACGCTGGCCAATTCGCGAACAGCATGTTGTGCTTGGGCCTGGGCTAAACCATAACCTGGAACAATAATGACCTTGGTGGCGGTTTCAAGCATCATGGCGACTTCTTCTGCTGAAGTCGATTTCACTTTACCCGCATAAACTTCATCGGCGTCTATGGTTTCGCCGCCTTCTGCCATCACCCCAAACAAGACGTTAAACAGACTACGGTTCATGGCTTTACACATGATTTGCGTCAGAATAATGCCCGATGCACCGACCAAGGCACCCGACACAATCAACACAGTGTTGCCTGTGATAAAGCCGGTGGTGGCCGCGGCAATACCTGAATAGGAGTTCAGCAGAGCAATGACCACTGGCATATCGGCACCACCGATAGGCAGCACTAAGAAGATCCCTAACAGCAAGGCGACCGCCATCAGGCTATAGATCAGCACATGATTGCTGGGTTCGATCACCACCATGACCGACAACACCACACTGGCTATGAGCAAGGCGGCATTAATGACGCTATTGCCCGGGATGCGAATCGGATTGCCGGACAATAATTCTTGCAACTTGCCAAAGGCGATAAACGAGCCTGATAAGGTAACGGCACCGATAATCACGGTGGCGCTGATTGAGATTAACGCTACCATATGGTTAGCGGCGGTAGGATCAACAAAATTAGCCAAGGCCACAAATAACGAGGCTCCGCCACCAAAGCCATTGAGCAAGGCGACCATTTGCGGCATGGAAGTGACTTGAATCCGGGTGGCCATAGTGGCACCGATGGCACTCCCCACCACTAGGCCGGCAATGATCCATTGATAATCAATAATGCTCTTATCAAGCAAGGTCACCACGACCGCAATCAACATACCGATGGCAGACAATTGGTTGCCGCGCACTGCGGTTCTTGGTTTAGTTAATCCCTTGATGCCTAATATGAATAAACTGGCCGCGACTAAATAGGCGAGGTAAATAATAGTGGTATTCATCTAACTTACTTCCTCTTAAACATCGCCAGCATGCGGTTAGTGACCATATAGCCGCCGACCACATTGATGGTGGCCAAGGTCACCGCGAAAAAACCAAGTACGTTAACCCAAATGCCTTGTTCACTGCCGGCGGCTAAAATCGCCCCGACTAAGGCAATGCCTGAGATGGCGTTGGAGCCCGACATCAATGGTGTGTGCAGGGTGGGTGGCACTTTGGTGATCAGTTCGACACCAAGAAATACAGCCACCACAAATAAGGTGATCAGTAATAGCAGTTCCATGTTATTGCTCTCCTGCTGGGGTTAATAGCCCTTGAAGACGCTCGTTAACAAGCGCGCCTTGATGAGTCACTAAAGTATCGCGAATAATTTCGTCTTCACGATTTAATTGCAGCTCGCCGTCTTTATTGATCAATAAGTCCAATAAGTTTGACAGGTTAGTGCCATACATCTGGCTGGCGTGATTGGCGGCGCTAGAGGCGATATTGCGTGGGCCTAAAATCAATACGCCGTGATGTAATACCTCTTCGCCCGCCTGGGTCAGCTCACAGTTACCACCGGTTTCTGCGGCTAAATCGACGATAACCGTCCCGGGTTTCATGGCTTCGACCATGGCCTTGGTGATCAGTACCGGGGCTTTGCGACCAGGAATAGCGGCCGTGGTAATCACGACGTCTTGTGCCGCGAGGACCTTGCTCATTGCTTGTTGCTGTCTGGCAATAAACTCTTGGCTTTGTTCCTTAGCGTAGCCACCGGCGGTTTCAGTATTTTCGGCTTCAAGATCGAGTTCGACCGGTTTCGCGCCCACAGATAAAATCTGTTCACGGGCTGCCGGACGAATGTCATAGGCCTCAACCACACCACCGAGACGTTTAGCGGTGGCGCACGCTTGTAAACCGGCCACCCCAACCCCCATGATAAAGACGCGGCTAGGTTTTAAGGTTCCCGCGGCAGTCATCAACATCGGGAATAAGCGCGGGGCGCGATGCGCCGCTAAGATCACGGCTTTATAACCGGCCACCGTTGCCATTGACGACAACACATCCATGCTTTGGGCGCGGGTAATGCGTGGGATTAATTCGAGGGCCAAGGTGGTAATGCCACTGGCGGCAATATTGCTGAGTGACTGAGCATTGACTAAGGGATCCATCATACCGATAACGACTTGGCCAGATTTTGCTTCCTGACTGAGACGGATAAGATCATCGCCATGGACATTCACGGCGGCAATAATGTCGGCATGTTGGCTGACGTCGGCGTTGCTTGGGCGCACTTCGGCACCGACCGCCAGATAGTCAGCGTCACTGAAACCCGCAGCTTGACCCGCATCTTTGGTTACAATAACTAGCCACTGTTTTTTAACAAGTCGTGCCACCTGTGCTGGGATCATCGCCACCCGCCGCTCAGTGGCGAGGGTTTCTCTCACTATTCCAATAATCAAAGGACCACCTCTATCTAGGTTGTGGATGTCATCACAAAAATTCACTTATTGTGGCAAGCCTAACTGTTAGGGCAAGCGCAAAATGATGCAACTTGAGTTTTAATCCTACAGTGGTAGTAAACCTTTGCAGTTGGTCACACTTTTGTAGCGCAGTTTTTGCGCTAGGTATATTCCAAAATAGAATAAGGTTTAAGGTTTTATTCTTTTTGCTTTTTTATTGACCCGATAAGCTTAGCGCATTATTCATGTTGCGAGTTCGCTTATGTTGTTAACAGAAAAAGATCTACCGACGCCGTTATTGTCAGAGAAACAAAGAGAGCAAGTCAGTCAGCTGACGGCGCAGTTATCGCCTCTGCAGCAAGCGTGGTTAAGCGGATATCTTGCCGCCAGCTGTCAACAGGCACCAGCGACCACCGAACCTGGAGCTGTTGGCGTTGAGCGCCCGCAGCTAACCTTGTTATATGGCAGTCAAACCGGAAATGGTCGCGGTGTCGCCACCGAACTTGCCGCCGCTATTAGGGAGCAAGGGATTGACGTGTCATTAGTGTCGATGGCCGACTACTCGGTGCGACAATTAAAAAATGAGCACTGGTTAGTGGTGGTGGTCAGTACTCATGGTGAAGGTGAAGCGCCAGACGATGCCATCGAATTACACCAATACTTAGCCTCCAAGCGCGCCCCCAAACTCGAGAAACTCAATTACGGGGTGATCGCACTTGGGGATTCCAGTTATGAATTCTTTTGCCAAACAGGTAAAGATTTTGACGAGCGCTTACAAGCGCTAGGTGCCAAGCCAATCATGGCGCGACTCGATTGCGATCTGGATTACCACAATGACATCCGTCGTTGGCAAGATGGCCTGCTGGAACAATTGGCGGCGCTTGCCCATGACAGCACCGCGCCAAGCCAAGGCAGTCGAACGCCGATGGCCGCAATCGCTGCTGGCTATAGCAAACAACAACCCTATCAGGCCGAATTGCTGTTAAATCAGAAAATTACCGGGCGTCACTCCAGCAAAGATATTCGTCATATCGAAATTGACTTAGGTGAGTCAGGAATCAGCTATCAAGCGGGTGATGCCTTAGGTGTGTGGTTCAATAATGCCCCTGAGTTGGTCGATGAAATTGTCGCATTAACCGGCTTGAAAGCCGATGACACCGTGGTCATTGACGGTCAATCATTGCCGTTAGCGACGGCCTTGCTGCAGCACAAAGAGCTGACTCAACTCACGCCAGCCACTATCCACTATTTGGCCGAACTGAGTCATGCCGCTGAACTCATGGCATTGACCACAGATAAACAGCAGATGCGGGCATTTATACTCTCTCATCAATTGGCCGATGTGTTAGTGCGCTACCAAGTGCAGCCGAGTGCACAAGGCTTGGTGGATGCACTGCGCAATATTACCCCGCGACTCTACTCCATCGCATCGAGTCAGGCCGAGGTCGAGTCTGAAGTGCACTTGACGGTCGGGGTGGTGGCGGATGAGCGTGAAGGCAAGTTGCGTTTTGGCGGCGCCTCTCACTTCTTAGCCAGTGGCATTCATGGCCAAGCGATCAATGTTTATGTCGAACCTAACCACAACTTTCGTTTACCAGCGGATGATCACACCAAGATCATCATGGTCGGTCCAGGCACAGGTATTGCCCCGTTTCGCGCCTTCTTGCAGGAACGTGCCAATGCCGGTTGCACTGATACAGCATGGTTATTCTTTGGCAACCCCCATTTTGAACAAGACTTTTTATACCAAACCGAGTGGCAGTCTTATCTCAAATCGGGGGTATTGGCTCGTTTAGACGCCGCGTTCTCACGGGATCAGGCCGACAAAATTTATGTGCAGCATCGACTGCTCGAGCAAGGTGAACAAGTGTGGCAATGGCTGCAGCAAGGAGCACATTTTTATGTGTGTGGCGATGAAAAGCGGATGGCTAAAGATGTCCACCAAGCCTTACTAACCTTGGTGGAACGCCATGGCGGCTTGTCAGCCGAACAAGCCCAGCAATATGTCGATAATTTGCGTAGTCAAAAACGTTATCAAAAAGACGTTTACTAAGGAAACCTGTTATGAGCGAACCTAAATTAGCCATCAATGAATACTTAAAAGCCGACAGTGATTATTTGCGCGGCACGATTAAGCAAGGCTTGTCGAGTCAACTGACTGGGGCTTTCAGTGACGGCGACCAACAGCTAATCAAATTTCATGGCTTTTATCAGCAAGACGATAGGGACTTAAGATTAGAGCGTAAGGCGCAAAAGCTGGAGCCCTTGTATAGCTTTATGTTGCGCGCCCGAGTTGCCGGCGGGGTGTGCACTCCCGCACAATGGCTCGCCGTGGATCGCATTGCTTCTGAGCTGACGCAGTCTGGCAGTATTCGGTTAACGACGCGCCAAACCTTTCAGTATCACGGTATTCCTAAGCGCAATTTAAAAACCTTAATCCAAGGATTAGATCGCCAAGCCCTAGACTCGATTGCCGCCTGCGGCGATGTTAACCGTAACGTGATGTGTAATCCTAATCCGTTGCAATCACGCCTGCATCAACAAGCGTATTACTGGGCCAAGCAACTTTCCGACGAACTCTTGCCCCACACCCAGGCTTATGCAGAAATTTGGCTCGATAAAGAGTTACTGGTATCCAACCAAGACGTCAATGTCGAACCTGTGTATGGCAGCACATATCTGCCACGTAAATTTAAAATGGCGGTGGCTGTGCCGCCAGATAATGACGTCGATGTTTACACCAACGATTTGGGCTTTATCGCGGTCGCCGATAACGATCGCTTGGTGGGATTTAACTTAGTGGCTGGGGGAGGCATGGGTACCACTCACGGGGACAGTCGTACCTATCCGCGTTTGGCTGATGACTTTGGTTTTATTGAGGCCGAAGATACCCTTGCCTTTGCCAAAGCCGTAATGACAGTGCAGCGAGATTGGGGTAATCGTGAGGACCGAAAATTATCACGGTTGAAATACACCATAGATAAATATGGTTTTGATACCTTTAAAGCCGAAGTTGAACGCCGAGCTGGCAAAGCCTTCACGCCAGCGCGAGAGGTCACGCTTGGGGATCGTGGCGATCGCTATGGATGGGTTGAGGGCGTCGATGGTCAATGGCACTTAACCTTATTTATTGAGGGTGGGCGGATTATTGATAATGATCAAGCCCACTTGATGACTGGGATGCGCGAAATTGCCCGTTGCCATCAGGGTGATTTTAGAATGACGGCAAATCAAAACATCATGATTGCCGGGGTCGCCAGCCAAGATAAGCCACGGATAGAGCAATTGGCGCGCGTCCACGGTTTATGGCGTGATGAATTAAGCCTGAGCCGAGCGCGCTCGATTGCGTGTGTGGCTTTACCGACTTGCCCGCTGGCAATGGCTGAGGCCGAACGTTATTTCCCGGAATTTATGGATAAGATAGACGGGCTGCAGCAAGCGCATGGGTTAGCGGCCCTGCCCATTGTCGTGAGAATGACGGGTTGCCCCAATGGTTGCGCGCGGCCATTTGCGGCTGAGATAGGTTTAGTCGGCAAAGCGCCGGGCCGCTACAACTTATACTTGGGGGCTAACTTTAGTGGCACTCGGTTAAACAAGTTATATCAAGAAAATATTGATGAAACTCAAATACTCACGATTATAGATGGCTTGTTTGCCGCGTACGCCGCGAATGCCGACGCTAACGAAGGCTTTGGGGATTTCTGTGTAAGAAGTCGAGTGGTTAACGCTGTGGTTGATGCGGCGAGGGATTTTCATCATGAATAATCTAGTATGGGACGATGCTGAAAAACAAGCATGGTTGGCAGCGCAAGCGCCCAATGTACAAGCGCTTGAGTTGCAAGCTATCAACCAAGAGCTGGCGCAAATGGAGGCGAGCGCAAGAGTGCGATGGGCGCAAACTCATTTGCCTGGTAATCAGGCGCTGTCATCTAGTTTTGGCATTCAGGCGGCGGTGATGCTGCATATGATGACACAAGCACAGCCAAATATTCCGGTATTGCTGACTGATACCGGTTATTTGTTTGCCGACACTTATCGATTTATTGATGAGCTTAAAGCGCGCTTGTCGCTCAATTTGAGTGTGGTGAGGGCGAGCATGTCTCCGGCATGGCAAGAGGCACGTTTTGGCCGGTTGTGGGAGCAAGGCTCTGACGGGCTCAATCGTTATAATCGGATCAATAAAATTGAGCCGATGGAGCGCGCATTAGCTGAGCATCAAGTACAGACGTGGTATGCGGGATTGCGTCGTAGCCAGGCGAGCACCCGTGCCAAGCTGCCGGTATTATCGATGCAAGCGGGTCGCTATAAATTTTTGCCCATTGTTGATTGGAGCAATAAAGATGTTTATGAGTACCTAAAGCTAAATGATTTGCCTTATCATCCGCTTTGGGAGCAAGGTTATGTCTCGGTTGGCGATTGGCACTCTAGTCAGCCATTAACTCTCGGAATGTCAGAAGAAGATACTCGATTCAATGGTTTGGGGCGGGAATGCGGTTTGCACTTTGATATTTAATCATGCTCTTGTGTTTCTAAGTGGTACAAAAGTACTAAATGTGGATAAGTTTTGTACTGTCATTAATCTGACATTAAAGTCCTTTAATCTTATAGATTCACAACGTTAGATTAGTTACTCTAACGCTGGTACAACTTTTGTACACTTTTTTCCACAAAGTTATGCACACGGTTATGAGTGTGTATAGACTCTGAAGTTCCCGTAGATGGTTTTGGGATGCACTTTATCGCAATCAAGGATGATTGCTGTGAATTAATGCGTTGAAATATTAAGTTGCGACTCGTTTTGATTTGCCTTGTTAATCAATAATTTAATTCGAAATCAAGTGCTAACTGAGACCCTCCTTGCTCTGCAAGGAATTGATTGACTTGCTGGCGCAGTCAATCCTTCCCCCCCGATTGGTAGCCGTGGATGCCAATCGGGGGAATGTCTCGGAAATCCATTGACCTCATCTTGTTTTCCCCCCTATGCTGTTTAAAAAATAACTACATCATGGATTGCACTATGCCCTTTGATATCTGCGAAACTTTGGAACTCAGCCGTTATCGCTCGTTAGTCGATTTAATCGAACAAACTTGTCAGAAATACGCCGATAAACCTGCCTTTGCTTGCCTTGGGAAATCCACCAGTTTTAGTGAAATCGAGCGTGACTCGCGTTATTTTGCCGCTTACTTACAACATAAGACGGATCTTAACGTGGGCGATCGCATCGCGATTCAATTACCGAACATTACCCAATTTGCCATCGCCGCCTTTGGCGCTTTGCGTGCCGGGTTAGTGTTGGTGAACACCAATCCGCTGTACACTGAGCGCGAACTGATCCATCAATTTAATAACTCTGGGGCGAAGGCATTGGTGGTGCTGTCCGATTTGTTGCCCACTTTAGCCAAAGTGGTCAGCAGTACCGAGATATCTTATGTGATTTCGACTCATCCATTAGATTTAATCGATGAGCAGGTTCAGCCAAAAACTGGGCTGAAAAATATTGCCTTTATGGCCTTGCTTGCCGAAGGCGCTAAGCTTGAATATCAGGCCGTCAATACTGGTCAGTCTGACTTAGCGGCGCTGCAATATACCGGTGGTACCACGGGGCTATCTAAAGGTGCGATGTTGAGTCATGCTAATTTGCTGGCTAACGCCTTGCAGTGTGAGGCCCGCTTAGGTAACCGCATTATCAAGGGCGAGGAAGTATTTGTTGCGCCGCTGCCCATTTACCACATTTATGCCTTCTTATTGAATTTGGTCGTGTATTTTGAGCAAGGCGGTTGCTCGGTGCTGATCCCGAATCCGCGAGATATACCAGCCTTAATCAACACCATGGCAAAGTATCCGTTCACAGGATTTGCCGGGTTGAACACCTTATTTGTGGGGTTATGTCATCAGCCTAATTTTAAAGCGTTGGATTTTAGTCATTTAAAAGTGACCATTTCAGGGGGGACAGCCTTAACACAGGCGGCATCGGATCTGTGGCTTAATACGACGGGGTGCACCATCAGTGAGGGCTATGGCTTATCTGAAACGTCACCCGTGGTCTCACTTAACTGTCCGGGTCAAGAAATGTTAGGCACCATAGGTCGGCCGGTGTTAGACACCCAAGTGAAAATCCTCGATCTTGACGACAATGAAGTGGCGATGGGGGAGGCTGGTGAGCTCGCGGTTAAAGGGCCGCAAGTGATGCAAGGCTATTGGCAACGACCCGAAGATACCGCCGCGGTGATGACCGACAATGGCTTTTTTAAGACCGGAGACATCGCGATTGCACTCGAAAATGGTATGTATAAAATTGTCGATCGTAAAAAAGACATGATTATCGTGTCTGGTTTCAATGTGTATCCGAATGAAGTTGAAGATGTTTTGTCTTCACATCCCAGCATTTTAGAATGTGCCGTGGTGGGGGTGAGTGACGATAAAAGCGGTGAAACGGTGCGAGCCGTGATTGTATTAACGCCAGAGGTTGTGGCCAGTGATGCCTTGGCTACGGAAATCAAACAATATTGTGCGACCCAGTTAACCGCCTATAAATTGCCGAAGACTCTCGACTTTGTTGAGCAATTACCTAAGAGTACCGTCGGTAAGATTTTGCGGCGCCAGCTTAGAAGTTAGTCGGTGATTGAGCTGGTATTAACGGGCTAAACCACTAACAATGGCAGAGAGTTATACGACTCTACTGCCATTTTTTATGTGTCCATCAGGCCGCTTCGATTATGGCTTTAGTGGTGCAAGTACCTGACGGCCATCTCAGTGCGCGATTTCGCATTCGCTTTACGCAATAGATTTTTGACATGCACTTTAACTGTGCCCTCGCTGATATGTAGCTTCTCAGAGATATCGCGATTGCTTTTCCCTTCGGCCAATTCTTGCAGAATTTGCAACTCCCTTGGCGTTAATTGCGCGATCCAATCTTCTTCATTGGGGGCGAGTGGCTCAAATTGATAATCGCTGACCGAGGCACTAATCACTCGATGGCCTTGCATGATCTGTTTGAGTTGTTCCAGCAATAAATCAGGCTCAGTGTCTTTGAGCAAATAGCCATCAGCGCCAGCGCGCAGTAATTTAACCACGTCAGTCTTGGCATCTGATACCGTTAGAATCACAATCCGGGAAGTTACCCCTTCTTGGCGCATGGCATTTAACGTGTCGAGTCCGGTCATGCCCTTCATGTTTAAATCGAGCAAGATGATCTCAGGCTCTTGGGATTGCAATAGATTGAGGGCATCCAAGCCGCCAGTCGCTTCACCAAATAATGTAAAATCGTCATCCGACGCCAGCAATTGGCAGATGCCGCGGCGAAATAGGGGATGGTCATCAACCACTAAGACTGAATAAGGCTTACTCATTAAGCAAACTCCCGAGATGGAAAGCGCAAACTGACGCAGGTGCCGCCAGAAGTATTAGTGGTAAATTCTACCACACCAATTAACTTCGCGGCGCGTTCTTGCATAATTCCGAGGCCAAAATGGTGATCGCGCTCGCGAACATGCGCTATGCCAATGCCATCGTCATCGATGCTGATATTAACCTGCTTGGCCATGAGTCTGGCTGTCACGTTAATGTGTTTAGCCCCCGAATGCTTAATGGCGTTGAGTACCGCTTCGCGGGTGATCTGAATAATATGAATGTGCTGATTGGCATTGATTTGGTGAGATTTCAGCTGGTAATCGAGTTGAATACTCACCTCGGTTTGTGTTCGAAGTTGCTCAATCATATCTTTAATGGCGTTCCCTAAATGAGGATCGCTGATGGTTAATCTAAAGGTCGACAGTAACTCCCTCAGCTGCGCATACGCCGTGTTAATTCCCTCATTAATTTCCTGCAATTGCATATCGATTTTATCGCTATGCACTTCTTTCTTAAGAGATTTACTTAAGAGGCTAATTTGTATTTTCAGAAATGCCAACAATTGCCCTAGGGAATCATGTAACTCACGGGCGATGGTGCCACGCTCTTCAAGCAAGGCCAATTGTTGTTGCTTATCGTCGAGACGTTTTAAAATCAGGGTGCGGGCCAGCATCATGGCAAAGTTGGTCAGTAGAGCGCTGTTGGGTTGATGTTCGCTGGTGGCTCGCAGGTAGCCAAGTTGCACGCCTTCGTAATCCAGCGAAAAGTCATAATTCGGCTGTTGGTTGGCATTGGTATCATCGCCCAAGGAAATGACATGATCGCCTTCATCAATGGTGAGGCTCACGGCGATAAAATCTTCATACCCTTTGAGCTGAAATAATGCTTGCTCAATGGCTTGAGAATCAAATTTATGGGTATGCAACATCCAAAGGGTATCGTACAAAAAACCCAGTTCATTATTGGCGCGACTTAACGCCAAGGTTTTATCGACGACTTGTCGTTCTAGATCTTGATATAATGCCGACAATTCGGTGGCCGTACTGGAGAGGGCCTGACCCAGTGAGCTTAATTCGATGAAATCAGATTGGGGCATGGGCACATTAAATTGCCCCTTAGAAATGGCATTAGCAGCCTCCATCATGCCTTGTAAGGGCCTGACAACTTTCTTGCGGGTATAGCGAACCGCCAATAGGGCCAATAATAACATCATGCCAAGACCGACCACTTGGCTAATGGCCAAAACCTTGAGTTTAAATTCGGCATGGTGCTCCATTTCAAGCACCAGCAAATCAATGCTGTCGACAAAGTTGCGCAAGGATTGACTGTATTTTCTGGAATCCTCATTGGCGGCAAAGTGCTTCATTTTTTGCCACTTGTCGATGACTAACCCATATTGGTCACCGAGGGCTTTGGTCGATGACCAGTCGATTAATTGTTGTAATTCTTTCGAGTGTAAGGTTTGTTCAAAGTCATCAATACTTGACTGGACCTTGTCACTGCCGGCATTGGCATAAAATAACAAGCGGTAGCTTTGCATTCGCAACGAGCCGGAGGCGTTAATGGCTTTGGCATCGCCAAGGCTATAACTCAAGCTGACAATAGCAAAACAAGCTAAGCCACTGGAGAGCAAAATAAGCACCATCATTAAATTGACAATGGTTGAGGTCAGACTGTGTTGTTTCATTGAGGCCGCAGGTTTTATAAATATCGCCCTAGGATAGGCATTGGCGGCAATCACGGCAAGTCGCGAAAACTGGCCACAGCAGTCGTTGGCGAATCTATGAGCTAGCTCTTTGATTATATTAGCCATTGCTAAGCAAGTTAATTAAATGTAAAAAATGTGATCAATGACACATTAGGATCTTGATCCAGCGCATGTTTAGCTCCGGATACCCCCTAAGGGGTATATTTTTACTCCGTAATTCCCTCTATTTTTTGCCTTAGATGACACCTTGAGGGTGGACTAAAAAAGCACGGGAGCAAAAGATGATGAAATTAGGTAACACCAGAGCGCTAAACGCCTTCGTGGCTGGTTGCTTTATGGCCGCCAGCGCCATGGCAAGCGACCAAACCGAACCTCGTAATGAAGTTTACAAAGATAAGTTTAAAAATCAGTACGAAACTTGGCACCAAACCAGCGAAAGCGAAGAAATTGTCGATGCCTTAGCCCAAGATCCTAATCTAGTTATCCTGTGGGCCGGTTATGGCTTTGCGAAAGATTACAACAAAGCCCGTGGCCATATTTATGCCGTCACCGACGTACGCAATACCTTGCGTACTGGCGCTCCAATGACAGATACCGATGGTCCAATGCCAATGGCATGTTGGAGCTGTAAGAGCCCCGATGTACCTAGAATGATAGAAGAGCAAGGTGAAGATGGTTACTTCAAAGGTAAGCTAGGTAGTGGCGGTGCTGAAATCGTTAATTCTATCGGCTGTAGTGATTGCCATGAAAAAGGTTCGCCAAAGTTACGCATATCACGTCCTTTCGCTGAGCGTGGCTTAGACGCTATCGACATGCCATTTGATGAAGCCTCTCGTAAAGACAAGCAGTCAATGGTTTGTGCTCAGTGTCACGTTGAATACTACTTTGAGAACACAGCCGACAAAAAAGGTTGGGTGAAGTTCCCATGGGATCAAGGCACCTCGGTTGAAGACATGGAAGCCTATTACGATGCGATTGAATTCAGTGACTGGACTCATGCATTATCGAAAACGCCCATGCTAAAAGCTCAGCACCCAGGTTATGAAACTTGGATGGCCGGTGTGCACGGTAAAAACAATGTGAGTTGTACCGACTGTCACATGCCGAGAGTGACCGCTGAAAATGGCCGTAAATTTACCGACCATAAAGTGGGTAACCCGTTTGATCGTTATGAGGAAACTTGTGGTACTTGTCATACTCAAGACAAGGCCTTTATGGAAAATCTGACGAAAGAGCGTCAACACAATGTGAAAGAGTTACAACTGAAAGCCGAAAAGCAATTAGTTCAAGCTCACTTTGAAGCGGCAGCAGCTTGGGAAGCCGGAGCTAGCGAAGCTGAAATGGCACCGATCCTGAAAGATATCCGTCACGCCCAATGGCGTTGGGACTACGCCATTGCTTCGCACGGTGTTGCGGCTCATGCCCCAGATGAAGCACTGCGAGTATTAGGCTCGGCGGTTGATAAGGCGGCGGATGCTCGGGTTAAATTAGCGCAACTGTTAGCAAGCAAAGGGGTGAAGCAGCCAATCGCGATCCCAGATATCTCTACCAAAGCTAAGGCGCAAGCTGTGCTGGGAATGGATATGGACAAGATGCGTGCTGACAAAGAAGCCTTCAAGCAGCAAGTGTTGCCTAAGTGGGATGCTGAAGCTAAGGCGCGTGAAGCAACTTACTAATCAACTCCTGATTGAGTGAGGTTAAAAACGCCCAGCTGATGCTGGGCGTTTTTTTATTTAATCAGGTTAAGCAGCTGCTTAAATCGTTCACCGCTGGCTTCATGTTGGAGCTCAAACAGTAACGATTCGACCGTATGGATCTGAGCACCCATGGCCTGCATCATTTGAATGCCCACGAGATAATCTTGTTTGCTGCGTGATGACATAGCATCCACCACAATAAAGACTTCAAAGCCTGCTTGCAGTAAGTCTCGGCAAGTTTGGTAGACACAGATATGCGTTTCGATCCCCGCCAACACAACCTGCTGACAATGACTGTCGCTTAACGCTTGTACAAATTGCTCATTGGCCATGGCGCTGAAGTGGCCCTTGGCGATCGCCGGTCCATAGTCGCTCAATAAAGCTTGGAGTGACTCGCTGGTCTGTCCGAGTTTGTCAGGTAATTGTTCGACCCACAGTAGCGGGCGCTCAAATAAGGGCCAGGCACTGATCAATTTATGTAATTGCCGATGCAGTTCTTTTGAATGTCGCACACTTTGTGCCAATTTTCCCTGAACATCAATTAAGGCAAACACGCACTTATCTCGTTCTAACATAACCTTGCTCCTTGAGTGACTTAGTGTGAGTGTGCACTCTGCTCGATGTCGGTGCAAGTGATTAATAAATGCACGTATTTGGTGCGTATATTCGCACTTTCTGCGGGCATGAAAAAGCTATTTCTTTAAAAATCAAATGGATGCAGATGTGGCCTGAACATTGAAATGCATGGTTATCACAAATCAAAAATCATATTGGAGATGAGGATGAAGCTGGTAACCGCAATTATTAAGCCGTTTAAGTTAGATGATGTACGGGAGGCGATTGCAGGCCTTGGCATCGAGGGCATGACAGTGACTGAGGTTAAAGGCTTTGGTCGTCAAAAAGGACATACTGAGCTTTATCGTGGCGCTGAATACCAAGTGGATTTTTTACCCAAAGTGAAACTGGAAGTCGCGACTCGTAGTGACAATGTCGATCACTTAATTGAAGCCATCATTGCCGCCGCTCATACCGGCAAGATTGGTGATGGCAAAATCTTTGTCAGCTCGTTAGAGCAAGTGATCCGGATCCGCACCAGTGAAACTGACAGTGACGCCTTATAAGGGGGATATGATGGAAGAATTAGCACAACTAGACTTAAGCGTTACTCAAGTTAAATTTGCGCTCGACACCTTTTACTTTTTGATCTCAGGCGCGTTAGTCATGTGGATGGCTGCTGGATTTGCCATGTTAGAAGCGGGTTTAGTGCGCTCTAAAAATACCACCGAAATTTTAACTAAGAATTTATGTCTCTATTCAATTTCATGCATCATGTTTTTGTTGGTGGGATATAACATCATGTATGTCGATAATAGTGTCGGTGGTTGGCTGCCCACACTGGGTCATTTGATTGGCGAAGATAGCGGTGACTTAGGCCATTCATTGGAGTCTGACTTTTTCTTTCAGGTAGTGTTTGTGGCCACCGCCATGTCAATCGTGTCTGGCGCAGTGGCTGAGCGCATGAAGCTGTGGTCATTCTTAGCGTTTTGCGTGGTGCTAACCGGCTTTATCTATCCGGTTGAAGGCTATTGGACTTGGGGCAAGGGCTTTTTAGCTGAGGCAGGATTTGTGGATTTTGCTGGCAGTGGTATCGTCCATATGGCCGGGGCTTCAGCCGCATTAGCCGGGGTATTATTGCTCGGTGCTCGCAAGGGGAAATACGGGGCCAATGGTCAAGTCAATCCTATTCCGGGCTCTAATTTACCGTTAGCGACCTTAGGAACGTTTATTTTATGGATGGGCTGGTTTGGCTTTAACGGTGGCTCTCAGCTGGCCATTAGTGATGTCGAAAATGCATCGGCAGTGGCGACCATCTTCGTCAATACTAACTCTGCTGCCGCCAGTGGTGCTATCGCGGCCTTATTAGTGTGCAAGATGGTGTGGGGCAAGGCGGATTTAACCATGATCTTAAATGGTGCTTTAGCTGGCCTGGTGGCGATAACGGCTGATCCTCTGTCACCTTCGTTAGTGTTGGCCGCGTGCATCGGTGCTGTCAGTGGCGGTTTAGTCGTATTCTCGATTGTGGGACTCGACCGCCTTAAAATTGATGATCCCGTTGGCGCGATTTCTGTCCACGGTTCCGCCGGTATTTTAGGCTTGATGTTAGTCCCGCTCTCCAATCCTGATGCCAGCTTAGTGAAACAGTTATTTGGTGCGGGCATCATTTTTGCCTGGGTGTTTGGCTGCTCATTGGTGGTGTGGTTGGTGCTGAAATTGACCTTAGGGATCCGGGTGACAGAGGAAGAAGAATATAATGGTATGGATGTTTCCGATTGTGGTATCGATGCCTATCCTGAATTTGTCTCGGTGAGAAATGCAAATTAACCTACACTCAAGCAGAGGGTTTTGTTAACGTAAAAGGCAGCCAAATGGCTGCTTTTTGGTCTGTTAAACATATGTCTGTTAAACGTAGGGAGTGGTGGCGATGGCAAGATTATGGGCCTTAATGTTAGTGCTGGTGGCCGCGCCTCAAGGCATGGCTGGTACTGTCATCGTTAGAGATAGCCGTGAGCCTTTTGATGCGTTTGCCGTGCGGGATGCATTTAAAGAGCAAAAAGCGTGGCAACAAACCTTAGCCAACGAGCAGCAAATTCGCATATTACAGGCGTTGCCTGTCAGTTGTATTTTAGTGCCATCGCCTCGGCCAGAGCCAAGGCACCAAGGTCATGGCGGCCGTGATTATCAATGTGGTCAGCACTACTATCGGCCTTTTCAATACCAAGGACGAGAGCTATATATCGGGATTTCGCCGCCAAGCTCCGGCTCTCAATAATGGCTTTTTTCCTCTATAGTCATAAGAGTAACTATGGAGGACATTGCCATGAGATACCTGCTGCTTCTACCTTGGATACTCATAGGTTTATCTGGGTGTGCTAGCCAGCCGCCATTGCCCTCTTGGCACAGTTTGTTAGCCGATGAGGCGTTTCCTACGGTTGATAACGGGCCGAGCCCGGCCGAGGTGTTTGCCCTCAATAGCCAAGTAACCCAGGAGTTAAGCCAAAAACTTCGCAGTGATCAACGGACTCAAGGGAGTCGATTCCAGGCGCATCGTTGGCTGGCCAATGAACTCGACAGTAGTCAAGGGCATTTTTCATACAATGGCAATTTGACCCAAACCGCCGCGCAAACCTATAGCAACCGCCAAGGCAATTGCATGTCATTAGTGATTTTGGCGTCGAGCATGGCCAAGGTCTTATCTATTCCAGTGTCATATCAAGTCGTAGAAGTTCTTCCGCATTGGGATAGACAGGGGCAGTTCTATTTAATCAATGGCCATATTAATGTGCGTTTACACCCGCCGCGAGATGCCAATGTGGTCAATTTTTCTCGTGGCGTGGTGTTGGATTTCTTGCCGGAACGCTCGATACGTCGTTATCGCGAATACGATGTCAGTGAAGCTACCGCCTTAGCCATGTTTTATAATAATTTGGCGGCGGAGGCCTTGATTGACGGTCAGACCGCTAACGCCTATGGCCTCATCAAACAGAGTTTACGCCACGATCCGCATTTGAGTATGGCTGTGAATACCTTGGCGCTCATTTATCGGCAAAAAGGATTAGATACCCAGGCGGAAAAAGCCTATCGCTATGGTATTAGGCTTGAGCCTGATGACATGAGTGTCTTGCATAATTTATCGATATTGTTGGCCTCGCAAGGGCGGCTGGAAGAATGGGCACAAGTCCATAAGAAGATTGAGTTAGCTCGGATTGCTAATCCATTTTATTACTATGACATGGGCGAAATAGCGTTTGCTGAAGGGCGTTATAACGCGGCGATTGATTGGTATCAAAAAGCGCTCGCTAAAGCCGACTATCGTCCCGAGTTTTATCATGGTTTGGCCAAGAGTTATCACAGTCAGGGCAAAGCCGGTTTGGCTCAAAAGTTTTTACAAAAAGCCCTTGCCCTCAGCGCCGATGAGAAACAGCGGCATCTTTATCAAGGTAAGTTACTCAGTTTGGCCAATATTGCCAGTTAGAAACTGATAAACAACTGCGAGTAACTTTATCAGTTCACTGTGATTGTGAAAATATCTATTGATGTTTGCCCGTTTGGTTGCAAATAGATCTCCTGCTGGTTAAATTGCTAGGTCGGCCTAGATTATCTAGGTCGCCAATATCTGCTGCCCGTAACGGAGATTAGCCATGCACTTTCAAAATGATGATGTACGCATCAACGAAGTTAAAGAATTACTGCCCCCGATTGCGGTGCTTGAGCGATTTCCTGCTAGCGAAGCGGCCTCTGCGACGGTATTTTCGGCTCGAGCTGCGATCGCATCATCCTTACAAGGGCATGATGATAGGTTGCTCGTAGTGATAGGACCATGCTCGATTCACGATCCCGCAGCGGCGCTGGAATATGGTGAGCGTTTGTTGGCCTTGCGCCAACAGTATCAAGCGGATTTGAATATCGTGATGCGAGTGTATTTTGAAAAACCTCGTACCACGGTTGGCTGGAAAGGCTTAATCAATGATCCGTATCTAGATAACAGCTTTAAGCTGAACGATGGTTTGCGTACGGCAAGGCAGTTGCTGCAGCAACTGAATCACAGTGGCATGCCGACCGCTGGGGAGTTTTTGGATATGATCACCCCGCAATACGTGGCCGATCTCATGTGTTGGGGTGCGATTGGCGCTCGCACGACCGAATCACAAGTGCATCGCGAGTTGGCCTCGGGATTGTCGTGTCCGGTGGGGTTTAAAAATGGGACTGATGGCACCATTAAAGTCGCTATCGATGCCATCGGTGCGGCGGCGGCCCCCCATCACTTTTTATCGGTGACTAAGTTTGGTCATTCGGCGATTGTATCGACCAAGGGCAACCCTGATTGCCATATTATTTTGCGTGGAGGACGGACGCCTAACTATAGTGCGGCGGATGTTCAAGATATCAAAACGCAGTTAGTCAAAGCGCAATTGCCCGCCAAGATTATGATTGATTGCAGCCATGCCAATAGCCAAAAAGATTATCGCCGCCAATTGGTGGTGGCAGAAGATGTCTGCGCGCAATTAGCCGCGGGCGAAGACGCTATCGTTGGGGTGATGATCGAAAGTAATTTAGTTGAAGGTAATCAGCCACTGACATGCCTTGAAGAGATGACTTACGGCCAAAGCATTACCGATGCTTGTATTGGCTGGCAAGCAACTGAGCAGGTGTTAGCTAGATTAGCGCAGGGGATTCAAATGAGACGAGCGGCTCATCAGTCATAATTAGCATCCCCTCACTCCCTGAGGGTAAATGCTTGGGGAGTTATTGGGTGTGTTCGCTTAAATAACGATTCGCTTCAGCGAGGCTGCCAAATGAAGCGATTAAATTGTTGCGTCCTTTATCTTCAATTTCTGGGTTACCTGATTCGAGCATCATCCATACCCATGTTTTAATCAGGGGTAAGGGTGGATGCATGGCTTTTGCATTGTCCAACATAGCTTTCCTTCAACTCATTATTATTGTTTGCATTATCTAGCGATATTTTTGTATCAAATTAGTTTACGCTAGGTAGGTAAATCGTATCAAATTATTGTGTGTTGTAAAATCAAAAGCTAGTCAAAAACGGGTTGTATTCCCTGTGTTTGCGCGATTATTAATCATTTATGCCAAGGGGTCATATGCGTTCTGTCACCTCCACCGATCCGCGCCCTGCGAAATTACATTGGTCAGTTATTAGCTTGTTGTGGCCCTACTTATTGGAGTTTAAAGGGCGGGTATTATTAGCACTGGCATGCCTGGTCGCGGCCAAGTTAGCCACTATCGCCATGCCGTTTGTGTTAAAAGACTTGGTCAATGCCTTAAGTGATAAGCCTGTAATAGGCACCCTCATGGTGCCGCTCGCCTTAGTGCTGAGTTATGGGGCGCTGCGATTTATTTCGGTGATTATTGGAGAGATCCGCGATACCTTGTTTGGTCGGGTCACCGAAAGAGCGATCAGGCGCTTAGGGCGAGCAGTGTTTGATCATTTGCATCGCTTAGATCTCAGTTTTCACCTCGATCGGCAGACGGGGGGCTTGTCCCGCGATATTGAACGCGGCACCAGTGGAGTCTCATTCTTGATGCGATTTATGATTTTCAATATCGTGCCGACGCTGTTTGAAATTGCGGTGGTCATCGGTATTTTTTGGGATCAATACGGTTGGCCATTTGCCTTGTTAATTTTATTGGCGGTGGTGGCCTATGGTGCCTTTTCTGTGGTGGTGACTGAGTGGCGTACCGACTATGTCCGTGATGCGGCGATTGCCGACTCGAATACCAATACTCGCGCTATCGATAGCTTGCTGAATTATGAGACAGTTAAGTATTTTAATAATGAGCAATACGAATCCACTCAATATGATAATGCCTTAGCCGGCTGGGAGCGTGCCAAGCGCAATAATCGTTTATCCTTATTGGTGCTCAATGCCGGCCAAGCATTAATTATTGCCGCCGCCATGACCATCATGATGTATATGGCCGCCAAGCAGGTGACCGTAGGCGATATGACAATTGGTGATTTTGTGTTGGTGAATGCTTTTATGCTGCAACTGTTCTTACCGCTGAACTTCTTGGGGTTTGTCTACCGAGAGATTCGCGGGGCACTGGCGAACATTGAGCGTATGTTTGCGTTATTAGCCCTTAAGCCGAAAGTAGTGGATAGCGAGCATGCCATTAACGCCATTGCCGGCCCTGGTCATGTTCGCTTTGAGCATGTGGGTTTTGGCTATGGCGAGCAACAGATATTGTGCGATATTAGTTTTGATATCGCCCCTGGCACTAAGGTGGCCGTGGTTGGGGATTCGGGGGCGGGTAAGTCGACCTTAATCAAACTATTATTCCGTTTCTACGATGTTAGCCACGGGCGAATAAGTCTCGATGGCGTGGATATTCGTGACTTGAGCCAACAAAGCCTTAGGCAAGCATTGGCTATCGTGCCGCAAGATACCGTCCTGTTTAATGACACGATTTTAGAAAATATCCGTTACGGTCGACCGACAGCCAGCGACCGTGAGGTGAGCGCGGCGGCAGAGATGGCCTATTTAGCCGACTTTATTCAGCGTTTACCTCAAGGTATGGCCACTAAAGTTGGCGAGCGTGGCATGAAGTTATCAGGCGGAGAGAAGCAGCGGGTGGCGATTGCCAGAGCGATTTTAAAAGGCGCGCCAATGTTAGTGTTTGATGAAGCGACATCATCGTTGGATAGTGGCGCCGAACAAGCCATCTTACAGGCGATTAATGCGGTTGCGCACAAGCGAACGTCCTTGGTGGTTGCACATCGATTATCCACCATAGTTGATGCCGACACTATCTTAGTTATGCACGGTGGCCGGATTGTCGAAAGTGGTCATCATTATGACTTATTGAGCAAAAATGGGTATTACGCCAAACTTTGGCACATCCAGCATCAACAAGCACAAGGGAAGGGGAAGCAATAAGTCATAGAACAGCCAAGCAAAACGCTAGGGGCGATGATGCGCGGTCAGTCAGCGTATCATCCACTTAACCGTGCTGGTCGCCATGTTGCTGCCAACCGTCACAAATGAGTGGATGAGCATCGTTATTGAGTTTGGTTAAATGAAAAATCTGACCTTGGCGTAAACACAGCATTTGACCTTCGAGCTCTGTCAGACGGCGGCAGTTTCGGCAACTCACGCTAGCAGTTTTATTAACAGAAATCATGGGTTCGGTATTCATGTGGTTTCAATGTCCTTTGATAATTCGGCAGATAACTCCTGCTCGCAAAAATGCGCATCAATGTGACTTTGCGCACCTTTCGTGGGGCATGATATAAACATTTTTGTATAAATACAAATCAAATTGCTGGTTAATTATTTAAGTTATCTAGTTGTTTTTGATTTGTATTTTTTGGTTTGAGTTTGGGTGTTTTTGCTGTGTTGCTAGTGTTGTGTAAATGGGGGTGTAGATTTTTTTAGGCTGGCCGATAAGAACATAAAGGCATTAGCTTAGGCAGGCACTATGGACACTTCATTGCCCCAATCAACCGCCGTTAGTGACACTGCGGTTCGTCGCAGTCCTGGCGACCCTGTCACCATTGCCGATTATCGCACCAGCAGCAAACTGCTCAGTCGCCAGTTACTGCAGGCCGACATTGCGGTGGCCATGGCAGTGCAGTTAGAGAGTCAGCAAGATCCCAGTGCCTTATTTTTTGCCTCGGTCGCGCAATCGATAGCTGAGCAAGTCGGGAAACTGCAACAATCGCATGGCCAAATGGCCGCGTATTCTCAAGCGCAGGACGTTAGTCAATCATCATGGCAATCAACCACGGATAAATTACAGCAGTTAGCTCATTCATCGCTGTATCATGCGGCGCAAGACACATCAGGAGAGCCACTGCAACAGTATGGTCAGCAATTACTCAATGCCATTGAGCGGGGAATGAACCAAGCGAAAAAGAGCCTGCAAGAAATGGGCGTCTTGGATCAGGCACAACTTGAGGCGATGACTCAAGCGTATGAATCTATTCAGCATGACATCAGCCGAGTGCTTAGCGAGTTTGACCAATAATAATAAATGAATGATGAAATTTTGCGCTTGTGGTCAGCTCAAAATGTGTCTTATGCTGACAACATCATTGATGAGTTGGGAAACAGTATGTGGGTCACGGCAAAAGTGCTTGAACGTATTGATTGGAATGACAAATTATTTTCGCTGAAATTGACTCCAGGGATCACGGACTTTACTGCTGGCCAGTTTATTAAGCTGAGCCGAGTGCGCGATGATAAACGCATTGCCAGAGCCTATTCTCTGGTGAACCCACCGGGTAAAGATTATTGTGAAGTACTGGCCGTGGCGGTAGAGGGCGGTGAGCTCTCTCCACATTTACGCGCGATGGCGGTGGGAGATGAAATAGACATCACCGCCAGCGCCGCAGGTTTTATGACGTTGCAAGAGGTGCCTGCAGGATTCAAACACTTGTGGTTGCTCTCTACTGGCACCGCCGTGGGTCCCTTTATCTCAATGATGCTGACCGATGAACCTTGGCACAAGTTTGAAAAGCTTGTGCTGGTGTATGGGGTGAGGCAAGTCCAAGATTTAGCATATTTAACGCAATTACGCGCACTGGAACAACGATACCCGCAGCAGTTTAAGTTAGTGATCAGTGTGACTCGGGAGTCCTACGCGGGTGGCTTAAATTGCCGCATTCCTGAGGGCTTATCCTCTGGCGCCATTGAGGCGGCTGCGGGAGTGAGCTTAAATGCAGAAGATTCTCAGGTGATGCTGTGTGGTAACCCCGAGATGGTGGCGGATGCGAATAACTATTTACTGAGCCGAGGCTTAACCAAAAATCTTCGTCGCGTCCCCGGTAATATTACTCTGGAAAAATATTGGTAATACTATGAAGACATTACTTTATTCTCAGGCATCACCCTATGCTCGTATGATCCGAGTGATGGCGGGCGTGTTAAATATCACCGACATGCAACTTGAGTTAGTCAATCCGTTTGATAATAGTCAGCGTCTGTTAGAAGCCAATCCTTTGGGCAAGGTCCCCTGTTTATTGCTCAGTGATGGCAGTGCGTTATTTGATAGTGAAGTGATTGCACGCTTTATCGATCACTCGGCTAATCATGCCAGTTTATTTGCAGCGCCTGGGGCTGAGTGGCAGCGTCAATGTCAATATGCATTAGTGATCGGCATGTTAGATGCCGCAGTGGCGTTAAGGCAGGAGCAAATGCGCGCCGCCGAAGGGTTAGCTTCGGATTTTTGGCGCGGTCGTTATGAGCAAAGCTTGCTGCGAAGCCTCAGGCAAATTGAACATTCCGGCATCATTGCCGCCTGCGAACTGAACGCCGAGCGTATCGCCTTGGTGTGCTTGCTCGATTATCTCGATTTTCGCCACAGAAATTTAGACTGGCATAAAGTGGTGCCTGCGGTTGCTAAGTGGCATCAAGCATTGAGCCCGTTACCGGTATTTGCAGATACGCGTCCGAGTTAACACCGCCTCGGTGACGGCAGCACTGAAAAGCTTCGGGTCGGCAACGGCCCGAAGCTTTTTTTGACCATAAAAATCTGCCGAGATGTGTTTACAAGGCTGAAGGGTTTAGTTTACTATCAGTCACAATTGATAATTATTATCATTCACATACGCATTAAGCTTGAGTGAGATTACAAGGAGTTGTTCATAATGAGAGTACTATCTGGGGTGGTGATGGCTGCGGTCATGATGTCGTCGGCTCCTGCGCTGGCAGCAGACAGTGTGACTGTATATTCTTATCGTCAACCGTTTCTGATTGACCCAATATTGCAAGATTTTACCGCTAAGACGGGCATTGAGGTGGACGTGGTGTTTGCCAAAGATGGTATCGCCGAGCGCTTAACGCGTGAAGGTCGATTATCTCCGGCGGATCTCGTACTGACCTCTGACTTCTCGCGCTTAATGGAGTTAGTGGATAAGCACTTAGTGCAGCCGCTGGACAGCACTATTATCGATGCCGCCATTCCAGCGCAATTTCGCTCACCTGATGATTTATGGTTTTCGTTAACCAAGCGGGTGCGCAATATCTACTCGTCAAAAGCGCGTTTAGGGGCGATTGATATTAATTATGAAGATTTAGCATCGCCACAGTTTAAAGGTAAAATCTGTACGCGCAGTGGTAAGCATCCGTATAACGTGGCCTTAGTGGCATCGATGCTTGCTCACCATGGTGAAGCGGATACCAAAGCTTGGTTAGAAGGCCTAAAAGCCAACTTAGCGCAGCGTCCGCAAGGCAATGATCGCGCTCAAGTGAAGGCGGTAAAAGAAGGGTTATGTGATATTGCTATCGGCAATAGCTATTACCTCGGCAGCATGATGATGGACCCGAATCAGCAAGCTTGGGCGCAAGCCGTTGCCATTAACTTCCCCAATCAAAGCAATCGCGGTGCCCATATTAATGTCTCTGGTATGGCCATGGCCAAACATGCGCCTAACCGTGCTGGCGCGCAAGCCTTGATGGAATACTTAGCTTCCGCCGAGGCGCAAACCAAGTATGCCGAAGTGAATTTTGAGTATCCGGTCAATCCTAAAGTGCAACCGTCCGAGATGGTGGCATCTTGGGGTCAATTTACCGAAGATGCATTGCCTATTCAGGCATTGGCCGACAATCACAGTGCAGCGGTGAAACTACTGGATGAAGTTAAGTTTGATATGTAAACTGCCAAAAAAGCTTAATCATCTGATTTAGCTGTTGTATTTGGAAGATTCATGATTCTTACCCTGTCGCGGCGCTGGTCTTTCAGCGCCATGGTGATTGCCTTTATTATTTGCGCACCTCTGGTGGCGCTCGCGGTCCAATCTTTAGCACCGAGCCATGATGTGTTTCGGCATTTGGCGAATACTGTCCTCTCTGATTATGTGATCAACACGCTGATGTTGGTGGGGTTAGTCGCGGTTGGGGCATTAGTCTTGGCTTTGCCTGCCGCATTTTGGGTGGCCCGTTGCCAATTCCCTGGCCGCAGCTGGCTGCAGTGGGCGCTATTACTGCCCTTATCTATGCCTGCCTATATCGTCGCCTATATTTACACCGACTTACTCGACTATGCTGGCCCGGTTCAGCGCGGGTTAAGGTGGTTGTTTGAGTGGCAAGGACCGCAAGATTACAGCTTTTGGCAGGTGCGTTCGCTAAGCGGCGCCGCAGTGATGTTGGCACTAGTATTATTTCCCTATATTTATTTGCTGGGTCGTACCGCCTTTACCGAACAATCCATTAGTTTGCCGCAAGCGGCCAAAGTGATGGGAGCCAGTAGCTGGCAAATTTTTTGGCGAGTGTCATTGCCTCTGGCAAGACCTGCCTTAGCTGTCGGCGTGTCCTTGGTGGCGATGGAAACCGCCGCCGATTTTGCCACCGTCAGTTACTTTGCTGTCCCCACCTTAACCACCGGCGTTTATGATGCTTGGTTAGGTTATGGCAGTATGACCACCGCCGCGCGGTTGTCGATGATGATCTTATTATTGGTGTTGGTGTTGGTGGGCAGTGAACGTTTTGCTCGCCGCAAACAACAGTTATTTCAAAAATCAGGCCAAGGCGCCAGTATGGCGCTACAGACCTTGCCAAGGCTTCAGGGCTGGTTGATCAGCGCATATTGCCTGACGCTATTGTTGTTCGCGTTTATTGTGCCTATGTTGGTGTTGCTGCACTACAGTATCGATTATTTCGAGGTCAGCTGGCACAGTGATTTTTGGCGTTATAGCCTTAACAGTTTATCGCTCGCCATCGTTGTCAGCCTGTTATGTATTTTGCTGGCATTATGCTTGCAATTTGTCAGTCGTGTTAGCCCACGCCCGTTGGATGCTTTGCCGGCGCGAGTGTCAACCTTAGGTTATACCTTGCCCGGCACGGTTCTGGCCATTGCGGTACTTATCCCATTAACTTGGCTCGACTTTGCCATCAATGACAGCTTGAGATACCTAGGCTTAGCTCAACCGGGATTACTGCTCACGGGCTCTTTAATTGCGCTAGTGTTGGCGTTTTGCATTCGTTTTGCCGCGATTGCCATTGGCAGTGTTGAAGGCAG
This sequence comes from Shewanella sp. NIFS-20-20, assembly GCF_019209865.1. Taxonomy (GTDB): domain Bacteria; phylum Pseudomonadota; class Gammaproteobacteria; order Enterobacterales; family Shewanellaceae; genus Shewanella. Next base: position 4,426 of record NZ_JAHUTT010000006.1, on the reverse strand, counting down.
CTACAAGCGTATAAGCCCCAGCCTTGATATGGCGGCGCTGACCATGGGCGCTAAGCCATTAGGGTTATTCTTGAAGGTGCACTTGCCCTTGCTGAAAAAAGGCATTTTGGCTGGCATGTTACTGGTGTTTATTGAAAGCATGAAAGAGCTTCCCGCCGCCTTATTATTGCGTCCCATAGGTTATGAAAATTTGGCGACCTATGTGTTCCAGTATGTGTCCGATGAACAGCTAGAACATGCCGCCTTAGGGGCCGTTGTGATTGTATTAGTTGGGTTACTCCCGTTATTTATTTTGAATCGTTCGATGGAGCAAAAATGAGTGCCCTTATTCCACCCACAGTGATCCATTCGCCTTCCGTAGAGCTGATGATTGATAAGCTTAGCAGTCACTATCAAGGGGTCTCGGTGTTACATGAATTGAGCTTAGTGCTCGAGCAGGGACAAATTTTGGCATTGCTCGGTCCCAGTGGTTGTGGAAAATCTACGCTGTTACGAGCCATTGCCGGTTTGCAGCCGATGAGTGCCGGTACCTTGATATTATCAGGCAAAACCTTGTGTAGCCCTGAGCAGTTTGTCCCCGCTGAGCAGCGCGGTATGGGGATGATTTTTCAAGATTATGCATTATTTCCTCACCTCAATGTCGCCGACAATATCGTCTTTGGTTTAAGCAACACCCCGAAAGCTCATTATCAGGCCATCGTCGATGATATGTTGGCGTTAGTGAGGTTAGAGGGGCTGGGTCATCGTTATCCCCATGAATTGTCTGGCGGCCAGCAGCAACGGGTCGCCATTGCGAGAGCCTTAGCCTACCAACCACGATTACTGTTACTGGATGAACCCTTTTCCAATATCGATGCACAAGTTCGCCAAGCGCTAATGAGCGAGATCAGGGATATTCTCAAGGCAAGACAAGTGAGTGCAGTATTTGTGACTCACAGTAAAGAGGAGGCGTTTGCCTTTGCCGATCAGCTGGCTATTTTGGCGCAAGGCAGTATCTTGCAACAAGGCCCAGCTCAGTCGCTGTACGCGCGGCCATCATCGCCTTATGTGGCCAATTATCTTGGCCAAGCGAATTACGCCCATGTCACTGTGATGACAGAGCATCAGGTTGATTCTCCTTTAGGAGTTGTCGTCAGCAGCGAGCCTTTGGCTCAAGCCATTGGCACACAAGGGCAGTTGCTTGTGCGCCCTGAGTCATTGCGTTTGACGGCGAATGAACAAGGCGCCGGGCAAGTGATCCAGCGGCAGTTTTTAGGCTATGGTTGTGATTACTTAGTGGCGCTGGGTGAGTTGCAGTGGCAGGTGAGATCCACACAGCCGTTTGAACTGGGGGCGCGGGTCGACATTGAGGTGCTTCGTCATCCCTTAATCATATTTCCTTCGCAATAATGTCTGGCTTTTCGATATTTTTTGTTATTTATAACAATCAATTCGTGATTTATTAATCACTTGGCGTCATAGTATCTCTGGTGTTATTTTGAACAGCGGGGGTGTTATGCAGACACATTGTCGATTAAATTGCAGGCGCGCTATGCTGGTGGCGCTACTGACGCTGTGGTCAGCTGCCGCTACCGCAGTCGATAGAATTAGTGGCGCCTCCTTTGCCACTCGTTCAGTGATCTACGCCAGTGACGCAATGGCGGCCACCAGTCAGCCACTTGCCACCCAAGCCGCCTTAGATGTGATGCGTCGAGGCGGTAATGCCATCGATGCCGCCATTGCCGCCAATGCCATGCTTGGACTTGTTGAACCGACCGGTGCCGGTATCGGTGGCGATTTATATGCCATGGTGTGGAGCGCTAAAGATAAGCGTTTGTATGGACTTAATGGCTCAGGGCGAAGTCCGATGGCGCTCACGGCTGCAGAGTTCGAGCGGCTCGGGATCCGTCAGATCCCGCCCTATGGCGTGTTACCTATTAGCGTCCCCGGAGCTGTCGATGCTTGGTTTAGCTTGCATCAGCGCTTTGGCCAACTGCCAATGACAGACATTTTAGCCCCCGCCATTCACTATGCCGACAAGGGATTCCCTGTCAGCCAAGTGGTGGCCCATTATTTAGCGCTAAGTGCGCCTAAACTCTCGAAGTATCCCGGTTTTAGCGAAACATATATGGTTAATGGTCAGATGCCGGCAGAGGGGGAGATGTTTAGTAACCCCGACTTAGCATCGACCTACAAGTTATTAGCGCAACAGGGCCGTGACAGCTTTTATCAAGGGGAAATCGCCAAGGGTATTGTGTCCTATCTACAGCAACATGGTGGCTATTTATCGTTAGCAGACCTCGCCAATCATCGCAGTGAGTGGGTGACCCCAGTCTCGGCCAATTACCGGGGCTATGATGTGTGGGAACTGCCACCTAACGGCCAAGGCATTGCCGCCCTGCAAATTTTGAAAACCTTAGAGCCTTTTGATATCGCAGGCTTAGGCCAAACAAGCCCCGAATATGTGCACCTATTTGTGGAAGCCAAAAAGCTGGCATTCGCCGATAGGGCTAAATTTTATGCTGACATGGATTTCGCCAAGGTGCCTGTGAGCGAATTAATTTCGGCGCACTATAACCAAGCCCGCAGTCGTCTTATTCAGCCAAATAAGGCGGCCAAATCTGTCGATGCCGGTCATCCGGGGCTGGAACATGGCGATACTGTCTATCTGACCACGGCCGACAGTGAAGGCAATATGGTGTCCTTAATCCAAAGTAATTATCGCGGAATGGGCTCAGGTATGACTCCGACAGGGCTGGGATTTGTGTTACAAGACCGTGGTCAATTGTTTGATTTAACGCCGGGCAGAGCGAACAGTTATGCCCCTGGCAAACGTCCGTTTCATACTATTATTCCTGCGTTTATTACTAAAGATGGCGCTCCTTTTATGAGTTTTGGGGTGATGGGCGGGGCGACTCAACCACAAATGCATGCGCAAATTGTGATTAACATGATAGATTTTGGCATGAATATTCAAGAAGCTGGAGATGCGCCGCGGATTGTACACTCAGGATCGAGTCAGCCGACGGGGGAGCAGATGTCAGATGGCGGGGTGGTTAGCCTCGAATCGGGATTCCCCTTTGCCACTCGACGAGCGCTGCAAGCCAAAGGTCATCAACTCAGGGATGACACTGGGGTATTTGGCGGTTATCAAGCGATTGCGATTCACCCAGTGTCAAAGGCGTATATGGCGGCCTCAGAAAGCCGTAAGGATGGTCAGGCAGCGGGATACTGAGTGTGGTCAGGCTCACACTTCTCTTAGTTGTTTTGATCTTTATACTGCGTGCATAGTCAAAGTTATTGATAATATGGAAAAATGACTTTGATAGGAATGCAATGATTATGGATAACCAGCTTATGCCTCGTGAGCAACTTGGGATATGTGCTGAAGGTAACCTTCATAGCATCTATTTGATGTTGAGTGCCAATGATGGTGCAGAAAAAGCGTTAAGAAGCACCTTAGCCTCAGTCGCCCAGCATATATTTGAAAGTGCTGATACCCATAGCGATTGTGCCTTTAATGGCTTTATTGCCATCGGTGCCAATTACTGGGATACCTTATATCCTAACTCGCGCCCAGCTAAGTTACAGGCATTTCCCGCCATGACCGCCGCCCATACTGAGGCGCCGGCATTGGAATATGATGTCTTTGTGCACTTGCGTTGCGATCGCTACGATATCTTGCATCAAATTGGCAATGAATGCTGTCAAATGCTCGATGGCTTGGTCGAGTTGGTGGATGAAGAGCGGGGCTTTAGGTATCAAGATAGCCGAGATCTAACCGGTTTTGTTGATGGCACTGAAAACCCGAAAGGTCAGCACCGACAGGCCGTCGCGTTAGTGGGCGATGAAGATAAAGCCTTTAAAGGCGGCAGCTATATTCATGTGCAAAAATATGCGCATATGTTGCCAAAATGGCAACGCCTGGCGCTAAAGAAGCAAGAAGATATTATTGGTCGAACCAAGCAGGATAATATTGAATACGCTAGCGAAGACAAACCATTAACCAGCCATATTAAGCGGGTCAACTTAAAAGATGCCCAAGGCAATAGCCTTGAAATATTACGTCAAAGCATGCCTTATGGTTCGATGAAGCACCAAGGCTTGATGTTTATTTCTGTGTGCCGTGAGCCGAGTCATTTTGAATTAATGCTGCGCAGTATGATCCATGGCGATGAACAGGGGCATCACGACCATTTATTGCACTTTACTCGTGCGGTCACGGGATCGTCGTTTTTTGCTCCCTCGTTAGATCTGTTGTTACGAGACGCTGACTGATCTTACCGGGCGCTGGCATTAACAAAAAACGCACCCAGTGGGTAATGCCGATCAGTTAAGACAGATCGCTTGACGATCTCACTGAAAGGATCAAAATCCGATGACCCCTTGTCATCGGATTTTTTTATGCAACTTTCAGAAGCTTTGGCGCGTACTCATATCAATCGTC
>NZ_JAHUTT010000059.1 GCF_019209865.1 Shewanella sp. NIFS-20-20 | reverse complement strand
CGAGACAGTTCAAGCTTGATGGGAAACGGGATAGGGCCTATCCACGTGCGTTAAAAATGAGTAAAAACAAGTATCCCATTAAGTCTAAGAAAAATGCCGTTCACACTAAGTGAACGGCATTACGCCTCGGCGGTGTTTTTTTTTGGTTTTTATTCGCTCACTGCCGTGACAGACCGCATCTTTGCTAGCGAGCGCTTAGCTAGGTGATCATCGGCGCACCTAGGTCGAGCCAAGCTCAAGATATTCGCGGCGCTGGCAGCAGGAAGAGGGCGCTCAGCGACGTTATTGCCGCCAGTCCCTCGTAGGGCTTAGCTTGATATGCCACGGCTGCCAGAGGGCGCGGCTATCCCACCTGCGTGCTGATATTACTCCTTAACTATGGTCAGCTCTTCAATCACATTGTGGGCATTATCGACTTTATCCATCATCCACAAGATGTAGCGAATATCGACATGGACAGCACGGGTAATCGTGGGGTTAAAGAACCAGTCCTTAGTGATAGCTTCATATGTAGAATCAAAGTTCAATCCAACCAATTGCCCTTGTCCATTGAAAATCGGAGAGCCTGAATTGCCACCCGTGGTATCGACACTGGAGAGGAAGTTAACCGGCACCGAATTAAATTGCGCCGGACTGGCTTCACAAGACAGTAGGCGGCAGAAATAACCGCGGGTATCTTGATAGACAGAGTCAACCTTATGGTCACCCAGTCGACCGTTGTCAATCGCAGTTAACAGTTTAGCTGGGGCATTAAATGGCTCGTGGCCGGTATGTTTTGCCGTAATGCCTTCAAGGCGGGTAAATGGCTGTTTATACAAACCATCGGCAGATTGATAGCCGTCGACCATACCATAACTGATCCGTAAGGTGCCATTGGCATCCGGATACACTGGCCAATCATTGGCACGATAATACGCAATAATGGCTTGCATCATGGCCGGACGAGCCATTGATAGCTCACCGGTGAGCTGCTTATTGGCTTGTTCATCTGCCATGTTAGCGTCATACAGGGCCACCGCTAAACGAATAAACGGATCGCTACTGCTTTCAAACTCTGACGCTGGCTTGTCCATCCACGCTAAGCGAGTCTGGGTATCGGTGAGACCGGTGAGCGAATACATGCCGTCAATCTTGGCGGCTAAGCTGTCAGTGGCTGTATCGACGTGTAATATCTCATCTAATGCGGCCACCCTGTGCTCTTGAGCTAGGTAGGCATTGAGATCTTGTAGCCATAATGTTTTATCGACGGCGGGCGCGAAGCGTGAATCAATTCTGGTTAAGCCGGCGCTAAACATCTTACGGTCGCGCTCTTGATAGCCGGCTTCACGTTGCTCATCGGGTTGCTGTTGCTCTTTAGACCAGCGATACAATCTAGTGGCGGCTTGTAACATGGCGCTGGATTGGGCATTGCTAAAATAGAATTGTGTTTGCCGCAATTGCTGTTGTCTTTCGATCAGGGCTTCAAGTTGCTGGCTAATATCGCTTCCTAGTTGTTGCTGGGCTAGCCATTCAGCGAAACGTGCTTGGCGCTGGGCTTTAATGCTGACAATGTCGGTGGCTTTAAATCCTGCCAGTAAGCCATTGAGCTTTTTCATGCGGTTAGCATAGCTGGCCAAGGTGCTAGCATAAGCAATTTTGACCGCCTCATCTTGCTGGCTTATCTGCTTGATGGTATCGATTTGGCGTTGGTAACGTTCAGCTTGCACCGGATAGAGCCACTCTTTGGCAAACACTAATTCAGACGTGAGGCGATAGCGGCTGGTGGAGCCAGGATAGCCAGCAACGAATACCCCATCACCAGCCTTGACGCCATTACCATTGATGGTCAAGTAGCTTTTCGGTTGATACGGTACGTTATCTTCGCTGTAGGCCGCAGGAGTGCCATCTTTACTGACATAGGCACGCAAGAAGGTGAAGTCACCGCTGTGGCGTGGATATTCATAGTTATCTATGTCGCCGCCGAAGCTGCCGACACTTTCCGGCGGAGCATAAACTAAGCGGACATCGCGGAGAATTAATTGCTTGATGAGGTAGTATTCTAAGCCATTGTGGAAACTGCGCACCGCACACCGGTAATTATCATCGGCTTCACAGGCTTTAATTAAGGCTTTTTTATTGGCTTGAATGTCTTGATAGCGTGCCAAGGGTTCAAGACTGACGTTTTGTAATACGGCAGCGGTAACATCGTTCACGGCTTCGGTGACGTATAAACGTTCATTGGGACCGGCACTTGGCTCTTGATCTAAACTGCTGGCAAGGAAGCCATCGGCCAGGTAATTGTGTTCTTTTTTACTGTTATATTGGATGGCGCTGTAAGCGCAATGATGATTGGTGACAACTAGCCCTTGGGGGGAAACAAAACTGGCGGTACAATAGCCGAGACTTACCACAGCGTTCATTGGGTGTTGGGTGAGATCAGCTAGTTTGTCAGCCCCGATATTGATGCCTCGCTCTTTCAGCTTATCGTTAATGCTGGGCATCTGATGGGGTTGCCACTGGCCTTCATCAGCCATAGAGGCTGTTGATGCCAAAACCATAGCTGCAATCAATGTGATGCGCATGTTTTTTCCTTATTGTTATCTTTATGTCCTTCACAGTACCAACGAGGCATAGCGAGTGCTCTTAGAACACTCAATGATGCCAAGGCGCTCTGCTGGCAGGGGTAGCGAGTAAAATTGGCAGTATTTCGGCAAACTAGCCGTAAAATCCGCCGCAATGTTATAACATATTTCGAACAGTCAATGTAATTGGGAGCATCAATGTCACAGCAAAATGCCTTTAAGCCCAAGGGAAAGCAAAGAGATGCCCAACTTGATGCCTTAAAGCTACCACCGCATTCGCTAGAGGCGGAGCAATCGGTACTTGGGGGGCTAATGCTGGATTCTGAGGCTTGGGACAAAGTGGCTGAAGCCGTTGCCCGAGAAGATTTTTATTCCCGAGCCCACAAGTTAATTTTTACCGCGATGCAAGCCTTAACCGATGCGGGACACCCGATTGACTTGGTGACTGTATCTGAGCGCCTCGAATTAGAAAGTCAGTTAGATGATGCTGGCGGTTTTGCCTATTTAGGGGAAATTGCTAAAAACACCCCCAGTACCGGCAACATCCTATCTTATGCCGAAATCGTACGTGAGCGTGCCGTGGTTCGCGACATGATCCGCGTGGCCAATGAAATCGCCGATGCCGGCTATCATCCAGAAGGGCGTGATTCTAGCGCCTTATTGGATTTTGCCGAGACCAAAGTCTTTAAAATTGCTGAATCGCGCACCAATGCCAACGAAGGCCCTGAAGACATTAAGAGTATCTTGGCCAAAACCGTCGATAAGATTGAGCAGCTCTATAATAATCCCCATGATGGCGTGACTGGGGTGTCGAGTGGCTTTAACGATCTCGATCGTATGACCTCGGGTTTTCAATCCGGTGACTTAGTGATTGTGGCCGCACGTCCTTCGATGGGCAAAACCACCTTCGCCATGAACTTGTGTGAACAAGCTGCCATGCACGAAGATAAGCCTGTGTTGATTTTCAGTCTTGAGATGCCTTCCGAACAGATCATGATGCGTATGTTGGCCTCGTTAGGCCGCGTCGATCAAACCAAAATTCGTACCGGACAGCTCGACGATGAAGATTGGGCTCGGGTGTCATCGACCATGGGCATTATGCTTGAGCAAGGTAAAATGTACATCGACGATAGCTCAGGTCTCACTCCCACGGAAGTACGCAGTCGCGCACGACGAGTGGCACGTGATTGGGGCGGGTTATCGATGATCATGGTCGACTACCTGCAGTTAATGCAGGTGCCTGCGCTATCAGATAATCGTACCTTAGAAATCGCCGAAATTTCGCGGTCGTTAAAAGCGTTAGCGAAAGAGCTTGAGATCCCAGTGATCGCCTTGTCGCAGCTTAACCGCTCATTGGAGCAACGTGCTGACAAGCGCCCCGTCAACTCGGACTTACGTGAATCAGGCTCGATTGAGCAGGATGCGGATCTCATCATGTTTATTTACCGTGATGAAGTGTATAACAACGATTCTGCCGATAAAGGCACCGCCGAAATCATTATTGGTAAGCAGCGTAACGGCCCGATTGGGCGAGTTAGGTTAACTTTCCAAGGCCAACATTCTCGTTTTGATAATTATGCCGGTCCTCAGTTCGAAGAGGACTAAGGCCTGTTGATATTACAAGGTTGATTTTTGAAACCCTTTCCTAGAGCAGAAATCAGTGTAGACGCACTGCGACATAACCTCGCTCAATTGAAATTGGTGGCTCCTCAAAGTCGGATCATGGCAGTCGTGAAGGCGAATGCTTATGGTCACGGCTTGTTGCCGGTCGCTCGAGCACTAGATGGCCAAGCTGACGGCTTTGGCTTGGCTCGCTTAGAAGAAGCATTAAAACTCCGTCACGGTCAAGTGAAGGGAAAGCTATTGCTGCTTGAAGGCTTTTTTCGAGCGGCCGATATTCCCTTACTGGTGGAACACCAAATTGACACCGTCGTGCATCACGAGTCGCAAATCGCGATGTTAGAGCAAGCACAAATACAGCAGCCAGTGACTGTGTGGTTAAAAGTCGATAGTGGCATGCACAGGTTAGGCTTTACCCCCGCTCAATTTAGTGAGGTTTACCAACGGTTGCTGGCATGCGATTCGGTTGCAAAACCGATTCATTTGATCACTCATTTTGCTTGCGCTGATGAGCCGGACAACCCATTTACATTGCAACAATATGAAAATTTTTGTGATTTAACTCAACATCTTGAAGGCGATCGTTCGCTTGCTAACTCCGCTGGGGTATTGTATTGGCCGCAAACCCAGCGAGATTGGATCCGTCCAGGGATCGCCCTGTATGGCGTCTCACCTGTGATGGGCGACTTAGGGACTCATCATGGACTTGTCGCCGCGATGGAACTCAAGTCGCGTTTGATTGCCGTGCGCGAGCATCAGGCTGGAGATAGCGTTGGTTACGGTGCGTTTTGGCAAGCGCCACATGATACCCGCTTAGGGGTGGTGGCGATTGGCTATGGTGATGGCTATCCACGAAATGCGCCCGTGGGAACTCCCGTGTGGATCAATGGCCGCCGAGTTGCCATTGTCGGGCGGGTCTCAATGGATATGCTCACTGTCGATTTAGGGCCAGATTCTGATGATCAAGTGGGTGATGATGTCTTGTTATGGGGCGCGGCATTACCGGTTGAAGAGGTCGCAGAACACATTGGCACTATCGCCTACGAGTTGGTCACTAAACTAACGCCTAGGGTCAGTTTGTTTTTTGAATAAGACCAGCTTCAAGTTTGCAATATGACGGCGCTTAGCGCCGTTTTTTTCTGGATAAATTGTCGCGATAGTTAGGTAACGATTTGAGTGTTTTTAACAATTACGCCACCGTCAGTGGCTATGTGTGCTTGATGGTGATGCTTCACTCGCCAGTTAAAGCTGAGCAGTGGTTAGCCGATCCTATGCCCGCCATGGAATTCGCCGCCGTCCCGTTTGTATTTTCAAGTGAAAACCTCAGCACGGCGTTTGGCGGCGCAGGGGTCATTAAGTATGCTGGTCAAGTTCAGGCCAGTCTTTTTGGGATTGGGCACTATTCCAGTAACCACAGTTATCTGACGTATTTCTCGGCCAATAACTACCAAATACCTCAGTTAGATCAATGGCTATTTAGTGCAGAAACCTATCAAGCCCACTTTACCGAAGGGGTATATTACCTGCCGAATGCCGAGGGTGACGAAGAGCGAGTGCTGGCCAAAGCTGATGAGTCATTCACTAAACTCCATGCCCGTTTTGTAATGCCAATAGGCCATGGCCGTGCGGGAGCGCGTGCCAGCATGATGCCGCAACAAGAGGTCAATTGGGATCCATTAACATCGGGTGTGACCAGCCTAAAGATGACGGCCTTTCAGCGTCAGCAACAATTGGATAATCATCCGCAGATCCCTGACAGCACTCATGGTTTTGAAGTGTTGTTGAATTGGGATAACCGCGATCAAGTACGCAATAGCACTCAAGGGGGGGAAACCAGCTTGACCCTCCGTCATGGTCTATCCTCGGGGGATACGCCCTCATGGACAACTTGGGAAGTGGAGCAATCTGCGTTTGTGTCGATTGGCAGTAACTCGCTGTTTCGCCAACAAGTGCTGGGTTTCGATGCGTATGTCGCTGACACCCTCAGTTGGAATGCGATGGATGAAGGGATTGCCCAGCGGCCGCCATACTATGCTGGCATTGGCTTAGGCGGTTTTGATCGTTTGCGCGGCTATTCGGCCAAGCGTTTTACTGGCCGCAGTGCGGTGCTCTATAGCGCTGAATATCGAGTGCAACCTCATTGGCAACCATTGCAGTCATGGCCGGTGTTTTCCTGGTATCACGTGCCGTGGTGGCAGTTTGTCGCTTTTGCTGAGACCGGCAAGGTGAGTGATACCTTCTCAGCGTCGAGCTTGCACCAAGACATGCAATGGACATTAGGCGCGGGCGTGCGTTTTGAAGTAGAGAATATCGTGGTTCGCGCAGAAATGGCTAAGAGTCGTGAGTCCACCCAATTTTGGGTGATGGTCAATCAGCCATTTTAGGCCTCTTCTTGCTGAAAACAAATTTCGACATAGGCCTTACCATTGAGGCTGGTGAATGGCAGAATAATTTTTTTGCCATTGGCTTGATGAGAGATGTGGTGGTTTTTCCCTGCCACGACCATGGGGGTAGCCATTTCAAATTCATAGCCTTTTTCGCCAAGGATTTTTTTGGCGCCGCCACACACCATGTTAGTGATTTCACCGATCATATCGGTGACTTCATCATCAATAGAGGTGGGCGCCTCTCCCAGCATATTATGCATTACTTTAAGTGCAAGACTCTTTTCAAAGGTGATGGATAGTGAGCCTTTAACTTGCGGGCTTATCATCCCAATTAAGCCTGAAATATCGCCAAGGGCGATTTCATCCTCCTTGATCCTAGGTCGACCAACCGATAACTCAATGAGTGCCATCGTGCTGATAACGTTAGTGAAAGACTCAAGGAATGGATTGATATATTTTACTTCCATGTGGTTACCCTCAAAAAATTCCTAGCTTAAGCATAGAGTATAAATTGCTTAAGCATGGAGTATAAATTGCCAATAATGGCAATATTCAGCCAATATTCGATGGGGGATAATGGGTCGTTGCCCCCTCGCTTTGCAGTCTTTATTTTTCTCTAAACGTGCCATTGTGGCGTTTGTGGTTACTATTCAATCAGTGACAAATGTTTGTGGCTGTGGTGTATTAAATAACCAGATTGTGCTGAGGAGTGGATAACATGTCGATGGAGTCGATTAATCAAGTATTATCATTTGTCATAGTCAATGTGGCTGGCTTTGAGATTACCGTATTACAGCTTATCCAGATCCCATTGTTGATCTTGTTGATTTGGTTTGTAGTGACGCGAATTGGTAAATTGATCCGGATGGGGCTGATCAAGCGCAATGTCAGTGCCGATGCAGTGCACTTTTTCTCGCGATTATATTTTGTTATTACCGCCATTATCTTAGTCTTTACCACCCTAGAAATATTAAACATCCCCTTGACGGCGTTTGCTTTTATCTCTGGTGCGATTGCCATTGGTGTGGGGTTTGGCGCGCAAAACATCATCAACAATTTTATTAGTGGCTGGATTTTAATGTGGGAGCGGCCGATCCGAATTGGTGATTTATTGGAAGTGGGTGACGCTCGTGGTGTGGTCGAGAGCATTAATACCCGCTCAACCTTGATCCGTCGTAATGACGGTGTGCATATGTTAGTGCCGAACAGTCAGCTCTTAGAAAATACCGTCACCAATTGGACCTTAATTGATAATAATTTACGTAATCAGGTACGAATTGGCGTGGCTTATGGCTCGAATGTCCGCTTGGTGTCGGAATTATTATACACGGCGGTAGGTGAACGGGAGGATGTGTTACCCAAGCCTAGCCCTAAGGTATTTTTTGAAGACTTTGGTGATAACGCACTGATTTTCGATGTGGTGTTTTGGATCCAAGCCAAGTCCGAGACGGATGTTCGTGGTTGCCGCAGTGATATTCGTTTTCGGATTTCTGCCTTATTTGAAGAACATGGCATCGTGATTGCCTTCCCGCAGCGAGACGTTCACCTTAACGGCGAGCTCACCCTGGTTTCGAAAAAATAAGTGGGGCCAGGGCTTAATCTAGGCTCGGCATTGGTTCAGTGTGCGCATGTAACGAATACTAAGCCATCGCTGTCGTTTGTAGACTAATGGGTGTAAAATGCGCGGTCGCTTTTGCTCGTTGGAAAATTGAATTACTGCTATGTCTACACAATCGCCTATTACCGCTATACACCGCACCTTCTCAGTCGCCCCCATGCTGGATTGGACTGACAGGCATTATCGCTATTTTGCACGACTAATGTCCTCCAATACCTTGCTGTACACCGAGATGGTGACTACTGGGGCGATATTGCATGGGAAAGGAGATTACCTTGCTTATAACCAGCAAGAGCATCCGTTAGCATTGCAATTAGGCGGTAGTGATCCTAAAAGTCTGGCGCAATGCGCTAAATTGGCTCAAGACTATGGTTATGATGAGGTCAACTTGAACGTTGGCTGCCCTTCTGATCGGGTCCAGAACGGACGTTTTGGTGCTTGCTTGATGGCCGAGCCGCAATTAGTGGCGGAGTGTGTTACGGCAATGCGCGAGCAGGTGAGTATCCCGGTGACAGTCAAAACTCGAATTGGTATCGATGATCAAGACAGTTATGAGTTTTTGACTCAGTTTATTGATACGGTTGCCGCTGCCGATTGCGATACTTTTATTATTCATGCGCGCAAAGCATGGTTAAGCGGTTTAAGCCCGAAAGAAAACCGTGAAATTCCGCCGTTAGATTATGAGCGTGCCTACCAAGTCAAACGTGACTACCCCCACTTACATATCAGCGTTAACGGGGGTATCACGAGCATTGAGCAAGCTAAGCAACATTTAGCCCATTTGGATGGCGTGATGGTGGGGCGCGAAGCCTATCAAAATCCTTATTTGTTAGCGGATGTCGATAGTCAGTTGACCGGCGTCGATAAAATCGCTCCTACGCGCGATCAGGTGGTGGAGTTGATGCTGCCTTATATTGAACAGCATTTAGCCAGCGGTGGGCGTTTAAACCACATCAGTCGCCACATGTTAGGTTTATATCAGGGGTTACCGGGGGCAAGAGCTTGGCGTCGCCATTTAAGTGAGCAAGCCCATAAACCTGGGGCTGGCATTGATGTAATGCGTCAAGCACAGGCATTAATGCGTGAGCAGGCCTCATTCGTCAGTCAGCATTCTATGGATTAATGTCTGGCCTTTTGGTCGGATTTGGATGAATAGTGACCAAATGCGCAAATCGTTAGCATTTTTCACCAACTGACAACATTTGGCGTGCGGTAGATCGGCTGTCATGATTAGAGTTAGCGAATGCTAGCTCTTTTTTTTACTTTAAAATCATGCCATTAAAATAATCTGCTTGAAATTTGTTCTAGTTGGCACGTGCTTTGAATTACCTGATATGTCAATCACACATTTAAAGGAATTCATCATGAGTGCCATCAATGTAAAATCAATGCTAGTCGCCGCTTTGTTATCACAATCTGCCGTTGCTATGGCCGCATATGCCGATGATAACCAACACCTAATGAACGAATTATCACACAGTATGGCTCAAGCCCAAGTTGAGATGGTGCAGGAGGTGACGGCGTCATTAATGGTCGTCGATAGTGACAGTGAACTGTTGGTGGTAAATAACAATGTTGAGTCTGAGTTAGCCGCCAGCATGAAGCAAGCTCAAGAGCAATTAGTGCATGATGTCACGTTATCGTTAGGCTTGCTCAATCCTGAGGTGCAGACAGCGAAAGAGCAGCAGCAACTCATCGATGCCAGCGTGGCGACGGATGCACCTAACTATCGCATTCATCGGGCTAACCCATGATAGTGGAGTTAAGCAGGATGCTGTTATTGTTATGGCTAGCGCCAGTGATGAGTTTTTGTCTTGTAGGGCTTGTGTATATTATCTTAGGCCAATCGTATCCGCAGACTGAGTGATTGGCCGTTGCCCTGAGTTATTATTTTTTCTTGTTTAGAAAACTGGCAAAAAGCGCTCTTGCCTCTTTGCTTTGTAAACGCTCACCAAATTGTTCTAATTCTTGATGCATTTGATGTTGAACTCGGCTTTTATGAGGACGCATTAACTGCCTAGTTGCCTGTAAAGCCTCGGGGGGTTGAGCTGCCAAGCGGATTGCCCGAGATAAAGCGAATTGATAAAGCTCTTCATTGGCGACAATGCCATTGATCATATTCAACTGTTTTGCGGTTTGCGCGCTAAAACTATCACCTAATAATAATAATTCCGCCGCTTTTTGATAGCCGATAAGTTCTGGCAATAATAAACTTGCGCCTGCTTCGGGGACTAAGGCTAAGTTAACAAATGGCAACTGGAAACTGGCGGTGTCGTCGGCGTACACTAAATCGCAATGCAGTAATAGCGTGGTGCCAATCCCCACCGCGCAGCCGGATACGGCGGCAACAATGGGTTTTTTGAGCTCTAACAGGCAATATAAGAATCGAACGGTGGGATGGGTGGGGCCTAAATTACCATTAGCCAGAAAATCGCTAATGTCGTTGCCAGAAGTAAAGCATTGGTTATTGCCATAAAACATAAAAGCACGAATGCCGTTGTCTGCTTCACCCTCAATCAGGTATTCTGTTACACGTTTATACATATCGAGATTGAGCGCGTTACGTTTTTCTGGTCGATTAAAGCAGATTATCCTGACGCCCTGATGATCTTGGACTTGGATATTATTCATGGGTTGACGTCCTTATGGGATGGCAAGTAAATGGAGTTTATGACATTGAGTTTAAAAATCAAACAAGTGTTTGCGGCTTTTTGCATCAGCCTGTTTACCCTGCCTGCGCTGGCTGATATTGCACTGCTAGATGGTCATGTGCGAGCGATGCCGCCTTCGGTGCCGAATACCGCCGCTTATTTCCGTTTAGCTAATCAAGGTGACAAGCCTGTCCGGCTTATCAATGTGACGTCAACCGCGGCCAAAGACACTCAAATTCATACCATTATTGAACAAGATGGGCTGGTTAAAATGAAACGCATTTCTGGGCTAGACTTGATGCCCAGTGAGACGTTAGTCCTGAACGCTGGTGGCGATCATATAATGTTACTAGGGTTAACTGAGCCCTTAGTCATCGGTCAACAGGTGCCACTACAGCTACAATTTGATGATGGTCAACAGTTAGATATTCTGTTACCTGTGACGGCCATAGCCGTTGATGACGGCCATCAACATCACCATTAATGCCTCATTTATGTAGGCTGACGCTACCTTTAAGGACGAATCATGATAGCAATCACTCCTAAACGTATAATCTTGTCCTTATTAACCTTGTTGGTTTTTCTCTATGGCTTAGCCATTTGGTGGAGTGTTGAGCCTGAGGTTATTCCGGCCAAAACCATGAATAATAGCCAGGGTCAACCATTGGTGGGTTATGCCACCACCAGTGCCTTAATTGATACCATGGAGGCGTTACTGAATAAGCCCGGTGGCTGGCAATCCAATGACGTACTGCTGCCAACCGTGATGATGGATGATATGGCGTCGTTTGAATTTGGGGCATTGGAACAAGTGCGGGATCTCGCCTTAGTCATGCGCAAAGAATTCAGCCGCAGCCAATCACAGTCTTCTGCCGATCCTGATCTGTTAGGCGCTCATTCAAAGCTGAATATCTCCCACACCAGTTGGTTAGTACCAAGTGCTGAAAGTGAATACCAAGATGCGGTCAAGTTGCTGAAATTATATCGTGCGCGCATGGCGGACCCCAATAATCAAGACGCTCAGTTTTATGCCCGTGCCGATAACTTAAATGAATGGCTTAAGGAAGTGCAAAAGCGCTTAGGTAGCTTGTCGCAAAACCTGTCGGCCAGCGTTGGTCAAGATAGATTGAATACCGATTTGGCCGGCGATACTGGCGCGCGTCAATCGACGCCATCGCAAGGCTCACACCAGGTCAAAACCAGTTGGTGGCAAATCGATAATGTGTTTTACGAAACCCGTGGTTCAGCCTGGGCTTTGTTGAATTTTATGAAAGCCATTGAGATTGATTTTGCGGATGTATTGCAAAAGAAAAATGCTGAAGTGAGTTTGCGTCAAATCATCCGAGAATTGGAAGCGACCCAGCAACCCGTTTGGTCGCCGATTATTTTAAACGGGAGTGGTTTTGGATTTGTGGCTAACCATTCCTTAGTAATGGCTAACTATATTTCTCGAGCCAATGCTGCTGTTATTGACTTAACTAATCTGTTAACACAAGGGTAATTATGAAAAAGGTAATATTAATCAGTTCATTATTTGCTGCTATGGCGGCGGGTAACGCTACAGCTGATACTTTACTGGGTTTTAAGGTTGGCGCAGATTATTGGCAAGCCGATACCAGTGGTACGTTTGCTAACGTGGGTACCGCTCAACCTGATTATAATTTTGATTCGTCATCTCAAGGCAGCTTGTGGGTGTCTTTTGAACATCCTATCCCGTTGATCCCCAATGTGATGGTGCGTGAAAATCGTATTAAAGATGACTTTAGCGTGGCGAGCACCTCTGGCAAAGCCGATCTGAGTAATACCGATTTCGTGTTGTACTATGAGCTCCTCGATAACGACTTAGTGTCGTTGGATGTGGGTGGTGCATACAAGTTGATGCACGGTAGTTATCGCTTTGAAACCACACCAATTGTTGAAACTGAGGTCGATTCTGGTGTGGTGATGGCGTATGCCAATGCCATGGTGGGTATCCCAGGTTTAGGGTTATTTGGTTTTGCTGATGTCATGGCCGGTCTCAATGAAACCAGCGTGCATGATTTTCAGTTGGGCTTAGGCTGGCACTTTGATGGCATCGCGGTTGATACTCGCGTGCGTGTGGGCTATCGCCAATTCAATTTTGATGTCAATGATTTCTCTGGCACCAATGCTAACTTGACCTTTGATGGTGTGTTTGCTGGGGTTGAGCTCGATTTCTAATGCCGGGATAACCTGACATAAAAAAACCGCCATTTCGGCGGTTTTTTTATGGGCTCAGTCTTTATGGCTGAGCGGGTAACGTGGTGGTGGTGTCTGCTGACAATCCATTATTAATGGTGACCACGTCCGCTTCGGTCAAGGTACCCGCCGCTTGCTTCAGGGCAAGAATGGACTTGATATACGAGTAACGTGCATCAGAGAGTTGGCGCTTCGAGTTGTACAGATTACGGGTACTGTTTAATACGTCCACAATGGTACGGGTACCGACTTCAAATCCGGCTTGAGTTGCTTTAAGAGCACTTTCAGATGAAATCACGGTTTGCTCATAGGCACGGATTGAGCTGATGGAGGCATCAACGTTGTTAAAGTTATTTCGAATGTTTTTGACGGTGGCGCGGTAAGTCTGCTCCAGTTTTTCACTAGCATTAACAAAGTTAAACTGCGCTTGGTCGACTTGTGAGCTGACTTTAAAGCCTTCGAAAATAGGCACGCTTAATTGCAAGCCAACATTCGCCGTACCACTGTCATTGAGACCACCTGGGGCATTATTGCTACCATTGCGGTCATAATTGGTGTTGTAGCCCGCATTTAAATTGAGCGAAGGCAAATGACCCGCTTTCGCGAGGGAAATCTGCTCGGTGGCAATTTCTTTGGCAATGCGTTGGATCAACAAATCAATGCTGTTGGTCTCGGCCATTTTTAGCCATTCGTTGGAGCTGTCAGGTGCCGGCTTTACGGCTGAAAAGCGTTGGGTGTCTAATAAGTTAATGCTGTCGTAATCAATTCCAGTGATCTCTTGCAGGGCTTGGTAGCTATTTTGCAGAGTGTTTTCTGCTAAGATTTCTTGTGCTCTGGCTAAGTCATATTGAGCTTGGGCTTCGTGCACATCGGTAATCGCGGTTAAGCCCACCACAAAGCGTTGTTTGGTTTGCTCAAGTTGGCGACCAATGGCGGCCACTTCGGCTTGCTGGAACACCAGCGCGTCTTTGGCACTTAACACATCAAAGTATGCATTGGTTACGCGGATAATTAACGATTGCAGAGCCGATGCGTAGCTGGCATCGGCTTGCGATGCTGACTTCTCCGCCAAGCTTAAGCCAACCCATGCGCTATGATTATAGATAACTTGGTTTAAGGTCACCCCGCCAGTAAAGCCGCCAATATTATAGGTGGCGTTGTTATCATTATTGACGTCGGTCCAACTTTTGCCATAGCCAACATTGGCACTTAAGCTGGGTAACAGTGGCGCGCGCGAGGTTTCAATTTGCGAATAGAGTGAATCGCGTTGAGCTTGAGCTTGCAGGACGATAGGGTCATTGGTTAATGCTTTTTGATACACTTCGAGCAAGTCTTGAGCATAACTGGCGCTGCTTAAAGTGGCTAACGTCATGGCGGCGCAGAGCGAACTGATTGTAAGTTTCATTGGCTGTCCTTTAGTGAGACGCAATTCATCAAGTATGCTGTGATGAAATGACAATATGTTGTAGTCGAAATTATGCCTTTCTACAAGGCCGCTGGGGCATCTCAATGCGTCCCTAAGGTAAAATTAATTTTCTCTATTAACTAGTTAGCATAGATAATAAGGAAACAATGGAATTCAAGTCAAATGTCAAGTGTAACAGATTTTATTGGCTTATTTCGGTTTCCATAGCGACTGAGTCACTCAGGCGTCATTTGGGTCAATAATCACAAGGAAAAGCGATGGCATCATTAATAAAACCCAAGACAACTCAATTACAAAGCTTTGGTAAAGCCGATGTCGAATTGCTTGAACAGTCGTGTTTGTTCCAAGGTTTTTTTCAGCTTAGGCAATATCGTTTTAAGCACAAATTATTCGATGGCGGTTGGAGCGAAGCGATTAGCCGTGAAGTGTTTGAGCGCGGTGATGCGGTGGTGGTGTTGCCTTACGATCCCGTGCGCGATCAGGTGGTTCTCATCGAGCAAATACGCATTCCAGCATTAGCCAGCTCCACCACGCCTTGGTTATTGGAGTTAGTGGCTGGCATGATAGAACACGGTGAAGATCGAGAGAGTGTCGCTCGGCGCGAACTTTTTGAAGAAACTGGGCTCCAATGTGAATCAATGACGGCGGTTAGCCAATACTTACCAAGCCCAGGAGGGAGCAGTGAACGCTTATACTTCTACTGGGCTAAGGTTGATGCCAGTCAAGCCGAGGGGGTGCATGGCTTAGCTGAGGAGCATGAGGATATTCGTCTTCATGTGGTGGCGCGCCAGCACGCTTATGATTTACTGGAGCAAGGGCGCATAGACAATGCCGCCACCGTGATTGGGATCCAATGGTTACAGTTACATTATTCGCGGTTAATGTTGGCGCACGCCAATGGCGGCAGCGATGAAGCCTAAACCTTATCGAGCTAACATTAGTCGTTTTTTGGCCTTGTGCGCGCGTAATTATGCGCATATACAGCGCTGGCTACCTCAAAGCCGTAACGCAGGGCAGCAATGGTTATGGCAAGGGGTGTTTGGCAGTTTATCGGTTACCTTGCTTGAAAATACCCCGTACACTCAGGTAGTGGAAATTAAGCGTTATACCGGGGGCGCCGATCGGGCGGTTGCTAATCCTGCATCGGTGCAGGATCCGCTGCTGTTAGTGCGGGTCTATCATGATGCACAATTAGCAGAAGTGTTAACTAGTCGACAGATTTGTGACTTAAATCCAGTTTATGATTACCCAAATATGCATATGTACCAACGTGACGAAAAATATCAGGTCAATGCATTTCTTGAGGATTTACTTAAAATAGGCCACCAAGCAAACTTAGTGTGCCAGCCATAACCGTATTGGATGTGATCGATTGCAGAAAGATGCCATAACTTATGACATTGCTGAAGGCCAAAGTGTACGCTTGGTGCAGATCACCGATCCGCATCTGTACGCCGATCCCCATGGGCATCTTCTTGGCGTAAATACCACCAAGAGTTTGTTGTCGGTATTAGACACTGTGCGCACTAATCATGATCATGTCGATTTTATGCTGGCGACCGGTGACATTAGCCAAGATTATTCACCCGAATCATACCAATCCTTCGCCAAACTCGTGACTGAGCTTGGCTTACCTTGCCATTATTTGCCCGGTAATCATGATGATGTCCATATCATGAACCTGCATTTACAGGGCCCGAATATTTCAGGCCATAAGCGGATTTTGGTCGGCAATTGGCAGATATTGATGTTGGACTCTACTGTTCGGGGCAAGCCCGGCGGTTATCTGAGCGACGCTGAAGTGACGTTTATCGAGCAAGCCTTAGCGCTGGAGCCGCAACGCCATTGTTTATTGGTTATGCACCATAATCCGGTGTTAACGGGCGCGGCTTGGTTAGATCAACATTGTTTAGCTAATGGTGAGCAGGTCTTGGCGCGTTGTAGTCAATGGGCCAATGTGCGCGGGATCTTATGGGGCCATGTGCATCAACAAATCGATAAAACCTTTCCGAGCGTTAGCGGTAATATCCAATTGATGGCGACACCTTCGACCTGTATTCAGTTCACCCCAGAGTCAGATTTTTTTGCGCTAGACAATTTACAACCCGGCTATCGTTTGCTGGACTTGAATGCCGATGGTAGCATGGAGACTCATGTTTATCGGGTGCCGGGGAAAATGTTTTTCCCGGACTTAACGGCCGGCGGTTATTGAAGACTGCCGCAGCGTGAGGAATTATGCTGCTATACATTCATGGATTTAATAGTTCCCCCCAATCGGATAAGGCAAGGATAACCTTAACCTATTGTCAAACGTTCCTGCCTCAATTGAAGGTCTACCAGCCGCAATTGCCTTCGAATCCGGCCGCAGCCTTCGCATTATTATGTGATATCACCGAGCAAGCCATCGCCGCGGGTGAATCTTTGCATTATATGGGCTCCTCATTGGGCGGATTTTTTGCGACAATCCTCGCTGAGCGTTATGGGGGCAAGGCGGTGTTGATTAATCCGGCAGTCGAACCTCATCTGTTAATGACTGATTTGCTAGGTTTGCAAACGAATCCTTATACCAATGAGCAATATCGGGTTACTCTAGGACATCGGTCGGAGTTAGCGGCGATGGCCCCAAAAGCAATCATGCATCCGGATCGTTTTTATGTGCTGTTGCAAAGTGGCGATGAGGTTTTAGACTACCGTAACGCGGTGGCGTTTTATCATTGCTGTGCAATGCATATTGAGCCCGGAGGTAATCACTCCTTTGAGGGGTATCAGGAACAACTCGATGGCATTTTCCGCTTTCTTGCCTTAACAACCTAATAGCGAGTCCAATATTGGCTCGCGTAATTATTTATTAAGTGTGCTATGACCAATCAATATACTGCCGATGCCATTGAGGTTCTCAATGGCCTAGATCCCGTAAAGCGCCGTCCAGGCATGTACACTGACACGACTCGGCCCAATCATCTTGGTCAAGAAGTCATAGATAACAGTGTCGATGAAGCGTTGGCGGGACATGCCAGTAAAATCGAAGTGATTTTACATGCCGATAATTCTCTGGAAGTCATCGATGATGGTCGAGGCATGCCGGTAGACATTCATCCAGAAGAAGGCATTCCTGGGGTCGAATTGATCCTCACCAAATTGCATGCTGGCGGTAAGTTCTCCAATAAAAATTATCAGTTTTCTGGCGGTTTGCACGGGGTAGGAATTTCGGTCGTAAATGCGTTATCCAGTCGCGTGGAAATTAGTGTTCGGCGCGATGCTCAAGTATATGAAATGGCATTTGAGCATGGCGATCGGGTCGAGGCGTTACACGTCACTGGAACCTGTGGTCGCCGTAATACCGGAACTCGAGTGCGATTTTGGCCTGAGCCTAGTTATTTTGACTCTGCCAACTTCTCCGTTACCCGCTTGATGTATCTATTGAAGGCCAAGGCCGTACTGTGTCCTGGGCTGATGATCCGTTTTCAAAATAAGCAAAATGGCGAATCCCACGAGTGGTTTTACGAGGCGGGCTTAACTGATTACCTGCGTTCGGCCATGGAAAATAATGTCTGTTTGCCAGCTGACCCTTTTGTCGGTAATTTTAGTGGCCAAATTGAGGCCATTGAATGGGCCATTACTTGGCTGCCAGAGGGCGGTGAGTCGATCAGTGAAAGCTATGTGAATTTAATCCCGACCCCGCTTGGAGGAACTCATGTCAATGGTTTCCGCCAGGGCTTACTAGAGTCAATGCGCGAATTTTGTGAGTTTCGTAATTTGATCCCACGCGGGCTCAAATTATCCGCAGAAGATATTTGGGATAAAGCGGCTTATATTGTGTCGCTTAAGATGCAAGATCCTCAGTTTGCTGGTCAAACCAAAGAAAAGCTATCGAGCCGTCAAAGTGCGGCATTTGTTTCTGGCATTGTTCGAGATGCCTTTTCCTTGTGGTTAAACTCTAATACTGAGCAGGCTGAAGCCTTAGCTGAGATTTGTATTAGTAATGCCCAGCGCCGAATGAAGGCGGCCAAAAAAGTTGCCCGTAAGCGGGTCACTGCAGGCCCAGCGCTACCGGGAAAACTGACCGATTGCACGACTCAAGATCCTAGTCGCTCGGAATTATTCCTCGTGGAAGGGGATTCGGCGGGCGGCAGTGCCAAACAAGCCCGTGAACGTGACTTCCAAGCGATTATGCCGCTGCGTGGTAAAATTTTGAATACGTGGGAAGTTGACGCTTCTCAAGTGTTAGCCTCGCAAGAAGTGCATGATATTTCGGTGGCGATTGGCTGCGATCCCGACAGTGCTGACATTTCAGAGTTACGCTATGGCAAGATTTGTATCCTAGCGGATGCGGACTCCGATGGACTGCATATCGCGACCTTGTTGTGCGCTTTATTTCTAAAGCACTATCGGGTGCTAGTGGAGCAAGGCCATATTTATATTGCCATGCCCCCCCTATTTAGGATCGATATCGGCAAAGAAGTATTTTATGCGCTGGATGAGGCCGAAAAGATGGGGATCCTCGATCGCATTGCGGCAGAGAATAAAAAGGGCAAGGTTCAAGTCACTCGCTTTAAAGGCTTGGGGGAAATGAATCCGTTACAGTTACGAGAAACGACCATGGATCCGAATACTCGTCGTTTAGTGCAATTGACTATCGATGATGCCGATGAAACTCAAGCCATAATGGATATGCTGTTAGCGAAGAAGCGTTCGGGTGATCGTAAATCTTGGCTGGAAAGCAAGGGTGATCTGGCGGAAGTTCTCTAACTAAAACGAGCATCGATGTTGCCACTGTCGCGTAAACAGGATTGTTAATAATGACCGATAAACTGCCCTCGTTAACATGGGTTCATTGCCTGATGGTGCTGCTGGTCAGTGTGGCTAATTTTAGCCATGCGGCTGACAGCGTGGTGCTGACGGTAAGCAAAGGGTTTGGCATTAGCTTATACGCCTCGGATGTCGGTGATGCTAAGCAATTGGCTATGGGTGACGATGGCACCTTGTTTGTTGGCTCTGATATTGAAGGGACGATAGTTGCTTTACGAGACGAGAATAACGATGGCAGAGTCGATAAGCGTTACACCATAGGGCGACACCTCAATTCTCCCCAGGCGTTGGCGTTTGTAAAAGGGGATTTGTATGTTGCCCTCGCTGATGGCATTGTTAAATACAGTCAGATAGAGCAAAGGTTAAAGCGCCCCGGGCGACCTAAAGCGGTGTTTACCACCTTGCAGGACTTTGGTGACTCCATCGTGCGCAGCATGGCGGTAGGTCCTGATGGATTATTATATTTAGCCTTGGGTGCTGGGTGTAATGTCTGTGAGCCGCAGGCACCGTTAGGCAGCATCTTAGCCATGAATGTCGATACTGGCGCCATTAAGCAAGTGGCCACCGGCGTGCGCTATGTGGGCGGTATGGATTGGTCGCCGGCGCAACAATTGTGGTTTAGCGACAATGGTCGTGATTGGATGGGAGATAATTTGCCCCCGGATGAAATCAATGTGATGACCCATACGGGCTATCATTTTGGCTTTCCCTACATTCACGGCCAAGACATCAAAGAGGCCAGTTATCAACAGCCACAGCAATTAACGATCAATGTGCCTGAATATTTACTCCCTGCGCACGTGTCACCTATGGGGCTGCATTTTTATCAGGGGGCTCAATTCCCCCTTGAATATCACCAGCAGTTATTTGTGGCAGAAAATGGGTCGCGAAATCGCTCGAGTAAAGTCGGTTATCAATTAGTGGTGTTACTGTCTGATGGCGAGCACATCGTTGACAGGCAAACCGTCGTCAATTTTATGGATGGTGAATTTGCCGTAGGCAGACCATATTCCATCGTTACGGCACCTGATGGTGCCATGTTTATTTCAGATGATCTTAAAGGCAATATCTATCGCCTGTATTACAAAGGCTCTGAACTTGAATAGGAAACAATAATGAGTGATTCGATTGAGATGAGCTTAGACGGCGTTGAACAAATGCCGCTGCGCCGTTTTACCGAAGATGCCTACCTGAATTATTCCATGTACGTGATCATGGACAGGGCGCTGCCACATATCGGTGACGGCTTAAAGCCGGTACAACGTCGAATTATTTATGCCATGAGCGAATTAGGCTTATCGGCGCAGTCAAAACATAAGAAGTCGGCCCGTACCGTGGGTGACGTCTTGGGTAAGTACCATCCCCACGGTGATAGCGCCTGTTATGAAGCCATGGTGTTAATGGCACAGCCTTTTTCCTATCGATATCCGTTGGTGGATGGCCAAGGAAACTGGGGGGCACCCGATGACCCTAAATCCTTTGCGGCTATGCGTTATACCGAAGCGCGTTTATCGCGGTTTTCTGAGGTTTTGCTGTCGGAATTGGGGCAGGGGACCGTCGATTGGGGAGTGAACTTTGATGGCACCATGAAGGAGCCCAAAGTATTACCTGCGCGTTTACCGCATATTTTATTGAATGGCATTTCTGGGATTGCGGTTGGGATGGCGACCGATGTTCCGCCTCACAATGCGCGTGAAGTGGCCTCTGCTTGTATTGAGTTGCTGGACAATCCCGACACCGAATTGAGTCGTTTGATGGAGTTGGTGCCAGGGCCTGACTATCCCACCGCCGCCGAAATCATTACCCCAAAAGCCGATATCGCTAAGGTCTATGAAACGGGTCGCGGCTCCATAAAAATGCGTGCCGTTTATAGCCTTGAACAAGGCGAAATTGTGATAACTGCCTTACCTCATCAAACCGGTAGTGGCAAAATTCTCGAGCAAATTGCCGCGCAAATGCAGGCAAAGAAATTGCCCATGGTGAGCGATCTTCGGGATGAGTCTGATCACGAAAATCCGGTTAGATTGATTATTGTTCCGCGCTCCAATCGAGTCGATTGTGAGCAGTTAATGGCACACCTATTTGCCACCACGGACTTGGAAAAAAGTTTCCGTATCAATCTGAACGTACTTGGTCTTGATGGTCGCCCGCAAGTCAAAGGCCTCAAGCAGATGCTGCGAGAATGGCTAGAGTTTCGAACTTTAACGGTCAAGCGACGCCTGTCGTATCGTTTAGATAAGGTGTTAGCACGACTGCATATTCTCGATGCGTTAATGGTCGCCTTTCTCAACATTGATGAAGTCATTGAAATCATCCGCTTTAATGACGAGCCTAAAGCTGAGTTGATGACGCGGTTTGGCCTAACAGATAAACAAGCCGAAGCGATTTTAGATTTAAAGCTGCGACATTTAGCCAAGCTTGAAGAAGTTAAAATTCGGGCCGAACAAGATGAGCTGGCCGCTGAACGGGATAAGTTGCAGCAATTATTAGGTTCTGAGCGTCGTCTTAAAACGTTAATTAAAAAAGAATTGCAAAAAGACAGTGAGACTTATGGCGATGATCGCCGCTCACCGTTAACCGAGCGCAGCGACGCTAAGGCGTTAACCGAGCAAGAGTTATTGCCGACAGAGGCCGTAACGGTAGTCATGTCTGACAAGGGCTGGGTGCGTTGTGCCAAAGGTCACGATATCGACCCGACGAGTTTGTCATATAAGGCGGGGGATCAGTATTTATGTAGCGCTGCTGGGCGAAGCAACCAGGCCAGTGTCTTTATTGATACCAGCGGCCGCGCTTTTGCCACCGAAACCCATACTCTGCCATCAGCGCGAAGCCAAGGCGAACCGATCACCACTCGCTTTAATTTAGCGCCAGGTGAGACTATTAGCCATGTTGTCTTAGCGGATGAAACGCAAGAATTCTTGCTAGCCAGTGATGCGGGTTATGGCTTCATTTGTAGTTATGGCGATATGGTGTCTCGCAATAAGGCGGGTAAAGCGTTACTGAGCTTACCGAGCAATGCCAAGGTATTGGCGCCGCAAAAAGTTGATATGAGTCAATCACCGTCGATCTTGGCGATTTCTAATGAAGGGCGGATGCTACTGTTCTCTCTCGATGCGTTACCTAAGCTGACGAAAGGCAAGGGCAATAAAATTATTGGTATCCCATCGGAGCGGGCTAAGAATCGAGAGGAATGGTTGACGCACTTACTCTTGGTCCCCGCAGAAACCGCGGTGACACTTTGGGCCGGTAAACGCAAATTGACCTTAAAACCAACGGATCTTGAGCATTATCGTGGCGAACGAGGGCGCCGAGGTAACAAGTTACCTCGAGGTTTACAGCGTGTCGATCAAGTGACGTTAGGGGATGACAGTGTGAGTTTATAGTCGAACGTGATGGACAAAAAAACCGACCTTTGGTCGGTTTTTTTATTTGGCTTAGGCCACTTCATAAAAGTTATCTGTTAATGCTTGCTCTGGGCTGAGGTCAAGACCCTGAACAGCTAACTGCTGCTGGATAATCATATGGGCCATCGAGGCGCATTTACCACATTGATCAGCGACACCTAAGCGCTGACGCACCGCCAATAGATTGGTGTCACCGCTGGCCACCGCATGTTTAATTTGAGTATCGGTAATACCGTTACACAGACAGACAAACATAATCACTCCTCAACTAGATGGTGTCATTCTAAGTGAGAATGATTATCAAGTCCATTGTGGTAAATGGTCATTCGCTGAAAAGTTTACGTTAAAGTGATTATGTTATTTCTCAAAACTTGTTCTAAGCTTTAGTTAGTCGAAATCATTAGTTGTTATAACTGCTTATAACCAAGCAAGTTTAATGATTTTTTGTTGATTCACTGGGAGCATGTAAGCCGCTTACTCAGGATGATTATTTAAATTTGACAAGGATTGGAGCTGGCTATGAGAAAGAACATGCCCGTCACTCAACGTAATAATGAATACCCAGCCGATTGGATATTGTTATCGACGACTGATGATCAAAGTCGCATTAAGTATGCTAATGACAGTTTCTGTAAAATCGCCGGATATTCGTTAGACGAAATGAAAGGACAGACTCACAACATGGTGCGCCATCCTGATATGCCGCCAGCGGCATTCGCAGACATGTGGTCGAAAATCCAGAAAGGTCATCCATGGAAAGGCTTGGTTAAAAACCGTTGTGCCAACGGCGATCATTACTGGGTCGATGCCTTTGTGACTCCCATTACTGAGAATGGCCAGATAGTCGAATACCAGTCCGTACGGGTAAAACCCAAGAAAGAGCAAATTGATCGCGCAGAAGAAGCCTATAAAGAGTTAAATGCTAAGGGGAAGGTGTCGGCGCTAAATGGTGGCTTAACCATGGCAATGAAGCTGAGTATTTTTGCTGGATTAGGCTTATTGCCAATGCTGTACCTTGCGTGGATGGCAGGACCTGTAGGCTTAGGTTTATGGGCGTTATCTGCCATAGTTATGTTTGCTGGTGGTTACTCGGCCATGGGGCATTTTCGGCGGATAGTGGAAAAGTCCAAAAAGATATACGACAGCCCCTTGATGACCTATCTCTACACTGGGCGCAATGATGATATCGCCGTGATTGAGCTAGCCATGCAGATGCAGTCTTCCGAGCTTAAGGCCTTGTTAGGGCGGGCGCTAGATTCTTGTGAACAAGCCAGTAGCGATGCACGATCTTCGGCTGCTAAAGGTGAAGATGTACAAGGTAATGGCCATTCGCTGCAAGGTGAAATGGATCAGGTGGCTACCGCCATGCAAGAAATGACGGCGACTCTTGGTGATATGTCTTCTAACTGTACCGATGCGGCCAATGCGTCGGAAGAAGCGTCCAAAGAGGCCAAGGGCGGTGACGTGATTGTTGAGCGTACCATTAAGTCGATTGAATCCATGGCCAACCAGCTGAAAGACACTTCATCAGCGATTACTGAGCTGGAAGATCACAGCAAGGGGATTGGTACGGTACTGGATGTTATCCAAAGTATTGCTGAGCAAACTAACTTGTTGGCACTAAATGCGGCGATTGAAGCGGCTAGAGCGGGCGAGCAAGGGCGAGGTTTTGCGGTCGTTGCCGACGAAGTGCGGGCCTTAGCCAAGCGAACTCATGAGTCAACCACGGAAATTCAAAGCATAATTAACTTGCTTCAACAAGGTACCGCCCGGGCGGTGACCAGTATGCATCAAGGGGTTGATGCCGCTCAGTCTTGCGTTAAGCAGGCAGATGAAGCAGGCGTCGCGTTACGAACCATTAGTCAGGCGGTCGATTCCATCACTGACATGACGCATCATATCGCCAGTGCTGTAGAAGAGCAGTCAAGCGTATCGAATGAAGTCAACCGCAATATTGTCAATGTGTCGCAATTATCCAACAGCAACAATGTCCTTGGTAAAGATATGGTAGGACTCAATGAACAAGTGTTATTTAAGATCAATGCGCAGCAAATACTGGTCAAGCAGTTCTTAGACCGGGTCATGAAACAAGCATAGTTCGCAATATGGGTGATTAAAAAAGGCATCAAATGATGCCTTTTTTTATTGACCACAGCTGGCTAATAGCCGCGAGCAAAATCAACCTGAGCGAGTAATGGTTGCTTTGAGAGATAGCGTAAATAGTTATCGGCAAAAATATCGACCACTTGTTCAGGCACACTTGGTGCTGACATGTGGGGGGTAATGATAGTATTGGCACATCGCCATAAGGGATGATCGCTTGGCAGTGGTTCATGTTGAAAGAGGCGTTGTTTCCTAAATCATTGAACTAATCATCAGAACCACGATCAGATCATTAGAACTTTGAGATGGGTGACGATGATGGGTAAGGCAAAGTACAAAATCAGCAACTGGAAGCAATATAACCAAG
>NZ_JAHUTT010000058.1 GCF_019209865.1 Shewanella sp. NIFS-20-20 | reverse complement strand
ATTGATATGAGTACGCGCCAAAGCTTCTGAAAGTTGCATAAAAAAATCCGATGACAAGGGGTCATCGGATTTTGATCCTTTCAGTGAGATCGTCAAGCGATCTGTCTTAACTGATCGGCATTACGCAGTTTGCGCGGTTTTTTATGATGTTACGCAAATAAACAGACAAAGAATACGCTAAAAATTACCGCTATTGTTGCAGTGATCCCGATGGCCATTTTCAATTCAACTGACATACAATCTCTCCTATATTGTGAACAAAAACAGTAGCGCAAAATCGTGTAATGACCCATGGTCATACCGTTAAAATGTGATCGTTTTCAAATCAAGTCTAAGATTAACCGATTGATTTTGATATAATGCTGGCAAATAACCAATAAGGAACATCTCATGTCTCAGCTATTGCACACCATGCTTAGGGTCGGAAATTTAGAGCGTAGCATTGAATTTTATACCCAAGTCCTTGGCATGAAATTATTACGTACCTCTGAAAACCCAGAATATCAATACACATTAGCCTTCGTTGGTTTTGATGACGAATCAAGTGGCGCGGCCGTCATTGAACTGACCTACAATTGGGGGCAGACCAGCTATGAGCTAGGTACTGCCTTTGGTCATATTGCTATCGGTGATGACAATATTTATCAGCGCTGTGAGCAGATCAGAGCCGCAGGCGCTAAAATCACTCGTGAACCAGGTCCTGTTGCTGGCGGCAATACCCACATCGCTTTTATCGAAGATCCCGACGGCTATAAAATTGAATTTATACAGTTAAGTTCAGCAACTCAAGGCTTGGGTTAACCAATTCTCGATAAAGCCAGCTTCAACGCTGGCTTTATCGGCTAAAATGAATAGGTGTACTGGCCAAAGGATAGCCTGTGTCGACCTCTAACTACATCAACCATTTACCTCGTAACGCGTCCCTATGGTTCCAAGGGATCGGCATTGTTATTTTGGCCTTATTTTTAGGCTTTAGACTATGGCTTTTGGATTTCATTCTTGTCGTACTACTTTCGATAACAATTCTAGCACTGGGTTATTCATTTTGGCGGGAATATCGGCATCAAGGACAATTGTTAGAAAAACAAATTGCGCTCATTACAGCTTGCGTGATGCAAACCTTCAGCAGTTGGCAAATCCATGAAACCACCATTTATCTGTTTGCCCTGCTGCCTATTTATTTTATTTTATTCAACCTCCGTCTCGCAATTTTGCTGGCGTCGACTTATTTAACGCTGACTATTTTAGTCAGTTGGACCAACCCACAGCACCTTATCTTTTTAAGGATCATATTGTCGGGGATCACCTCTCTAATTTTTTTAGCCATTTTAGCTTATATTCTCGACATGCAAAAAAAGAACTTGTACCTACTGGCCACGACCGATGAATTGACGGGCGCCAAAAATCGCAAAGAAATGTATCACCAATTGGCCCAAGCCAGAACTCAGTGGATTGAACAACAAGTTCTCTCCAGTATTATCTTGCTAGATCTTGACCATTTCAAACAACTTAACGATGAATTTGGCCATTTGTTTGGCGATAAAGTTCTGCGGTTATTCGCCCAGCACATCCTCGCCAATTTGGACAGTCATGAAACCCTGTATCGTTATGGCGGGGAAGAATTCTTAATCGTGCTGCAGGGGCAAAATCAATTTCAAGCCAATGTGCGGGCCAATCAATTAAAAACAAGTATGCATCAGGCGTGTTTGTTAAACCTGCATCAATCGATCACTTGCAGTATGGGGGTTGGTTCACTCGCGGGGGATGAGGATTGTGATACTTGGATCAAAGGCTGTGATTATGCCTTGTATCAAGCCAAGAAAAATGGACGAAATTGTGTCATTAACCGAGAACAACAGGTGATGGCATAAAGGAATACCTCGGCGTAGGCGCAGCATCACTCTGCTGCACCTACGGTGATACTGCGGTTGTTACTGCGGTTGTTTCTGCAATTTGGCTAAGTAGAATCCATCAAATCCGGTCTCGGCCGGTAAAATAGTCTCTTCCATTATTAGACTAAATTCTGGATGGTTAGCTAAGAAACGCTGCACTTGCTCTTGGTTTTCACAAGGCATAATCGAGCAGGTAGCATAAACCATCATGCCACCGGGTTTTAGCATACGGCAATAACTGTCGATAATGTGGGCTTGTAGTTCCATTAACACAGGTAACCTGTCTTTGGCATCACGCCATTTGGTGTCCGGATTACGCTTTAACACCCCAAGTCCAGAACAAGGCACATCCAAGAGTAAGCGATCGGCAGAATCCTTCAAACGTTTGATGGTTTTGCTACCGACAATTAGGCGCGTTTCAACATTATGCGCCCCACCGCGACGTGCTCGTGTCTTTAAGTTATCGAGTTTCCACTGTTCGACATCCATGGCCAACAGACGCCCTTTTCCTTGCATTTGAGCCGCAAGATGTAATGTCTTGCCGCCTGCGCCAGCACAAGCATCAATCACCCGCATCCCCGGCTTAACATCAAGCGCTTGGGCCACTAATTGCGATCCTGCATCTTGTTGTTCAAACCAGCCGTCTTTAAAGGCTTGTGACTTGAATAATGCTGAGTCATTAAGCACTTCCAGTGCACTTTCTACCCCGGCCACCGTCTGAGTTTCTATCTGTTCACTGGCTAACTTAGCTTGTAATTGCTCACGGCTACATTTCAGCAAATTGACGCGTAAATAGCGCTTAGCCCCTTGCGCTAACGCCTGACGCTGTGCCGGCCATAACTCACCAAGACTACTCTGACCTAAGTCTTCCAACCATTGCGGACAACCATCCCATAAGAGTGGATCGGCTTTCGCTTGAGCAAGGTGCTGTTCAAAATCATCTTGGTCGATCGGACGACAATACGGAAATTTCGGTAATGCCACCCCATGTAATAAATGCCACGCGCTGACTAGCGGCGGACAGGCATTGGCCAACTCACTCATGTCCAACTCCTCGGAGCCTGAAACCAAGTAAGCAAACAAATTAAGACGACGGATGATCTCACCGACACAGCGGGTGATCTGTGCTAATTGTGCAGGTGTCATTTGTTGGTTGGCAAAGGCCAACGAGTAAGCTCTATCAAGAGGCTTATTATCTTGTAAAACGGAGCTAAGGATGGTTGTCGCCATATTGGCTTGAACCGCATTTAAGGCTGTGTGGGTCATTCAAGGTTACCGGCAATGAAAAGCCGACGGATCATAGGTGCTTCAGCCAAGTTCTGCAATAGATACCTCAGATATTATGCCACCAATAACGCCATTGGCTGTGCTTGGTGGCAACATCAGTTAACTTGCTTGGCTGGCATGCAGTTCCATTAACTTATCTGGGTCAAACTCTTCATCGACTTCAAACTCTTTTAACTGGAGAAAGTCGGTGTTATCCATGGCAAATTCTAAATAGAAAGAATGATACTCTTCGGTTCTAAATGAAACACGTCTAAACACTGGGTTATCCAAATTGGCATCGATAGAGACGGATAACTCCTTATTAATGGTCAGCATTTTTGGCTGGCTTTGACCAATAGAGGTTTTTAGTTCTTTTGATACCGTTAATATGAAATCGCCCAAAATTTGATTAGTGAGTTCACCAAGGACATTACTCACATCATCCGAGGTATGAGAAAACACCAACTCCTGTTCAGGTATCCCCATATTGAGCATGTATTTGCGATACAGTTCTACAGCAGCGTCCGCGGTAAAGTTAAGCACAACTAAGCCTGAAAACCCGCCATCGAAAATAGAAAAACAGCCCAGATCGGGTCGCAAACGCGTTTGATGAATGACTTGAACCATACCCGAATGGCTGATTTGACTGCTTGAAGCTTTGGCCAACACTTCTTGCATGCTATGGCATAACTTTAAAAGTATATCGTCACAAGTGACGATCTTGCGGCACTCTGAAGACGCCTGTGGCTGATTCATAATGACTTCCCTGTTTTTAAAAGATAATTAAGCTTGTATCCCAATAGCCAAAAATGCAAATCACACAAGAATATCAAAAAGAATGATCTACCTCACAAAAGCTAAGCAATTCAGGTAAAAACTAATATTTTCATGGTGTTATTACTTATAAAAAAATTTTAAACCAGTAGACTGAGCCCAAGTTCACGAGTTAATGGAAGTACTTATGATCGCACTCTTACGCCGATTCTCTATTTTGCAGCGCCTGCTTATCATGTTAATGCTTGCAGCAATCGGCACCATGGCCTTTGCTTCATTTTCGCTGTGGCAGCAAAGGGAGAATCTTATCGACCAGAAATGGCAACAAATTGATGCCCAACTTAATACCGTCAATAGTTTACTCGATAGCCAAGCCACACTAGGCTCTACGGCTAAAACCGCAACGGCAGCCATATTGCAACAATTAAGCTATCAACAAGATGGATATTTTATCGTGTTAGATAAAGACGGAAGCATCGTCGTTTATGGTCAACATCCCCAATGGATTGGTTTAGATGAATCCGATATTATCGCCGCCGACAAGAGCCAACCATTAGTCACGCTTAGACAACTCGCTAATAGCTCACAGGCCCAAATAGAGTACCCACATCAACATCCAAGCAAGGGTCAGATTGATACCAAACTGGCCGCAGCTAGCTATTTCGCACCTTGGCAATGGACCGTCATAACGGGGATGTATATCAGCGATGTAAACCACAGTATGACGCAAGTTACATGGAAGTATGTGTGGTTTATGTTGGCATTAAGCCTTCCTATCTTTGCTTTTTTTATCTTACTCAATCTGTCAATCAATCGACCGTTACAACAAGCCATTGATGCAATGACGACCATTGCCCATGGCAACGGTAATCTGACGCTGCGTCTTCCCGAGCAAGGACAAGATGAAATTAATGCCCTCGCCTTAAGCTTTAATGCCTTTGTTGCCAAAATGGCAGTTACAGTGGCTAAGTTAACGCCGATATCTCAGCGGCTAACGGTCCAAGCGGACCATTTAAGTCAAAGTGCCAATGCCAGTATCGTCAGTACCCAATCGGTGCACGAACAAACTCAAAGTGTGGCTACCGCCATCGAGCAAATGTCGGCCACCACCGACGATATGGCCACCAACACTAACTTAACGGCAGAAGCCGCCAATACGGTCAGTCAACAAGCGCTTGCCAGCCAGCAACAAATGCACGACACCGTCAATAAGGCCAGCGCCTTAGTTGAGCAATTAACCCAATCCATGACCCAAATGACGCAGTTAAATCAAGCCTCGATGGATATTGATGCGATATTAGATGTGATTAGTCGGGTGTCTGATCAGACTAACCTGTTAGCGCTGAATGCCGCCATCGAAGCAGCGCGAGCGGGTACCCATGGTCGAGGGTTTGCCGTAGTCGCTGATGAAGTCAGAGCATTAGCCAATCGTACTCAAGCATCAACCCAAGAAATAACGACGATTATCCAAGGGATCCAAGCGGGAGTGAAAGCGATGACAGTGATGACTCAAGACAATAAACACATCGCCACGCAACTGCAAAAAGATGCGGGCAATGTTGGGGTTGCCATGGACAATATCTTGATGAATATAGAAGATATCACCAGCCGCGCCTTGCAAGTGGCGAGTGCAACGGAGGAGCAATCGTTAGTCAGCCGCACTATCACCCAAAACATTGGTGCCATCGCATCACTCTCCGCCGAGGCGCTCAGCGTGAGCCAAGATCACACGGTCAATGCCAAACAACTGCAAAATATGAGTGATCAGTTAACAGAACAGTTACAACAATTCACCTTAAGCGAGTGAAATGCTAAGCTTAACTAATCCGACACAGAATAGAGGTCGCTGATAATCCCTGTAACAAAGGCTATATCGCTTGGGTTACAGGGACGTGTAAGATTATATACCTTTTAGTTTGCTAGCAGGAGCGAAGCCAATGAGAATGACCTTAGCCATTCATAATGAGCAATACAGTGTTCACAGTTTCAGCCCCTTAACCTGCATCCCCGAACAAGTATTAACCCAAGAAATTTATTTCATTGGCAAAACCCGAGAAGAATTATCTGTCGTTGTCCCCTCGGGGCTTGAACTCGATAGCCTCGAACAGGAACATGGCTGGCGCTGTTTAGAAATATTAGGCCCGCTAGGCTTCTCCATGACCGGCATTTTAGCCCGTATTGCCGCTACCCTAGCCGATGCTCATGTCAGTATTTTTACCATAGCAACCTTTGATACTGATTACATCTTGGTCAAAGACAACAAATTGAGCGATGCGGTTTCGGCGTTAAAAAAGAAAGGTTATCAAATCATCGAGTATGACCAATAAGCATGATTCGACTCACGTCATCGAAGATCCCAACTATGTACCGACAGACCACCATAATTCATCTGGCGCATGGGTTACATACCCGTCCAGCGGCACAATTTGTCAAAGCAGCAAAACACTTTGACTGCGATATCATCGTTTACAGTCAAGGGAAGCAAGCGAGTGCTAAAAGCTTATTCAAATTGCAAACCTTAGGCTTATCGCAAGGTTGTGAGATTACGATTGAAGCCCAAGGGGCTGACGCTCAAACGGCCGTCAGTCATTTAATTAACCTGCTTGACTCCCTTGAGTAAGTGATTCATGCATACCGTTTCAATCAACTGTAGTCAGAGGCCTGTCATATGAGTCAAACGGTTCCCGGCATCAATGTCTGTAGTGGTGTCGTTTTCGGGCCGGCATTTATCTATTGCCCCGAGCCACTGCAGCCCTCCGAGAGTCAATTGCCAAATCGCGCCGCGATTGCCGAGCAACAAGCGCTATTTCATGAGGCAATAGCATATCTTTACCAAAAATACTCAGCCTGCCTATCGAATCTCAATACACAAGATGCCAGTCAAGCGCCCCAAGCCCAACTGCTTGATGCGATACTATTATGGTTAGAAGATGATGAAATGCAGCAAGCAGTTGAGGATGCCATCAGCCGCTATCAATTCACAGCAATCGCTGCCGTTACCCATGTATTCAATGCCTATGCCGAAGACATCGCCGCGTTAGACGATAGTTATCTTGCTTCTCGTAGCCACGAGCTCACCGGCCTTTCCCATCGTTTATGCTTGTATTTACGCGGTCAAACCCTGGAGATCAGCGATATTGTTGAGCCGGTGATCTTGTGCTGTCAGGAGCTCACTCCGGCGGAGTTTATCTTACTGGATTTAACTAAAATTTCGGGCTTAGTGATGAGCCATTGTGGCCTCACCAGTCATACGGTTATTTTAGCGCGCAGTGCGGGTCTGCCGACCTTAATCAATTGTGATTACTTAGCAGCTGGTGTGACCAATGGCCAAGCCATCATGCTCGACACCCCCAAGCATTGCTTAGTGATTGCCCCTGAGCCATGGCGACAGGAGTATAGTCTTGCCTGGCAACAACAACAGCAAGCTAATCACACCCTGTTTAGCCAACAACGAACGCTTCCATGCCAAACCTTAGATGGCTCGGCCATCACATTGTTAACAAACGTTGGCAACCAAGCCGACATCACTCAAGGTCGCGAGCTTGGCAGTCAAGGCGTGGGTTTACTGCGCACTGAGCTGATGTTTATCAATGCGCCCACGTTAGAAGATGAAGAGCGCCAATTTCACGCTTATTGCCAAGCCATCGCCCAATTGCAAGGCGATATTTTAACCGTGCGAACCTTGGATGTTGGCGCAGACAAACCGTTAAAAGCCATTGACTTACCTGCTGAAGCTAATCCTGCGTTGGGCATGCGTGGGATTCGCTACACCTTGCGCCATCAACAGGTGTTAATGCCTCAGTTACGCGCGTTGCTGCGTGCTGCTCATCTCGGCCCCATCCGTTTAATGTTTCCTATGCTGTCTCAAGTTGAGGAATTAGACGCATTAGTTGATTGCATCAACGCGTGTCAGCAACAATTAACTCAACGCCAGCAAGTCTTTGGCGACGTCAGTATCGGCGTAGTGATTGAAACGCCTGCAGCGGCCATGTTACTGCATGCACTATTACCACGGTTATCTTTTATTAGCATTGGCACCAATGACTTAAATCAATACCTCCAGGGTGCAGATCGGGGACACCCGCAACTCAGTTCGCAATTCCCTGCGCTCAACCCTGCCTTATTGAGTCTGATGGCGACGATACGACTTCAAGCCAGTCAAGCCGAAGTCAACTGTGGGATCTGCGGTGAAATAGCCAGTGATCCCCGCGCCACCGCGTTATTACTCGGCATGGGATTTACTGAACTTTCTGTCAATATTGATAGCCTTGGCCAGATAAAATCGAATATCTTAGGACTTAGACTCGATGAGTGTCGCACCCTGGCCACTCAAGCGTTATCATTGCCACGTATGAGCACACTCAATCAATGTCTCGATAATTTCAATCAACACGCAGGTTTACGCTTCCTGCCATCATAAAATTAAGGACGAATTATGGGGTTTTTTAGCAGGATCCGTCGTATGTTGGCTGGCCAGACGCCTGTGCCAGGCGGGATCCCTATTCTGGCACCTGTCGATGGCACGTTAGTCGCACTCGATGACGTCCCAGATCAAGTTTTTTCAGAAAAAATCGTGGGTGATGGCATTGCGATTATGCCAACGGG
Organism: Shewanella sp. NIFS-20-20; assembly: GCF_019209865.1. Lineage (GTDB taxonomy): Bacteria > Pseudomonadota > Gammaproteobacteria > Enterobacterales > Shewanellaceae > Shewanella. Next base: position 16,987 of record NZ_JAHUTT010000058.1, on the reverse strand, counting down.
CAAACTCATCTGTGCTCCGATAGCGGGTACCATAGGTAAAATTTTCGACAGTAACCATGCCTTCAGTATCGAATCGCCTCATGGCATCGAATTATTTGTGCATGTCGGGATTGGCACCGTCGAACTGCGCGGCGTAGGGTTTGAGCGTTTGCAGCAAGAAGGGGCCTATGTCGAGGCTGGTACTCCCATTTTGGCCGTAGATCTAGATCTTATCACAGGGAAAGTCGATAGCTTATTGACGCCTGTGGTGGTCGCCAATATGGAAGATATTAAACAAATTCAATGTGCAAGTGGCCAAGTGATCGCTGGTGAAACCACGATATTTCAGGTAGTTAATTAACCTCTAGGCCGCCATGAATTTTTTAATAACGGCTATGATTACCCCTTGAGTCGGATCATAAATATCGTACAATATCGCCACTGAGCCGCGACAAGGAACCTTAGATGTTATACGGGATTAAGAATTGCGATACCGTGCGTAAAGCGCGTAAATGGCTAGAAGCCAATCAACAAACCATCGACTTTTGTGACTATCGCGACTCACCGCTTGCGCAGTCAACCCTGCAATCGTGGATAGATACCTTAGGCTGGCAAGCCTTACTTAATCAGCGTAGCACCAGTTTTCGCGGGTTGAGCAATGAAGACAAACAAGATATCGATGCCGCTAAAGCATTACGGCTAATGCTGGCTCAACCGACCTTAATCAAGCGCCCTGTACTGGTCACCCCTCAAGGGGTATTAGTCGGTTTCAGTGATGCCTCCTACCAAGAGTGGTTTGCCAAATGAGCCAAGAGGTTACCGCTCTGGCTTGCGACCTAATGGCCCGCCCTTCAGTCACACCACGGGATGAAGGATGCCAAGACGTCATTGGCCAACGATTAGCAGCATGCGGTTTTACCACTGAATCCATGATCTTTGCCGATACCACCAATCTGTGGGCACGTCGTGGTCAACAAGCGCCGCTGTTTTGCTTTGCCGGTCATACCGATGTGGTACCTACCGGGCCGCTCGAACAATGGCATACCCCTCCCTTTGAGCCCACTATCGTCGATGGCATGCTTTATGGCCGTGGCGCCGCCGACATGAAAGGTTCTTTGGCCGCGATGGTGATTGCCACCGAACGCTTCGTCAAAGCTCATCCCGATCATCAAGGCAGTATCGCATTTTTAATCACCAGTGATGAAGAAGGTCCTTTTATCAACGGTACCCCTAAGGTCATCGAGACCTTAGAAGCTCGTGATGAGAAAATCACCTGGGCCTTGGTCGGTGAGCCATCATCCACCAGCAAACTCGGTGACGTGGTTAAAAATGGCCGTCGCGGTAGTTTAACCGCCAATATCTGCATCAAGGGCACCCAAGGCCATGTGGCCTACCCGCATTTAGCCGATAACCCCATTCACCGCTTTGCCCCTGCGCTGCATGAATTGGTGGGCATTACTTGGGATCAGGGCAATGATTTCTTTCCCCCCACTAGCATGCAAGTGGCCAATATAAATGGTGGCACTGGCGCGTCCAACGTGATCCCAGGGACATTGGAGGTCATGATCAACTTCCGCTATTCCACCGAGGTCACGGCCGAGCAACTGATAGAGCGCCTTGAGTCTGTACTGAATAAGCATCAACTTAATTTCACCATTGACTGGGTATTTAACGGCTTACCTTTTCTTACCGCGGATGGGCCGCTGTACCATGCCACCTTATCCGCAGTAGAAGATGTCGCAGGGTATCGCCCCCAAGCATTAACTACAGGTGGCACCTCTGATGGTCGTTTTATTGCGCCAACAGGAGCTCAAGTCATTGAGCTTGGCCCTATCAACGCCACCATTCATAAAGTTAATGAGTGCGTAAAGGTTGATGATCTTGAACAATTAGCCCTGATGTATCAACGCTTACTGGAAAAACTATTGTGCCGTTAACCCCCCCTTTGCCCTTGCTATATGGTGATCACGTCAGCCAGCTATTAGTCGATTGCCATGGGGTTATGCTTAGTGCGGCGACCGCGCAGGCGTTTTCGGCAATGCAACAGGCGGCCTTAGCTCAGGGTATTAACATCATGCCGTGCTCCGGTTATCGCAGCTTTGAGAGACAACTGCATATTTGGAATGGCAAAGCCGCAGGCACTCGGCCACTGCTGGATGCCAATGAGTGTCCCGTTGACGCCTTGTCACTGAGTGATGATCAATTAGTCGAGACGATTTTGCTCTGGTCCGCCTTGCCTGGAGCGTCACGTCATCATTGGGGGACTGATGTAGATGTGTTTGATGCTCAGGGCATCTCACGGGCGGATTTACAGTTAGTTCCATCGGAATATCAAGCGGGTGGTCCATGTGATGCATTGACACATTGGCTGGAGCAACATGCGGCTCGCTTTGGCTTTTTCTTACCTTACCAAGCGGGACAATCTGGGGTTAGCGCTGAGCCATGGCATTTAAGCTATGCCCCCCAAGCTGTCGCCATGTTGGCTCACTTTAACCATGACGAATTGTATCAGCGACTTAAGCAAAGTGATCTCAAATTAAAAGCAGCCCTGCTGCCACGGCTTGAACAGATTATCGCCACTTATGTTCATCATATTGCAGCCCCACCACAAAACTTAACTATTCCTTAAATGGTAAAACCAGCTTTGGCATAGACAATGATATACTTCTGCCATCTTTCTGATAGAAGTTAACTAATGAAGTCTCTAAAACCCCTATTTGACAATAATAAGCAATGGTCAGAGCGCCTTCGCAAAGAAGACCCACACTTCTTTGAACAACTGGCAAAACAACAACATCCTGAATATTTATGGATTGGATGCTCCGACAGTCGAGTGCCATCTAACCAGATCATTGACCTGCTGCCTGGGGAAGTATTTGTCCACCGCAACATTGCGAACATGGTTATTCATACGGATCTCAATTGCTTATCTGTCATTCAATATGCCGTCGAAGTACTGAAAGTGAAGCATATTATGGTGGTTGGTCATTATGGTTGTGGTGGTATCAAAGCAGCGTTAAGCCCGATAAGCCTTGGCTTAATTGATAATTGGCTCGGACATATTCGCGATATTCACCGGATCTATCGTGATGAATTAAATCAATTACCCCCAGAGCAGCAAGTCGATCGTTTATGCGAGCTTAATGTCATTGAGCAAGTCACTAATGTCGCCAATTCTTCTATTATTCGCGATGCGTGGCGCCGCGGCCAACAAGTCAATATTCATGGCTGGATTTACGGCATCGATAACGGTTTGTTAACCGATTTAGATGTTACCGTCGATGGCACACCAACGACGGATTAACTCAGCTAAGTCACCGGCCGAGTCCCGGTGACGTCAGCTCTACAGCCAGCGACACCGCTTATCATCGTAAACCATCACGACTTAGCAGGAACAGTCCGCCATCATAGCGACTCGCCCATGACCACCAGTGCCCGCTGGCGGAAAGATTATTGGGTCACGCTCGCGAATGTCACCTCGCAGCACTTGCGCCAGAGCCTAAAGCAGTTTACGCTCTGGCAAAAATCTTAATTGGGTCTCTTTAGCCCATTCATTGTTTACGAAGGTATTTTCATGACAGTCACCTTATTGATCCCTGCTCGTTATGGTTCAAGTCGTTTCCCTGGTAAGCCGTTGGCACCTATCGGCGGTAAACCGATGATCCAACATGTTTACGAGCGTGCATCGTTAGCTAAAGGCCTCGATAATATCTACGTTGCGACAGATGATGATCGTATCCGTGAAGCCGTCGAAAGCTTTGGTGGTAACGTGGTAATGACATCGAGTGATGCCGCATCAGGCACTGACCGTTTAGAGCAAGCCGCACAATTGCTGGGGCTGGCCGATGATGAACTCATCATTAACTTGCAAGGGGATCAGCCGCTGATTGACCCTATCTGTATCGAGCAATTGATCCAGCTGTTTATGGCCCATCCTGGCGAGTTTGAAATGGCCACCTTAGGGGTTGAACTTCACCGAGAAGACGAGCGTGACGATCCGATGCACGTTAAAATGGTGTTCGATAACCAGCATCACGCGATCTACTTTTCACGGGCTCGCATTCCCCATGGCCGAGACACTAATGATTACCCAGTGTATAAACATTTAGGTATCTATGCTTATACCCGCCGCTTCTTACAAACCTTCGCAGCATTGCCGGTCGGCCGCTTAGAAGAATTGGAGAAATTAGAGCAGCTACGCGCGCTGGAAAATGGTCATAAAATCAAGATTGCTATCGGTGCCTTTGATTCACCAGAAGTCGACACCCCAGCCGATATCCGTAAATGTGAGCAGTTGTTAGCTATCGATTAACAAAGGAGTCTCTATGTCTGATTTGGAAGTCATTTTAATTATTGTCCTAGTGATCGGCGTGATCATTAGTAATCTAGCCGTGCTTAAGTACAGTGCTAAATTTAAAATGAGCCAATTTGGCCATAAGTCACCGAAAGTGTCGCCCAAAGAACAGGGGCGCGATAGCAGTGATGATGACACCCTGCCAAAAGCTTAAAGGGTCAGCCAACTCTATCTACTACCCCCATGCCGCGCCTATGCGCGGCAGGGTTTTAATCGCGCCCTAAGCGAATTATTTAAACGCTAATTGCTGCCAAAGCGTGCAAAAGGCAATGATTTCATCGCCATCATGTTGGTGATTTTTAATGGCATACAATAAGGCTTTTTTCGCTAAGTAGGCGTCAATCATCAACAACTGCCGTTGATCTTGTTGCCAATGCGTGTTCGGTATTTGCTCACCTACAATCGACTGTTGCAACAATACCAAGGCCGCTTGCGCCTGCGCTTGGGTAATATCATTTACCGTCAGTGAAGGCTGCGCTGCGGAAGGCGCATAATGATGACATACCTGAGGATCCAGCCTGTTCTGGCTCTCCAGTTCCGCAGCAACCGACATTGGCAGCAGCAACAACCACAGTCCGGTTAACAGGGATAAGCCGTGAGTCGCAGAACACCTGTTTAAACAGTCGCGAGGGTTCATCAATCGCTCTGCTTGAGATGGGCGAGTCGATATCATGGCTCTTGTAGCGCGCCAATAGCACGCGCGATCAGCTGACTCAAACGCCTAGGCTTGCCATAACAATCACGGCAATGTCGGTCGCTAAATATCTGTAAATAAATACTGAGCATGAAAACGTAAATGTTCGGCAATAAAGCTCGCCACAAAATAATAGCTATGGTCATAGCCTTCACAGATATTTAATTGCAGTGGATAGTCATTCGCCGCTGCCGCCGCTTGCAGGGCCTCTGGCATCAGTTGTTCGAGCATAAAGTTATCCGCATCTCCCTGATCGACCAAGGTCGGCAGTTTATGGCTGGCCGCTGCCATTAATACACTAGCATCATAGGCTGACCACAAACTCGGATCTCGCCCTAAATAGGCGCTAAAGGCTTTTTTTCCCCAAGGGCAATTCATCGGGTGACAAATCGGACTAAAGGCCGACACCGATTGATAAGCATGACTATTTTTTAATGCAATCACCAAGGCACCGTGACCGCCCATGGAATGCCCAGCAATGGCACGTTTATCAGTCACCGGAAAGCATGCTTCGATAAGTTTGGGTAACTCATCAACCACATAGTCATACATCTGATAGTGTTCGCGCCAAGGTGCTTGGGTCGCATTAACATAAAATCCTGCCCCTTGGCCCAAATCATAGCCATTATCATCCGCGACCCCGTCCCCCCGAGGGCTAGTATCAGGGGCGACGATAGCGATCCCAAGTTTGGCAGCCATTGCCTGTGCCCCGGCCTTTTGCATAAAGTTTTCATCGCTGCAGGTCAGCCCTGACAACCAATATAACACCGGTACACGCGTACCCTTCGATGCTTGTGGCGGCAAATAGATCGAAAAGCGCATGTCGCACTGAAGTACGCTCGAGCGATGACGGTATTGTTTCTGCCAACCGCCATGGCTTTTATTAGTACTGAGGTTGTCAATAGTCACATTGGACTCCTTAGGGCAGTGAGGCTCTCAATTAATTGTCGAAATGGATGACCGAGCGAATGCTTTTACCTTCATGCATCAAGGCAAAGGCCTCATTTACCCGCTCCAATGGCATGGTGTGAGTAATAAAATCATTCAATGCAAATTCCCCCGCCAGATAGCGTTCAACATACTCAGGCAGCTCTGAGCGCCCTTTAACGCCACCAAAGGCTGAACCTTTCCACACTCGGCCAGTAACCAATTGAAATGGGCGGGTGGCGATCTCTTGACCCGCGCCAGCCACCCCAATAATGACCGATTCGCCCCAGCCTTTATGACAACACTCTAAGGCCGAGCGCATCACATTGACATTACCAATACATTCAAAGGAATAATCGACCCCACCATCGGTTAATTCAACGATCACATCTTGGATAGGCCGTTGATAGTCATTGGGGTTAATGCAGTCGGTGGCACCTAACTTACGTGCTAAATCAAACTTAGACTCATTGATATCGATGGCAATAATTCGTGAAGCCTTAGCCATCGTCGCACCAATCACCGCCGATAAGCCAATTCCGCCTAAGCCGAAAATGGCCACGCTCGCGCCCGCTTCTACTTTGGCGGTATTCATCACTGCCCCCATGCCAGTCGTCACACCACAGCCGAGTAAACACACTTCAGTCAGTGGTGCCGTGGGGTTAACCTTGGCTAAAGATATTTCAGGCAATACCGTGTATTCAGAAAAGGTTGAGGTGCCCATATAGTGATAAATAATCTGCCCATCTTTAGAAAAACGGCTCGTACCGTCAGGCATTAAACCGCGCCCTTGCGTTTGACGGATTTTTTGGCAAAGATTGGTTTTGCCCGATAAACAAAACTTACACTCACCACATTCTGGAGTGTATAAGGGGATCACATGATCGCCCACCTTGACGCTGGTGACCCCAGCGCCGACAGATTCAACAATCCCGCCACCTTCATGACCTAAAATACACGGAAAGATCCCCTCAGGATCGGCACCCGACAAGGTGAAGGCATCGGTATGACAGACACCGGTAGCAATCAATTTAATTCGCACTTCGCCAGCCTGCGGCGGCATGACATCCACGGTTTCGATGGATAGCGGCTGACCGACGGCCCAAGCCACGGCTGCTTTTGATTTTATGGTATGTGCTGTCATTGGAGGTTCCTATCGTCAAAAAAGAACGCGCGAACCGAAGATGGTCGCAATCGTGTTAACTTGATTATAACTAGCCTGCTGTGATTGATAATCCCTAGTTTTTGTAAATAACTTTTACCCTATGGTAATAATGCTACCATGATTAGCGCCAGCATCTGGCCACGAGTGAGCGTTACTGGCCTAGACTCACCGGCCGTGGCCATGAGAGTGTCGGTAAACTCAACAATCGCTAATCAATAGAAGTGATGGATACAGTATGGTGAATTGGGATGGGATCAACGAATTTGTAGCAGTGAGTGAATCTGAAAGCTTTACTAAGGCTGGGCAAAGATTGAACATATCTACTGCACAAGTTAGCAGACAAATCAGCGCTTTAGAAAGCAGGTTAGCGACGAAATTATTTCATCGAACTACAAGAAAAGTGACGATGACTGAGGTCGGTCAAGTATTCTATCAACACTGTCGGCAAATCCTTGATAACTTAGATGAAGCTGAGCGGGTCATCAGTAACTTACAACTGAGCCCCCGTGGCCGCCTCAAAATTACCGCGCCTGTGACCTACGGCGAAAAAACCATTGCCCCACTTATCAATGATTTTTTATCTAAATATCCTGATCTTGAGGTCAATATGATCCTCACTAACCAGAAACTCGATGTCATTAATGACGGTTTTGATGTGGCGATCCGCTTAGGCCAACTCGAAAACTCCAATTTAATGGCCGCCCGTCTCAGTAGTCGTCAGCAATATATTTGTGCATCTTCCCATTACCTCTCCGTGTTTGGCACGCCGCACTCGATTGCCGAACTCGAACAACATAATTGCTTACTGGGCACCATTGACTTTTGGCGCTTGGATGAACAAGGTAAAACCCGAAATATTAAGGTGAGAGGCAATTTACGCTGTAACAGTGGTCATGCCTTAGTCGATGCGGCCATCAAGGGTATCGGTATTATTCAACTGCCTGATTACTATGTACTGCCCTATATTGAACAGGGGTTGCTGGTTCCTATCCTTGAGCAGCATCGCTCAGAAGATGAAGGTATTTGGGCCTTATATCCCCAAAATCGCCATCTGTCCCCAAAAATACGCTTGTTGCTAGATTACCTCAAACTCGTATTAAATAAGGCATAAGCGAACCTCTTTGCCTCTGGCCATTAACCAAGCCCTGCAACATGGTGTCAGGGCTTGATTGCTGTCTCACAGGCCAATGGCTTACCCGTTAGTTAGCCAATACATAATCAATCGCTGCTCGCACTGCCGCTATTTGCGCTTGATTGCATTGCTCAGCGGTGGCATTCGGGCTATCGGGATACACTTCGGTGGTGGTGCAATATTCGCTATCCGTGACCCCCGCACATAACCCTAACGCCTTGACTGGATAATTTATCACCCCCAGTTGCTCTACGGGCGCACCGATGATCATGCCATTATCATCACTCGGCGCTATATGGGTCACTGCCGCGACCGCAGCGATGATAATCCGCTGAAATTCGGTTTGAGGATTGTGACTATCACCCACTAAATAAAAGCCATCAGGGATAATTCCCGCTTCATAGGGTTTACCATCACGCGCGGCCAATGCTGGACGAAATTCAGATTCATCCGTATCTGTGGTTTCATGCAAGTCAATATGCAACTTAAATGGGCAGTTAAAATCCGCTAATAATGCCATTACAGCTTGCGCTTCTTCACTGTCACTTCCGGCCACAAAGGAACGATTAGGGTCAACAGCATTTGGCCCCCATCGGTTAATGGTTTCATAGCCCCATGGACTGATACAAGGCAGAACTAACCAGTTCACTTTACTGGCATATTCGGCGCCATATTGCCGAACAAATCCTAAGGCGCCATGGACGCCGCTGGTTTCATAACCATGAACCCCACCGGTCACCAATACCCACGGCTTAGTTGGTTGCCAGTCGCAGCTTTTTATCGCCCATAATGGGTAACGCGCGGCATCGATAGACAAGGCCCCATAATTAATCAGCTCAAACTCACTCCCTAAGGCGTGAATGTCATCCAGCACGGTTTGATAGCGCCGCTGGATCTGGCAGCTGTGATACCAAGCCTGACGTTCGGTCTCACCCCAAGGAGTCGATTCGGTCCCAATCGGGTAAAAGTTAAGCGTATTCATAATAAATAAATCCTTGATAATTAAAGCAACCCCTGAGAATAACTTGCCTGACTCTCAGGGGCAATCACTGCGGTCAACTCAGCCCTACGCTAGTGCCCTTGCTTGAGCTCTTTTTCTAATTGCTGGGCAATCTGCTGAGGTGATCCTGTGTATCGACCAAGCAAGGCATAGGCCGCAGGCACCACCAATAACGTAAAAATGGTCGCTACACTGATCCCCGCCAACACCACCACCCCAATAACAAAGCGGGTTTCAGCGCCGGCGCCAAACGACATCACTAACGGAACCGCACCCGCGGCCGTAGTAATGCCGGTCATCAAAATAGGCCGTAAACGCTGCGCGGAGGCTTGTAAAATCGCCTCTTCAAACGGCACGGCTTTATCCCGTAACTGGTTAGCAAATTCCACGATAAGAATGCCGTTTTTAGCGGCGAGCCCCACCAGCATTATCATCCCTATTTGGCTATAGATATTTAGCGTTTGTCCCGTGACATACAGTCCGAATAACGCGCCTAAGGTGGCTAGCGGTACCGTGAGCATAATCACCAAGGGATGAATAAAGCTTTCAAATTGTGCCGCTAACACTAAAAATACCACGCCTAATGCCAGTAAAAAGACAAAATACATGGCGTTGCCAGAGCTTTGATAATCTAGCGACTGCCCTTTATAACTGATCACCGCTTCAGCAGGTAAATACACCTCGGCAATTTCATTCAACGAGGCTAATGCTTCTCCTAAGGTATAACCCGGCGCTAAGTTAGCTTCCAAGGTGATCGAGCGCATTCGATTGTAGCGTTTTAGGCTTGTCGCATCGGCAAACTCCGTGACTTGGACAAGATTTGACAGTGGGATCAAATCGCCACTACGCTGAGAACGAACCTGAATATTGGTTAGATCGGTGGCAGTATTTTGTAGATCTCGCTGCCCTTCGACAATGACATCATACTCTTCGCCATCTCGCATAAATGTGGTCACTAGACGCGAACCTAACATCGATTCTAAGGTCCGGCCGATATGAGAGACACTCACCCCAAGTGCCGCTGCCCTTTCATGATCGATAACCACCCTAAACTGAGGTTTCGTTTCTTTATAATCGTGATCTAACCCGACCAAACCAGGATTGTCCGCCGCCTTTGCCAACATAATGTCGCGCCAGCGTACCAGCTCCTGATAATCCCCTCCGCCTAACACAAACTGCACCGGCTTACCTAAACCGCGGCCAAAAGCTTGTCTCATGATAGGAAACGCCCTCACCCCCGCAAGATCGCTTAAACGGCCACGGATATCGCCAATAATGGCATTGGCGGGCCGGCGTTGCCCCCAATCTTCCAGCACAATAATGGCCATGCCACCGGAAAAGTCAGCACCGCCGCCCCAACCGCGCGGCGCTCTGATCAACAAACGCTTGATATCTCCTTGCTCGACCAATGGCATTAACCTATCTTCGATTTCATCCATATAGTCTTTCATATATTCAAAGCTGGCACCTTGAGGACCATTAACGATCAAAAACAGTGAGCCTCTATCTTCTTGCGGGGCAAATTCATCCGGAATTTGTTTGATTAAATAGGCGCTACCGGCAAATGCCAAGACAACCACGACGGCCATCAGCAAGGGCGCATTAAACACCCGTTTTAAGCCCCGACGATAAATTGACTCTATCTTAATCATGCCTAAGTCCACTAAACGCACTAGCCAAGTGTCTTGCGTTGCAGGCTTAAGCACCTTAGAGCACATCATTGGGCTTAACGTTAAGGCGACTATGCTCGAAAAAATCACCGCCGCGCTTATGGTGATGGCAAACTCTTTAAATAATTTACCAATATCACCTTCCAAAAAGGTAATAGGCATAAATACCGCGACGAGCACCGCCGTGGTGGCTATGATGGCAAACGACACTTCCCGCGCACCAAGAAATGCCGCCTTAAGCGGACTGTCCCCTTGCTCAATACGGCGATGAATGTTTTCAAGCATGACAATTGCATCATCGACCACCATACCAATCGCAAGAATAAGCGCTAATAAGGTTAATAAGTTAATGGTGTAACCTAAGGCGAATAATACGATAAATGTCGCGAGCAAGGACACGGGCACGGTTAGGGCGGGGATCAACATGGCGCGTACGCTGCCAAGGAATAGGTATATCACCACGATCACCAACACCATGGCAATAAACAGTGTTTGATACACTTCCTTAATCGACGCTTCAATAAACACTGAACTGTCATATGAGCGCTTAATTTCCATGCCAATCGGCAAGGTCGGGTTAATTTCATCGACCAGAGCATTAACCTTGCGGGCCACTTCTAAGGTATTGGCCGTCGATTGTTTGGAGACGCCTAGGCCTATCATCGACTCGCGATTGCCGCGAAACATGATGCGCTCTTCTTCAGAACCAATCTCCACCTTAGCCACATCGCCAAGACGAATTAGATAACCATCATCCCCTTCTTTTAACACTAAATTGGCAAAATCTTTTTCGGTATGAAAACCGCGCTCCAAGCGAACACTAAAGTGACGATGTTGCGATTCAACCGAGCCTGCCGGTAACTCGACATTTTCGCTGCGCAAGGCCGACTCCACATCACTAATGGTTAATTGCCTTGCCGCCAGCGCCTGTCTATCGACCCAAATTCGCATAGCATAGACTTTGCCACCGCCTAAACGCAGTCTAGCTACGCCATCGACCACAGATAAGCGATCGACCAAATATCGCCGAGCATAATCTGTCAGTTGCAAGGTATCCATGCTGTCAGATACCAGATTCAACCACATGATGGTGTCATCATCACTGCTCGCTTTTTGCACTTCCGGCGCATCGGCTTCTTCAGGCAGATTTTCCAGTAAGCGTGAGATCCGATCACGAATATCATTGGTGGCCGCTTCGATATCACGGCTGACATCAAACTCTAAGGTGACACTGGAGCGCCCATCTTGGCTTGATGAGCTGATATGGCGTACACCTTCAATGCCACTGACTCTATCCTCGATCACTTGGGTTATTCGGCTTTCAACCACCGAAGCACTCGCGCCGCGATAACTGGTTTCAATCGATACCACGGGCGGATCGATATCAGGATATTCACGCAATGGGAGGCGGTCGAATGCCATCAAGCCAAACAACACCAAAAGTATACTAATGACCGACGCGAGTACCGGCCGTTTGACTGAAATATCGGTCAAGATCATGACAATACCTCATCAGCGTGACTCAAAGCCGAAAAGTTTTCTTGACGTTGTACCTGAACCTCATCTCCCGGGCGAACTTTTAAAATCCCGCGGATAACCAGCTGTTCCCCTGGAGTAAGGCCCTCGACGATTTCAACTATGCCTAATTGACGTTTACCAAGTGTCACCTGCTTTTGCTCAATGCTACCTTCAGGATTGACCACATACACATAATGGCGATTTTGTTGTGGAATAATGGCAGCTTCGGGGATCATGATGGCGCGGCGTTGACTCTGGATAAGTTTCACCTTCATCAACATTCCAGGTAACAATTTAGCTTCAGGATTGGGGATCATCGCCCGCACGGTCACCGCTCTAGTGGTTTCATTAACGCGGTTATCAATCAGGGTCACTTTGCCGGCGAATATTTGGTTATCAAAGGCCACAGCCGTGGCTTCAACCACCTTGCCAGGTGACAAGCTTGAGATAAATCGCTCAGGTACCGAGAAGTCCAATTTAACACTGCCGATATCATCTAAGGTGGTGATGGCCATACTCGGAGTCACTAAGGCACCGTTACTGACACGTCGCAAGCCTAAACGACCCGCAAATGGCGCTTTAATTTCACGTTCATTAAGGGCAGCTTGCGCTTGATCCAATTCTGCCTTCGCCGTATCCATTTGGCTTTGTAAACGATCCCGCTCCAACTCCGCCACCGTTTGATTGGTCAATAAGGTACGAATACGCGCCAACTCGCGCATCTGCTCGGTAAGTTTTACTTTGGCGGCCGCCACTCTGGCTTGTTGTTCATCATTGCGCAACTGCACCAACAACTGGCCTTTACTGACAAACTGACCATCATCGAAATATAATTCATCAATGACATCAGAGACTTTAGAAGTAATGGTGATGGACTCATTGGCGCCAATATTTCCTAAGGCTTCAACCTCATCACGCACATCACTAATCACCACATCAGTGATGACCACATTCGGTTTCGGCCGTTGTTTGAGCGCTGTGGCGCCTTGACCCTGTTCATTGATGCTCAACCACAAGAGTGCAGCGCCAGCCGCCACGACTATCAGCAATGTAATTATTTTTTTCATTGGACATCCACTGTTCTTTGAGTTGCTGCCAGTGTACCGATTAACCTACTGGCAGCAAGTTGTTTTACTTATTCTTACAATTAAGCAACCCCATGTGACAACTATCTGATTTAAAGTCAAAAAAAAACGCCCGTAACGGCGTTTTTTAATGTGAGAGTCAAAAGTGATTAACGCACCTTTCGCTTCTCAGACATTAAATCAGAAAACGCATCATAGACCTGTTTGATGATGTCATTGTCTAACGGTTCATCCGCGATATCGCTAAGCTTAATCACAGTCTCATTAGTGTCACTGCCACCAGCAAGCTTGATTCGGTAGCTTCCCTTCTTTAAAGGCAATTGAGAATCGCCCCACAGAGAGCTCCAGAATCCTGATTCATCATTAAAATTAACAAAGAAAAGTGATTTAGCCGGGTCTAAATCGACGATCTCAAATCCCATTTCTGGTAACACGATACGTAACCGTTCCCAAACACGATCATAAGGCGCCTTAGCCAAGAAATAATCATGCTCGGATTCGACTAAGCCAACTTCAATGCCTTGGCTTTGCTCGATACGCTTCGCTTGCATGGCATCATTGCGCTTCAAGCTTAAGTAAGCCACCGCCGAGTTGAGCATATCGATGGTATAACGCTGCTTATCGGCCGCCGTTAACTCAATATTTTTAATATCACCATCAAAGGATTCTTGGTGGTCAATGAGACTGATCACCAGCGAGCCCGTACGACCGTGGGGACGAACCTGAACATCAAAGCGGTAACGTTGTTTCAAGGTGTAAACCTTGTCATTGCCCCATAAGCTGGTATCGAGGACCTCGTTATTTTCAATCCAATCGGTGTCTATGGTACCGGCTTCGTAATCTTCTGCCGCAATACCGATACCTTTACGCACGAGGTAATCTTTCAGGGTGTCATAAATTTCTTGCTTTAAATCAACACTGTTATCGATAGACTCCACCACCACTTTGATGGTGTCGGTGCCCTCTTCCACATGAGTCCCTTCTGCCATGGGCAAAATTTGCAATGGTGGACGAATATCTAACGCCATTCCCACTAACGTGGTATTCGCGGTGTCGGATAAGCTCGGAATATCAAATTCTTTACTATAATTCGGGGCCTTCAATGGCGCGGGTATTGTCAGTATTGGGCTGGTTGCAGAGTTGACATAGTCATCGTCGCCATTGGCATGACGGCGATCGAGTGAACTTGAACAAGCACTGACCAAGGTGAGCAATACGACACTGGTTAAGGGTTTATACATTAAAGAACCTCTATTCGGGCTTTGATCATTGCAGTGACAACGTCATCATGGAAATTGTCAGAAAGTGGTGTAAGTGGCAAGCGTAAGTGACCATCAGCGATAAGTCCCATACGCGCAACAGCCCATTTCACCGGGATTGGGTTGGCTTCACAAAATAGTTGAGTATAGAGCGCATGCATCGGCTCATCTAATTGACGGGCTAAGGTAGCATTGTTAGCTAATGCCGCATCACACATGGCTTTAAATTGCTTTGCCGCCACATTATTAGTCACAGAAATGACCCCGTTACCACCACCTAACATAAATTCACAGGCAGTCGCATCATCACCACTGAGCAAAATAAAGTCATCACCACATAAGCGACGCAACACAGGTAAACGAGCTAATTGACCCGTCGCATCTTTAATGCCGATGATATTATTGACTTGGGCAAGTTCTGCTGCGGTTTCTGCAACTAAATCAACGCCAGTACGCCCTGGGACATTATAAAGAATTTGTGGAATATCGGTGACGGCGGCCACGGCTTTAAAATGCACCACTAAGCCGTGTTGAGTCGGTTTATTATAATAAGGGGTCACACCTAACATGGCATCGACGCCAGTATCAGCAAGGGCTTTAGTTAACGCGATGGCCTCAGCGGTAGCATTACCACCGTTACCAGCAATCACGGGAATACGACCAGCCACAAAACGGACCGTCTGCGCGACCACAGCGACATGCTCATCCGCAGGTAAGGTAGATGACTCACCTGTGGTCCCCACGGCAACGATGGCATCGGTTCCCTGTTCAATATGAAATGCGACCAGTCGTTCAAGACTCGCATAATCTACTGAGCCATCACTCAGCATAGGCGTAATTAATGCGACAATACTTCCATTAATCATCTGACTTGTCCCCAAGAAATTTGGAATGGCTATGGTACTAATGCACTTAGCGAATGACAAGCATTGCTAAGGCTATAAAATAGGATAAGTTATGGTAGCATTAGTTCCCTTAGCAAATCCGCTGAATTATTGGTTTTGCGAACAAAAATGTAAAATTATACGAGGATTATTCATGACCAACTATCTGGTCGTCACTGCCATGGGGGCTGATAGACCCGGTCTGGTCAGCAAACTATCTCGGCTCGCGAGTGATTGTGAATGCGACATTATTGATAGCCGAATGGCGTTGTTTGGCAACGAGTTCACCCTGATCATGATGATGGCGGGTTCGTGGAGCGCAATTACAAAAATTGAAACAAGCTTACCTCAATTGAGTGTTGAACTTGATTTGCTCACCGTCATGAAGCGCACGAGTAAGCATACCCCCCCAAATTTTGTCTCACGTATCGAAGTGAGCTTGCAGGGTAAAGATCAACGCGGCTCTATCAAACGTATTACTGAGTTTCTGGCCGAGCGTGGCCTCGACATTGCGGCATTTCGATCTCATTCTGAAGATGCTAACTTGCCCGATGTCAATCAACACATGTATTTAGCCATCAACATTCCTGAAAAAGTGGATCTCGAAAAATTAGAACAACAACTGCAACAACTTGCCGATGAAATGCACCTGTCTTTAAGTATTAAACGGATGCAAGGCAGCTAACATCAGGCCCAATCAAAGGATTAACTATGAAGACATTAACGGCAGGAGAACATGCTCCGCAATTTACTTTAACCAATCAGTATGGAGAGCCTGTTTCTCTGGCAGATAAATTAGCTCAAGGCCCAGTGCTGGTGTATTTTTACCCAAAAGCATCGACCCCAGGTTGCACAGTGCAAGCCTGTGGGCTCAATGATAGCCTGCCGCAATTAGCCCAACACGCAGTGACTGTTCTGGGGATAAGCCCCGATCCGGTAGCCAAACTATTGCGTTTTGCCGATAAGCAGCAGTTACGATTTGATTTACTTAGTGATGAAGATCATCACATCGCCGATGCTTTTGGGGTGTGGGGCGAGAAAAAGTTCATGGGGCGTACCTATGATGGTATTCATCGCTTAAGCTTTTTAATTGGCCAAGATGGCAAAGTGAGCCATGTCTTTGATAAATTTAAAACCAAAGATCACCATCAAGTGGTGTTAACTCAGCTAGCTCAATAAAAAAAAGGCGCCTTAGGCTAATGCCGTTCACTTAGTGTGAACGGCATTTTTCTTAGACTTAATGGGATACTTGTTTTTACTCATTTTTAACGCACGTGGATAGGCCCTATCCCGTTTCCCATCAAGCTTGAACTGTCTCGC
>NZ_JAHUTT010000057.1 GCF_019209865.1 Shewanella sp. NIFS-20-20 | reverse complement strand
CGAAAGCTGACTGGCTGGCTCCCGTCGTGGTCAGACTCGCTTCACCACCGGAGACGGTACGCTTATACCAGCGGCCATTGCGGACATACACAATGTCGGTCCGGCCATCACCGTCCATGTCGAAAAACTTGGCAGTATCATTATCACCAGATGGAATACCCAGAGCTGTTTTCGCCATGAATGGCGTGTAAGAGCCGGAGGCGTTGGTGGGCTCTGGTCGGCTCCACTCAAATGAGACCGGCGTGCTGCAATCGGTTTGACTTGTGCCAAGACATGCTTGTATCTGGTCGAGGTAGTTTTGTGGTGTGCCGGAGGTCGCATCTCGGTAGGTTAAATACCAGGTTTTACTCACAGCATCATCTAGTCGCACTTCCACTTTATGTAAGCGCTGGGTCAGAGTGACGGGGCTACCGTAGACAAACCCGTATTTGGGATTGGATACCGATTGATAGACAAAGTGGATTTGTTGATAAGGCAGTTGCCCGTCACTGTGTCCAGCGTAATCAATGCTTTTCAGATACTGCTCTGTGGCGGTAGCCTGGTAGTGGTAACTGATGTAGTTACCCACCGGGTCCTCAATAGCTTTGAGGTTCCACTGGTAAATAACATCAAGATTGTTTTTCAGTGCTGTGCGGTACCCATCATCCCCTTTATTGCCTTGTACATCCGAGAAGTGCTTGCCTGAGACCTCATTCATATCTCCGTAGTAAAAGGTGTCGCCGGATTTGGATTCCACCATGAATGCACCCGGTCCCCCTCCCGGCGCTTGCCCCAGCACGGTCACTATGGACGCATCGTCGACTTCTTTACGGTATTGTGCACCGTCCTGCCCATGGCTGCCGGACACCAGCATCAACCGGCTTCCATCCAAACAGTATCGATCACTGTTGGTGAGCTCTACGCCGTTAAGTAAACCGTCCTGTTCAATAGTTTTGGGGCAGCGACTGATGGCCGATAAGCCAGACAATCCCCAGCCCATCCCCATGATGCTCTCTCCGCCGCCAGAGGTGTAACTGAGTTCAACAGATGGTTGGATACCGCCTCTGGCTGCAGGTGCGTCAATTGGAAGCGTGTAGGTGGCGGCGCCTTGCTCATTGACACGAAAGCTGCCGCTAAGCGGCATGCTGGACTGGGTAGAGGCAAAGGTCGGAAAGGTAAGCAGCGCCAACGATACTGCGGTCAGGCAGCTTTTTTTCATATCAATGTTCCATATTTTTTATTGTTATATAATCAACAGGAACTCATACGCTTGGTTGCCGCCACTCGTCAATTGTTAATGAAATTAATCAAGAGCGAGATCACAATTTCATTGCTCAAAACAAACAAAACCGAATACCAACAATATGCAAACAAGTAAAGTTATGTAAACTTTCCCTAAAGTAGTGGTAGCCCTCCCTTTTTTAGCGTGCTCCGGCATAGACTGAGGCAAAAAATAGAAGTTCGCGACGAAAATGCCACACTACAGTTCATCAAGGTTTTCAAGGCGCCGGAAGCCTTCAGAATTGGCAAAGAGCAATTCAACAATGCAATGACTCGAAATAGATACAGCTATCAAAAATAGAATTTGCACTTTAATACATATTAACGTGCAGAAATCGCGTGCCAATTCAAGTATTTTAGTTATTATAAGCTACAGGTGAGCATATATTACGAAACAACGTAACTACTCACTCAAAACTGCATAAATAGTCACATCGCTAGAAAAGCGATGTCGAAATCTACTTGTATCGCACTTTGCAGCTTCAGCGTTCACGCTAAACACAACATCTCTCAGTAAACTTTTATGCATGTAACTCGGAGCAGAGTTAAATTATACGTTTCTACCTAACATCCTTTATTTATACTATAGTATTAGTGTAAGCGGCTAGATACCGATAGAAATACAAAGAACACAAGTTTTAGGGCAAAGCGTACATTAAATGACACTCAAATTATTCGACTCACCAAAAGCACTCTTGGTTTACAGTCACTATATGTCATAATTTGGTCCACGACCTCAGCATTTTATGTACATAATCCAAAGGTAAGCGTTCCTGCTCAAGCCGTTTATGTACATAATCACCATTACGTAGTGCCCTGAAAAGAGCTAGTTCTGCTACTGTTAATCCAACAGGATCTTTAACTGTGCATTCGTGCTCTGCTACCATCCGTTCTCTATATGTCTCTATAGTTTCTGAATCCATCATAAGGGGTATAATAGTACTCAATTTACTTCTCACATCACTTAAGATGCTTAATCCGTCAGAATCAACATCCCCCCAATAGCCGACTCGTTTTTTGGCGAGCCAATTTGCCTTCATCCATGAAACGTTCTTGCCTCCTCCCGACACAGCGATCGTGTCAGGAATACTATCGAGAGACAGGCACGACTGCTCATTCTCAATCACAAGAATATTTTTAGCAGGCAACTCGAAGTCCAATAATGTTTCAGAGGACATTCGTAACAATGGCAGTCCTCCTAGGGCATCTGCTGCGTTTTTACACAATGGCTTTACTAATAACCAATCTTTTGGCTTATCTCTGCAATCCAGCCAACTCAATAGGCCCATTTCCTTTGCAGAGCAATCAATGATGGCTGCGGTAACTGACTCAATAAGCTTCAGATTCTTCTCTATGAATTTTGTATCGACAAATATGACAGGAAGCGCCCTTAAATAACTTCCGCGCCCCATGCCCTTGTGAAGCTGGGGAATGAGTTTAACCAGCAATTCCAACTCTAATTTACTAAAGCCGGATAAGATTTCCAGATTCGCAATCAGTGTGGAGAACAATTCACGTTCATAGGTTGACCTGATTGGGTAGACAGTGCGTTTAGCAAGTTCGGTGGAGAGCGAATCAAAGATAGATGAAATTCTGGAGTGCCAGTCTTTAAGCTGCTGCTCTTCAACATCACCAAGCATTCGACCAAGCGAACTGATATCAGGTATTGTCAAATAGGTTGGAACCTGCTGCTCAGAAATCGATCTAAACATTACCCTTTCCCAACGGACGTTGACTTGTATAGACTCATATTCAGGTTGTTCACAGAACGACTTCCAGGAATCCACAAACTCCTGGAAATGACTGATATTATTCAGGGCTGCATTGCCTTTTGGTGGCTTCAGAGATATCTGTATCGGAAACCCTGTATTACCAATAAGTAAGCTCTTTAACGTCTTCGTATTATTCCAATACTTAGTCCGCAGTACTTCAACGGCATCTTGCTGGAGAAGCCCCCATGCTGGTCTACTTTTTGTTTCAGGCATCGTTGGGCTCAACTTCTGTGTTTTCCAGCTCCATCAACTCGATTTCACCCACTATTTCCTTTAACTGGGCTGATTGCTTCTGCTGGGCCATGCGCTGATCTATTTCCTCCCATGTGACTTCGCACAAATGACTTTCATGGCGCGCCGGATCACGCTCAGCAATGAGCAGCGATCGGGCAGACTCCCTTGCCAGGTTGAGGTTTTTATAGGGTGTAATCAAATTAACGTGTATATGTAATTCCTTGAAGACTCGAAGAACTCGACGACTTACTGCTTCGGCGGTATTAGAAAACGCCTCATCCAGAAACACCGTGCAGTAAATGGGCCTGTCGTATCCATCCGGTGTCAATACATAAGCGAGACTGGCAGCGACAATAGTGCCAGCAAATGACTCTTTCTCACCACCAGACTTTCCACTGCTTGATTCGAGCACATCTCGAATTTCAAGCGTCTGCGAGTCAATCTCTTCAGCAAAAAATGACATTTGGTAACGCGGGTCCAGAAGCCTCTTGCTCTCTTCATTGGTAGATGTGCCCGACGCACTCGCCTTATCAAGAATATCAACCACGTCAGACAAGAGCCTGAATCGAGCTTCATGATCATCGCTCGTTGCTTGGCTCAGTGCGCTTCTGACCTTTCGCTCAAAGTCCAACACATGTGGATATTTTTCACGCTTGGAACCCAGCCTTAAATGGCTTCCTTGTTTAAATTCAGTGCGTTTTAAAACACGGTTGATCGTATCTATTCTTTCTAAAATATCTTCTCTTTCAGATTCAAGCTTTGTCTTGATGCGAGCCAATGATTGAGTGGCATGCTTGTTCAAACGCTCTTTAAACTGATCAATTAGCTCCGGAAGCCCTTCCGTCTCAATATAGGTATAGTGCTCCAGATAATATTGAAGCCCTTCCAGCCCTGTAGGCCAGTCAACTGTGATAGGTTGCCATTTATCCTTTCCTCGAAACGACCCCATTATCCCGTTTGCGACATTCTCAGCTGTGCTCTTAGCGGAACGTATCTTGTCTAATTCGCCATCAATCGCTTTTTCAAAATCCGCTTGTCGATGGGCATCCTCTAACCGGATCTTGTCCACCCTGGATTGAAGCAATTGCCTGACTTCATCGGTCATTCCAGCTGCGGCTAGCTGCTGAAATTTGTCCAGCTGTTCTTGAGCATGGGATTTATCGTTCCCTAGCGACCCTTTTTTCGTTAAAAGCTGGCCCTTGCAATCCTGAATTTTTTGTAGATGGTCTTTAGCGGCATCCCATCGGCTTCTGGCCACTTCAAGATCGCCGCCTGATTTTTCCAGTGCATTCAAATCAGCTTTGACAGTTTCCAAGCGCCTTTGCCAGTATGGTGCATTGATCTGTTCCCATGTATATGCGCTCAGGCGTTCCCAGAGTTTCTCCTGAACAGAAATCTTCTGGAGTTCATCTAGTGATTTTCTATCCCTCTCTTTTAGCTCAGCACACACTTGCTCCAGTTCATTCTTGTCATTGTGAAGAATGGCTAACCGTGATTTATTGGAAAAGCCAAGGTACCAGTCTCTCCTGTTGTCAATTCTGGTCTGGTCCTTTTTCTCAAACCGCCCTTTTTCCTTATGCACCAAACCCTCTTTGGTCATGGAAAAAGGAGTAGCATCCAATTCGTCTGTTCCGGCAACACACTGTAAGTCATATTTGCTCAGGTGTTTTTTTAGCCAATCCCGATAGGCGTGCTCTTTCCAGACAAGCTTGCGAAGAAACCCTTTTTCAGAGAATTCCACGTAGTCACTTTGAATTCCCAAAACAACCTGGACACGAACATGCAAACCCGTATGCCGAACATTTAACCAACGCGTCACCATGGAATAGCTTCTTTGGGGTACTAGCAACGTCAGCTTTAGCCCTCCCAGAGCACGCTCAATCGCACCTTGCCAAGATCTCTCTTCCTCCTTTACATCCAAAAGCTCGCCGATAAAAACCAAGTCATCCGCTGGCAGGCTCAACGAATCGACGATTTGATCTCGCAGTTTCTGATAGTCTTTATGAATATTAGAATTGGGTCTCGCTTCTATTTCTCGAATGTCATTTTCAATTTCTTTGACAGCGTTTTCATTCCTACTCAGCTCGGCACGAACTTCTGCAAAGGATTCCAGCCCCTGATTTTTTAACTGTTCTAAGTTTTCAGCTTGCCCATCGGCCAATGTTTTATTAGCGAGAAAGGCTGACTCAGTAAGATCTGTACTTAATCCAAGGTTTTGGCAATCGCGCTGATAGTTTGATGATTGCCGTATAACGCCTTCGAGGCTTTCCTGAGCATGCTTGATATCCTTCTTAAGTGACTCAACTTTATCGCCTCCGACATTAAGATACTCTTCATGCCTCTTCTCCAGGGATAACTGGGCATCAGTTTCGTCAATTTCTACGCTACGAATTTCCCTTGATATTGAATCCAGCGCTTTGCCTATGTCTTCTAGCTTTTCTGCCCAAAGAATTGAAAGCGCCTCACCAAAGTAGGTCGACAGGTTACTTTTTTCCAGCAGGAGTGAATCCAGTGACTTAGTGGCCTTTGCGAGGGACTCGGCCAGCTCAGGCAACCTGCTTAAATGACTGTGCTGCTCTTTCGCATCAATCAGCTGTTCATGTATTGCCACAAGGTCGGCGAATTCCTCAACAGCATTTCTCGCATCCTCTTTTACACCACTAGGTTCGAGCACTAACTCACGAATTAGCTTGGTCAGATCATCAACCTTCTTTAGACCAAGCGCTCGCGACAACAATGCAGGGGCGTTCTTGTTGTCCATATAAAGATGCTTTCGATATAGCTCCTGATAATCTGAGAAATTACTGTCGCAATCTGTTATGGCAGGATCATCCCGTAACCACTGTTTGAGTTGCCTCGTATTACCTTCACCAAAAGCATCGAGAAGCTCCTTAAGTTGAAGACTTCGCTTGGCGACAAGATATACACGCTTGACTTCACCCAGTGTATTTGTTGCGCTTGTAGTCCAGAAAAGCGCCGCCAAAGTGATAGAAGAACCATCGTCGGCTCGATAAAGCGCCCTCAGGCCGGTAACAACGCCTTTTTCCCTTTTACTTTTTACACGTGTTGAAGCGCCATCATGAGCCGAACCGAAGCTTCCGCGCATATAAGACAGGAGAGAGCGGTCGGAGCGATCACCTTGCGCTGCAGCGACATTAAATGTTGCTTTACCTGCCGGTAGAAGAAGAGCCATCAACCCGTCAATAAAAGTCGATTTTCCAGCACCATTGTCTCCCGTTACCAATGTTCCTTCTGGGTCAATAGCCGCAGTATGTAACCCATGAAAAGACCCCCAGTTGAACACTGACAGTTCAGACAACCTTATTTGCCCCTGAGAAAACAAATCATTTATGGATATTGAGTTACCGATTCCATTGGTAGAAGGCTGAGCGGCGTTTTCGAATAAATCAGTAGTCATTTCTGATCGCTCCCCGCATGATCCGTTTCGTTGAGTTGCTCTTGGGCGAGCACAGTGTATTCAGCCAACATTGTCTCTAAAAAACAGGCATTCACTACATAACGAATGATGGGAGTGATTTCGTATCTATCTTCTTCGCCTCTGATCGTCGACAGGACTTTCCGCTTAACCATCTCTTTTACTCGAATCAGTAGCTTTTTTCGATCTTTTGACCCATGATCGGTTATTGGTAGGAAGGGAGTCAGATAGGATTCTAAGCGTTCGATATCAATGGTGATTTTTTGCTCTCCCGCCGACTCTCGATCCTGATAATGCTTTCTTAATACAAGTAGTATCAATGTATCAAACAAGGAAAGGGTACGCTTCGGGATCAAGGTGGCTGACTCGTCAGCATCTGTCACTTCATCTTCCAGTCCATCATTTTCAACATTGCAAACTTGCTCTGAGGCAATACTGGCAGCAAATGCCACGCCAGACTTCTGATCAAGTACTAGCTGGAGGTAAACTTCAGATAGATGCTTACGTATTGCTAATTCATAACGACAAAGCTGTTCAAATAGTTTCGGTTTTTGTGATGCCATAACGGAACCCTGCCGCATCAGATGAACCAAAACTCGCCGGGCATCATGTGGCATATCTGAATCACTGGATCTGACGTTCTCCGTTATTAGCCCTAGCCCGTCACTTTCCACTGGCTGATCTTCGAAGTCTCCATTCGGAGCTTTTGAAGTTTGATCATCTGAAGTATGGGAGTCACCCACTAGCACGCTGTTGCCTTCATCACTATCGGCATGTAGCTCTTGATCGGATTTACCTGTCACCATCGAGAAGAAGCTATTGGGTGGCGTGTCGTTCATCATTGGCTTTTCCTTGGCTACCCGCTAGAGGGCAAGCTCATCAATATCTTCTGGAAATAATTCGGCAGTTAATAGATAGGTGGGGATAGACGCCTTCAGCGTAACACCCTGCTTATCAACCACGATCACGTCCTCTTTTTCATCTAACATGGTCGCATCTACCGCTTTTGCTACTCGCAAATACGCAACCAGCTCTTCCAGCCCTGAAGTCAACGGGTTTTCGTCAGCCAGCCTGGCAATCGACATCGGACCACGTTCTCTAAGGGTATTAAGAACCTGATAGGCCACCTGCCTCACCTGAACGGCATCGAGACAGTCAAGCACGTACGCACTTGGCTCTCTTCTATTGGCGTTTTCTTCAACGCCGGATGTATCGAGCTTGTCGTCCGGGCTTCTCAATTTCATCGATGCAGGGGATTTGATCTCTATAGGGCCTACAGGAAGACTAAGCCCCGTTTCCGTTGTCAAATCCAAGCCTTCATCACGCAACAATAAGGCTTGTCTCTCCAGCTTTGAAAGCAACCGATCAACCGCCTGATTTTCGGCTGCGGCGCCGCTTTCTATATAGGAACGCAGGCCTTCTTCAGTGCGCCGCCTGACACGAAAGACTCTTTCGCTCTCGCGGCTCAACTCACGCATCAGGTGACTCAGAAACTGATGTTGACTACCGGATAACTGCTGACCTACCGGTCTACTCAGAATGCTACGGAGCTGCTCACGAAACTCCATCGAGCGATTTTGATCACACAGCAACTGAAAAAAGCCTTCAAACGCACTTCCTGCGTCAGTAGTGGAAAGCAAAGCTTCTCTTTCCATTACGGAAAGCAAAACATCTCCACGAGAAATATCACCTTCAATAATCTGAACCCTAAGCTCTTTATCTAAAACTCTGATTTCATCCTCTACACGACGAAAATCACCCGTCAGTACAGACGCCAGTTGATAGATCTCTCGGATGCGCTCTCTTTGTTCGGACTCACTTAGAACTGGGACAATCCCTGCTTGGAGTGCCTCAATTTCACGTTGAATTTCTGTCTTTTTGCTTTCAAGTAAAGTTACCCTTTCATCAATGTTAGGGCTAATAGCAACCGCTAAATCACGAACAGCTTCTTGAACGATACGCAAATGTGAGGCAGTGGTACCTGAATTGCGTTCATCGAGTCCTTTACAGAATCTAAGCGCTATTTCACTAGCGTCTGTTTTAGTCAGAGAATCATCCATTTCTCTCAACCAACCATTCTTAATCCATTGATTCAGATAGGTGGTTGCGGACGTCTCGGTTGGCCAAATGCCAAGCTCACGGCTGCGTTCAATCTCAGCATCCAACAAAATTCGGGCTCGACCATACGGAACTTCACTTTCTTCCGAAAAGAGATCCGCAATGAACGCAAGGATATAAGGAGCATTATCGGCCCTTAACATCCTCCAAGCTGCGCTCTCGGCAAATAGCCGCCGGTACTTGGCTTGCAAACCTTGGAAGTTCACTCCTTTCCCCCTACGAATATCTGTAGTGCCCAACGAATTCTGGACAATTAAAATAAGCCGATTCTCTTAAACTCAGTACATTTGGGGAGATTTGGTCCCAAGCTCATTAACGTTTCTTATTGGATTGCGACAACACTGAAGCTGCCAAAGATTTGGTTACATCATTGTATTTATCGCTTTGCAAGACAGCCGATGCGACGCTCTCCATTTCGGCACCGGTCTGGTGTGAAGTGCCTGCTTGACTCAGTACAGAGCCTGCCAAGGTTTTCTGAATTTGAGAAGAACCACTGTCCGTCAAAATAGACGAAGCCAATGATGCCATCTGAGATGAACTTTGCTTTTTGTTAGTCATAATTGACTCCTTTTTCACGGTTAAACATCAAGCCACATGCTTGAATTCGGTTTCAACGACGGACGGTATTTCATCCACGTGATGAGGTATCTGTACGCACCAGGGATATCTCACTGGTTGATAACGTTCATATTGATAGACTGAAACGCTGGGCAGGTTCCGCTTGTCGTAGGACTGTCCAAATCTGAAGGCCACGCTATTTTGTGAAGCAAGCACCAAATGTATGTGTTCTACCCCCTGACCTAACAGCGTTTTGCAATATTCTAAGAATTCCCCACTCAGCCGATTTTGCTTTTCTTTCGACCAGTGGTTGTTTCTGTCAAGGGTTGGTAGTGAGAGATAGTGAACAGGTAGCTGGTTAAAAACCGAGACAATAGCCTGTCTATCAACTGGATATGACACCGACAGTGCGAGCACAATAGATTTGCCTGAAAACGATGATGGTTCGATGATGAACTGCTCACCGTCATCAACTCCATACAACTCTCGCCAGCCCCCTTTATCTCGGTCCCAGTCATATACTGTGATTTGGCTTTCATCGTCTAGTAAGTAGCCGGTATAAAAAGTAAATGGAACTGGGAATACTCCACCATAGGCGATTGAAATATCGGATGCGGCGAACTGAGCAGTCTTCTCAGCAAGACTCATCTTCAAGTTATTAACCTTGGCTAACGCCAGATTAGGTTTAGTTATCACGTTATCGTTAATCCGTTCCCGGATATCATTTACAATCGAATCGACATGCCAAGAGCATTTGCTTTTCACATGCTCCCTCAATGGCGAATCCGACGTATCTACTAAACCTCTTTGCTCAATAACAAGGGTCTTCTTTTGGTCGTTCCGCTTCCATTCGTCTCTATAGCGTTGGTATTCCCACACCGCGCCCCAAACTGTCATCACGATCCCAACAGCAAAGCCAATATTGAGAATGAATTGTGGCGTGCTTGAAGACTGATAATCTAACACTAGTGTTTTTTCAGCATCTGTAAACATAAAAGATACGGCCCAACTCCCGACCAACGTTACAGATAACAAGCTGACCCCAGCCCTAAAAACTATCAGTGCTGATGAACGCTTTCTAAACAACCAGTCTGCCGCCTTTTCAATAAAATAACTGACAGCTTTTTTCATCTTCCGCTCTCTTCAATAACACTATGTTCAACCCCACCGCCATCCCATTCACCACTGGAAAGCCAAAACTCAAAGTACAGTAACCACATTGAAGCCCACGGCAGGATTGTGTTTGCCAAAAACATGGTCGGTTGCCATTCGCTGACTTTGCTTTTTTGTTTGACTACAGGTAAATAGAGACAGAGTTGAGTACCCCTTATACCTGTTTGATTCTGGTAAACATGGGGGATTACCCGGCCTTCGGCCAAAGCTGGTAAATCAGGGTCTCTAACGATGCAGACCGGTGGATGACTGAGGGTATACCGAATAACCACCCGGTACTCCCTAGAAAATGGCGTGGGCTGTAGCGTGCCTTCCCATTGCACAGTCTTGTCATTGTTGGAAATCACGACTGTTCCTGGGCAAAACTGCTTTAAAGCCAGATATTGGTCGCGTATGCCTATCTCTGGCTGTTCTAATCGTCTTAAAAACGATTTATCAGTCGCCATAGAACTGGTTCCTCTTAACCGGCACAACAGGGCTAACAACCCGCGAAGCGGAATGCGCCTTCCCGGCGATTGCTGCTGTTATAGCTCCCGTGCCCAGCGCAACACTCAAGTTGCCACTGTTTCTATTTGCATTAACCGCATTAATGATTCTGTCTTTGGCGGCAAGTACGGGCTTTTCTCCGAATGCACCAGAGAATGCAGTGAAAACGTTATCTATACCTCGGCTACTTTCACTCGCTAAACTTTCAAAGGTATCTACTGCTGCCTGGTGCCAAGCGTAAAATGCAGTGCGGTATTTTTGCCCCTCTTGTCTTTCAACCCTATTCCACTTTTCAGCGTAGTTTTCCGGTCTCATCGTGGGATTTGTTATAAGGATCTCATCAAGATTACCCTCAATATGCATTGGCATCAGCTCGATCACATCCAGTATCAAATCAAACTCGTTGTCATAATCTTTTCCTGAATTTACAACCTCTACATAAGCTAAACAGGCCAACATCGTGATTATCACAGAGATTGGTCTGAAATCAGCATGAACATTCCCGTCCAGTTGAGACCAAACATCTCGGTGGCGTTTCAAAATTTGGGTAATCCGATTGAGCGGCTTCTTCTTTGTCTGATCAGGTAATTCTGTAATGGATTTGTTAGTCAAAATATCTAAAAATACGTGTGATCTACGTATTTTCGGCAACATGGAGCAGGCTCTATCAAACCCCTGAGCCATCCCTTCTGGGTTGGACTCTTTAAAGCCTGTTTGCTTATCAACAACCCACAAAGGATGGCCCTGCAATCCGCTAATGTCATACGCCTTGGCCGGCGTGATGTCTAAGTGGTAGTCGCCCTTGTAGTTGATCCGAAGACCTCTGGGCAGATCTTCCACAAGGTCTTTATATATTTCGTTGTCCAGCAGATGTTGTTTAACCACCCTGACAATTTCGTCTCGTGTCGAAAAGCTCGCATGTGGCAAATACAGAATAAGATCTACATCGAACTCTTCCTGGGATAGTGGCTTGTTTGTCGTTCGCAACCGCATGGATCCCTGAGGGTATATCTGTGCCTCTTTCAGTAACGGATGGTTGCAACTCGCCAGATAGTTACCCACAGCGTTATAAGCCGTCTCAATGCGGTCTCGCTGGGTTTTAGTCAGGTCGAGATTGTCAAACACTGAGTCCAGCATCTCCACCAACATGTTTTTTTTTTTGCTCGCTTAGAGCTCGGGCATTAGCAAATAACTCGACCAACATCTACCTCATTCAACTATTTAGACTGCCAGGAAATCCATTTTTGGTTAGATCCTCACCTACTGCTCGGTGGAGTAAGTTGACATACCTATCAACTTCTACTCTAAAAACTTACACAACCAACCACATATAGATAAGTCACACCCAATCAAGCACAATATATGGTGTTTGATTATTTTTAGAACAGCACCACGTATGATATTTAGATCTGCCACATTGATCAAGTGCTTGTTGGCGATCTTTTTTTAGTACATGATAAGTAGGCAGCGAGACTGATAGTTCCAAATGTGTAACGGATGAAAATATGAGCAATCAATACAGTTACTTAGAGCTTCTGGAGAAGACCAAAAGCACTTCTAAAGCAGATCGTTTAGCCTTTATTGATTTTCTATTAATGTTTAAAGGAGGTTTAAATCGGAGTGATTTGACTGACTTTTTTGGCATCAAGGAAGCATCAGCATCAGCAGCCATCTCTGACTACAAGAAGCACCGGCAAGGCAATGTTACATACGAGCATCGGGAAGGTAAGAATGTAATTAAACTAGATACATTCAATCCACTTCTTACCTATAGTGCCGAAAGCGCTCTTAGCATGCTGGCCAATGGGTTCAATAAAGGTAAAGTGGATAGCCAAAGATTAATACCGTACGAAAGAGTTGCCTTATTGCCTAAAAAGCTAGATGTCGAGGTTGTATCAAAAGTGACTAGAGCAATAACCAATAAAACAGCCATTGATTGTGAGTACTTTTCGAGAACCATTGGCACCCAAATAAAAAGACGTCTATTCCCAACGGCGATTTTTTATGATGGCATTTCATGGATGTTTAGAGCATATAGTTCAGGGGATAAGTTTAATGATGACGGATTCAAGTCATTCAATTTCTCTAGATTGAAAAGTGTTATTGAAACTACCAACATATTTGCATCTCCGACACAACGCTTTGAAAGTGACAAAGAATGGCATATGTCCATACCTGTCGTACTTAAAGTGCATCCATCAATTGAAGGAAGCCAGAAAGAGGCTCTACTTTATGAATTTGATATGGACAGGGACACTGAACAATTAACCATTAGCGTAAAGGCGGTGCTCTTTTATTATTTAGTTGAACAGTGGAAAATTGACACCAGAAGAGTAAAAGAAGTGAGTAAGATGGCTCATTACGATAACAAATACAACTTCATATTAATTAATCGTACCACGATGGAAAGTTATAAGTGCATGGAGAATGTGTTAAAGTGAAAGCTTGTACTTTTAGCTTTCAACACAACGCTGAAGGAAATCATACTGATAAACTCCCTCCTTGACCTATAGAACATAAAAATTGGATACCATTACCAAAAACAACTTATAAACTAGACTTTTTAACCCCAAGCTTCACTTTTGGAGTTTTTCTCTTAGAATTTATTTTACGTGCTTTTTTATCATTAATTTCATCCGATGCGAGAACAAGTTCAGCAAATTCAAGTTTAGCTATTTCAAATTCATTTATATATGAATTGAATTCATCGTTATTAACAAAAGAATCACGAAACAATTCATCAAAGCTATTATATCCCGCTACTGACATAACCCTCCTCAAGTACTCTTCTGTAGATTTACCTATAGAAATCCTAGTTCTTTTGCTCTCATACTCATTATCCCTAAGCTTCCGAAGATAGTTCGCCCATTGAGCTTTATCAACATCGTGTATACATTCAAGGAATTTTTTAAAATCGCTGTTCCTTATCTTGTTATCACTTCCAATAAACTTCGAAATAACAGCCCATTTCTTAACTGATATTGACAATCGAAGTAGGTCAAGATTCTTATTAAATTCGTAAATTGAACGTTCCCTATTCTTTGGCATTTTCAAAACCCTCATCCTATTACGCTGACTTAATAAATCAATAAGCTATTTGCATAAAATGCATTAAGCGTCGGGACGTCGATTAAAGTCAATAGACAAACACTCCATTGCACACAACCCCATATCGACGTCCCGTCGATATGGCTGATTACACCATACCATCGGGACGACGTTAAATGCAATCAAACACATCACTTTTCAACACCTATGATGTCAACATAAAGCCTTGTCTAATAAGAGTAATGTAGAACACAAGTGAACACGCAGTAGAGAGTTAAATGTGTTGTTCAACAGTGCAGAAGCTAGCTTACACGCATGATTGGTGCTCGTCGTTGCATAAGAGAGTCAGACTTGGGATAGGCAGCGCAGAAGCTTTTGCTTTGAAATCTGTAAAGAGAACTCCGAAGAGAGTAGCAGGAAGAAATTCTTACGAATGGAAACCTGTAAATCACTCTACGCCGACGCATGTTGCGTGGTGACAAACTAAGGAGTTTTGTATGAACAAAAGTAAGCACACTCAGAAAAAAAATCGTAGCAAGATCAATTCTAAGACATCTAAAAAAACGAAAAAATTTGCAGACAACAAAACCAAAAAGCATTTTAAAAACAAGTTGGCAGCTACTGAGACTAAAAAAAAAGGTGAGTCAAAATCACTTCAACCAGGTGCATCAACAGCATTACCGTTCAGCAACAGTATTAATTCTGCTGTCAATCAAGTCTCTGTCGAGCTCGATAAGTTTGTTGGCGTCATTCACTGCTCATATGAACTAGTTAAAGAAGAGTGCATTCAGAACATTAAGCATATTGCAAACTTCTTTAAAAAGGACCAAGACTTGAACATCGAGCTACTAAGAAGAAGCAAGTCATATCAGTACTCCATCAAATTGCCGTTATTCCAGTCAATAAGTTGGAACCGTCCTCTGCACGGTTTACCGCACCTCTATATTGAAGTTTCTCCTTTTAATGAAAGCCGTCCATTTATCAGATTTGAGTTAAAAGGTTTTTCCCCAACAAAACGCGAATTCTATGCAATAGGATTATGGCTTCGAAAAATCATTGGATCCCAGGCCGAACGGATCTTGCTTGCTAATAATATTAAAATCACGGCTGTAGATATTGCGATAGATTTTCCTATAGACATTACTCAGATTGCGGTTAACCTTAAACATGCGCATCGCTCAGGAGTGTATTTGGATATCGAATCCAGCGGTCGAGTTGGTACGTTCTACATAGGGAAAAAGAAATCTAAGTTACGAGTCGTGATCTATGATCGTGTTGCAAATTGCAAAGCAAAAAAATTACCACACTCTCGGGAAATGGAGACTAGAGTTGAAATACAGCTAAAGCCAAATTGTTCACTCGAAAAATTGAATAGTGAACTTCTAGATGGTCGTTTTCTTGAACGTATCGAGGTTTATGATCTCAATGAAATCCACGCATTAGATTATATCCACCCTCACACGCTTTGTGTCATCAACATGCTCGGGTTAAAAGCCGCATTTCAGTCTCTACCTAAAGATGAGCGTCGTCGTTATCGCAAAACTTTTGAGTCATGTCGCATTGATATATTTCCTAATGATAACGTCCTTAGTGAAACTAATAAAAGACTTAAAAAAGCTAAAGCTCTAGTCCTCGGACCGGATGAAAAAGATTACAATCATGATGCCGCCAAGGAAGTTCGTAAATACTTCAAGGATAAATATAAGTAGACAATTTGGGGGGCTCTGCCCCCCTTTTTTCGCTCTAAACCGTGTCAAAAATATCGGCTGAAACACCACATCTTCAGTGATACCATATTTAAATAGCGATTTATCGCTATCCCTTCTATTTCAATCATCTCTATACATTGTCCAAACATAACCTTACTGGAGTTATTTCTATGACTACAGCGAACCCGTATACGTTGTATTTAAGCAGACTTGCGCCAAATAGCAGACGTTCTATCGAATCTCAGATGCGCAGCATCGGACGGCTAATGGACTGGCCTGACGCAGCAATTGGCATTCGACTGAGTAACATCGACTATCAAACTGCGATGCAAATACGAGCTTTGCTAATACACGAAGATTGGTCAGCTCGCTCAGTTAACCGTGCGATGACAGCGATTAAGAGCATCGTCAAAGTCGCAGCGCTAATGGGTAAAGCAGATATGCAGCAAGTAACGCACATATCGAGCATCCAAAATATGAAACATGGTGCCCATCAAGGCACCCCTCTCACTGTCGGCCAAGTCAATGAACTGTTCGATGAACTCGGTAGGCATAAAAGCATTTATGGCATCAGAATGCAGGCTATCTTTGCGCTGTTCTTAGGGACAGGTCTTCGACGTAGTGAATTGGCAGCTCTCACCATGGAAGATTACGACAGCACCAAATCCGCCATTACAGTCGTCGCAGGTAAAGGAAACAAGAGCCGAGTGTTGTTCTTACCCCTATGGGTCGATAAACATCTTTGTCAGTGGTTACAACAGCGAACACTTAAGCCAGGCAAACTCATTTGCAAATGCAGCATCACTGGAATGTTGGATCATTCACGCCCGGTCAGCAGTCACACACTATATCGGTTAGTTAGAGACAACTTGGATGCCATTGGTGTGTCAGGTGCCTCGCCCCATGATTTACGTCGCACCTTTATAACGCGTTTGCTTGAACAGAATATCGATATTAACACCGTTCGTCAGATGGCCGGACATGCAGACATCAGCACAACAACCATTTATGACAAGCGCGGGGACGCCTTCATGCGAGAAGCGGCGGCTGCCCTTAATTACGGTCCAAACAACACAACACGCAATAGAGGTTGAAGATGCTAAAGCGAGCAAAATCACCACAGCGATGGCGTGCTCATCATTGCCACTATCTCGCCTCTCGCTATGCCGATGCATTGATATGCTCAACTTACAATGACGAAGAAGGTATATCTTCAGCAGTGCTTTCATCCATAACAGGTGAGCATATAGCTCCATTTCAGCGGGTTAGATTTGAGGAAGCACTACTCAAACTGCCAAGTAAGGATCGCGCCCCCCTTACCAGCAAAATCGTTCGCCACAATGCGAAGTTTCTTTGCCAGCTGTTTGGCCTCCTGCCCCAGATGCAGCCAGTGATTGAGTTTCTAATACTATTGAACGCAAACGCGGGTCTGCTTGGCCTTACCGCCTCCCTTATAGACGATGATATTGGTGTGCTAGAACGCATGCTCCAACAAAAGGCCTTGCTGGACATTGAGGTAATCCAAGGACAACTATCAGTCTTCAAGAAGTATCAAATGATTGATGAGACAACCATGGATGATCCTCATGGCTTATTGTTTCCCCCCTCTCTGGTATCGCTATTGGTGACGAGAAGGCTGACAAGTGCGGTCGAATTTCTTGCCCCCATTTTGAATAGAAGCGCCGAAGCCCAATTCAACCTCTCTCAGTTTGGGCACGTAAACACTGCACTTCTTGCTAACTACCTTACAACCATCACAAAAGGGCCAACAACAGGAGTCAACATACTGCTATACGGCAAGGCTGGAACCGGTAAAACTGAGCTGGCTAGAACACTTGCCAAAACCGTTAACCGGTGCCTCCTCGAAGTCAAAAGTGATCCCGTTTTCGACAACCGATATCGGAGTACTCATAGGACAGAAATGGCGACAACCTTGCGCCTTGCGCATCTGAACTTGCTGCAGGGGCTACTCGCTGGCGGCAATGATAGTCTGTTACTGGTGGACGAATGCGAAGCGTTATTTGCCCAAGTTGATGAGCAATACTCCAAAGAACGGTTAATGCACACGCTAGAGCAAAACCAAGTCCCAGCGATTTGGATTACCAACCATGTGGACTTACTGGAGCCGAGTTTTATTCGCCGCTTTAAGCTAGTAATGGAGGTGCCAGTCCCAGATGAACCTTTTGCCTATGCACTTTGCCAGCAGCTACTGTCACCGTTAAGAGTATCTAAAGATTTCCGCTTGGCACTGGCAGCAAAGACCAACATCACACCTGCGATTGTCGGCAATGCCGTCCACGTCGCCATGACGCTTAAGGTTAAAGGCGCGAAAGCAGAAACACTTTTAGATGAAGTCATTGGTACAACGCTAGACGCTTGCGGTGAAGAAGGTTCCTTACCGAAGTATCAAGGAGAACTGCCATTTGATAACAACATGCTGAATTTCAAACTTGCAAAGGATGGTACTGATACCAACAACATTCTGAAATCTATCAATCATGCGATTGAACAAGCCCTGCCAGTGAGAGTGATACTCAGCGGCCCTCCTGGCACAGGTAAAACCGCTTGGGTACACCATTTAGCTGAATCCCACGGTTATGAACTCCTGCATATCAAATGTTCTGATGTGTTGAGCAAATATGTCGGGGAAAGTGAACAGAACATCGCGAGACTCTTCAATGAAGCAAGCAAACAGCAAAAGCTAATCCTTATCGACGAAGTCGATAGCTTGCTGAGCAAGCGAGATCGTGCGAATGCACTCCATGAGATACAGCTCGTAAATGAATTATTGTCACAGCTAGAGTGCAACACCGTACCTGTATTTGCCGCAACCAATGCATTGGCAAATATTGATAGTGCTGTCATGAGGCGATTCGACTTTAAGTTGGTATGTGATTATCTGACTATTGCGCAACGTCAAAACCTATTCAGACAAACTTTTGGCATTAAGCGCCTCACCAACGAAGAAATTACAACTCTCAGCACCCTGAATCAGCTAACACCCGGTGATTTTGCCATCTTGGCAAGACGCCAACGTTTTGAACCTAAGCGCGACCACCGTGCTATTGCTCTCGCACTGCTTTCCGCTGAGAACGACAGGAAACAAGTGCAACCTCGCATCGGATTTATCCGCTAAACACCAAAAGGAAATATGCCATGACAACTGTATTGAGTTCTCTCAAGGTTATCGCTCGCCCAGAAATTACACCTAAGCCTCCCGTGTTAGGTAAACGAATGAAGCTTTTGGACAAGCTAGAACAACAACTTTCGCTGGCCGAGTGCATGATTGAAGGTCGTGAGTTTGAAGCCTACAAAGAACGTTCGGTCAGAGACCCCGAAACAGGCGATCGCAAGAAAGTTCGCCGTAGCTACACCGTTCGACCTTGGTTCTACGACAATGACGGTCACTATTACTTAGAGATCCGAATCAGCAATAAAGCTGTCGAGTTGCAAAAGGGCTGTGCAGCTATCGATGTGGGTGAAAAGTCTAAACTACCAGCGGTGATAAGGTTGGTTATTGAAGCAGTTGAAAAAGGCGAACTGGACGCTCAGCTACTTGCCCCTGTTCCGCCTAGTAGCAAACAAGGTAACGGTGACATTAAGGCTACGAAATCCACCGCCGAGAAACCGACGGGTAAACCAAGTAAGTAACTAGCGACGCAGGGCATTTAAAAGGCTGGAAGCAGAGGAGAAAGAAATGATGTTTGCAGAATTTAGATACAAAAAAACCGACTAAACGTCGGCTTATTATCTCTAGAAGAGATGGTACCAGAGGTCGGACTCGAACCGACACGCTTTTAAGGGCGGGGGATTTTGAATCCCCTGTGTCTACCAATTTCACCACTCTGGCACATATTGTGTTCCATAAAAACTTTGCAAATCTTTGCAAGCTTTATGGCAGCTAACCATACACAGTTAACTCTTTTAATTCAATGCTTTAAGAGACTTTACCGATATGACGCAGCGAATTTTGAATCCCCTGTGTATACCAATTTCACCACTCTGGCATCATATTGTCTTTCGCAATCACTGTGTCACCGCGAATGACAGGCATTATACATAGCCTATCGCCAATGACAAGCCTCTGTTTTCATAGATTGATGCGAGTGAGCATTTTTACACCAAAGTGCCGTTATTGCCACCCATCTGGCGTTAAGTGCCAAACGGGAGCTTGGTCTAGATCACACAACAAGCAACATCAACAGCACAAATGCGCAACCTTTGATCAAGATCATAAACAATTAGCCATAAGTAATTTAGGCTGAGACTAATTAAGGATGATGGAGGAAAGTGATATGGCTTTTTGGTTAGATTTGATGTTTGGAAACCCCGTGGGCTTACTGTCGATGATAGTGATCTTTTCCACCTTAGGTATTATTAGTTACCTTGGATGGATGTTCGTCAAAAAGTCTGCCGATCCCACCGCCTAATCAGCGACTTCTGCCATTGAACACTCAAGCGTCTCGGGCACTTGAGTGTTAATGCTGCCACCAGCTTACGCTGCATGCTTACGGTTTTGTACCAACTGCCCCATAAAGGCTGGACGGGTTCGCAGCAAGAGTTGCATTTCTTCTGGATTGGGCTCGCCTGCCGGTAAGCGTAAAATCTTTCGATTTAAATAACTGCGAGCTTTAGTTGCGATACGGTAATCAGCAGTAGGCCCATGAATAGCGTAATGATGTTCATTACCGACATTTTGCAACACACCGCTCGCCGCCAAGGCTTTAACCGCCATATCATTCATGGGTAAGGTCAGCACCGTACTGCCCTGCAAAAAGAATTCTCGTAATAAAGCACGTTCGGCTAAATCTAACACGGCCACTTTCTGCTCTATGGTTTCACTCAAGCGCTTGTCTTTTAAAAATGCGATCGCTTCATCCATTAAAAAGCTGACCACTTGGCTAACAAAATACGCCGCCGCTATCAGCATCACTAAGCCAATAAAATGGTCATAGGCGGCAACCACATCGGCCAGCCTTAGCCATTCGAGCAAGGAAACTGGCATGATTAGCAAGGCAAAAGACGCCAACAACAGCCACAACATCACAGTCACCATATTCGTGTGTAATCCTTTATTTTTAAATGATTTAAAAGTAATTTTTTGCATTGCCTGTTTCCGCCGTCAGAGAATTGACTTACCTCAACATTCAATGATTTAAAGCAAATAAAATGCCAAGTTCAAAATTAATTCACACTAATCCCGTCAGCAGAGCCGCCGCTGCGCGACTATGATTAGAGAATCGACTGAGGTGAGGGAGAACCTAAACGAGCTATGCGGACTTTTTTGCGGCAATTTGTGCAGCCTAATCAAGATAAACGCTTGTGGCTAGCCATTACCTTGGCCTGTGTCATTTTGGTGTTGTTGATTTCAAGCCTGCAACTGTCCGTGGTGTATCATGAGCATCAACAACATCAACAGCAGCAATTCGAGCAACTGAGTCAGCACATTGCCGCGCAATTTGCCAAGCGCACTCACCAACATACCCCGGTGCAAATTGAAGAGACATTGGCATTGATCACCGCCCTTCCTCAGGTCAATGCAGCAAGCTTACGCATCCAGCAACAGCATTATCAGGCTGGGGCCGTCAATGCCACTGAGCCGGTGATCACCCAGACTATCGCCGCCATCGATGGCGAACTCAGTTTGCAAGTGATTGCGGCCGATAATCAACAGGCGTTCTGGCACTTAACCCTACTGACCTTGCTGCTGAGTAGTCTGCAGACCTTGTTGGTTGGCATCATCGCCTTATATCTATTGTGGCACTTTGTAAGTCGCCATTTACACCAACTCAGCGACTATTGCGATCAATTAATCAATGATGACAAGGTGCCGGCATTGGTGTTTACCGATGTCAGCCCAAATTCAGATCTTAATAAGGTGGCAGCAGCAATTAATCAGACTCAACACCACTTACGCCAATCGTACTCTGAACTATTAGAGTCTAAACAAACCCTTGAGAATGTACTCAAAGAGCGCAACCGCTTATTGCAAAATGAATGGGCTTATAAAGAAGAGTTAAGCAAACAAATCAAAGAACAAACCAAAGAAGTTGAACAATCCTTATTACTCTTGAGTCACACTCAACGCATCATGGTTGAACAGGAAAAAATGGCGGCATTAAGCGGATTAGTGTCTGGCGTTGCCCACGAAATCAATACGCCGATTGGAATTTGTTTAACTGCCGCCAGCAGCCAACAGCAATCGCTAGAGCAAATTGAAGAACTGCTCCCCTTACCGACCACGAGCTTAGAAGATATCATTGATAGGCTCAATGAATGCAATCAAGCCAGCGCCTTGATCATTAATAACGTCAATAAAGCCAGCGATCTTATTCAGCGTTTCAAAACTGTGGCCGCGCAACAATGCCAAGATGCCGAACACAGTATGAATTTGTGGCAATTGGTTGAGGAGCTCCAGCAGCATCAGGCGAATCTATTTGGGCAATACCCTGCCGAGGTCACCCTCGATATCGATCCCTCATTACACATCACGACCGATCAACAATTACTCAGCCAAATATTGAGTAATTTGCTCACTAATACCTATTGCCATGCCTTTACTGAAGATGGCGACAACGCGTTACGCTTAAGTGCCAGCACGAACGATGGCAAGGTCCTGATCAGCGTTGAAGATAATGGCCCTGGGGTCGCTGATGACGAAATTGCCAAAATATTTGAACCCTTTTATACCACCCGTCGCAGCGCCGGCAATACCGGATTAGGGTTATCGGCCGCGTTTAATGCGGCCACCCAATTGCAAGGTCAACTCGAGTACAGCACCAGCCAGCAATTAGGCGGCGCCTGCCTCACGTTAACCATACCGCTGGAATATTATTATTCAGGGGATATTGAGTTTTTTGATCAAGACTCTGCGTAATCGGACTATTTGGCCGCCAACTTTTTCAACACTCGACTCACGGCCACGAAGGCAAAACTGCCGGTGACCACAGTCACCGCACCAAAGCCTGAACTGCAATCCATGCGCATGCTTCCACCTTGCTCTGGTTTGCTATGGCAAACTTGGCCATCTTGGCTTGGATAGGTCAAGTGTTCGGTGGAAAACACCGCATCAATGCCAAATTTACGATCGACATTTTTGCTGAAATGATATTCCCGCCGCAGAATATTTCGCACCTTAGCTAACAGGGGATCTTGGATTGTACGCGCCAGATCAACAATCTGGATCTGGGTAGGATCGGTTTGCCCCCCCGCGCCACCGATAGTAATCAGCTTAATTTTATTGCGTTTACACCAGGCAATCAGTGCCGCTTTCGGCTTAACGGCATCGATACAATCCACCACATAATCTGGCTTAGGGCCATCGGTAGGTAGGTAATGGCCTAAATTATCGGCAGTTAAAAAATCTTCAATCTGACGCACCTGGCATTCTGGATTGATCGCAAGAATACGCTCAGCCATCACTTCCACTTTTGACTGCCCGACCGTCGACGCTAACGCATGAATTTGACGATTGGTGTTGGTCACACAAATATCATCGAGATCCATCAGGCTTATCTGGCCAATCCCACTGCGCGCTAACGCTTCGGCAACCCAGGTACCAACGCCTCCGATACCAATTACCAGTACTTGGCTCGCCGCAAAGCGTTCCAGCGCATTGGCACCATACAAACGGCCGATCCCACCAAAACGATTGATGTAGCCAGTAGACAAGGACATGTGTTTCACCTGTGGATTAAGATTGCTAACTCAATGACTAGCTTACTATATACGATACAACGCAGCGTCAACTGCGCAAAATGAAGGCGGC
Source organism: Shewanella sp. NIFS-20-20 (assembly GCF_019209865.1). Lineage (GTDB taxonomy): Bacteria > Pseudomonadota > Gammaproteobacteria > Enterobacterales > Shewanellaceae > Shewanella. Next base: position 2,153 of record NZ_JAHUTT010000057.1, on the reverse strand, counting down.
ATTTTAGCAGAGCTCGCCCGTAGCACCAAACCATCACACCCGCCCTTGATGATGCCGCCAACCTCGATACAGGCTGATACACCTAGTCAAGCATTGAGTAAATTAGGTAAATATTTACTGAGCCAATGTTTTGGTAGAGTAAAAGCTTGCGTGATATAACACCACCCCATCAATGAAGGTGATTTATCTCACACAATTCAGCCATGAATTTCGGCAGACTCCCGCGCACTATATACGCGTCGGTATCGGCAGCTCGCCCATCCGATTGAATAACAAAAAACCTCAAGGTTTTTCGGGAGTAAATAATGAAACGTCACTTGATTGCATCTTCTGTCATTGCCGCGCTGACCGCTTTAGCTTCAACCTCAGCATTGGCCGCTGAACCTAATTTCTATGGCCGTTTAGACTTAGCCACCACTCATTCAGACACAGGTTTTACCACTCAAAACAAAAAAAGTGGCACAGTGCTGGAAAACAACTTTTCCTACTTAGGTGTGAAAGGCAGTGAATCTATCGCTAACGGTCTAGATATCGTATATCAAATGGAGTTTCAGGTTGAAAACACCGGTCTTGAAGGTAATAAAACTCCCTTTAAAGCCCGCAACACCTTCTTGGGTTTAAAAACTACCCACGGTACCGTGTTAATTGGTCGCAGTGACCCAGTATTCAAGCAGTCAGAAGGCAATGTTGATATGTTTGGTAACACCAATGCCGACATCGACCGCTTAATCGCTGGTCAGGGTCGTGTGGCCGATGGCATTTGGTACTATTCCCCAAAATTTGCTGATTTAGTCACCTTTGATGCCACCTATTTGATGGCTGACAACTATAACACCAGCAAAGCCCAATACGCCTTAGGCGCGACCTTGGGTGACAAAGGGTTTAAAGCACAAAACTATTATGTTGCTGCCGCTTATATGGATGGCATCGAAAACATCGAAGCCTACCGTGTTGTTGGCCAAGTAAAATGCAATGACTTCAAATTTGGTGGTGTATTCCAACATACCGAAAGCCAAACCTATGCCAACCTCGAAGGTAATACCTACTTCGTGAACGCTGCCTACTACCTCAATGGCGTTAATCTGAAAGTTCAGTTTGGCCAAGATGACAGTGGCTTAGGTGGCTATATTAAAAACTTAGTAGCAGCCGAAACTAGCACCAGCACAGACAGCAAAGCCTTCTTTGAAGCGATCACCGATGTTAGCCTGACCAACATCAGCGTGGGCGCCGATTATCGCGTGGCTAAATCGACCTTAGTCTACGGTCAATTTGCTCATTACTCAGGTGAGCTGAGTCAATCTAGCCTGAAAACTGATTTAGACGACAGCGTCTTATCTGTGGGCGTACGTTACGACTTCTAACAAAGTGTGAGCAAAGTCACAAAAAGCGACTTGGTGTCGCTTTTTTTATGAATACAACAAAACGTTAGCTTACCAACCAATACACCGCATAAACACTAGATTAAAATATCGCGCGAATAAAAACTAAACAGCCAAAAAAACTTCAAAATGATTAACTTTAGTTCAACTTTGAGCGCAGATAACAAAAACTTTGAACTAAACCACAATTTTACCAAATCAAAACTGTGAGAATAGTGGGCAAATTGTTACCGCCTAGGATGTCGGCAGCAGTTAAGGATACAAAATAACTAACAAACCTATGGATGTTTAGGGAGCAATACATGAAGCACAATGTTATTTCCGCCACGATCGCCTCTCTGCTGGCACTGTCATCGGCATCAGCCATGGCCGAAGGTCCAAATTTCTACGGACGTCTAGATTTATCTGTGACCAATTCAGATACCGGTGCGACCACACAGAATGGTAAAGAAGGCACGGTATTAGAAAATAATTTCTCATTATTAGGTGTTAAAGGCAGCGAACAGCTAACCGACGGTATCGATGTTATCTATCAGATGGAATTTCAAGTAGAAAACACCACCGTTGAAGGCGGCAACAATCCATTTAAAGCTCGCAATACATTCTTAGGTTTAAAAACCGATTACGGTACTGCCTTAGTCGGTTATAACGGCGTTGTTGATCAAATAGTTCACGTAACGTACTGATCTAATGACACTTACTCTAATTACTCAACTCGGTAACTAACAGGCATACCTAGTCTTATGACTTTGTTCATTGCCTTGACGTTAGCTA
>NZ_JAHUTT010000056.1 GCF_019209865.1 Shewanella sp. NIFS-20-20 | reverse complement strand
TGCGAGACAGTTCAAGCTTGATGGGAAACGGGATAGGGCCTATCCACGTGCGTTAAAAATGAGTAAAAACAAGTATCCCATTAAGTCTAAGAAAAATGCCGTTCACACTAAGTGAACGGCATTACACCCAGTGGGTGCGTTTTTGTCGTCAATGCTGATGCTATTCGGTGAAATTAAACAATGAACGCACGGTTTCTAAGGTATCGTCGATGTGTTTAATATTGGCCGGGCTGATGAAAATGGTGTCATCACCAGCAATGGTGCCAAGAATACCTTCGGGTTTCCCCATGGAGTCGAGCAAGCGGGCAATCAATTGTGCCGCTCCAGGGCTAGTGCGCACGACGATCATGGCTTGATTATGATCGACATCCAGTACCAGATTTTTTAATGGACTACCGGCGGTCGGCACCCCAAGTTCGGCGGGCAGGCAATAGACCATTTCTTGTTTGGCATTGCGGGTACGTACGGCGCCAAACTTGCTGAGCATCCGTGATACTTTCGATTGGTTGATATTAGTGAAGCCTGCAGATTGTAAGGCCTGGACAATCTCGCTTTGTGATCCAAATCGCTCTTCTTTCAACACAGCTTTAAATGTGCGAACTAAATCATCCTGATGTTTTGAGGTCGGCATATTGACTCTAATATATTCATGAAAACCCGTGTATTTTGAATATAACCTAGCGCTAAGTCAACTTAATTGCGATTTTGGTGAATAAAAATTCATTCCTTCAGCATGCTTAATTGATGGCTAATGCAGTGATTTCTTATAAAGCTAGTCATTTGCAACCTGCGACTAACGGATAATTGCTATTTTTGTGACGATGCAGTAATGTTGCGGCAACAAGGAATTAGATGTATGTCACAAATATCCGATTGGATACGGAGATAATTATGAAAGTAGCTGTTCTTGGTGCTGCAGGCGGTATTGGTCAAGCCCTCGCGTTATTATTAAAAACTCAGTTGCCCGCAGGTTCTTCCCTGTCCTTATATGATATTGCTCCTGTCACTCCAGGTGTGGCTGTCGATTTGAGTCATATCCCCACCGATGTTGCCGTTAAAGGGTTTGCTGGTGAAGATCCAACCCCAGCGCTGGAGGGGGCTGATATCGTATTGATCTCTGCCGGTGTAGCTCGTAAACCTGGGATGGACCGTTCTGATTTATTCAATATTAATGCTGGCATTGTGCGTAACTTGATTGAAAAAGTTGCCGCCACTGCCCCGAAAGCCTTAATTGGTATTATTACTAACCCAGTCAACACCACGGTTGCCATTGCAGCACAAGTGCTCAAAAATGCTGGTGTATATGATAAGAACCGTTTGTTTGGTATCACCACTCTCGATGTTATCCGCTCTGAAACCTTTATTGCTGAAGCGAAAGGTTTGCAGGTGGCGGATGTCAACGTTAAGGTCATTGGTGGTCATAGTGGCGTCACCATTCTGCCGTTATTGTCACAAGTTGAAGGGGTGACTTTCAGTGATGAAGAAGTGGCAGCCTTAACGCATCGCATTCAAAATGCGGGTACCGAAGTTGTCGAAGCGAAAGCCGGTGGCGGCAGCGCGACTTTATCGATGGGACAAGCTGCCTTCCGCTTCTGTCAGTCGTTAGTGAAAGGCCTGCAAGGTGAGGCCAATGTGGTTGAATGCGCCTACGTTGACGGTGGCAGTGAATACGCTGAATTTTTCGCGCAGCCGATTTTACTGGGTAAAAATGGCATTGAAAAAGTGCTGCCTTATGGTGAAGTCAGTGCATTTGAAGCCAATGCTCGCGATGCCATGCTAGATACTTTACAAGCGGATATCGACTTGGGTGTTGAATTCGTTAAGTAATTTAGCCTTATAAATCAAGCGCCTTATGGCGCTTTTTTTATGGGTGCCATTACCACGAGATGGGTTCGCCTTGCCAGTCGATAAATTGTGCCTGACCTGTGGGCCATTCTCCTTGTGTCAGTTGCTGTAAGCTGGTTTCGGCTAACTTCAGTAATTGTGACGCGCTAAACGCTGGAGTGAACAGCTTGTCTTTAGCGACGTTAGTTTGAAATGGTCGCGATAATGGGCTGTCGGTTGTCCCTGGATGCCATAAGACGATGCCGAGCTTTGGCTGACGGCGCGCGACTTCGATGGCGGCGGTTTTCATCAACATATTCAGTGCGGCTTTACTGGCGCGATAGCTATACCAACCCCCGAGTTGATTATCACTAATACTTGCCAGCCTAGCGCTGAGGGCATAAAACACGCAAGCGTGAGCGGGATGGCACAGAGGCTGTAATTGTTGTAGCCACATCAAGGGTTGAAAAGCATTGATGCTCATACACTGATTAAACCAATCGCGCTGACATTGTGATAGCTGTTTTTCCGGCCCATGATTGCCTTGATGTAACATGCCGTTAAAATGGAATATGCGATTAAGTGTGATGCCTAATTTGCTGATTTTTAAACAACAATCCATAATGCTTTCATCGGAATAATCACAATTATAATGATGTAGATCAGTCAATGGTGGTGGACAGCGACTGATAGAAATGACGCGTTGACCTTGAGCGATTAAGCGTCGACTGGCGGCAATGGCTATCGCGGAATTGGCGCCAATCATTAAGGTGGCTTTCATTATTAGGGCTCCTGTTTACCTCAGCCAATTGTGACAATATGGATTGAAAAAATCTTGGCTAGAGGCTTTGGTACCTATACGCTAGCGTGTGTGTGTTGGATCGCCCTACTTACCATTGAGCATTATACGAATACGACCGCCGGAATAGGGCGTGCTGAAGATTTCTACAGATAAAGGACAATATTTGATGAACGCCAATGACGCATTACCATTAACTCAGGCCATTATTAATATCCGTAATCTGCGATTACGCACCTTTATTGGTTTCAATCCGGAAGAGCTTGAGAAGCAACAAGACGTGGTGATTAATATTGAAATTCATTACCCAATTGGTGCGTCATTTATTAGCGATGATGTTAGTGATGCCCTTAATTATAAAGTGATCACCAAGAAGATTATTAGCCATGTGGAGTCGGGGCAATTTAAATTGCTTGAGCGATTAACTTCAGATGTGTTGCACCTGTGTTGCGCCGCGCCTGAGGTTATTTTCGCGCGGGTGACCATTGATAAACCCCACGCCTTGCGTTTCGCCGATTCGGTTTCGTTAACCTTGGAATACACTCGTTAGCCGAGCTTGAATGCCAGCAATTATCGCCTGTAGAGATATGATTAAATTATTATCGTTTTTGTGAAAGTTTTTTTTCAGCTGCTATGATCTAATTAATCAGGTGGGCTATCTACCTTTTTACCGCCCTTGTTACAGGGATTTAGTCTGGTTAAATTAGGGAAATAACAGGATGTTTAATTCAGCATTAAAATCACAATTGGAAAGTGCCGAATCCAAGTTGCATGAAAAAGAGGCATATATTCAATCGATTAAAGATAGTGTTGCCTGTATTGAGTTTTCTCCTGATGGCACAATTCTTGATGCCAATGCTCATTTCCTCGCGGTTGCGGGATACACTTTAGATGAAGTGCGTGGCAAACATCATCAAATCTTCTGTTGTGCCGACTATCGTAATAGCCCAACGTATCGTCAGTTTTGGTCAGACTTAGCGGCAGGACGATCGCAATCAGGCATTTTTCAGCGCATTAACAAACAAGGGGAAGATATTTGGCTTTCGGCAACGTATTTTCCCATTCGACAAAACGGTAATGTCCAACGGGTCATGAAAATAGCCTCTGATGTGACCTTAGATAAGAAAAAGTCAGACACTCAGTCGGCGGTATTTGATGCCTTAAGCCGTTCTCAAGCCGTGATAGAATTTACTCCTGACGGCAAAATTATTACTGCGAACGCTAATTTTTTAAGTGCTATGGGCTATAGCCGAGATCAGATAGTCGGTCAGCACCATCGTATGTTTTGTTACGATAGATTCTATGACGAAAACCCGCACTTTTGGAATGACTTAAAAAATGGTCAATATAAATCAGGCCAATTTGAGCGTAAGCTTTCCTCAGGACAAACGATTTGGTTAGAAGCCACCTACAATCCAATTAAGGATGAGGCTGGTAAGGTCGTCAAAGTCATTAAGTTTGCCACGGATATTAGCGATAGAGTGAATCAAGACAAGGCGGTGCGTGAGGCTGCTGAAATTGCTTATTCAACCTCGGAAGAAACAGCGCAAATAGCGCAACAAGGGGCTGGATTATTAGAAGCAACGGTGGAAACTTCAAACATCATCGCTGATCAAGTCAATAAAACCACTGTGTCGATTAATCAACTCAATGAGCAATCAAAAAGCATTGAAGCGATTGTATCGACCATCAGTGCGATTGCGGAGCAGACTAACTTGTTGGCATTGAACGCCGCGATTGAGGCCGCAAGGGCCGGCGATCAAGGTCGAGGCTTTGCGGTGGTGGCCGATGAGGTACGCCAGTTGGCGGCACGGACCAGTCAATCGACCGATGAAATTGCCTCAGTTGTTAGCGAAAACCGCCAATTAACGGCGAGCGCTAATGAACAGATGAATTTGGTGGCCAAGACGGCAGACAGTGGCAAGCAGCAAATCAGTGAAGTAGTGGCTGTGATGGATGAAATCAAGCGTGGCGCGCAAAACGTCTCGCAAACGGTATCCAACTTAGGTGTTGGTTAACCTTGAGAGAATAAGTCCATAAAACACCCACCGTTTTGGTGGGTTTTTTATTGGTTATGATATGCTGACAAGACATGCATCATCAATGAGTTGGAGATCCTATGAGTTTGATCAATGCCCTGATGGGTAATGCCAGTGCTGTCGATATAGCCGAATTAGAAGCTGAACTTAAACCCATTCTTGCCGATACCGAATCCCTCGCGTTAGCCTATAAAGTGGTGCGAGATATGTTTATTTTTACCAATAAACGACTGATCTTGATCGATAAGCAAGGCATGACGGGCAAAAAAGTCAGTTATCAATCGATCCCGTATAAGGCGATCACTTTTTTTGAGGTTGAAACCGCCGGGCGCTTTGATTTAGATGCCGAACTCAAATTGTGGATTTCGGGTCAAAAAGAACCCTTAGTCAAAGAGTTAAAACGTGGTACCGATGTGGTGGAAATTCAACGTACTATCGCTAACTTTGTGCTCTGATGTTGAGCCATTGCCCTAGGTGATATCTGATGTTGCTATCGGGGACATGCAAGCCTGGTTGGGGTTGTATGAGGCTGATAGCTCATCACAAGGCGATATTGTTGGATATGTAGCTCACCGTGGCCTCTCGCCTAGCTTTTATGCTAACGATATCCCGAGGATGCTTTTGATAATCGCATCGGCGTCAGCGTCAAGCCAAGCTAGCCTGTTCACTCGTCATGCCAAGCCATGACTCGCTTGCTGTATTTTATCGACGACTGCGACCAAGCCATTCGTGCGCGATGGGCTTAATTGTTGACTTAATCCGAGAGAATCAAAACACTCTTTGACATCAAATGACTGAATTTGCGCGTGGGTTTTGCCTTGGACTTCGTTGAGGACTATCGCAATCAATCCTTTAATGATGCGGGCATTACTGTCGACTAAAAAGTAATTATTCCCTTGAGTTTCATAATGATATAGCCACACTTGGCTCTCGCAACCTTTTACCTGCGCCGCTTCAATTTGCCACTGGCTTGCTAATGCTGGCAGTTGTTTTCCCAGTTGCATCAATAGCCGGTATTTGTCTTGCCACTGGTGTTGCTGTGCTAATTGCGCCACCGCTTGTTGCAGTGGTGTTTGGTCCCATTCAAATTGGTCAACGGCTGGCATGCTCACCCTAACATCTCCACTACGTGTGCCATGGCATCTAAAAATTGCTGAATATCAGCTTCGGTGGTGTAAATGCCAAGGGATACCCGGCAGCACCCTTGCAGACCTAAACTGTGGATTAAGGGTTGAGCACAGTGATGACCGCAGCGAATAGCAATCTGCATTTGATCTAGTAGCATGCCAACATCTTGGTGGTGTTCACCCTTGATATTGAAGGCGACCACGGCCACATTATCACTATGTGCACCATACACAGTGATCGCAGGTAAGGCGCTTAACCCTGATTGCAGCATGTGCAGTAGGGTGCGTTCACACTGCTGCCAGTTGCTCGGGAGCGCTTGCATAAAATCAATGGCGCCGCCTAGCCCGATGACTTCGGCGATCGCCGGCGTTCCTGCCTCTAATCGATGGGGTAACTCAGCGAACTGACTCGCTGCAAAGCTGACTGAGGCAATCATTTCGCCGCCAGTCATCATAGGCTCGAGGGTGTCGAGTTCACTAAAACGGCCATAGAGCACCCCAACCCCTGTCGGGCCATACATTTTATGGCCTGAAAATAGATAGAAATCGCAATCCATCTGACTGACATCGACGGTTTGGTGGGCGATGGCTTGAGCGCCATCAACGATGGTGAGCGCCCCGTGAGCTTTGGCCATTTGGCATAGCGAGTCTACCGGATTCACTGTGCCTAAGACATTGGAAACATGAGTCAATACCACCACTTTGACGGCATGCTGACGCAATAATGCTTGATAGGCAGGAATATCGAGTCGACATGCACTGTCTAAGGGGATCACCTCTAGGCTGGCCCCGGTGCGTTTTGCCAACTGTTGCCAAGGGACAATATTGGCATGATGGTTGGCGCTGTCGAGCAAGATAACATCGCCGGCACGGATACGCGCACCAAGGCCGAAGGCCAACATGTTGGCGGCCATGGTGGTACCGGAGGTGAAAATAATTTCTTCTCGGCGGTTGGCGTTAATCAATGCCCGAGCTTTGTCCCTAACCGCTTCAAAATCTGTGGTGGCACAGGCCGATAGTTGATGGGCAGCGCGATGCACATTGGCATTTTGACGTCGATAATACTTATCCATCACGGCGATGACATTATTGGGTTTTTGGCTCGTGGCCGCCGTGTCTAAATAACAAATTGGTTGGTTATTTAGCAGCGGAAACTGACTGCGAAGATCGCTTTGCCAGCTAAAGTCTGAGTCAAGTCGGGTCGGCATAGTTAGGAAACCAAAAGCAAAAAGGGCGCCGAGATCTTCAAGGATCTCGGCGCCTAATGCAAGCATTGGATTTAGGGGCAAGGTACGGGGTAGCGTCGGCTCAACTCTTGTAAGCCTTGATTGACTTCAGGGGTTAGGCTCAGTGCGAGACTCTCGATATTTTCACTTAGCTGCGCCAGACTAGTGGCACCAATGACATTACTACCGACAAAGGATTGTTGGTTGACGAAGGCGAGTGCCATTTGCGCTGGGCTGAGTTGAAACTCTCTGGCTAAATCTACGTAAGCCTGAGTCGCCTCGATGGCTTGAGGGTGATTTGAATAGCGATTAAAGCGCTTAAATAACGTCATGCGCGCGCCTTCTGGCCATTGGTCGTGGCAATATTTACCGCTTAAGGCCCCAAACGCTAATGGAGAGTAAGCCAATAAAGGTAAGGATTCTCGATGGCTAATTTCACTCATGCCAATTTCAAAGCTACGGTTGAGTAAGTTATAGGGATTTTGTACCGAGACGATGCGCGGTAGACCATGTTTTTCAGCCAATTGTAGGTACTTCATGATGCCCCAAGGGGTTTCATTGGAGACGCCAATGTAGCGAATCTTACCTAAGCGGATCATTTCCGCCAGCGCCTCTAAGGTTTCAATGATGGGGGTGAAGTGTTCTTCGTCTTGGGCTTGGTAGTTGAGTTGACCAAAAAAATTGCTGTTGCGATCGGGCCAGTGGAGTTGATACAGGTCAATACAGTCGATGCCTAAGCGAGTTAATGAACTATCGACCGCTTGTTGAATATTGCTCCAGTCCAGTGCCATGTGCGGGCGAATATAGTCACTCTTGCCGCCAGGCGCTGCAATCTTGGTCGCGATGATCAGTTGATCGCGATTGCCTCGTGCCTTTAAGTAGCGACCTATGATGCGTTCGGTTTCGCCTTGAGTGGATTGGGTGGGTGGCACCGGATACATTTCGGCAGTATCCACAAAATTGATGCCTTTGCCCATGGCATAGTCAATTTGAGAAAAGGCTTCTGCGGCAGTATTTTGTTCGCCCCAGGTCATGGTACCTAAACAAATTTTACTGATATCGAGAGATGAATGGGGTAGGCGATAATATTCCATTAGCACACCTTAAATGATAATAACTCAGTGGCTTCAGGCTATCAGGACAATGAATTAATGCAAGTGTTCTGAATGGCACTAAAGGTGTTTTAGCATAGGGAGTTCACAGGCATCGTGGCCCGTATTTCCCTTCGCATTATCAAGGGGGTCAAAGCCGAGTGAATGGTAGAGAGCAATCGCTTCGGTTAATTTTGCTGTGGTTTCTAAATAGCATTGTAAATAGCCGTTGCTTTTAGCGAACGCTAAGGCATGCAAGGCGAGACGTCGGGCAAAGCCACGGCCACGCAAGGTCGGTAAGAAATACATTTTTTGCAGTTCGCAGATTTTATCATTTTCTCGGGTGCCGCAAAGGGGAGCGATTCCGCCACCGCCTAACACCTCGCCGTCACAAACGATCACCCAGTACTGGCTGCCATTGGCCTGGTAAACACCGGATAAACAGTCCAAGTTCGGGTCGGCGACCCCAAAGCCTTGATCGCTGCTTAAGCCATATTCAGCAGAGACTTGGCGAATAATCGCGGCAATGGCAGTATCATCCTCTTTTCGAATGGGTCTTAGCTCATAGCCTTGCTGTAACTGGCTTTGTCGAATGGCTTTTTGCAGGCGCATCAAGTGTTGACCTTGTTGGTGAATTTCATCGGGGGTCAATTGCGCCTCGACTAACCCCAAACGGGCATCCATGGCAGCTTGATAGGCCAAATAGTGCGCCTGTCCTTGGCGAGTGAGCGCGGCTAAACGCGCGCGACCATCTCTGGCTGACGCTTGAATGGTCACCAAGTCTTGTTGCGCTAATTGCTTAAGTTGCCGACTCGCACTGGATTTATCCACGGCTAATTGTTGGGCCAAGGCATTGGTGCCTAAGGGTTGCTGATGCAGTAATGCCAAATATTGATATTGGATCCAACTAATGGTCTGTCCGCGGGTTTGAGTCAAACTGGTTAATGTCTGCTGCAGTTGTAAGCATAAGCTGAGAAAGCTATCTGATTGACTTGGCATAAGGGGATTAATATCTCTGCGGATGAAGTATGGGGGCCATGGCTAATACGATGGCTTGGGTATAATTGCCTTGCCTATCGGCGACACCGTTAGTGAGTAGGCCGATAGCACCGCCGGCTTGTTTTATATTAACCGTATTAAATAGTGCGTCCATCACATGCCCTAACTCTTGACCCTGTTGGAGCGCCGCATACACCTGCAGAGGTAATGGCAGACTGGCACTGCGATTGACGCTGATCTGATCACCATGGCCAATCACAATATAGGCAAAAGTGGCGGGGCCATCGTCAAACATATCGACCCCACCTTCCATGGCGATATAAAAGTCTGCTTGCTGATGTTGTTGGCAATATCGGACCCGATTTAATGCCCCAAGGCGGGTTTCTGCGGCCGTCATCGGCTGATCGCTGACGCCAGAGGGCGCCTTCATACCTTGGCAATCAATTTGATAGTGCGGATAGATAAGGCTCAATGCCGCTTTGGCCGCAGCCACCTTGATAGGATTGGTTGATCCCACCAGGATCTTACACTGTGTTGCTGACATCAAATGGTCGCTCTTGATTGATTTAGTTAGACGTTTGTTTGTAGCTTTGTTTAAATAATGTTTCAACTCGGTGTGGCGCAATCAATATTGTGCCACATTCTTGGTTGAGGTACATCTCTGATAACCCATAGATTTAGTTGGTTTAATCGAGGTGAGAGCCACGGTTGGCAAAACTAAACAAGGATAATAATAATGATATTCAATAGACTCGTGCTCGCGATGGGGCTTAGCTCCACGTTACTTATTGCTGGTTGTAATAGCGACAATGATAACAAGGACGATACCACCCCGCCTCAAAGTACAGTGCCCATTTTTGCTCCTGATGGCCAATTAAGTGCCAGCATTAAGCGCACCACCTACGGGGTACCACATATTCAAGCCGATAACTTAGAAAGCTTGGCCTATGGCAGTGCCTATGTGCAGGCCCAAGATAACTTGTGTATTTTGGCAGACGGTTTTATTAAGGCCAACTCGGAGCGGTCGCAATATTTTGGCCCGCATGCTTCGTTGGACTTCACCACCGGCATGCCAACCAGTGAAGATAACGGCAATTTGATCTCTGACTTTGGCTATAAGGCGCTTAAAGTTCGCCAATTAGCAGAAACCAATTGGCCGAAGATGACCGACAAGTCCAAGGCCTTAATCATGGGGTTTGTCAGCGGATATAACCAGTATCTGGCTGACGTTGCCGCAGGCAAAGACAGCCAGCCGGAACCCTTTTGCGCCAATCAGCCTTGGGTTAAACCCATTGATGAAGTAGATTTTCTAACGTATATCTTCTCGATTACCGCACTGCCTGGTGCGGCTAATTTTCTAGAGCTGATCTTTCTCGCCAACCCAGGGGACGGCGATGAATATCTACCGACCATCATAGGGCCTGCGCCGGCCAATGCGACAATGGCACAGGCACGTCAACAATTTGTTGAGGACTTAAGTAGCAAGTTTATTGCCCGTCGCAATAACTTGACATTACCCGAGAAAAATCCGGGTGAGTTAGGCTCTAATGGCTGGGGACTGGGCAAAGACATGACCGAAAATGGTCGTGGTATGGTGCTTGGCAACCCCCATTTCCCCCACACGGGCAATTTACGTTTTTGGCAGTCACACACCACCATTCCAGGTCACCTCGATATCATAGGAGGATCGCTGGTGGGCATGCCCGGTCTGATTAACATTGGATTTAATGAACATCTCGCCTGGACCCACACTTTCTCAACTGCCGAACACTTCGTGGTGTATAACTTAACGCTTAAATCCGGCGATCGCATGAGTTATCTGTTTGATGGCGAGGTCATGCCAATCACCAAGGAGACGGTCAGTATCCAGGTCAATGCCGGCGCGGCGGGGATGCTAGTCGCCCAAAAAGATATTTATTTCACCGCTAAAGGCCCAATGTTAGAAGCCCCTGCCGATAAGGCGCCTTTTGGTTGGGATGATAGCCAAGCCTTTATGGTTCAAGATGTTAATTCTGGCAATATGGATCCTCTCGATCAGTGGTTAGCCATGAATATGGCCACTAATTTGGATGAGTTTACGCAAACCTTTAAAGACTATGATGGCTTAATTTTCAATAACACCATGTATGCCGATAAAGAAGGTAATGCCTTTTATATCGATGACTCGGCCGTCCCCGGTTTGTCTGAGGCCGCGGTGGTATTGTTAAAAACCTCACCAGAAATCAAGGCAGCGAAAGCCCAAGCTAAGTTCACGATTTTACCGGGTGACAGCTCGTTATTTGCGTTCGATGGGCCAACAGATTTTCAATATTCGCCTAAATTGTTGCGCAGCGATTTTGTTCAGAACTCCAATGATTCCTTCTGGATGACTAACCCTGCCGAGCCGTTGATTTATTTCTCACCCATGTATGGCGAGCTTAATCAGCCATTGTCATTGCGTACTCGGATGGCGCTCAGCTTGATTGAAAATGGTGGCGGTGATGATGGTAAGTTCAATCTTGATGAGCTGGAACAAGCCATGCTCGGTAACCATGCTTACTTGATGGACTTAGTTCGGGATGATTTAATCGTACAATGTACGGCCCAAGGAACTGAACCGGTCAGCTTCACGCCAACTCAACAAGTGGATATTAGCGCAGCGTGTCACGCCCTAAGCCAATGGAATGGTCGCCAAGATGTCGATAGTATTGGTGGCGCATTGGTGCGTGAATTTGCCCATGTATTTGATCAAACGCAATATTTGAGTACTCCATTTGATGTCACTAACCCGGTTGCTACGCCGAACACCTTAGTCAGTGACGGCAGTGCCTTGGTGGCGTTGGCTCACGCCACGTTAAACTTGCAAGCGGCAGGGATTGATGTGGCCGCGCCACTTGGACAAGTACAATTTGTGGAGCGCTCATTACCGAATGGTTTGCCAAGTGGTCAGCGTTTACCTTGGCCTGGCAGTCACAGTGTCGAAGGCGGCTTTAATGTGTTCTCAACCCGATTAAGCGGGGATGATACCTTGATCCCGCAACACACGTATCCCAGTGTGGACGATGTGGTGAGTAATGAACCATTGGCGTCTGGCCTGACTGCGGAGGGCTATCCTATTCGTTATGGTTCTAGCTGGGTGTTTATGGTGAGTTTTACCGATGAAGGCCCACAAGGGCGCGGTATTTTGACCTACTCGCAAACCAGCAATATATTACGCCCTGAGTTTGCCGATCAAACGGTGCGTTATAGTCGCGGTCAAGGTTTGCGGCCGTTACTGTTTAAAGCCGAAGACATTGACGCTAATCTCGTCTCGACGTTGGAGCTGACTACTCAGTCAGCGCGATAAAGGCTAATATGCTGAGTAAAGCCACAGTATAAGCTGTGGCTTTTTATTTTTAAGCTACTGTATTTAAAATCTTTTATTTGTTCGTCACCCACGAGTGCAATTAAAAGGTAATCGTTAGGTTAAAAATTAACACCTGAGATAGTGATGAAGATCGCATCAATCGCCCCCTCGTTTGCGGCGCGTCGCAATTCTTGTGAAAATGCGATCTAGCGCAAACACGCGCCAGTGCTCAAAAAATGCCTTGAATCACCGAAGCATAAATTAGGTAACGGTAATGTTGATTTGCGGGTGTTTTTGGGTGAAAGTCGTGAAACACAATTGAAATAAAATAACGTGAAATTGGCGATCTAGATCGCAATATAAGCTTAATCTGAAATTTGATGACTTAAATTAGCGTTAGATCATGTTTTTTGCAGCATAAAAAGCTATCCTTTGCACAAATAAATAAGTATTAGCTGTTACAGCGCAAAGGTAATTATATGCAAAAAGATGCAACCGGTGCTCAAGCACCAACCGAGACCAAAGGCGTTAAATTGCCTTGGACCCGTCAAGATACCACGTGGATGCTGAGTCTGTTCGGTACTGCTGTGGGTGCTGGTATTCTGTTCTTACCTATCAATGCAGGTATGGGCGGTTTCTGGCCATTAGTGGTGATGGCTTTGTTGATTGGTCCTATGACTTATCTGGCTCACCGCGGCTTATCACGTTTCGTGTGTTCTTCAAAAATTGAAGGCAGCGACATTACTCAAGTCGTTGAAGAGCACTTCGGTAAAGGCGCAGGTAAGGCCATTACCTTACTGTACTTCTTCGCGATTTATCCGATTGTATTGATTTACGGTGTGGGTATCACCAACGTAGTCGATAGCTTCATTGTTAATCAATTAGGCATGGATTCTGTGCCACGTTGGTTGCTGTCTGGCCTATTAGTGCTGGGTATGATGTCTGTGATGGTTGCCGGTGAAAAACTGATGTTGAAAGTGACTCAGTTCCTGGTATATCCATTAGTGGCCATTCTGGCATTTATGTCACTGTACTTAATCCCTAACTGGAATACTTCTGCGTTAGAGCAAGTCCCTGCCGCAGCTGACTTTTTAGGCACTATCTGGTTAACCATTCCAGTATTAATCTTTGCCTTTAACCACTCACCTGCCATTTCACAGTTTGCAG
Organism: Shewanella sp. NIFS-20-20; assembly: GCF_019209865.1. Lineage (GTDB taxonomy): Bacteria > Pseudomonadota > Gammaproteobacteria > Enterobacterales > Shewanellaceae > Shewanella. The sequence goes on along the minus strand of NZ_JAHUTT010000056.1, from coordinate 13,564 downwards.
TATCGCAAAAGCGTGAATATGGGGTGAATGCCTCTCGTAAGGCTGACGTGATTTTACGTAACACTTCGCTGATGTTGGTTGGCTTCGTGATGTTGTTCGTATTCTCATGTGTATTGTCTCTGACTCCAGCGCAATTGGCTGAAGCTAAAGCACAAAACTTACCTATCCTGTCATACTTGGCCAACGCTCATGACAGTGCATTTGTAACTTACTTTGCGCCGCTGATTGCCTTTATCGCCATCGTATCATCTTTCTTCGGTCACTATTTAGGTGCCAGCGAAGGTATGCGTGGTCTGATCGTTAAGCAGTACGAAAGTGCTGGTAAAGAAGTGAATGAAGCCGGTATTAACAAGTTTATTCTTGGCTTCATGTTCATCACTATCTGGGGCGTTGCCATCATTAACCCAAGCATCTTGGGCATGATTGAAGCTCTAGGTGGTCCAATCATCGCGGCTATCTTGTACCTGATGCCAATGTACGCCGTGTACAAGGTACCAGCTCTGAAGCAATACCGTGGTCGAGTAAGCAATATTTTCGTGATTATTGCTGGTCTGTTGTCTATGACCGCTATCCTGTTTGGTTTGCTTGGCTAAGCCAAAGTAAAACATCCCAGTGTTTTCCCAAGGATCGGGCCTTATGGCCCGATTTCCTCGTTTTTTGAGGTTGTAAAGTTATGTTTAGCGCATTTGATATTTTTAAAATTGGTGTGGGTCCTTCTAGCTCACATACAGTCGGCCCAATGAAAGCGGCTAAAGAATTTATTGATGATTTACGTTCGAAAGGAAGCTTACGTGACATTACCAAAATCACTGTGGATGTGTATGGTTCACTATCGTTAACCGGTAAAGGTCACCATACTGATATCGCTATCATTATGGGCCTGGCGGGTAATAGCCCTGAAAACGTTGATATTGAAGCCATTCCAGAATTCATTCAACGGGTAGAGCAAACCGGTCGTTTACCTGTGGGTTTACATTGCCACACCGTTGATTTCCCATGTAATGCTATGGTGTTTCACACTGAGGCATTAGCACTGCATGAAAATGGCATGAAAATTCATGCTTGGATTGGTGACAGCTTGGAATACAGCAAAACTTACTACTCGATTGGTGGTGGTTTTGTGGTTGATGAAGAAAACTTTGGTAAAACAGCGGTGACTGACATTCAAGTCGCTTACCCTTTTGCTAATGCCGAAGAATTACTGGCTATCTGTAAAGAAACCGGTATGAGCATCAGCGCCATTATGATGGCCAATGAAATGTCGTTCCGTACCGAGGAAGAGGTTTACTCTGGCTTTGGTCGGGTATGGAACGTGATGCGTGAAGGCATTGAGCGCGGTTGTCATACCGAAGGCATTTTGGCCGGTCCGTTACGTGTGCCTCGTCGCGCCCCAGCCTTGTACCGTCAATTAGTTACCGGTGAGCGTCTGTCAGCCGATCCGATGGTGATTGTTGACTGGGTCAACATGTTTGCTTTGGCTGTCAGTGAAGAAAATGCTGCCGGTGGCCGCGTGGTCACTGCACCGACTAACGGTGCTGCTGGGATTATTCCTGCGGTTATTGCTTACTATGACAAGTTCATCCAAAGCGTTGGCCAAAAAGAATACACCAAGTTCTATTTAGCCGCAGCGGCTATGGGGTCACTGTATAAGCGCAATGCTTCAATCTCTGGCGCAGAAGTGGGCTGTCAAGGTGAAGTGGGTGTGGCATGTTCTATGGCTGCAGCTGGCTTAGCCGAATTGATGGGTGCCAGCCCAGTGCAAGTGTGTATTGCCGCTGAAATTGGGATGGAGCACAATTTAGGCTTAACTTGCGATCCTGTGGCAGGTCAAGTTCAGGTTCCTTGCATCGAGCGTAATGCGATTGCGTCTATGAAAGCCATTAATTCGACCCGTATGGCCATGCGTCGTAATTCCGATCCAACCGTTAGTTTGGATAAAGTGATCGCGACCATGTATGAAACTGGCAAAGATATGTTGCCTAAGTATCGTGAAACGAGCCAAGGTGGCTTAGCCATTAATGTGATTAACCTTTAATCCGTTAATCGAGTGCCGAGCTGATTAAGACCGCGAATATTTCGCGGTCTTTTTTTATAATTTAACATCAGTAAGTTGCGCTTGATTTGTTGGGTTTATCAATCGCGGCATTAGACTAAAGTCGTAAGCTTGCTAAACTTGATCATGCCGGTCACTGTTAAGGAATGATGATGAGTCTAGTATTGCATCCCAAGAGTCAATCTTCGCGGTCCAAGCCGCATCAAGTGTCATCATCTGCGACCCAGTGGCTTCATTTTGTATTAACTTTAGTGACGTTTGGCGTCTGGGGGCTCATATGGTGGGCGCTCATTCTTAAAGCAGAAGGGCGTCGCTTTCATCTTTTTTCCGCGTTTGATGAGGCCTATTGGCAGCATTTAATCCTGCGCGAGCAGCCGCCAGCGGCGCTTCACCCTCAGCGGTTTGATGTTCATCCCCCTAAATCCGAGTTTAGGGCCTAATTCCCTAAGTGATTGTGATTGAGATCGTCGAGGCATTTTTGCTAGCTGTGGTAACATTTAGCGCCCGCATAATGGGTCTTTCATCGAAGCTAATTTCCCGCACTACAAGGTTTGCCTGCAATGACAAAATCTGTGATTTCTCCTGTTCGACCCACGCCATGGTCCCATTGGTGTGCTCTACCGCTGTGGAGCCAAATACTCATTGGCATGATCCTAGGTATCTTAACTGGGGTGGTCCTCGGTGAAGATGCCACCGTATTAAAGCCCATTGGTACTTTATTCGTAAATACCATTAAGATGTTGATTGTTCCCTTGGTGTTTTGCTCCTTAATTGTTGGCGTTACGTCGATGCAGGATACTGCGCGCATGGGACGAATTGGCTTTAAGTCTTTTGGCTTTTACTTGGGAACCACATCAATAGCCATCAGTATTGGCTTGATGGTGGGCGCTATTCTTGAGCCTGGTGCAGGCTTAGGCCTTGAAGCCGGAAGCCAGAGTGACGTGATTAAGGCGGCGCCATCGGTGATGGAAACCTTAATTAATATTGTTCCCACCAATCCCATCGCGGCGTTGGCTAGTGGTCAAATTTTGCAAGTGATTGTGTTTGCCGTGGCCCTCGGGATAGCCTTAGTCTTGATTGGCGAACAGGGTAAACCCGCCATTGCTTTATTTATGAGCTTAGCTGAAGCCATGTATAAGCTGACTGATATGGTGATGAAATTAGCGCCATATGGGGTGTTTGGCTTAATGGCATGGGTGGCAGGCGAGTACGGTATCGCCATGCTGTTGCCATTAATGAAAGTCATCGTCGCAGTCTATTTAGGCTGTCTGCTACATATTTTAGGGTTTTACTCGTTAGTGCTAAAGCTGTTGGCTGGACTCAGTCCTCTGCAGTTTTTCAAAGGCATTAGTAATGCCATGGCAGTGGCCTTTACCACCTCAAGCTCGGCTGGCTCGCTACCTGCGAGTATGAAATGCGCCAGTGAATACTTAGGGGTTAATAAAAAGATCTCTAGTTTTGTATTGCCGCTCGGCACCACCATTAATATGGATGGCACCGCGTTATATCAAGGGGTGACCGCCTTATTTGTGGCACAAGCCTTTGGTATTGATTTAACGTGGGTGGATTATTTGACGATTATCTTGACTGCCACGCTAGCATCTATCGGGACGGCCGGTGTGCCAGGGGCGGGATTAGTCATGTTGACGCTGGTGCTGACCACCGTCGGTTTGCCGCTGGAAGGGGTGGCCTTGATTGCCGGCATTGATCGAGTGTTAGATATGGCACGAACCGTGGTGAATGTTTCGGGTGATCTCGTGGCCACCACTGTGATTGCTAAATCGGAGAATGAGCTCGATGAAGCGCATTATAATGCCGATATGATTGCCAGCGCGCGCATGGCTGATGAGGCTGAGCAAGCTCGTTAATAACGCCCAATAAAAAAACCGCCAATAGGCGGTTTTTTATTGGGCACAACTTATTGTTTGGTCAAGATCAGTAACACTTGACCTTCGCTATCAAGCAGGCTCAATTTACCATTGGCGTATTGCGTAGTAGCGACTTCAGGCAGGGCTTGATTAACCAGCTGCTCTTGCGCCATTAAGGCATCCACACAGGCTTTCATCGTGGTCCCTGCTGGGGTTAAGCTTAACTGGTTGTTGGCGTATTGATACTTACCAAAAAACTGGTTGCAACTGTTGTTGCCACTCAGGGTACCATCGTCACGAAAGGTGAGCTCGGCAGGGCTATAATCAACCGTGGCTTGTCCCATAATGGTGTCGATTTTCCACTGACCAATCAAACTGAAATCATCATTTTGTGGTGTTGACTGGCAACCACCTAAAGCTAACGCCAGCGTGGCGGCAGCGAATACAGGTTTAAACATGAATACATCCCCAAAAAAGAGTGCTAAGCCCTTAGTGTATCTAAGAATAGCTTGTTAGCAAAAAAGAAAGCATTAATTGTCGATGAATTACGCTTGGTTTTGTACCGAATTATCCATATTTTGCTGCTGTTGTTGCGATAACAATCCTTGGCGTGTGACGTGGATCATGGGCGCGAGTTTAGTACTGGAGTCTGGGCTAAAAAAGCACGCATTGGCATCTAAGCATAATTGCATGGCTTGCTGCTTGAGCGATTTGTCCACTCGGCGAATAATATGCTGTAAATCACGCTCCGAATCGAGAAAGACGAGGACCACAAACTCGGTCTCACTATAGCGAGCGGCAATATCGGCGCTGCGGATGGTGTCTTGAATAATCCGGCCTAAAAGCTGTTGATCTCGCTCGCCAACGGTTTGCTGATGGGCCTGAACTTGGCAGAGTTCAAAAAAAATCACCCCAGCATGGGAGCCAAACCGGCGCCCGAGTGCTAGCTGACGCGGCGCCATCATTAAAAATCCATACTGATTTAACATGCCGGTTAATCGGTCGCGCATGCTTAACGTACTGATGCGCTGGTTTTGGCACATTAATGCCAAATCTTGTTGCAGCAAGACCTGCACCGGCTCAAGCATTGCGGCAGCAATATTTTCAACCAGTGGATCTCGATCGGCAGCCACAATCAGGCAGCCAAAGTCATTGCTATCAGGCCAGCGGATCGGCCGGGAGAGAATAAAGGCGTGTTGCTCAAATTCTTCCGGTAAACCATCAAGCTCACCAGAGAGTTGCACCTGTAAGCCTTGCCCGGGAGCTTTCATCAATTTGTCGAGTAATGGGTTGGATTGTCTCATTAACAATCCCGACGGCATGGGCCTATCGCCGGCGCTGGTGATGACTTCAAAGCCATTTTGGGTATGCTGTAAGATGATAACTAACTGAGCTTTATAGTAATCTTGCAATAGTTCACATTGTTGATGCCAACGAACCAAGTTTATTGTGTGGTGTTCGTTTTCTAAAATACTTTGACTGGGGTCAAACTCATTGATTGACATCTCGAGCATCCTTGCTGTTCATTATCTTCATTGAGTTTGGTCTATCTGACTGTTTTTGCAAATTTTGCAGAGTCAATAACTTGGCTTGATCGCGACAATTACAGGGTATAATAGCGATTTATTCGAGGTAACTTATGTATCAAATACGCCAGGCGAGTGTGAGTGATCTTGATCTCTTATATCATCTCGAGCGCCGACATGCTCAAGAGGAAAGCCACGGTCATTGGCAAAGTGAGCCGTTATCACGTCAACTTTTGAGTCAGTTGTTAAGTGACCATGTAGTGGTTTTTGCTATTAAAAATCAAACTGTTATTGCTTATGGTGTTGCCGCTGATTGGCAAATGATGACCGCGATGCCCTTGTACAAAAAAGGTCATGCTGTGGCCAAGCGTGAGCTTGGTCATCAGGGATTGTGTCATTGGGGGCCTGTGTGGGTCCAGCCGCAAGATCGTGGTCACGGTCTTTGTTCGGGGCTATTTGAGGCCGCTTTAACCTTGTTACCGAATCACTATCGCTCGCTACAGGCGATTGTTGCTGAGGATAATGAGGCATCGTACCAAGCGCACAGTCGTCACAACATCATGACGGTGGCGAGCTATTTTTCTGATCAAGGCCAAGATTATTACTTGCTGAATCGTCAGCGCTAACCGAGAACTCGCTATGACTTCGACTGATTTTATTGCGGCTGGCCATTGCATTGCTAGCCAACACCTTGCGCAATGTTTGTATTCGTTGCTCTGCCATGAAGACCAAACCGTTGCCGTTTGGCGTCAGTCTATGAGCGGTGTTGATCACCTGCTGATCCAAACCGACCATGGTTGGTATGATTGTGGCGATGAGCGCAGTTTGCATGCTCGATTGGTTCCGTTACCAATCAATAATATCCCGCAATATAGCAGCGTATCTCGAGTGGCGATGGCGGCATTACCCGCGAGCCATCTGCCGATGCTATTAATGCAATATAATCATTTCGATCATCTGTAATTCCCCCCCCCAAAAAAAAAGCGAACCTAAGTTCGCTATTTTTTATGACGGTGACCGATTAGATATTGGCATCGGCACGTAAAGCCTCAGCTTTATCGGTGCGCTCCCATGGGAACTCTTCACGACCAAAGTGACCATAAGCTGCGGTCGCTTGGTAGATAGGACGAGCAAGATCCAACATGGCAGTGAGGCCATATGGACGCAGGTCGAAGTGCTGACGAACTAATTGGATCAGCTTTTCTTCAGCCAATTTACCGGTGCCGAAGGTTTCAACACTGATAGAGGTTGGCTCAGCAACACCAATAGCATAAGACACTTGAATTTCACAACGGTCAGCTAAACCTGCAGCCACGATGTTTTTGGCTACATAACGAGCAGCATAGGCCGCACTGCGGTCAACCTTGGATGGATCTTTACCAGAGAAAGCACCACCACCATGACGAGCCATGCCGCCGTAGGTATCAACAATAATCTTACGTCCAGTTAAACCACAGTCACCCATTGGGCCGCCGATCACAAAGCGACCGGTTGGGTTAATGAAGTACTTGGTATTGGCATTCAACCATTTCTCAGGCAGTACTGGCTTGATGATAGTTTCCATCACGCCTTCAATCAGATCTTTTTGGCTGACGCTGTCGCAGTGTTGCGTTGACAACACGATGGCATCGATACCGACGATCTGGTTGTTGTCATAAGCAAAGGTTACCTGGCTCTTCGCATCTGGGCGTAACCAAGGTAACAGGCCACTTTTGCGCACTTCAGATTGACGCTTAACTAAGGCGTGAGCATAAGTGATTGGGGCTGGCATTAGCACGTCAGTTTCATTGCTGGCATAACCAAACATTAAGCCCTGATCGCCTGCGCCTTGTTCTTTAGGATCCGCTCTATCAACACCTTGATTAATATCAGGTGATTGCTTACCAATCGCATTGAGAACCGCGCAAGAGTCGGCATCAAAACCCATGTCTGAGTTAGTGTAACCAATTTCACGAACTGTTTTACGGGTCAGTTCTTCAATATCAACCCATGCGGTGGTGGTAATTTCGCCACCGACCATGACCATGCCAGTCTTGACATAGGTTTCACACGCTACGCGCGCTTTCGGATCCTGCTCGAGGATTGCATCTAATACCGCATCAGAGATCTGATCGGCGATTTTATCGGGATGACCTTCTGATACCGACTCAGAAGTAAACAGGTGGTTTGCCATATTCACAAAATCTCGTTAAATAAATAAATTCTGTAGAAGCATCTACATCTAGATGGCTATTCTAGTTGAAATTCACGCGCTAATCACCCTCATAGTGCAAAAATTCATGGAGTTTGTGACCCAGTTGAACTTTTGTGCCCAAATCTTGGCCAGAAAATCATGTTGGAAAAAGCGACATTTATATTTGCTTCGGCCTCGTATGTAAGGGAAAATGTGCCACCATCTTTGGTTGTTGCACGCAAGTCTCAATAATAAGCAGGAGAGAGCATGTCTTCCCGTAAAGTACTCGCCAACGCTATCCGTGCGTTAAGTATGGACGCAGTTCAAAAAGCAAATTCAGGTCATCCTGGTGCCCCGATGGGCATGGCAGATATCGCCGAAGTCTTATGGCGTAACCATTTGAATCATAACCCTCAGAATCCAGCTTGGGCTGACCGCGATCGTTTTGTGTTGTCAAATGGTCATGGCTCTATGCTGCATTATTCACTCCTGCACCTGAGTGGGTATGATTTAAGTATCGAAGATTTAAAACAATTCCGTCAATTGCATTCACGTACGCCAGGTCACCCTGAGTATGGATATGCTCCTGGCATTGAAACCACCACAGGTCCATTAGGGCAAGGCATTACCAATGCGGTGGGGATGGCGATTGCTGAGCGAGCATTAGCCGCCCAGTTTAACCGTGACGGTCACGAGATTGTTGATCACCATACTTATACCTTCCTCGGTGACGGCTGTTTAATGGAAGGCATCTCTCATGAAGCCTGCTCATTAGCCGGTACGTTAGGCTTAGGTAAGTTGATCGCCTTCTGGGATGACAACGGTATTTCTATCGATGGCCATGTTGAAGGCTGGTTTAGTGATGATACCCCTAAGCGTTTTGAAGCGTATGGCTGGCATGTGATTGCTGGTGTTGACGGTCATGATAGCGATGCTATTGATGCTGCCATCAATGCCGCCAAAGCCGATCCACGCCCAAGCTTGATCTGCTGTAAAACCATTATTGGTTTCGGCTCACCTAATAAGTCAGGTTCACACGATTGCCACGGCGCGCCCTTGGGGGATGCTGAAATTGCGGCGACTCGTGAATTCTTAGGCTGGAGTCATGCGCCTTTTGTTATTCCTGCTGACGTTTACAGCGCTTGGGATGCTAAAGCTGCAGGCGCTAGCAAAGAAGCGGCTTGGAATGAAAAGATGGCTGCCTATCGTGCTGCTTTCCCTGAATTAGCCGCCGAATATCAGCGCCGTATTACGGGTGAGCTGCCAGCGCAGTTTGCTGAGCAAGCCGATGCCTACATCGCTGAACTGCAAGCTAACCCAGCCAGCATCGCATCGCGTAAAGCCTCGCAAAATGCCCTAGAGCATTATGGTAAGTTACTGCCAGAATTTATGGGCGGCAGTGCTGATTTAGCGCCATCTAACTTAACCATGTGGTCAGGTTCTAAGGCGCTGACCCATGAGGATGCCTCAGGTAATTATATTCATTACGGTGTGCGTGAATTTGGTATGACTGCCATTATCAACGGCATTGCCTTGCATGGCGGTTTTGTTCCTTATGGCGCCACCTTCCTGATGTTTATGGAATACGCCCGTAATGCGATGCGTATGGCAGCCCTGATGAAGGTCCAAAACATTCAGGTCTACACTCATGACTCAATCGGTTTAGGTGAAGATGGTCCTACCCATCAGCCGGTAGAGCAGATTGCCTCATTGCGCTTAACGCCAAACATGAGCACATGGCGTCCTTGTGATCAGGTGGAATCCGCAGTCGCTTGGAAGTTCGCTATCGAACGTAACGATGGCCCAACGTCACTGATTTTTTCACGTCAAAATCTAGCGCAGCAAACTCGTGATGCTGAGCAATTAGCCAATATCGCCAAAGGCGGCTATATCCTTAAAGATAGCGCGGCTACCCCTGAGCTAATTATAATTGCTACCGGTTCAGAAGTAGAACTGGCGATGGCGGCTTACGAGCAATTAACGGCTCAAGGCCGTGCGGTCCGTGTCGTGTCTATGCCTGCCACCGATGTGTTTGACAAGCAAGACAGCGCTTATCGTGAAGCGGTGTTGCCAAGTGCTGTCACGGCGCGAATCGCGATTGAAGCTGGCATTGCTGACTTCTGGTACAAGTACGTCGGCTTAAATGGTCGCATTATCGGCATGACTACCTTTGGTGAGTCAGCGCCTGCTGGCGAATTGTTCAAGATGTTTGGCTTTACCACCGATAACGTGGTGAATGCCGCTAACGAACTGTTGAACTAATCAGCGTCACCCCTAGGCCTCGCTTGCGCGGCACCAGGGAGTGGTGTTAACCGACGACAACCACGATTTAGCTTAGAGAGCTGATCGTGGTTGCTCTATTTTCGTCCGCCATGGAGGAAGTGTCAGTTTATGATCCGAGTTGCGATAAACGGTTATGGTCGTATTGGGCGTTCGTTACTGCGCGCGTTATATGAATCCGATAAACGGCAACAGATCCAAATTGTCGCGATTAATGAGTTAGCCACGCCCGATGCCATGGTGCACCTGACCCGTTATGATACAACCCATGGGCGTTTTCCGCTCGCTCTGGACTTTGATCAAGGCCACATGCGCATTGGTCTCGATAAGATCCTATTACTTCACCAAGCCGATCCCGCACAACTTCCCTGGAAAGCCCTTGATATTGATATCGTATTAGAAGCCTCTGGCGTGCTCAATGATAGGGAAGCCTGTGAAGCGCATTTACGAGCTGGCGCTAAAAAGGTGTTAATCTCAAATCCTTCTTCTGCAGATGTCGATGCCACCATAGTGTATGGCGTTAATCATGACTCGCTCAGTGCCAGTCATAGCATCGTCTCGAACGCCTCCTGTACGACCAACTGTATTGTGCCCGTGATCAAGGTGCTCGATGAGCATTTTGGGGTCAAAAGTGGCGCCATCACTACCATTCATTCGGCGATGAATGACCAACAAGTGATTGATGCCTATCATGATGATTTGCGCCGTACCCGCGCCGCCAGCCAGTCGATTATTCCGGTTGACACTAAATTGGCTCGCGGGATTGAACGTATTTTGCCGCAAATGAAAGATAAGTTTGAAGCGATTTCAGTACGGGTTCCGACCATTAACGTCACTGCCATCGATTTGTCCGTCACCTTGGCGACCCAGGTGAATATTGCGACCATTAACCAGCTGCTTGAACAGTCTGCTCGCGGATTGTTTTCGGGCATTTTGGGGTATACCAATGAACCCTTAGTGTCATGTGATTTTAACCATGACCCTCGCTCGAGTATTGTCGATGGCACCCAGACGCGCGTTAGCGCTGGCCACTTGGTCAAACTCTTACTCTGGTGTGATAACGAATGGGGGTTTGCCAATCGGATGTTAGACACTAGCCTTGCATGGCAGCAAACCAAGAATTAACGAATTGTTTTTATGAGATAAAGGAAATAACCATGGCAATTATTAATATGACAGATTTAGATCTGGCCGGTCAGCGCGTGTTGATCAGACAAGATCTTAATGTGCCAATCAAAGACGGTAAGGTGACCAGTGATGCGCGTATTCGTGCCTCGCTGCCTACGTTAATCTTGGCGTTAGAGCAGGGTGCGGCCGTGATGGTCATGTCGCACTTGGGTCGCCCGGTCGAAGGTGAATTTTCTCCTGAGTTTTCCATGCAACCTGTGGTGGAGTATTTAGCGGATGCACTTGATTATCCGGTGCGGTTAGCCACTGACTATCTCGACGGTGTCACAGCGACTGCCGGTGAGTTAGTGGTGTTTGAAAACGTACGTTTCAATAAGGGCGAGAAGAAAGATGATGAAGTGCTCGCTCGCCAATTAGCCAATTTGTGCGACATTTATGTGATGGATGCATTTGGCACAGCGCATCGTGCGCAAGCGTCTACCCATGGCGTTGGCATATATGCGCCTATCGCTTGTGCTGGCCCATTATTAGCGGGTGAATTAGATGCGCTGGCTCGCGCCATGGAAAACCCTAAGCGTCCATTGGTGGCCATTGTTGGTGGCTCTAAAGTGTCGACTAAACTCACCGTACTAGAAAGCTTATCAAACATAGTTGATCAATTAGTGGTGGGTGGTGGCATTGCCAATACTTTTATCGCCGCTGCCGGTCACAATGTCGGTAAATCCTTATATGAGGCTGATTTGCTGGATGAAGCAAAGCGTTTAGTCGCGAATGCTCAAGCTCGTGGTGGCGATATTCCGGTACCCACAGATGTGGTGGTTGCCAGTGAGTTCAGCCCAACGGCAAGCGCGACCTTAAAGCCAGTTAATGCGGTCAGTGATAGTGATATGATTTTCGATATCGGTCCTGACAGCGCCGAAGCACTGGCGGAGATTATCGCCAATGCCGGCACCATAGTGTGGAATGGCCCTGTGGGGGTATTTGAGTTCGACCAATTCGGTGCTGGCACCGAACGTATTGCCCAAGCGATTGCCGCTTCAAGCGCGTTTTCAATTGCTGGCGGTGGTGATACCTTAGCGGCCGTTGATAAGTATCAAATTGCCGATAAAGTCTCTTATATTTCTACTGGCGGTGGTGCTTTCCTTGAGTTCCTGGAAGGAAAAGAGCTGCCAGCAGTGGCGATGTTGACGAGTCGTGGCAACTAATAATAATCATATTGTCACGCATACGCCGACCTAGTCGGTACCATCATAAATCGAGCCAATCGATAGCGACCTCGGTGAAAATCACCCTATTATTGGAGTAAAAAATGGCCCTTATTTCCTTACGTCAACTGTTGGATCATGCTGCTGAACATAGCTATGGCGTACCAGCATTTAATGTGAACAACTTAGAACAAATGCGCGCCATTATGCAGGCAGCGGAAGCGACAGACAGCCCTGTTATTGTGCAGGCTTCGGCCGGTGCGCGTAAGTATGCTCGCCCACAATTCCTTAAATATCTGATGGCGGCGGCCTTAGAGCAGTATCCTGATATCCCTGTCTGTATTCATCAGGACCATGGTACTCATCCTGACGTGTGTCAGCGTTCAATCCAGCTTGGTATGTCATCGGTGATGATGGATGGTTCATTGATGGCGGACGGTAAGACCCCGGCTAGCTACGAATACAATGTCGATGTCACTCGTCGTACCGTGGCATTTGCACATGCATGTGGTGTCTCAGTTGAAGGTGAAATTGGTTGTTTAGGTAGCCTAGAAACTGGCATGGCCGGTGAAGAGGATGGTGTTGGTGCTGAAGGTATTCTGAGCCATGAGCAGTTGCTGACCACGCCAGATGAAGCTGCAAAATTTGTGGCGGCGACCCATGTGGACGCCTTGGCGATCGCCATTGGTACCAGCCATGGTGCGTATAAATTTAGCCGTAAGCCGACAGGTGATGTGTTACGTATCGACCGCATCAAGGAAATCCATGCGCGCATTCCTAATACCCATTTGGTGATGCACGGATCGTCATCAGTGCCGCAAGAATGGTTGCAAATCATTAACCAGTATGGCGGTCAGATCCCTGAAACCTATGGTGTGCCGCTGGAAGAAATTGTTGAAGGTATTAAGCACGGTGTGCGTAAAGTTAACATTGATACCGATCTGCGTTTAGCTTCCACTGGGGCTGTCCGTAAATTCTTAGCAGAAAACCCTGCTGAATTTGATCCGCGTAAATTCTTGAAAGCATCGATGGAAGCCATGGATTCTATCTGTACTGAGCGCTACGAAGCCTTTGGTTGTGCTGGCATGGCCTCCAAGATCAAGCCATTGTCGCTGCAGGCCATGTACAAGCGTTATCAGACCGGTGAATTGGATCCTCGCATCAACTTCTAATTAGTCTATGATTGCCATAAAAGCCCGCAACTGCGTAATGCCGTTCACTTAGTGTGAACGGCATTTTTCTTAGACTTAATGGGATACTTGTTTTTACTCATTTTTAACGCACGTGGATAGGCCCTATCCCGTTTCCCATCAAGCTTGAACTGTCTCGCA
>NZ_JAHUTT010000055.1 GCF_019209865.1 Shewanella sp. NIFS-20-20 | reverse complement strand
CTTGGTTATATTGCTTCCAGTTGCTGATTTTGTACTTTGCCTTACCCATCATCGTCACCCATCTCAAAGTTCTAATGATCTGATCGTGGTTCTGATGATTAGTTCAATGATTTAGGAAACAACGCCCCAAGAGTTCGAGCGTGATGTCTTCAAACGACAACACGTCACCGCCAAACTCATTCGCAAACGCCTCGGCCGCGGCTAAGCTCGAAAATGGCGCGACCGCAGGCCCCATCACTGCTTTTTTGCTGGTGCCATAGACATAATATGCCGCCTTGGCATCGATAAAGGCCGAATCTTGAGGATGCGCCCAATCGGTGACACCAACATCATGAACAAATAACGCCGTCACCTGGCGCTTGTTTTCTGGCTGCAGCGCGAAAGTAAACATATCGCGGCTAGAGCAAAACTTGGGATTGTAGTCACCGTTGTCTATCACGACTTGACCTTTAGGGCCGGGGTATTTGGTGATCATCATGCCGCATAAATGACAGCGATCATGCTCGGTAATGGTGCTAGCAACGCTAATGTCGGCAATGGCTTGATTATCTGAACAGGCCACGGCGAGCGGAATGAGAAGTAAAGTAAGCAGTTTTTTCATAGTGTTGGATCTCATTGCTGAGGATTATGTCGTCGTTGACAACCTCTTTATAAGCTCACACCACTGGGGTGAAACCTAGTGAGGATGTGTTGACGAGAGCGAACTAATAGACACAGTGATCAACGATTGTTGACCACTGTGTTCACTGGCGAGATTAAATCGCGTGTAGCTGACCTGCGTATAGAATAAATAAACGCAGACACATCATACCGGTCACGGCGCAAAATCCTGACAGATAGAATGCTGAAGCTGAGTGACTGAACTTTTTGCCGGTGGCAAAATTAAGCAGTAACGGCCCCATAAAGCCAATGCCGACCACACCAATCCAGAAGACACTTGACCACATACCTTCATGGAAGGCAGCAAATGCCGCTTGCGCGCCAGCGTTACCGCCGAACAAAGCCATAGCGATCATGAAAATGAACAAGGCTTCAGCAAACATGATTGGCCATTCAGCGCTATGCAGCACATGCATGTCCTTGCTATGTAAAGGCTCTTTGAACATATACACAGCTAACATTTTGGCTGACGCAGCGCCTGCTGATAATCCAGATGCCACAAACAAGGCCGGCAGCGCCGAGGTATTGATCAGTGGGAAGCGGATCAGGGCTGAAATCAAGAAGCCCGTGTAAGCACACACTGATAATGCCAATACCAATACCGCAATTTCCATTGGGCGACGGAAACCTTTGATGGCCTGAATGACAGGCAACAAGAAGTTTAACGCCTTGATATCACGAACTTCTTCTTCCAGAGCCAATAAGGTAATAATGGCCACTAACGGAATATAGAATGTCAGCGCGATAACCCCGATAGACATCACAGAATTCAGGTTGTAGAACACCAGAATTCGCCAGAAAAATAACGGGTTGGTTAAGTCAAATACCAGGCAGATCATCCCTAAGCTGATGGTCACAAATGACACCAGCGAAGCGGCTTTCAAAAATGGGGTATTTTCGGTTTGTCCAAGGAAAAAACGCATCCCTAAGGCAATGGTTAACGCACCGCCAGAAATACCTGCAAAAAACAGGTATACCGCGATCGGCCAAGGCCAAGCAACGCCCTCAGACAGCCCCATGGTAAACTCTATACTTCCGTCCATGTTAGACTCCCAGTTTTACAATTGGAATGTAACGCAAGCTAGGTTCAGTTCCGAAATGTGGCTTAATGCGTACCGAATCCTTAACTGCGAGCAAACGGCTCACATAAGAGTTCGGGTCGTTAGCATCACCAAAGATCAGTGCATCATAACGACAGCTTTGAACACAAGCCGGCTTCTCGCCTTTGGCCAATTTGCTTTCTAAACAGAAGTCACAGTTATCAGCAACATCAGTGTCTTCGTTAATAAAGCGGGCGTTGTACGGACAGGCGCCAATGCAGTACTTACAACCTGCACATTTGCTGTCATCCATGGTCACAATGCCGGTCTTTGGATCGCGATGAGCCGCGCCAGTAGGGCAAACCGTGACACAAGGAGCGTTCTTACACTGCTGGCAAGAAACGCGCACAAACTTTCGCTCACATCCACATTCCATTTTGCCGCAATGAGGACATGCTTGTCCTTCAACACGACCAGACTGTTGCTCTAGCAGGACTTTTGACTTACCGGCAGGTAAGTTGTTGGCCTGATTACATGCAGTCTTACAATCGCCACAACCAACGCACTTGTTCTGGTCAAAAACCATCACATAATGGGGCCTGTTAGCGCCTTCGCCATCCTCTTTGACTGATGAGCAACCTGCGGCCGTCATCAATACAGAGCATGCGCCGACTCCTTTCAGGAACCTCCGTCTCTCTATATTTTCACTCACAACATCCTCCATCTATCGATCATCGATCGATGTGATTTTTATATAGGTGCTCTTGTGCTCAGTGTTTGTGATGCGGTGCCCGTTAACTGGTGCCGAGTTTTGCTTGAGCCTTGGCAATCGCATTCTCTATGGAGTGTCGATTTACCGGCTGTTCGCGGTTCTGCAATAATATGGTCCAGTGTTCAATTGCCTTGGAATACTCCCCCCTCAGGTATGCATCCGTGGCTAAAAGTAAGCGGGTTTGCAACTCTTCCCGATGCAGTGCTAATGCTCGGGCGATAACAATACCGGTCTCCGGCGCAATGGCGCGTTCGTCGCGGTAATACATGGCGGTTGCTTTCATACCAAGCAGCTCCGCCGACTCCCCGTTAAGGGAAATCAGTTGATTTAACGTCGTCACCGCGTCTTGGTATAAACCGCCGGCGGCATATGACTGCGCTAAATCCAATAACGCCACTTCATTGTCTGGTGTTTGCTCAACGGCGCGTCGACCTTTAGTAATATCGGCGGCCACCAGATAATTAATGTGTTGATTGACATGACCCGTATCCCAGTCATGAAAACGGCCAGTTTGGCTATACACCCCAAGGGTTAATAACAAAACCACACCACTGATAATCCATGGGAACAATCGCATCACACCAGGGCTTACCTGAGGCGCTCTCTCTGCAGCGCCGCCGGTATTAACCTGAGGTAGGTGCCGATTTGAGTGAAGCCACAACAGCAGGACAACGCTTGCTAATATGCCCGTCATTGCCAATGCCAACATAGTTCACTCTCCTGTGGATAAATAAAACACGAATTAACCGTGACCCATCATCGACTTTAAGTCGGGCTCACTCTTAGGTGCTTCAACATTCACTAACTCAATGTCAAATACTAAGGTCGCTTGTGGTGGGATTGCGCCCGCGCCGTCTTCGCCATATGCCAATGCTGCAGGGATGGTAAAGCGGTAGGTCGAGCCCATCGGCATCAGTTTCAGGCCTTCTTGCCACCCTTCAATCACTGACATCAATGCAAAACGCGCCGGCTTATTTTGCATATAGGTGCTTTCAAACTCAGTGCCATCAATGAGCTTGCCCACATAGTTGACTGTGACCACGCTTTCAGGCTTAGGCAGCTCACCTGCCCCTTGGATCAGCACTTCATACTGCAGGCCGGATTCGGTAGTCACTACCTTGTCATTTTTGGCATTGTTGGCCATAAACGCAGCGCCATCATCGAGGTGTTTTTGCGAGATTCTGGCGATTTCTTCATTGCGTTTCTGATTTAAGAACTCACCGCGCTTATTAAGATAATCAACCACTTGTTCTTCAGACATGTCACTGGTGTTTTTCAGTGCATCGACAAAGCCTTCGATCATGACATCAATATTGATTTCAGCACCCAGTTCAGTCTGGTTATAAATCTGATTTGACAGATAGTTACCCACTGAGACCCCAACGCTGTAAGACTCTTTGTTAACGTCAGTCGACAAATCCGTCGCCCACGCTGGCGCAGAAAGAGTGAATGCAATGGTGCTCGCCAGCAGGAATTTTTTGCTATTAATTTTCATGATTTATTTCTCAAGTCTTAGACCAGCACAGGCCGGTAATTCATCATTAAGGGCGTTCAAATGGACGGTTAGACATGCGCCAGCCATAAATACCATCAGGCATTTGGCGAACGTTGGTGTAACCCAGCTTCATGACCTCACGAGCTGCGACATTACTCATGGTGCAAAGACGGTTGGCGCAATAAAACACCATCACCGCATCTTTATTCTTTGGAAGTAACTCTCTCCAATTTCTCACATTGAAAAAAACCGCTCCGGGAATAAAGCCCTCAGCCCACAACTCCAGAGTATTTACATCGAAAAAATAAACGCCTTCTTTGCCAACCAAGGTGTCTGCTTCCATCATGGTGATGGTATTAAGTTGGATATCATGCTGAATGGCCGGAGTTAACTCACCACCACTGCCCGCTACCGCTGTGGCCATTGGGGCAAGCAAACAAATAGACATCAACACATTTCGTAAAGACTTGTTCATCATATTTTCCTGTATGCCCCAGCACGTAAACGTGCTGGGGACAATCAGTAATCAGCAGATTACATGTTTACTGCGTAACCATTGCCATCGAGGATAGCTTGAGCCTGAGTCACATAAGACAGGGCTGCATCGATACGCTTCTTGGTGTAACGAGGACCGTGAACACCCCAAGAACCATCAGCTTCTAACAGATCCAGTGTTTCTTGTGCTTTTTCAGTCAGCATATAAACCTGAGTCTTTTGTTCGTTAGTCAGCTTGGTCACTTCCATCAGTTGGTCGATACGCTCAATCGCGCCAACCACTTCTGCGTAAGTTTCCTTGATAGGCTTCTGCCACTTCTGAACTTCACCGTAGATTTCCATCTGGTCGTCATAGTGCATGCCGATTTCCAATTCAGACTGGAATGGGCTATGACAACCTTTGTTTTCTACTGCGTCGACATCAGATGGGGCGGTGCGAGCACAAGACCACATCAGATCCAGGTAGTAATGACCTTCTTCATCCTTAGCCAATGTCCAGTTTTTCTCGCTAGCATCACGAGAAGCACTGCCCTCTGGAGGATTCAACATCTTACGTTCTGGATGAATATCAATCTTCCATACGTGGCTCTTACGAACCGCATCGAAACCAGCCATGTCTGGGTATTGCATACCGGTAAAGTTCTCACATGAACCCGTGTTAGGCATGTGACAAGATTGACAGGTTTGGTTGCTGTGAGTCTTGCTGTTGTCAGCAATTGTCTTTTGCGCTTCATGACAATCGGTACAGTCTTTCTTCATCGCTGGACGAGTAAAGCCTTCTTTCCAATCGTTACCAGTCACTTCGTGTGGATCGTGACAGGTCGCACAACGCATACCCTTGTCATAGTGGGCAGAAGAGAACATTTGTGAACCTTCAGTACCACATGATGGGCAAGATGACTTCATCTTCACACCGAAGGCATATTCTAACTTCTCTTTGCCTTCGTCAGTTGTGGCCAAGTCTTCAATAAAGTTGAAACGTTGGTGACAACGTTCACAGTTTGAAGGCATGCCGCCACCGATACCGCCGTCTAAGTGACCACCGGCGCCATGACACTCTTCACACGCAATACCGCGAGAAATTGTGTGCTCTTGCAACTTCTTAGGATCGCCTAAGGCATCGAAGAATTCTTGCTTGTTCTTAAAGTCAAACTTGAAGGTATGGCACACTTCACAGTAAGAAGAAGCAGGCTGGAATAAGAATTCCTTCTCATACTTAGCACCGTAAGAAGTCATACCCCACTGGTGAGAACTGGTCGGACCGAATTCAGACAGCTCAGTTGGGAAAGTTGGGATCAGCTTTTTAATTTCTTTAGCTTTTTCTGGAGTAAACCATTCTGCCCAACCACGAGAGAATTGGTTACCACCGGCCACTAAGGTACCGGTTCCATCGCGTAATAAACCATCACGAATATGGTAAGTACCGCGTACCAACCAGGCATCGATATAGCCATACTTGGTACGTGGAGTACCTACAGTGGCGTAGATGGCATCTGGAGTAATACCATCTGGCAGGATAGAGGTATCCTTGGTGTCGTACATGGTTTGCTCAAGATCGTTATCGACCTCAGGGTGCTCGCCAGGGAAACGAATGGTTTTGGCGTGACGTGAACGCTTCCACTTCTCATACTGAGCCGCGTGACACTCACCACACTTCTCAGGGCCAACAAACTTGTTTGGATAGTCAAGAATTGACTTCTCACCTAAGCGATACTGAATCGCCATTGGGCGGCCATGGTGCTTAGAGTACTTTTGGCTGTTACCTTGATCTAAATATTCTTCACCACGGTCAGAAATCTTATAAGTACCGAGTAAACGACCCTGTTCTTCGTATTTAAATACAGGGTGATTTTGGAATAAGAAATCAAAAAGCTCTTTCTCTTGCACGATATAGTCTTGCAGAGTTTTAACGCCTTTTGACTCTTCAGTCAGATCAGGATTAGCAATAATCTTCTGAGCACTCACGCCCATATCTTTAGTGCCATATCCAGGCTCACCAGGTTTGGCGGCATAAGCTGCGGTGCTGGCTACAGCGCCTAAACAAAACAACGCCCCTAGCGTCGCTTTGTGCTTCCATTGTTTCATCATTCACTCCTAATTATTATGAGTATTATATTTTTCACTGAACCAGAGAATTCACCGAATCACATAAACACCTGAGCAACACCGATTTTCTAGTGATAACAATTAAAAAAATCAGAGCTAGAGCACAAAAAACAGAGCCTCATAATCACAGAGTTGTAAAAGCCAATATTTGATATAAAAAACAATAACTTAAACATATAGCTTTACGCTTAATTTATATGTAAAAAGCGTATTTTATATATAAAAAGATCAAAAATGCTTATCTACAATTATAAATATTCAGCCCTTAGCTAGTGGGTGAATTATTTGATGACTAGGGTCACATTATCCATTGCTGATTTAGACTAATCTCGTATTAACAATAAAGATGTACCGACAATTCAATATATTTCCACCGCCATCCCCTTCGGGATTGGCTGGATTTCATGCTGTTATTTCATCAGTGCAAAGTAATAGATAAGTCACATTTATTACGTGTTGTGATTTATAGCACTTATTCATTAGCTATATATAAGGCAGAGTATGCTGGCTGAAATTGGACATTTACTGCTCATTATAAGCAGTGCTCTCGCAATCAATTTATGCTGGGTCGCATGGCTTGGACTTCGAAAGAAAAATAACTATATATTAAGCTTTGTAAGCCCCTTGTGTTTATTACAAGCACTGGCATTATTTTCCTGCTTAATCTGTCTAACCATTGGCTTTGTCATCAACGACTTCTCCATCAGTTATGTGGCCAACCATTCAAACACTCAGTTGGCATGGTATTACCGTATCGCTGCCGTATGGGGTAGCCATGAAGGCTCCATGCTCTTTTGGGTGGTGCTCATCAGTTTATGGGCTGCCATTATCATGCAAAGCCGCCATTACACCGATAAGGGCTTTGTTATTCGCATGCAGGCGGTGTTATCGGCGCTGATCTTAGGCTTTAATATCTTTTTGCTATTTACCTCGAACCCGTTTGCCCGCAACTTGCCGCAAATCCCAGTTGAGGGGCGCAATCTCAATCCGATTTTGCAAGATATCGGCCTGATCTTGCACCCTCCGCTGCTCTTTTTAGGCTATGTCGGTTTAATTATCTGCTTTGCCGCTGCCCTCGCGGCCTTATGGGCAGGTAAGCTGGAACAACGTCATGCGAGTTATTTACGCCCATGGGCATTATTGGCATGGGTATTCCTAACCGGCGGCAACGCGTTCGGCTCTTGGTGGGCTTATAACGAACTTGGCTGGGGCGGGTGGTGGTTTTGGGATCCCGTGGAGAATGCCGCCTTTATTCCGTGGTTAATCGCTACCGCGTTAGTGCATTCGCTCTGGTTGACCAGCCAACAAGGTCTATTCAAGCTCACCAGCCTATTTTTATGTTTATTGGCTTTCTCATTAAGCTTGCTCGGCACCTTTTTAGTGCGCTCAGGCATAGTCCAATCTGTGCATGCCTTTGCCTCCGATCCCACTCGTGGCATGTCGATTTTAGTGCTACTACTAGTCTTTGTTGGCGCCGCACTTTTATTGTTTGCTCTTAAGGCCCCCAAGTTTTCCCAAGTCAGCGCCATTGGCTTGTACTCGAAAACCACCGGCGTGTTACTGGCCATCGCTATCTTAGTGGTG
This sequence comes from Shewanella sp. NIFS-20-20, assembly GCF_019209865.1. Classification (GTDB taxonomy): domain Bacteria; phylum Pseudomonadota; class Gammaproteobacteria; order Enterobacterales; family Shewanellaceae; genus Shewanella. The sequence goes on along the minus strand of NZ_JAHUTT010000055.1, from coordinate 19,629 downwards.
GCCGCGATGTCGGTACTGCTCGGAACCTTTTACCCCTTGATGTATGAACTGTTAGGGCTAGGCACGTTATCGGTCGGGGCGCCTTATTTTAATAGTATTTTCGTTCCGCTGACCTTTATCTGTGTTCTGGTGATGGGGTGGGTTCCTTTAATGGGCAAGCAAGGTTCAGCCAAGTGGCCGGCATTGGCGTTAGTCAGTTGCTGGCTTGCAGCTGCTGGCATCCTTATTCTCAGCCAGCAAACCTCTAACCTAATGTTATGGCTCGGCGCGGCGAGTGCATTATGGTTATTGCTGAGCCTTGGATGGACACTATGGCGCCAGCGCACTAGCAAACAGCCTTTTACCGGCGTGCGTATCGGCATGCTAATAGCGCACTTTGGCGTGGCCATCAGCATTATCGGAGCCACTGGCATTTCTAATTATGAACAAGAAGCGCTACTACGAATGGCACCAGGCCAAGGCAAACCAATAGGTGATTACACCTTTATTTATCGAGCCAATATGCCGGTAGACACTGCCAGCTACACCGGCATTCAGGCACAAATTGAAGTGCTGGACAGTCAAGAACGTTCACTAGGATTTATTTATCCTGAGCGCCAAACCTTTAAAACCAATGGCATGGAAGTGTCTCAAGCCGGCGTCTCTCACGGATTCTTCAAAGACTTATATGTCTCCAAGGGCGTACAGCTTTCCGACACTGAATACTTAATTCGTATCAGCATTAAACCCTTGGCCATGTGGATTTGGGCAGGCGGTCTCTTGATGATGCTTGGCGGCTTGATTTGCGTCTTTGCTCGGCCAACGCCGACGAAGGCGCCGACCGCCCTAGCGTGATAAGGAAACTAACCATGAAAACATTGATCTCCCTGTTGCTGTGTCTGCTGCTTAGCGTCATGACCGGCGCGGTCAGCGCGCAAGCGTTAAGCACCAGTGAGTTATTGCAGCAAGCTAAAACTATCGCTAAAGAACTACGCTGCCCTAAGACGGTTAATCAGAGCCTCTACGAATCCGAAGCGCCCATTGCCAATGAGCTCAAGGGGCATATTTATCAAATGCTACAACAAGGAAAAACCAAAGCCGACATCACCCAATTTATGGTGGAGCGCTACGGTGAACAAATCCATTACCGCCCGGGATTAACCACTAGCACCCTGATGCTTTGGTTTGGCCCCGGTCTGTTATTAGCCATGGCAGTTGGCTTTGTGCTGTTATTTATTCGTCAACAAGGGCGAGCTCATCAACATTTAGAGGAAAGTTAATCATGTTTAAACACGCCACCATGGCCTTTGCCTTGCTCGCCTGCAGTCTCTCGGTGCAAGCGCATTCGTTGCAAAATAAGGTGTATCAAACCGGCGAACCTTTAGCCAAGCCGATGCAAATGACTGGCTTTACCGAAATGTCATGGGCGCGCGGCGTGCCCGATATTGAGATGCAAACCGTCGATGGCAACACAGTCAATTTAAGTGATTACCGTGGCAAGTTAGTGCTAGTTAACTTGTGGGCAACTTGGTGCCCACCCTGTATCAAAGAAATCCCAGCACTGATTGACCTAAAAGCAGATAATCAAGATAAGCAGATCACCATCTTGTCATTATCCATTGACGAAGATCCTACTCTCGTTGCGCCGTTCTTGGATCTGCATGGATTTGAGAACTTTGAAACCTTACTCGATCCCACCACTCAAATCGAAAAAATCATGCCAGCCAACGTGGTACCTGCGACCTATATGTTTGACGGTGCAGGCAACCTAGTGGGCTTTGTGCGCGGCTATATGGATTGGGACGATAAAACGGTTCAACCCTTTGTTGATCAGCTTATTACCAAATATGCCGATAAGACCGCGGCGAATATCGCGGCCAGGTGATGCTGGCAGCGCCCAGTTGATGCCACTGGGGATCTCTTTGATTGAGCCGCTTGGCTTGGCTCAAATCATGGTGCTTTGCCGCCAAACTCGCCGTTGGCAATTAATAGGCAACGGCGCTTGCCAGAGGGTCGTGGGTCTCCAACCCAAATCTGCCATCGGCAAAGAGAATAATCGCCGTCCCGACGATAGGAAAATCGAAGCCTTCTAGGCTTCACCAAGGCAAGAGGGGATCAACAGTAATTCCCTCTTGCATCTCCCTTGCTGCCCCAGACGGGGCCGTCCACTCCTCAAATTTATGCTGGAAATGGCTATCGGCTCAGACGCTGGTCCATGATTCGACGAGTCTGCTGTGACATCCATGTCGAAGCCACGCGATTTTCATCAACATTCTTCGGCCACACCGATGGGAAATGGGTGTATTCTTCCACGATACAACAAGAGATTTTTTGATTTTCCGTTGAAAATACGTGCGACATCAAACCAAGACAAAAACGCCCAGCAATGCCGGGCGCTTGTGAGTCAGCAGTGATTATGAGAAGAAGTAAAAGTCGGCTCCCAGAAACAGAAACAGTACCATGCCGGCCAAGTTATTATTGAGAAAAGCTTTAAAACAGGGGGCCCGCTCACGACCATTGATCAGCTTTTGCTGGTACAGGCCAAAGCCGATGAAGGTAATGATCCCCAGCGCATACAAAAGACCGCGATCAGCAGCCCAGCCGGCAGCGATAAAACACGCCAATGCCGCTAACTGGAACAGCGCAATAATGTGCCTGTCATGACGGCCAAACATAATCGCAGTAGATTTAATCCCTATCTTAAGGTCATCGTCCCTGTCGACCATGGCGTACATAGTGTCGTAAGCCACGGTCCAACACCAGTTGGCGGCGAATAACCACCATGCCGAAGTGGGCACATCGCCTAATTGCGCGGCGTAAGCCATCGGGATAGACCAACTCCACACTATGCCCAAAAACATTTGCGGCATATGGGTATAACGTTTGGTAAAAGGGTAAATCACGGTGAGAATGATCCCCACCACCGATAACTTAACCACTAACGGATTGAGTAGCAGCACCAAGCCAAATGCCGACAAGCCGAGCACCACAAACAAAATCAGCGCTTCTTTGGCACTGATCTCGCCACTCGCTAAAGGCCGATGCTTGGTGCGCTCAACATGGCCATCGAGTTTGCGATCGGCAAAGTCGTTAATAATGCAGCCGCAGGCTCGCATCACAAACACCCCGAGTACAAACACCAGCAACACCTTGAGATTGGGAACGCCGTCGGCGGCCAACCACAAGGCAATTAAGCATGGCCACATTAATAACAAGGTTCCGATAGGCTTATCCAGCCGCGCTAGCCTAAGATAGGCCGGTAATTTATCCTTAATTCGCATATCCATCATCGTTGGCGCTCCTGCAACTACTCGCCTATTGTTATGGGTCTATCGCCCTGACTTATGTCCCTGATTTTAGCGCTGCAACGCTAAGATACCGCTTCTAATTTGGCATAGGCCAACATTAACCACTTGCTACCAACATCATCAAAGTTAACCTGCACCCGACCTTGGGGGCCACTGCCTTCAACGTTAGTGATTTTTCCTTCACCAAATTTATGGTGCTTAACTCTTTGCCCTAGGGTAAAGCCACTGTCATTGACCATGCTCGAACGGGTCATTTGACTATTTCGTTGATGACTCATCGGCGAGGCAACTTGTGCTTTGAGGCGAATTTCCTGCAAATATTGGCTCGGGATTTCTTTAATAAAACGCGAAGGCCGGCCATAGGTCTCGCGGCCATAAATGCGCCGTGATTCCGCATAGCTGATGAACAGCTTCTCCATCGCTCGGGTCATTCCCACATAACACAGACGCCGCTCTTCATCGAGACGGTCCCCTTCCTCGATCGCCATTTGACTTGGAAAGAGTCCTTCTTCAACCCCTGCCATAAACACCACGGGGAATTCTAAGCCCTTGGCTGAGTGCAAGGTCATTAACTGCACCGCATCGGTAAAGGCGTCGGCTTGTCCTTCACCTGCTTCTAATGCAGCATGGGATAAAAAGGCATTCAACTCGCCCATATCTTCCAGCTCGTCCGGCATTTCAAAGCTGCGCGCGGCAGTGACTAATTCCTGTAAGTTTTCAACTCGGGCGTGAGCTTTTTCGCCCTTTTCGGCGGCATACATGGCCTGCAAGCCAGATTGCTGGATCACGCTATCTGTCATGCGGTACAAAGGCATTTCTTCGGTATCTTGCTGCATTTGGATCACCAGATCCATAAAGCCACGCACTGAATTCGCCGCGCGCCCTGCCAGCACTTGTTCTTCCAATAAACGCTGACAGGCCTGCCATAAGGTAATACTGTGCTGACGAGCCGTGGTCCGTAAAATATCTAAGGTGCGATCACCGATGCCACGCGCAGGCGTGTTGACCACCCGCTCAAAAGCCGCGTCATCATCATGATTAGAAATCAAACGTAAATAGGCCATAGCATCTTTAATCTCTTGGCGCTCGAAGAAGCGCAAGCCACCATAGATGCGATAAGCTAAGCCTTTATGCAATAAGGCTTCTTCGAGTACCCGCGACTGAGCGTTGGAACGATACAAGATAGCGCAGTCACTCAAACTGCCGCCCTGATCGTGCCAGTCATTAATCCGACCAACGATATAACGCGCCTCATCCATTTCGTTAAAGGCACAATAGAGGGAAATTAGCTCACCGTCCTTACCTTCCGTCCACAGCTTCTTGCCCATCCGATCGGGGTTATTGGCAATTAACTCATTCGAGGCATTAAGGATATTGGCAGTAGAGCGATAATTTTGCTCCAAACGAATGGTTTGCGCACTCGGGAAATCTCCCAAGAAACGGTGTAAGTTCTCCACCTGCGCGCCACGCCAGCCATAAATCGACTGATCATCGTCACCAACGATCATCACATTGGCATTGGCGCCAGCGAGCACACGGATCCACGCATATTGGATAGCATTGGTGTCTTGAAATTCGTCCACTAAGATATGGCGGAACCTATCTTGATAGTGGGCCAGCAAGTGAGGTTTATTTAGCCACAGCTCATGGGCTCGTAACAAAATCTCTGCAAAATCAACAAGACCAGCCCGATCACAGGCCTCTTGGTAAGCGGTATACAGCTGTAACAAGGTCTGCTCAATTGGAAAGCCACCGGCATCGATGTGACTTGGACGTAACCCTTGATCTTTCTTGCCATTGATATAGCCACTTACCATGCGGGGCGGATACTGCTTCTCATCCAAGTTAAGGCTTTTTAACAAGCGCTTAATCAGCCGCAACTGGTCATCTGAATCAATAATTTGGAAGTTCTGCGGTAAGCCTGCGTCTTGCCAATGTGTGCGCAACAAACGATGCGCTAAGCCATGAAAGGTACCAATCCACATCCGACCTATGTTGTTGCCGACCACTTTCTCAACGCGCTCACGCATTTCTGCCGCGGCTTTATTGGTAAAGGTAACCGCCAGAATGGAGTAAGGACTTTGATTTTCGACTTGCATCAACCAAGCGATTCTATGGGTCAATACCCGAGTTTTACCACTGCCCGCGCCAGCCAACACCAGCATGCTTGACTGAGGTGCCGCCACCGCTTGTCGTTGATTATCGTTTAATCCGTCCAGTAATGAAGATACGTCCATTCTAGCCTCCCAGAAAAATGAGGCATCATTATAACCCCAAACAGCATCAAGATGCTTGCTTCAGCAGCGTGAGGCTGACTCATACTCGGCACGAGTGCGCGCATTGGAGTCGGTTCGTGAATCAGCTAAGACGGCGAAAGTGAGGCCAGTGGTAGATGAGGATGACCAATGCCGCGACAAGGCTTAAGGCCATTAGCCAGTGTCCGTCGCTGCGCTTGCGCCATCGGCAAAATAATCGCGCCAGCATAGTGAACTATGCTGGCGCTAAGGTGGACTGGCGGGAGGAGGATGGCGCTTATTTACGCAATTCAGGCCCTTGCATCCATTGGCCAAAATTAGTCAGGTCATTGGGCAGAACGACGCGAGTACCTTTTTTCGCAAGCCCTTGTAGTTGCTGCAAATATTGTTCAGCCAATTGCAAACGCAACGCTTGCTGACCGCCGGGCGCGGCAATCGCAGAAGCCAAGGTTTTAATCGAATCGGCGGTAGCGGCTGCCAGTTGCAAGATTTCTTCCGCCTGACCTTCCGCCTCATTAATTCGACGTTGCATTTCCCCCTCAGAAATATTGACCATTTCGGCCTTTATCCCCTCAGAACGATTAATTTTACTTTGTTTGTCACCTTCACTTTTGGCCAATAACGCGCGACGTTCTCGCTCGGCATTGACTTGCATTTCCATGGCATTACGCACTGTTTCTGGTGGCGAAATATTCTTAATTTCGTAGCGGTGCACCCTAATGCCCCACAAGGCGCCGGCTTGATCTAATACTTCGACCACTTTCGCGGATATCACGTCACGCTCTTCAAAGGTTCTATCCAAGTCTAAAGTACCAATTACCGAGCGCGTGGTGGTTTGCGCTAATTGAATCGCCGCAAAACGATAATCGATGACGCCATAGCTAGCTTTGACCGCGTCCACCACCGAGATGTAGATCACCCCATCGACCACCACGTTGACTTCATCACTGGAAAAACACTCTTGCGGCGGAACATCAATAGTCTCTTCTTTTAAATCATGGATATAGGCAACCTTATCAATAAAGGGCACTAGCGCATGAAAACCAGCATCTAAGGTATTGTGATATTTACCTAGGCGCTCGACCACGTAGGCCGATTTGGTCGGTACCAACCGAATTGATTGAAATAATTTAACTAAGACGACGAGGAAAATCAGTCCCCATATGCCCATGACCACCATATCTGGATCAAGATTATTCATATTCATGCGCGTGTCCCCATGTCTTTATTGGCTGCAATATTGGCTGACACCTGTTCGACGCCAGTAAAGAAACCTTCAATTTTAGCTAATTCAGCAGGCACTACTGAGACATCTGCAATGGCAATAACTTTGCCAAACTCATCAATAAACTGTTGTTTAAGCTGCATATCCATCGCCGCTTGCGCACCACTATGGGTCAAGGCTTCAGCCACCATTGCCAACCCTTGCGCTTGGGCGTCGGCAACAATTTTAATTTCTTGCGCTGTCCCTTTGGCTTCATTTATTCGCTTTTGCTTTTGGCCTTCGGAGATATTAATCGCCTCTTGGCGTTCGCCTTCAGAAAGGTTAATCATGGCGGCTTTTTCGGCATTGGCTAAGGTGATTTCGGCGCGCTTACGGCGCTCGGCTTCCATCTGTTTTTCTAAGGTGTGGATCACGTGTCTTGATGGGGTAATATTTTTCAGTTCATACCGCAATACCTTGATCCCCCAAGGCGCCGATGCTTTATCGATTTCGCGGACAATCGATTCATTGAGTTTATCGCGCTCAGAGAAGGTTTCACTTAAGGTTAATTTACCAATCTCAGAACGCATAGTGGTTTGCGCTAAATTGACCGCGGCCAATCGATAATCTTCAATCCCATAACTGGCCTCTTTGCCATCCATCACCTTAAGGTACACCAGTCCATCCACCTCCAACTGGGTATTATCTTTTGAAATACACGATTGAGGCGGTACGTCCAGCACCTGCTCGCGGGTGTCATGACGGTAGGCCACTCTATCAACAAAAGGAATTAAGAAATGAAAACCAGGTGCCAAAACCGTGCGGAACTTACCAAGGCGTTCAATCACATGCACATCACGCATTGGCACGATCAAAATCCATTTATAGATAATAAAAATCAAAAGTAGAAACAGAACCGTAAAAGTCAGCATAGATGTGTCCTCAGTATTTATTATTCTGTAGTAGTGACAGGCTCAACCACGAGCGCAATATTTTCACGACAAATAACTCTCACCTTAGTACCCACAGTAATTTCACTGCCATCGCCAAGAGCTGGCCACTGGCTACCTTGAAATTCAATCCGCCCCTGGGATTCACCTGGACCAATGGTGGCAATCACCTCAGCAAGCTGGTTGTATATATCAAGGGCTTCATCAGTATTATCGACATGGGCATCGCCGCCAATCCACTGTTGAGTGACCTGTCGAAAGCCCAGCAGCAATACGATAGAGACAATAAACCACAAGGTAAAACTCGGCGCCAAACCAACGACTAAGCCTAGCCAGACTGCAGCGGCGACGATCAGACAAGCGAGTCCAAGCAAGATAACGATACCGCCTGGGACAATGATCTCAGCGAGGATCAGGCCAATACCGACCCCCATCCAGATAAATTCAGCTTGAACCATGGCAGCACCTCCACGCCCAGTTGGCAACAAAATCACAACAACTGACATAATATGTCACAAGCCCCATAGTTTCTGCAAGCGCTTTATGAGATAGCAAAAAGGCACCCGAGGGTGCCTTTAGTAACAAGCTAGTGATTTATGCGAGTAGTTTTCGAGCGGCATCAACAACGATGTTCACCGCATGTGATTCTGTTTTCTTCATGCTCGCTTCATCAGGGATTTCCTGCTGCGTGCGATTAACGATGACGCCCGCGACACAAGCGGCACGCCAACCTTGCGAGGCGCACATGGTAAATAAAGTGGCAGACTCCATCTCGTAGTTCAATACGCCCATGTCTTGCCATTCTTGCATCGACCCCTTAAAGCGGCGGGTCACGCGGCCACTGACAGTGTCGTAGCGCTCTTGGCCAGGATAAAAGGTGTCTGATGACGCAGTGATACCAATATGAGGCTCCAGCCCAGCATCACGACAAGCGGCGACCATCGCGGTAGTACAGCTAAAGTCGGCAACGGCGGGGAACTCCATCGGCGCAAAGTGCAAACTGGCCCCATCGAGTCTTACCGAGGCTTGCGTCACAATCACATCACCAACATTAACATGGGGCTGAATTGCGCCAGTGGTGCCAACACGCAAAAAGGTGGTCACCCCTAATTGCGCCAATTCTTCCACGGCAATGGAGGTCGAAGGCCCACCAATACCGGTTGAACAAACGACCACGGCCTGACCATTTAAATAACCTAGGTAGCTGGTGTACTCCCTGTGACTCGCCAAAAACACCGGCTTGTCCATCGTTTCTGCAATTCGCTTCACTCGTTCAGGATCGCCAGGCACGATTGCTAAACTCGCACCATCTAACATTTGCTTGGTCAAGCCTAGATGAAATACATCAGCCATTTTGTAAGCCTCTTACCGTTATGATGGAAAATTCCAATATCTTACACGTTAGCTAAGATACCTTTCGAGAAAAGTTAGCTTTGTCACAAAACGCGATTCTGTCAACTGTGAGCTCAATCCAGTTTGCAGGCATCACAGCCATTAACGAATAATGAATATTTTGTTAACCAACTTCGCGCAAAACATGACCGAGATCACGGAATTGAGGGTGATGAGCAGGTAGTGTGAGTATTAATAGCCACGTAAAATAGATAGGATTCCACTATGTTCCCACAGTATCGCGACTTAATTTCTGAGCTTAAAGTAAGCAATCATCACTTTCAAAAGATCTTCGATGAACATAATCAGTTAGACCATGAGATCAATAACATAGAAAACCATCCGGCGGATTTTGCCGACGAGTTACACGCCAAGAAATTACGTAAACTGGCACTAAAGGAAGAGATATTGGTCATGCTAAAACAGCATGAAACGGCATAAAACAGCGCTGGGCGCCGCGAATATTCGCGGCACCACAAGTTTATAATTTCACCGCAGCAATGATTTGCTCGCTTGAGTCAACAAACTGGATATTGGTCACCACTAAGTTATTCAAGGTAATGATGGTGGCCTTATCTTTCTCTACTGGAAAATCAACCGTTTGCACACCTTCAAGATCAAGCGCGACCGCATACGGCAAGTCTTGCATTCGTGGAATGGCCACAAATTTAGATATTAAGCCAGGCATACCGCTAATATCAGCCACATACAAGACCTGCTTTGAGTTCGCTAGTGCCTCTGATTGCTCAAAGGCCGCTTGGATCACTTCACCACCTTTCATCCCGCGACTAAACAACAAATACCGACTGTCTTGATTGATTTGCTGCACTTGTTCGTGTTGATCTAATAACCCTGTGGCCGCGATCGAGCTGCCTTCTTTTATTTCGGCCGCCATAGAAAACTGGCTCACACACAACAAGCTCAATGCACATATCCGCTTTAACATAGCTAATTCCTAAGATTTTTTCTCAGCCATCAACATACCTCAGTCCCCTGATTTCACCATTAAGGCCGGCATAAAAACGAGAGAAAGATCACTTAACATTTATGACCTCATCACCGTAGAATGCAACTAACGCGGTTAACAAGGGAACGGTCATGCCAAGCGAACAGCTACAACAAGAATTGAATCAATTACAGAATGTATATCAATACATTACCGAATTTTTAGTGCAGTACAGTTTTCAGCTGATTGGCGCGGGTATTATTTTCTTGCTTGGGCTGTGGCTCGCCAACAAGCTCGGCAAGGTAGTGACTCGGCAATTTGAAAAGCATCAAATTGACGTCACCTTAGGCAACTTTGTCAGCAACCTAGTCCGCATCATTGTTATCGTGATGGTAGTGATCATTGTGCTAGGCAAGCTCGGGATTAGCATTACCCCGATGGTGGCCGCTATCGGCGCCGCTTCTTTGGGCGCCGGATTGGCCATCCAAGGCATGTTGTCTAACTATGCCGCCGGAGTCACCTTAATCGTCACTCGCCCCTTTGTGATAGGTAATACCATTGAAGTCAAAGGCGTCAGTGGCATAGTGCAAGATATTCGTCTCGGCATGACCGTATTGACTAATGAACAAGGTGAGCAAATCACGATTCCTAACAAAATGATCATTGGTGACATTTTGCACAACTCGTTTGAGTGTCGTTTGGTCGAAAGCCATTTTATTATCAGTTATGACCAAGATATCGATGAGGTGACAGCACTTTTGAATCGATGCTTATCCCAAATAGATGAGGTATGTCAGCAACCGGCGTTTCAGGTCGGCGTAAATAACCTGACCAATTTTGGCGCCGAACTCGGGGTACGATATTTTGTAAAGACTCCGAATTATTACCAAGATAAGTATTTAGTGAATGCCAAATTATTACACCAACTTAAACAAGCCAATATTGCGTTAGCCTGCCCAATACGTGAAATTCATCTGCAATCTTGAAGCGCGCCGTTCGCGCCATGATGGATGATAGCGAGAGGTTAAAGAAATCAGCGGCGCGAACTTAGCCATTGAACCGTTTGCCAACATCGATTGATGTCCTCCGTTATCAGCCAAAAAATAGCCTTCATTGAGAAGGCTATTTTTACTCTTAACGAGTTATCGGCTGACCTTGGTTAAGTACTTAGTTCACCGGAAAATTTTGCACACTATCTTGATCGGCAGTCACCAATACATTCTGCGCATCGGCAAATATCTTAAACGTTGCAATATTATCATCGGCATTATGCGCTGAGTCAGGATCATCATGTTGAGCCACACAGGTATAGCCAAGACTGTAACGCGCAGGATTAACAAAGCCAAATTCGTATTCATGTAAACCCGAATTTAGCTCCACATTGACTTTAGCTGATGCCAGAGGCAATACATTGGGGGCATTTACACTGGGGCAGAAATCACTCATATTGCTTAATGCAATATCTGGTGGAAATAAATACACCGCGGCGCTGAACTCTGAACCAGCAGCATCAGCCTCGCACTGAGCTATAAATTCGTCAGTGACTTACCCTTCAATACTCCCCACATCATCAAGATTGACAAGCTGCACCGCCGTTGGTTTTAGCGTGTAGTCATCTTTATTACAAGAGGTCTTTACAATACTTTCGCTAAATCAAATTCGGCAACATAGTCATTTGCGCCGGCCGCAATAACGAACTTTTGCTTGAAGAACCGTCGCCCCGAATCATCGTCATCTGCACCAGTAACACCACAACTGCCATGGCTATTGGTGACTCCCCCCCAGTCGAGGTCATTGCCATCCTTCACAAATGAGCTAGTCGTAGCTGTCACCTCACGGTTTTCCATGCCAATACACATTTAGTATTCACCAAAAGGCAGTTGCTGATCATTCCCCAATAAGGCGACATCAGCCCCTTGATCATCGCGTAAGTCTACCGGTACGGATTGAGCGTTAGCTAAGACATCGAATGAATAGGTACCCTCCCAACTTTTAATACCACTTGTTTAATGGCAATAGTCACTCCCTGAACGGAAGCCGGATTATCAGAGATCCCAAGGCTAAAGCGACCTGCCGGGCTGGAGGAGGGATCACTGTCGCTACTGCTGCCACCGCAGCCACTAAGTCACCCCGCACAGCTGGCTAGCACCCACAGCATTTGCAATTGTTTCATGTATTTTCACCCATAGTAAACCGTAGCGCCTAACCCACCATCATAGTGCTTATGACTGATATCAACTAATCATTGGCAAGAGCAAGATCGCAAGCCACATGAAACTCCTCCTTGAGGTTCCTGAGGCAATCACACTCTCTACGGTAACCGGCGCATATCGATATGTGGGATATCGTCCTCTAGATACACCTCAGATATGGGAGTAAAACCTAACCCTTGATAAAACGTTAACAAATAATGTTGGGCACCGATATCAATCGGAGTGTGTGGCCATGCTTGCTGGCAATAGCCAATCGCTTGCTTCATCAATTGTTGGCCTAGGCTTAACCCTCTAGCCGCTGACGCCACGATCACTCGACCAATGGCCGGATGGTCGTAGCCGGCACCGGCTGGCAATATCCGCGCATATGCCAGAATATCGCCGTCATCAGTTTCAAACCAAAGATGGCGCGCCTCTGCCAACATATCTTTGCCATCGAGCTCTGGATAAGCACAAGCTTGCTCGACCACAAATACATCGACTCTTAACTTGAGCAATTGATACAAGGTTTGTACCGATAACTGGTCAAATGGTGCGAGTTTCCACATGAATACGCTCTCTACGTTGGTGGGTTAAAACAAATCGCGCTGTCTTTACAAATCAATTAAAGCCGCCTTAAATGATTAGGATGCTTTTACTGAGTGACAACACAATGCCAAGCCTAATAATAACGCTCATTCGCGGGCCATTGATAGTCTGGTACTGTCTAATAATCAAAGTGTTAGCGGCAGAAACTCCTCCATCTGAGTCCTATGAATTTAAACAACTGTTGGCACCATCAGCCTTCAACTCTCGACTACAAATCCAAGACTACCAAGCGGCGTTAACCCACCAATTATCTTCGTTAGGTAAGCTAGATGGTCAACTCAGCTTAGCGGATCAAGGGGGGATTAATTACTATGACACCAAGGACTGTCTCTTGAAACAACAAGGGATCATCGTCCGTCACCGCATGCATCATCAGCACTGGCAACTCACCATCAAGCAGCGCAGTGTGTATCCGCAGCAACTCAAGCTATCGCCGTTAATGGCATCTGGAGTGATGCAAGCCGATGTCCTAGCTAAACCGCAATTGCATACAATTTATGGCATTAGCCAATCATTGCCACAACAAAAAATGCCCGCAACTATTGCGGAGCTTATCCAACAATTTCCTGCCCTCGGACGCATTGCAGCGATTAGGGATGCCGCCGAGCTCGCCTTATTGCCCATCACGCAGACAGGATTACAACAGTCAGTGTATCAAGGGCCGGTATTGCCCTTAGGCAAACATCGCCTCAAATTTAGCCTAACCTTGTGGAGCCTAGGAAATAATCACCCGCCGCTCCTCAGTGAAATCTCATTTAAAATTAACAACAAGCATCACAAACTAGATACCGAAACCCTGCAATCTGCCTATTTAATCCTAGAGACCCTCGCCACTATGAGCGCGTGGCAAGGGCCCATCAATAGCACCAAAACCCATTGGCTATATCAGCAGCAACACCGATGCGGCGGCGCAGTGACTTATCCGGCTACCGAAACCCCGGCAAAGTAAGGATGTAAAAAAACCACCGCCACAAATATCACTAATGAAATCACCAAGCCCCGCACTTCACGCAACCAGCTTCCGGGCGCTTTTACTGCTGGTTTGCCATCGCGACGATTAATCAAAATAATGTCTAATATGGCCCACAAGCCGAGCCCACCAAATAAGATCACAGAACGGCTGTCACCATTGGCCAATAAATGGGCGCCAGACCAAATGATCACTGCGGTTAGCATCGGATGGCGCACGAACCGTTGCAATCGCGAGGGGTACATGGCAGTACCAAACACAATAAACGCCACCAGCATCAGTAACGATGTTGCATGAGGCGCCCATGAGAAATACCACAGCAGCTCAGGTCGGCTCGCGCGCCAGCCAAACACAATACAGGCCAAGCCAAGCAAAATGAGTCCCGCAAAGATTGCCTTAAACAGAGCCGCACCTAAGGATTGCTTGAGCCCGGCAGTGACCTTAGGGGCGAGCGCGAGCGACAGATGAACTACGGACCAAATCAATACCCCGACAATGAGCCATTCCATGATGTTTCCTTATGTTTTTATTAGAGATGCCCTAAGTGACCACAGCCAAGGCGTGAACTCAAGTCTATTTTTCAACCAATAAAAAGGCGCCTCACTCGGGAGGCGCCATTCATCGCGGGGGATCTCAGCTTAAGAGCAACAATCTTTATGATTATTGGTAAATGGCAGTTTTTGCCATAACACCCGTAACATCAAGCCACCGAGCAATAAGCCACTGGCAGCCACTAACCATTCAGGCAACAACTGATGCTGTTCGCCAATTTGTGGCATCACTTCAATGCCAAAGCGTTCAACCACATAATTTACCAAGATACCCGACACTAACGCGACGCCTAACACCCCGCCGAGATAGGCGTATAAAGCCCGTTTGCCCAGCTCTTTAACGACTACCCCTAAGGTGGCGATATTGGTGGCCGGTCCCGCCAGCATAAACACTAAGACGGCTCCGGGAGAGATCCCTGCTAATAATAAACCAGCGGCGATGGGAGTCGATGCCGTTGCGCAGATATACATAGGCACTGACACTAACATCATCACTAACATGGCGAGCACACCATCCCCCCATTTCATCAAGAAGTCGGCAGGCACATAAGTTTGTACTAAAGCGGCAAAGAATAAGCCCACTAATAACCACAAGGTGGTATCGCGCACCAAGTCGGTCGCAGCATATGTTAAGCCCTTCATCACCTTATCGAAGACTGACAGTGGCGGCGTGACAGTATCGCTCGCACTACTGCAGCAGCCGCCAGCTTGGCCTTGCGCTACCTGAGCCGGCTTTATTTTGGCAGATTGCGGCGCACTTTGGCTATGACAGCAGCTCGCCACCTGAGGCGCGACGGCATTGGCGGCAGGCGAGCAACAAGATGACGCAGGGACTGATGGCGCCGTCAATAGCTGGCGATTAGTCGTCTCCACCTTGGTAAAGGTCGGCACCGGTTTCGCGGCATTACTCGCTGTCGGTGCAGAGGGGAGCGGCGACTCATCATCGCGCCCGACTAACATGCCAGCGACGATAGCACTGATCACTGCCGCTAGCGGCCGCACTATCGCCATAAAAGGCCCGAGCAATACGTAAGAAACACTGACAGAATCTACCCCGGTTTCTGGGGTCGACACCAAAAATGAGGTGGTCGCGGCTTTAGAGGCACCCGCACGTCGTAAGCCGACGGCGGCAGGAATTACCCCGCAAGAACACAAGGGTAAAGGCGCCCCTAACAAGGCGGCCTTAATGGTCGCTTTAAGGCCATGGCCCCCCAGTTGTTGATGCATCCAACTCATGGGCACAAACACACTGAGCAACCCGGCCAATATCAAGCCTAATAACAGCCAAGGGGCCGACTCTAAAAAGAGGTGTAAAAAATTCTCAAATAACATCTCAAGCCTCTTGGGTCTTAATGGCTACTGGGTGGCAATCATGCTCACAGTCACCATGGTTTTCGGGTTTGATTTCACCGGTGGCCGATTCTAATGCCTCTAAGATTGAGCAGCACTCAGCACTTTCTGGACCACCACAGCAAGACTCAGAAAGTTTGTTGAGTGAGTCTTTAAAGTGTTGTAACTCTTGAATTTTAGCGGTCACTTGAGCCAACTTAGTATCCACCACCGCTTTCACGTCAACGCACTGCCAGTGCGAACGATCCAAATCAATCGACAGCAACTCGTTTATCTCCGACAAGCTAAAGCCAACGGCTTTGGCGCGCAAAATAAACTGTAACCGCTCAGCATCTTGAGCCGTATAGAGTCGATAGCCAGCCTCAGAACGCTCACTAGGCGTGAGCAAGCCATGCTTTTCGTAGAACCTCAAGGTATCTGTTTTAATGTGGCAGAGGCTGGCCAATTCTCCAATCTTATACATTTTCTTACCCACGCTGGTCGTTGCAATCCTGAGTATAAACCTTGGAGTTAGATACAAGGTCAAGGATCATTTTGTTTTTTATCTGTTCGCATATCAATATTGTGAAATTACACATAAAAACCCTCAGCATAAGGCTCTTGATATAAAATACGCGCCACAGAGACCCGAACGGCACGATATTGCTTAACTCGCTTGTTTCATACGGGCGCGACAACCAAGCCTATCGCCGCACATCAGGGCGCTTTTGCAACACCATCGATGCGGTGGTGTTGCCAAAGAACCTTGATATTCACAGCTCAAGTGAATGCCTCGCCCATAAAGCTAATAACACTGGACCCTGTACCTAGATGACGACTCACAGACCCATTCGCCGCGCGCTGCTTAGCGTTTCTGACAAAACTGGTATCCTCGAATTCGCCAAGGCGTTACATGCTCAAGGCGTAGAATTGCTGTCGACCGGCGGCACCGCCCGCTTATTGGCCGATAATGACATTCCTGTGATTGAAGTGTCTGACTACACAGGCCACCCTGAAATTATGGATGGTCGCGTTAAAACCCTTCATCCCAAGGTTCACGGTGGCATTTTGGCTCGCCGCGGCATTGATGAGCAAGTGATGGAACAGCAGCAGATCCAAGCCATCGATTTAGTAGCCGTTAACCTGTATCCCTTTGCTGACACAGTTGCCAACGCCGGCTGTACCTTGGCTGATGCCGTGGAAAATATCGATATTGGTGGCCCAACCATGGTGCGCTCTACCGCCAAAAACCACAAAGACACTACCATAGTCGTCAACGCTCATGATTATGATCGTGTCATTGCTGAAATGCTGGCGAACCAAGGTAGCACCACCCTAGAAACCCGATTCGACTTGGCCATTGCCGCCTTTGAACACACCGCCGCCTATGATGGGATGATCGCCAACTATTTTGGCACCATGGTGCCGGCACATAGCCAAGATGAGTGTACCGCTGAGTCTCGCTTCCCACGCACTTACAATCGCCAATGGGTCAAAAAACAAGATCTGCGCTATGGCGAAAACAGCCATCAAGCCGCCGCCTTCTATGTAGACACTCACATCGATGAAGCCTCGGTCGCGACCGCGATACAATTACAAGGCAAGGCGTTGTCGTACAACAACATCGCCGATACTGATGCCGCCCTAGAGTGCGTCAAAGAGTTTGATCAGCCCGCATGCGTTATTGTTAAACACGCCAATCCTTGCGGTGTTGCTTTAGGCAAAGATTTGCTCGACGCCTACAACCGCGCCTATCAAACCGATCCCACCTCCGCCTTTGGCGGTATTATCGCCTTCAATGGTGAATTAGATGCCGCCACCGCCAGCGCTATTGTCGAGCGCCAGTTTGTGGAAGTGATTATTGCCCCTAGCGTGAGCCAAGCGGCGCGCGACGTTGTGGCAGCTAAAGCCAATGTTCGCCTGCTTGAATGTGGTCAATGGCAACACAAAACCCAAAGCCTTGATTATAAGCGTGTCAATGGCGGCCTCTTGGTGCAAGACCGAGATCAAGGCCAGATTGGGATCGATGACATCAAGATTGTCTCTAAACGCCAACCAACGGCAAGTGAATTAAACGACTTGCTCTTCTGCTGGAAGGTCGCCAAATTCGTTAAATCTAACGCCATCGTCTACGCCAAAGACGGCATGACCATTGGTGTAGGTGCCGGCCAAATGAGCCGAGTCTACAGCGCCAAAATTGCCGGGATTAAAGCCGCCGATGAAGGACTGCAAGTGGTTAACTCTGTGATGGCCTCAGACGCCTTCTTCCCTTTCCGAGATGGTATCGATGCCGCGGCAGCGGCCGGAATTAGCTGCATTATCCAGCCGGGAGGATCGATGCGAGACCACGAGATTATCGCGGCCGCGGATGAACACGGTATGGCCATGGTATTTACCGGCATGCGTCATTTCCGACATTAATAGCAGTTAACTAATCTACAGCTTTGGCCCTAGCATTTAGGGCCTTATTCATTTCGATTTGTGGGAGTGTAACCATGAAAGTATTGATCATTGGTGGCGGTGGCCGCGAGCATGCCTTAGCCTGGAAAGCCGCTCAATCGCCGCAAGTAGACACTGTCTTCGTCGCCCCCGGTAACGCCGGTACTGCCTTAGAGCCTAATATCGAAAACGTCGCCATCAGCGCTACCGATATCCCAGCCTTACTGGCGTTTGCCAAGAGCCATCAAATCGAGCTCACCATTGTTGGCCCTGAAGCCCCCTTGGTGTTAGGTGTTGTTGATGCCTTTAATGCCGCCGGCTTAGCAATTTTCGGCCCGACTCAGGCCGCCGCCCAACTCGAAGGTTCCAAAGCCTTTACTAAAGATTTTCTGGCGCGCCACCATATTCCTACTGCCGGTTATAAAAACTGCACCGACATCAGTGATGCCAAAGCTTATGTGCGCGAATTAACCAGCAGCACAGGTTATCCCGTGGTAATTAAAGCCGACGGACTGGCGGCAGGTAAAGGGGTGATTATTGCCCAAGATCAAGCCGAAGCCGATGCCGCCATCGACGATATGCTGGCGGGTAACAAGTTTGGCGATGCCGGCTCGCGAGTCGTCATCGAAGAGTTTCTCAGTGGAGAAGAAGCCAGCTTTATCGTCATGGTCGATGGCCACAATATTCTGCCCATGGCCACCAGCCAAGATCACAAGGCGCGAGATAACGGCGACAATGGCCCCAACACTGGGGGCATGGGCGCCTATTCGCCTGCACCTGTCGTCACGCAAGCGGTGCATGACTGGACCATGGCTAACGTTATTCGCCCCACCGTTGATGGCATGGCCGCCGAAGGCAATGTCTATACCGGTTTCTTATATGCAGGCCTAATGATCGCCGCCGATGGCAGCGCCAAGGTACTGGAATATAATTGCCGTTTTGGCGACCCCGAAACCCAGCCAATCATGATGCGCTTACAGTCTGATCTTGTGCAATTATGCTTAGCCGCCACCCGTGGCGAACTCGATACGGTAACGGCGAAATACGATAGCCGCGCCGCCGTTGGCGTCGTGTTAGCCGCCGGCGGTTATCCAGACGCCTACCGCAAGGGAGATGTCATTGACGGTCTAAGTTTAGGCAATGACGATGCTAAGGTTTTCCATGCTGGCACTGAGCTAGCCAATGGCCACGTACTGACCCAAGGTGGCCGGGTATTATGTGCAACCGCGCTTGGCAACACAGTCACTGACGCGCAGCGCGCCGCCTATCAGTTAGTCGAAACCATTCACTGGGACGATGTTTATTTCCGTACCGATATTGCTTATCGCGCCATTGCTCGCGAACAGCAAGGCTAATTTATCGCTGAATAAAAACCGGCTAACGCCTAATGCCGATCAGTTAAGACAGATCGCTTGACGATCTCACTGAAAGGATCAAAATCCGATGACCCCTTGTCATCGGATTTTTTTATGCAACTTTCAGAAGCTTTGGCGCGTACTCATATC